>NC_018866.1:1303333-1955000 GCF_000305775.1 Dehalobacter sp. DCA
GATAATCCTCTTCAAACTGCTGGATCGTCTCTGAAATATCATCCTCAATAAAGAAGCGCCAAATGACTTCTCATTTGACGCAAAGGTTTGAGTTTGAATTGTAGCTATTCCATTGTCATCCCCTGTTCCTGAGCTTCGTGCTGCTCCTCAGTCATAGCGTGAGTAATAAAATCCATGATGTGTTCCGCTGATTTTATTGCCTTATGCATATCCGCTTCTGTTACTTCGATTTCTTCAGGATAACGCACACGAACGCCGAAGGGAGTCAGCCTGCTACAATCCTCGGCAATTCCATCGAATCCCTTATCCTTTAAAGCACATAGGCGGCATAGCTCGCCTAAATCATGAATGCGCGGTGCTTCTTCATCGTGCATCAGCAAAAATGCTTTCAACATCTTTTCAGCAGACTGCTCGCAATGATAACAGATAATCTCCAACCGAAACGGATATAAGGATAACAGATGCTTTGCCGCAGTGAGATCATCGGCGGCAAATTCAAGCCATCGCCTGCACAGGCTGCTGATCTCCATATAAAATCACCCCGTTTCTAAATATCGTGCGCTCAATCGTGGGTAATGTTTTGCGCTGTTCAAAATTGCTTTGGGTGCCCACAAGGATATCCGCAGGCCGTTTCTTTACATGGTACAGGGCGTGCCCAATGGTTTGCATTGCCTCCAGCGGACGCATAGAGTCATCCGGGATGATTACATACAGGTCAAAATCGCTATCCCGATGCGGTTGGCCGTATGCGTAAGAACCAAACAGATAGATTGTATTGACCGACACCGTGTCTGCTATCGTTTTAGAAATCATATCCAGTTCGCGTCTTATTTGTAAATCCATAGAGCCCCCTCCTTTTCCGGCACTTTTACAATCAACATAGAATAGATTTTCCAATTATAGTATATCCAAAAGCCAAACGATAAGCAATCCATCGCCCATCCACGCTTTACATGCCAAGAATTGTCCAGATGTAGACCGGAGCCGTCAAGGTAAACACAAGGCAGGCGAAAAGGATGGCCGGAGCCGCCCACTCAAACTGTCCATGCTTCCTATAGTCAAAATAAGCGGTACCCAATTTAGCGAAGAAGAACACGGCGAGAATGAGGTCTATTGCGGGGAATACGACCTTGTTAACCACGGTTTTGATTTGCGAGGATGCGTCATTCCACGTATTTTCAATTGCTCCGGCAACATCCCCTGTTGGTGCAGCATAAGCTGCCACGCAGAACATCGTTACAAGTACAAGGGCGAGACAGAATACCACCAGGATTTTCTTACTTTTTTTCACTGTAAGTTCCACCTTTCATATAGAAAACAAAAAAGACCGCCGACGTCAAGGCGATCTTCTTCTTTTCTCTGATTTTTATGGTTTGACGGGCGCAATGTGCCAGTCATCCCATAAGCTTCCTTGTATCGTCACTGCGTCGGTAAGGTTTATAGAAAGCATCCCGGCAGGTGTCCAACAGTCGATTAAATACGTATAAGGTGTGTAGCTGCCGTCCGGGAACCACACAGGGGTAAAGTGAACACGCCGGTCATAGGTCGAGTATTTGTTTTGCTTAAACTCAAATCTTGCACTGTATCCGCTGCCGATTCTATCTAAAAGCCGCCAATAGTCCTTGTATTGAAACTCCGGAAAGTAGGTCACCGATGTCTGAGCGCCTGTCACAGCGGAGGACTGATTGGAGCTTACATTGGCCGTAACGTCGATGTTGATGCCATAACCGGACTTCATATTATTGCTTGATGCGGTGGGCACCTTATCGTCGGGCTTGGTGTTTACAGAGGCGGTCAGGCTTGCAGAATAAGGGTTCCAGTCGAACTCCCACCAACCGTGATCCTCCCAGCTGCCGTTGTCGACCCAATAGCCTCCCCCATTTCCATCACTATACCACTCCCAATCCGATACCCAGACCCAATGCTCCTGCCACCATGCAGACCATACGCCCCATGAGACCGAGGTTTTCTGCGAGTTGTTTGGAACACTCAGCGTAGTGTAGGAGTCGTTCCTGTCGTTGGCAGTGGGGTTGGGAGGATCGTTTTGAGACAGGTCTACAATCTTGGCGGTTATGGTACTTTTATTTGGAGAACCGCCCCCCGACACACTGACGGTGATGGTCATGGTCTGTGGGGTGGATGGTGTTGTCCAGCGCACCCACACGAGCTGGTTGTCACCATTTGGATAGTAGACATTGTTTACCCTATAGTTTCTGCCGTCGATGTTGAAGGTTACCGATACGGGATGATCGGGATCAGCCTGCCCTCCCCGAACGGTGACTGCAGTGATGACCTCGGTGTTGACTCTATACTCGTAGTCATTGGCACTTATCTCCGGCGGCGGATCGGCTTCACTGAACCGCACGATGCCAAGACCGAGGGAGGATATGATATCCGTATTGGACACTGAGTTTGTTGTAGTACCAGACCATGCTGAATATCCAAGATCCGGTGTTTCGAGGAACATCCCAAAAGGAAGGTTCTTATGAGTCAGCGATCCCATCTTGCTTTGAAGACCGCCATTCAGCTGCTGATCGTATAAAGCAGCTTCAGTAGCGGTCATTGCCATTTTTATACCATTAAAGGTAAGGTATGCAATGGGTTCCAAGAGAATTTTGTAATCCCCATTGATCAGGATTTCATAGTTAAAGCCTGTAATTTCAGAAATGGTCATGATCATGTATTCGGAGCAAAAGTATCTTTTAATTTCTTCAATGCTTGCGCTACTATTAGCAGTGCTTATTATTTTAGGGATTGCAACGTCTGGGTTGTTGTATGCGTATATCTGTTGACTTGGTGTTAATGACCTGCCATTGTTGTATGTTACCTTTGACACCTTTCCAAAATGAGCTTGTATGTCGTTTGGTTCTTTATTTGTAAAATCAATAGGAACTGTTACAGAGGTTTTATCACTTGCTTTGATGACGGTAACGCGAACGCCTTCATCACCGGGATTCCAAAAACTTTCACCCGTACCGTTTCCTATATCGCCGCCACCGTGATCAATGTTACCATCCCCATCGGCATACGCAGTTGTTGAAAAGAGAGTGGTCAACATCAAGGCCAGCACAAGCAGAATGCCAATTTTTCGTTTCATAATACCTCCTTGAATAGCAAAAACACAGCATTTCGGCTGTGCTTCTTGAGATGTTTTTATTTTATTGCTTGATGGCTAATCCATTGACCCCACCGGTTTATTAATGTCACCATCTGAACCTACCTGTGTACCCTGACCTCCCGTTTCTTTCTGCCAACCAAATCCCGGCACATATATCTGACCGTCTTTCTTTTCACCAGCCTTGGGTTCTGATGGCTTGCTTACGGTGGTATCCTCCGGCTTGTATTCGGGAGGCTTTACCGGATTGGTGACTACCCCCTGCGGTGTTGGTTTTTTGGGTGGTTCCGGTTTTACAGGCTCCGGTGTATTGGACTGTACGATTTCATTAGAATTCTGAGATGATATACCACCCTGCGGTGTGCCTGACTCTGTTGGGTTTACCACGATCTCGTCTTTTTTCCCAGCCGTTTCATTGGGCTTGGTTGAATCAGGGTTCGGGGTAATCTCGTTTGACACCGTATTAGATGAAGGTATTACATTCTCCTTGACAGACTCTATTTGAAATCTGGAAGATATTGCTGCTATAAGAACTACACAAACGAGGGCAAGGCATCCGGTTACAAGCAGTCGTTTGGTTTTACTGTTCATACTTTTCATAGGTTTTTTAACCTCCTTTTAATCAGGTTAGCTCTATTAATTCACACCCTACCAGAAGAGTTTAGCAAAGTCCAGTGAAAGGATGTGAATACTTAAAATTTAGGGGTGTACCCGGCCTCCACCTTGAGGTTTATCCGCATAGGAGGCAATGACTTGCCGCCAAAAAATACCGGAACCTCCAGGGTAATAGCTGCATCTGCAAGGAATTTCTGCACTCCATCGGGGTTTATCGGTGCAAAGGGTGCATTAATGATGTTTACTGAGAGGTTGGAAAGCTTAAACTCTACCGTTTCTCCCGTATACTTAATATGAACCCCGCCGTTTTTTTGCAGTCCAAGAGTTCGGTCCAGGCGGTCATAAATGTCGCCATAGTCAATGCTGTCCTCCCATGTAGAACCAGACAGTGCATAGCCTCCTGAATATCCCTCCCTGACTCCATTGTATACATCATCATAGTTGTCGTTGGCGGCTGCAATCACGGCGGACTGGACGGCATCCCGGACACCGGAAGCAATAATCATCAGCCGCATGTACTCCGAAATGCCGCACATGATGATGACAAGGGCAAGAGCGATGGCCACCATAAGAGGAAATGCCGACCCTTTACTTTCCCTTATTATACCATATAGTTTTATCATTTGTGATACACCTCGCTTTTTCCAGCAGCCTGTGCCGTCAAAGTGATGGGAAACGAGTCGAAGCCGCCAAAAAGTCCGATGTTGGTCTGCATAGACACTGTCACTGTGAATTCTTCATTGAGCTGTATCCAGCCTGTCTTTGACCATGAGATGGTGGGATTAAGTCCTGTTTTTTCCTGGAGCACCTGTGCTCGAGTGCTGGTTTCGCTGCCCACACGCCCTGCTATTTCAACCTCTCTGCACAGCTCATTGGCGAAGGTATCCAGTTGATTTTTGGCAATGAAGACCGGAAAAACTTTAACGGCCAGGGCGAGTACCAGCATGGCACAAAGCACTAGCACAGCCACATCGATATATCCCTCACCGCGCTTATTGTGCAGATTTTTCAGCATAATCGCATCCCCTTGTACTGTTCGGGTTCGCAGAAGGCTTCGTCCAGCTCGTAGTCCTGCTCGGCACTTCTTTTGTCGGCAAGACTCGAGAGGACATACTCCATATCCTCATCAAAGACTTTTCCTTGTTCATTCAGCCACTGATCCCGCACAACCTCCAGCGGGTTTTTAAAGCGCAGCAGGTATTCCAGATGGTCGGTATTGCAGCCACCGTCTTTCAATTCCTGATAGACCTGCTTGGTGGCGGCGATTTTCTCGGCTTTATCTATCAGCTCGGAACTGGTCATACCTTGAAGGTCGTTTATATATGCCACGTAGTTGGCATCGATCTTTTCCTGAAACAGTTTCTTCGTATTGTCACTTTTGTCCATGATATCCTCCTTCACTTAGATAGATTTACATGGATTGTGCCTGCCCTATATTGACTTCGGCACAACAAGGAGGAAGTGTCAAAACACAGCGTCTGCATCTTTCCAGACATTTTGCAGTCCTCCTTTAAAACATCCCGCCGAGGGATTTGATGATCTCCAAGGCGATGATAATAAGATAGGTCAGCAGAAAACACATCAGCATAAGAAAAGAAAAGATGCGGATTTTGGGCGGTATCTTCTGTGCCTGAGTTTTGAGGCGCTGCAGCTCAAGCAATTTGAAGTCATGGGCGATCATCTGAAAATAGACCGCTCCATCGTCGCCACGAAGCACACCGATAAGCCCTCGAACCACATCGGAGAGTTGCGGGGAATTGAGCCTTGCCTCAAACCTTGTCAGTGCTGCTTCGTAGCTGGAGGAACGCATATCCGCACAGACAATGTCCAATTCACCGGCGAAAGTGCTACCTGCATTCTTCTTGAAATTCTCCAGAATGGACAGCACATCACGGCTGTTTTTCAATCCTTGCTCTATAGTGGCTACAAATCTCGGCAGCTCGATTTCAATTTGATCCCTCTTGGCACTCAGGCATTCATCGGCTCTTTGGCTCTCTTTGAAATAGACTGCCACCGCAAGTAATACAAGTACCGGGGACAGCAGGGGTAAAAGCAAAAGACAGGGGATTATTCCGAGGAATATTGTCCCTGCCTTGACATATACGTAGGCTGTGTAGGTTTCGGGAGTCATTTGGATGCCTGCTGCTTTAAGGATGCTTTTCAGACGGCTTTTCTTGTATTCATCCATGCGGATCAGCCTGGAGAGTTTAACCGCCGCATCCAAGAGCAGCGCTTCCATCGTCCTGGACAACTTTTTGTCTTGCCGCCCTGTATTGATCATCGCTTTGGATGCTTTCACAGTTGGCAGCTTTAAGATATCTGCAAAGACAAAAAAGAAGCCAAAGGCAAGGAGGACCGCAAATAAAAATAATAGAGATATCAATTTATCTTCACCTCCTAAACTCAATTGGCTTGGTCAGTTTGATCACAAAAGCTGTTGAGACAAAAATCAAAACCGCCGTCACTGCAAGAACGATTTGTCCTATCACCGTATGCATCAGCGTATTGTACCAGAAATGATTCAAGGCACACAGGGGGGGAATGTTGCCGATGACGAGGATCACCATGAGGATGAATTCCTTTCTCGGCTCGAACATAAGGTATTCAAGCTCCGCGTTGACGATTCGCATATCCGAGAGCTTACTTATAATCGGCGTGAGGGTGGTTTTCATTCCCCGATCATACTGGCAGGCGCTGATGGCATCACACCATTCCTGAAACACTTCATTGTCAATCTTAGGTTTCATTGCTCTCAGTGCTGCATGCACGTCAGGGTTGATCATCTTTATCTGCGTGAGAAACTCCGCGAATATATCACGGACGGGCGGATTTAAGTAGTCAAGGTTTTCCTCCACGGCGGTCAGGATGTCCTCATTACGGAGGTATGCCGTTGTAATAATGGACAGAGCGGTTTCAAGCTCTGCAGCGATATCTTTCTTGTAATGGTTTGCCGTCAGCTTTACATACCAGATGGGCAGGAACATAAAGCCCTCTGCTAGCACCGGCACAAGGAACATATTTCCCATCACGATGGCAATGGAGGCACCCAAGGCGAACAGTCCAAGGGAGCAGACGCAAATCAGAGAAAAGCGGCTGCTTCGGTCAGTCAGCTTGAGGATGTCCTGTACCTCCATGATTTCTCTTCGAAAAAAGGAAGGCTTTTTCCGCTGCGTCGCCTCGTTGATCTCGGCCTTGATGCTTTTGGGTCTTGCGATCAGGAAACTGAACAGTTTATCGGTAAATTCGATAGGCGACAGCTTTAAGAGTATAAAGCTGCCGACAATGATGCCGATACAAGCGATGAGTTGAAGCAAGGTCATCGGTTAGAGCCTCCTTTCAGTATTTTATTGAGAACCTCCTGGGGCATGCCGTTTTCTAAAAAACGCTTTTGCAGGCTCTTGGAAACTGTATTCTCTTGTTGATGGCTGCCGTTGATAATGAACCTGTCGCCGTCCATCCGGTTCTCGGTGATGTTGAAGCGGTACAGGCTGCGGAAGTTTTTCTGTCCATCCGAGAAGATCTCACACTCCATCACTTCCATCATCTTGCGCTGCTTGTCTTCAAGCTGCTTGGTGAAGACTACAATCGGAAACGCCTCAGTGACAAGGCACATCAGGGTATCATCCGCGATATCGTATTTCCTCTTGCAGAGGGTGACCATCCTGCGCCATGTCGCTTCACAGGAGTTGCTGTGGATGGTGGTCAGCACGGTGTGCCCGGTTCTCGCTGCCTCCTGTGCGGTATAGGCTTCCGAGGAACGCATCTCCCCAACACACACGATTTCAGGATTAAACCGCAGCGCCATATCCAGCAGGCTATCCTGATCAATGTTCTGCTTCTCATTTTCGCTGAAGCGTGTGAGGGTATGGATGACACTGTTAACAATCTTGTCGTCCTTTTTACGCACTAGGGCAAGCTCACGGCTGCCGTTCTCTATGGTAAAAATCCTTTTCGAGTCGGGGATGGTGGTCAGCAGCCACCCAGCCAGGGTCGTCTTGCCCGATGAGGTGGCTCCTGCCACACACACCGATATGCCATAGCGCAGGCATTCCGAGAGGAAGTCCAGCATCTCTTCTGTGGCGGTGCCGCCTCTGACAAAGTCGGCCTTTGCCAAGTGCTGCGGATTGACAATTCGAATGGAGGCTGCCACACCCACGTCCTCATCCACAAGGGGCGTTTTCAACACGGCAATACGGATGTTTTTCGACAGGTGTCCGAGGATGGCAGGGCTGGCATTGTCCAGCACCATGCCGGATACATGGAGCATCCTTCGGACCACATTGATGGCGTGTTCAGGGGAGTCAAAGTGTTCGTCCAGCTTGACGGTCTGCCCATTGGAATATTGAACCTCAATGTCGTTCCAGGCATTCACATCGATTTCTTCAATGCCGATGCCGAAGATATATTTGGTTAAAAAACTGAATTCAGCCATCTCGGTGTAGAGCGTATCTACCAGTTTCTCCATGGTCATGTCCTTTACAGCGATGCGGTAATCCATCAGGTATTTGCTGATGTACCGTTTGACCTGCTCCTTGACCTCGTCCTTGCCGCCATCCAGAATGAGGGTGGAGTATTTGCTTGATATATATTCCTGCACATCGCGAAGTACGGCTCCGAAATCCTTGGAGGTGTTGTCCGGGCTAAAAAAAAGGCTGTGGTTTGCCGCTGCAGTGATGCTCATATCCCGAACACCTCCTTGCTGATTTTTTCAAGTTCCTTGCGAAAGCCCTTGCTGTCTTTCAGGCCCAAGTCCTTGAACAGATCCCCCGACAGGTACTGCTGCTCCACTTCCTCCGAGTGGGGGATGGTAAAGGTGACACCGTTTAATATCTGCTCCATGTTCTCCTTGGCCTCATACTGCTTCACATTGGAAGCGATTTTATACTGCTTGTCGGCATCCCATTTCTGGTCCATCAACAGAGGAAGCTGCGAGGACAGATAGGAAATGGACTTCAAATCACAGTTGACAAGGCGCAGCACCGCATCGGATTCCATTAGGGAAACCGCCGACAGGATATCGGTTGCAATGGTGCTGCCACAGTCGATGATGACATAAGGTGCAATGTTTCTTAGGTGTTCGATCAGCTCCACTGCCTGCTCTGCTGTATAGGGCGGATAAGTAAAGACGTTCTCACCTTTTAGCATGCCGATCATAGTGACATAGCTTTGCTTTTTGTGCAGCACACAGTTTTGCTTGATGAGATTATCCGTTACATGGGTTGCTGCAAGGATGCTGCCCAGGGATTTTTCACATTCGATATCGGAGGGCGGGCAGATGCAAGGCAGCGGCGGTGCGGTCATATCACACAGCAGGAGTGCCACATTCTTTCGCTTGCTTGCGAGATGCTTGGCCAACTTGACGCTGACAAGGGTCTTGCCGGAGGAAGGACTGCCCCATACGGCCAGCACCTGGTTGTCAGGTTCCTGTTCTGTAGCCTGCTGACCAGGACCAATTTTGCGAGAGAAAATACTTCCCATTTTGAAATTAATCATGGCTTTCAGCTGCCTTTCCGGGTACGGTATGATCTGTCCCGGCAACGCCCTCCTTCTCTGCTGTTTTATCTTTCTCTCCTGCCTTTGGATAAAGCTTAGCCATCACCTTATCCTGGACCTCAATAAATTTTGCCGCATTTTCCTGGGTTCCTCTGTAAACCAGGGATAGGTGAAGTTTGCTATCCGCATCAAGCTCGGCAAGGATTTTAGACTGCTCCGGGGATGCGAGCAGGGTTACGGTAGAAGGCAGCGCCTTTTCCTTATCCTCCGTGTCCTCAGCTTGTTTCTTAGCATCCGTGTCATAGCCGGTATTGGCAGTGACTGCAATCACCTCCACATACTGAAGTTCCGGAGGGATGACCGTTGTCCCCTGCTTTTTGTAATCGGGGGCGATGACCGATACGATGTCGCCGGAAATTAGTTTGCCGGAAAGACCATCGGAAAAGTTTTTAATGGTGACGGAGATGGCTTGTTTCTCCCCGTTCAGGTTATACAAATAGGCATTTCCTTCGGCAGGCACGTCAGCGAGCTTGGCTTGTAAAATGTAGTCACCTGCGAGCAGATCGGTGGTTGCATATTTGCCTACGGCGGTGTCCATGCTTTTCACAACATCCTTGGGCAGATTAAAGCTGCCCACTTCAATGGTCTGCACCTTGTCCTTGGTAATCTGATCCCCTGCTTTGATGTCCTTGGTTACACGGATGATGCCGACCTTTTGGGATAGGCCGGAATTAAACAGCGGTGTTACTGCAAAACAGATGATCAGGGACAATACAATGCAGATTATACCGAGAACGGTCCTGTTTTTTAAAAAGCTCATAAAGCGATTCCTCCTATATTCATGAAATATATGGCTATACAGCCGATGGATAGAAAGGGTGCAAGAGGGAATGATTTTTGGTATTCCCGATTTCGCAGCCTTTGTACTGTAGAATAAACGGCATAAAAAAGAAGCATTGCAGTAAGTCCAAGGACGGATGCCGCAATGCCTCCTGTGATGCCGAGGACGATTCCTGATGCAGCCATCAGCTTGATATCTCCCCCACCCATACCGCCGAAAAACAATGCGGCGAGGAGAAAGGGCAAGGCTGCCAGAATGCCCAGCAGTTTTATAGGCTCAATGAGTATAAAGCCTGTCATAGCAATGAGGAGACAAATGGTATCCGGGATGATTCTTTTTCGGATGTCAAAGATGGTCGCTGCCAGCAGCAGGGCAATAAAAAGACCGCCCTGCAACAGGAGCGGCAGGTTAGCCTGCATAGTTGAACATATCCTGTATCCTCTGTTTTAGTGTTGGCAGAACAGTATCTCCAAACAGCGCATAGAGTCCCGCAAGGAGCAAAGCTCCCAAGACGACCGTAATTAGAATTTTGATGGCACTGTCCACAAAATTTTCACCGCCTTGTGATCTTAGGATGGCTTTGGCCATCAGTCCCTTTCGAGTAATCTGATTCTTTACCTTAGTCACAATCTTTCTCATCATGTTTTTGCCTCCATAAATCTTTTCTTTATTGAGAATCTCTGTTTTTCAGTGAAATGCAGGGATTCTCAATCGTGCCAATTTGTATGTGTTGGTGTTCTTCACAAAATTGGACGCTAAATACTGCCCATCTGCATGCGGTCAGCCTGCTCCGGTTCTTCAAAAGGTGAATCTCCCTGTGTGGTTGCTTGGTTCTGGTTCATGTCCAATGCCTGCTGATAGGCGTTGATGACAGCATCATTAAACTGCTGCCTGAAAACTGCGGTCACCGGAAAACAGACATCCTCATACTCTCCGTCGTCTGTCTTGCAGCTGGGCATGGCTACTAGCAAGCCCTGGCTGCCGTCTATGATCTTTACATTGCGGATGGCCAAGCATTCGTTCAGGTTGACCGAGGCCATGGCTCGAGTGCCTCCTGTGGGACGGATGGAATCGATCTTCACATCCACTTTCATGGGCAATGGCTGCACTACCGAGTTTTTTTTACGGGGCTTTGCTTTGCGCTGATGATTTATGGGCCTTTTCCGCTGCTGCTTATAGGTAAAAGAGGGCTTAATGCCTTCAAGGTCTTTGCGCCTCTTTACCCTATACTTTTCCGTGTCCTGCTTATATAGGTAGTACCATTCTTCATCAAAGCTGTATACCCACGCCATGCCTGTGGCATTCCCTGCCTTGTAAATCAACTGATATTTAAAAATGGAATCCGGATAGGAGGCAACCCTTATCAGATCAAGCTCCAGTTTTTCCGTTACTACCACCTCCGGCACAGGCAGCAAAAAACACCAGCTTCTTATTCTGGTGTTTGGATACTCCTGTGAAGTTTATTCAGTTTTGTATTTCTCTGTTTTTTCTACATGAAGAAAGCCCTGGGCTGCGCTCTCAACAATACCTGAAGTTGCAAGGGATACAGGCGTATCTCCTTTGAATAAAAACCCGTCATGCATCGTATAGTTTTCCGGCAGTTCTGTAGTGGAAGACTGTGGGTAAGCAGCTTGACCGACAATGCTCTGCTGCCTTTTCTTCTTAAACTTGCTCATCCTTGTGTCTGATGATCAGTCAGCTTGCCTTCCACACTGATCATATCCAGAATGGTGGTATAGCAGACACAAGCGTCATCAATTCCGAGTTCCTCGGGCGTAATTTGCTTCCCGTTTAGCTCGATTTCGCCATTCTCAAGTTTTTCAATAAGAATCCCCAGCAGCTCAAGCTGCCGCTGTCCGTCCAGACAGTCAAACATATCCACCATCATTAATACTTCCTGAGAGATTTTTTCTTCGACCATTAATATCACTCCCTCCATTAATCTATATTTTGAGTTGCGGACTTGCTTTACTTATCCCATCTGCATGCCGTTGGTCCGCTCCGGTGAATCAGAGGGGAGATCGTCCTGGGTAGGTGCCTGGCTCTGGTTTATGTTCAGAGCCTGATGATAGGCGTTGAGCACAGCATCATTGAGCTGCTGCCTGAAAGCTGCGGTTACCGGGAAGCAAATGTCCTTGTACTCTCCATTGCCAGCCTTGTAGCTGGGCATGGCTACAAACAGTCCCTTGCTGCTGTCGATAATTTTCACATTGCGGATGGCAAAGCAGTCGTTCAAGTTGACCGATACGGTGGCTCGGATACTTCCGGTCGGGCGGATAGAGCCGATCTTCACATCCACTTTCATGGAGAAGGTCTGAGTTGCTGTGTTTTCCTTGGCTGCGGCCTGTGCGTTTTCATTTTTCTTCATGGTCTTTTCCTCCTGCTCTTGATTTTGAATACAAAAAAGACAGCCTCTGCTGTCGGGTGGGTTATAGGTTCATGGATTGACCTCCTTGCTGCTCCTGTTGAGACTCATTAAAGTCTATCTGCTGGAAGCCAAAGCGGTCGACATAATGGAATTCGCTGCCGTCCTTGTCGTATAGCTCAATTACATCGGACATAGACAGGGAGTGCCCTTGAAAATCGGGGGGATGGCGCAGATTGAATTTTTCGAAGATGGCATCCAGATCGTTGGTTTCAAGCTGGCCGCCATACACCACCTGATAATTTTCGGGGTCCGGTTTTCCGAAGCCTCCCTGGAGGAGTTCATCATACCCAATGAATTTGATCATTGGATCAACCTCCGGCTTGAGCTGGTAGATGCGGCAGGATTTGAGGATTGGCTGTTCACCGAAGTCTTGCTGCCCGTTTGCCAGCCAGTCGTACACACCATTTACCCATTCCACGGCCAGCCCTTGCTTTGCCGTGAGAAAATCATTCAGCTCCCCGCAGTGAAACATGGGATCAACTACAGCCTTGCCACTGTCTATGTAACCCGCGGTATTGCCATAGAAGATGATGCGGTCTTTTTTGATAAAGATTCCAGGCATATCGGCATCTCCTTTACAGATTCATCCGCATAGAATTACCGGATTGCTCCTGCTCTGACAGAAATGCTTCCAGGTCTTCCTTGGAAGGATGAATCATCTCGCCTTTGATGAACTCTAAGACATTAAAGTCATCCCGGTCACAGATCATGATTCTGTGCTGATAAGGTTTTTGAAGCTCCACATATTCCATAGCCTCTTTTTCACTGTAGAGCCCTACACCTGCCTTGTATCTGCCGTTTTCAAGGAAGCTGTACCCGCTGTATTTTGGTGTTTGCTCACGTTCATGAGCAGAGGAGTGGGGCTTCATTTGCGATAGCTTCAGCCTTGCCCAATCAGGCAAAACCTCCGGCTTGATGGTGCCAAGAAAGTTTTCACGCCGCCACTCTGCGTGTTCGTTGTCATAAAGACAGGTGGCAAATACCGCCCGGCCTCTGAGAGACGGATCGCAGCCGAAACCGGATCCGCCAAGCCACAGTTGGAAACGTTCATCGCGGTACTGATCCTTTAAGGTTTCGGGACGCATGACGATGATTTTCCCCTCATAATCCTCTTTGTAATCGCTGTCCTTGATGCAGTCCTCCATGGTAAACAGCTTTTTATCCATCGTTCCATCCCCTTTACCGATTCATCTGCGGGGAACTGCCGGACTGTATCTGCTCCAACGTATCCTTTGCCCAATCGGGCAGCAGCTCCGGTTTTAGTACCCCCACCACATCACTCCGGTTCCAACGCATCTTTACTCCATCGTAGAGAGAGGTTGCAAAAATAGAACGACCCATCGGGTTTGGTCTGCTGCCATTGCCGCCATCGCAGTAATAGAGTTGATTTTCTCTGTTGTGATACTGTTCCGGCAGCGCCGATAAGGATATAACAATTACTTTACCCTCGATAGACATGGCATAACCTGTTTCAATGCAGTCCTCATGGGTGAAAGGCTTTATGTTTTCCATCCTTGTTCCTCCTTACTTTTTCACTTCAGTATTTTCATCTATCAGTGCAATCAGCTTTGCTGCAAGGGAAAGCAGGGTTTGCTTTTCCATGGTCTTGACCGCGGAGAAAACATACGCCTCTACCGCCAATGGGGACTGATCGCCAACCTCAATGAGGTTAACCTTTTGGGCAGTCACCCGGCCTTTGTCCATGCCCAATTTCACAATGTCACCGTGGTTTATCTCAGCGGCACGGCGAAGCTCCTTGGGGATCAGCACCCGCCCTTTGTCATCCATCACCTTGTAAATGGCGTTACTGTCCATCCAAGAAACCTCCGCTCTTTATGACGCTGCGAACAGCTTCCGGGCTGATTCCAAGCTCGGCAAACAGCTGGCACAGTTCATCGGGAATCATATCCAGCAGGTCTGCCGCCGTAATGATGATGGCACCCTCTGTGCAGATAATTTCAATGTCACTGCTCAGGGGGATATTTGCTGCTTCCAGCAGTTCATTGGGTAGCGAGATTTCCCATTCTTCCGCTTCCATTTCTTCAAGGCCAGCCATGCCGTTCGACGCAATTAAAATTTCACCAAAGGTATTGATGGGATCGTCGAGAGACTTGCTGACACAGACAAGTCTCACTGTATCACCGGGCACAAGCCCCAGGTCTTCCATGAGACAAGCGGGGATTGTGAGCTTCCCTTGTAGGTCCACCGTGCTTTCGATTTCAATCATTTTCATTGTCAATTTCCTCCTTAGCCCCACATTGGAGCCTTTAATTTTCTAATGTTTTTTCATCGTCACTCTGTGTTGTAAAAGCCGTTTGGCCTATCAAAGAGACCCATCTGCACCGGTATGTCCCGCCTGCGTTCCGAGGTGTCATAGTTAGAGATGAGTACCTCCGGATATTCGCAGCCTCCGTCATACCGCTGGGCCAGATTGTTCAGACGGGTGACGGATTCTATTTGATAACCCTCATATAGCTCCCGGATGTATTCGCAATCGTTGTAGGATACAAGAAAATCCCCTTCGATCTGGGCCAAGGTATCCCGTAGTCTCACATGGTCCTCCTTGCGGAACTCCACCTCATAGTGCCCCTCGGTTTGGTAGTAGGGCGGATCGCAATAAAAAAAGGCGTTATCCCTGTCGTACTGACGGATCAACGCCTCAAAGTCTTTATTTTCAACTACCGTATTGGCAAGCCTGCAGGATGCCTCCCATATCAGGTGAAAGGCCCTCCGCACATCAAAGGGTTGGCAGCTGTAGGAGGTGCAGCCGCTGCCGTAGCTGTACCGGATGAGCTTGAAAAAAGCCGCCGCCCGTTTTACATCGGTCACTTCCGCATTCTCCATCAGCATGGCCTTTACTTCTTCAAACTCCAGCTCTTTCAGATAGTGCTGTGCAAGATCAAGGTCTTCTTTTAAGTAATCTTGTGTGAATTCCTCTTTGCTTAGAAATTTTCGAAGGACTAAGAATTCATCTCTGGAATTCAACGGTAGAAATCCAAGTTCCACCAGAAAAGCTGCAGTACGCTCCTTGACACAAAAGAACAGGTTGGCAAGGTTGGAATTGAAATCATTGTACACTTCCATGCACCTGCTGTCCGGACTTTTCCCGAAAAGAACCCAACCACCCCCGCCAAACACCTCAATGTATCGTCCGTATTCTTTGGGCAGACGTTCATAAATCTGTTCCCGAAGCGCCTTCTTTCCGCCTATCCAACTGATGATACTGTTCAATAAGTCATCACCTCCTTGACCTTAACTTGCCGTAGATTTTCTCCACATCAGTTTTCATGCAGCTTCCGTCCTGATCCCAGCAGATAAAACCCACTCCGGAATAGGGACAGCCTCTGCACTTTTCTGTGTCCTGCGGCTCGGCTACGCTGTAGATTTGTCTTTGAGTTACAGGGATGCCGTTTGTTCTTTTCTCCGACAGATTTGCGTTTATGTTCATCTTCTTCAACTCCTTTTGGGGCACAAAAAATGACGCTGCCATCAGGGTAACGTCTGGAGATTGAATAATATCTGATATTACATAGTCAAGGGCATTCCGTTTTAAATCATCTGTTGTCCCTGTGATTTGGTGCAAAACTCAAACACAAACTCTTTTCCGTTGCGGCAAATCAATCCGTAATCCGTGGATTTCACACCATCTTCTTTCATTTTGGCTTCCCCATATCTCTGAAAATCAAGGAGCTTAAAGGCCATATCATTGGAAGGAAGTCCGGAGGCTTCAAGCAGTGCCTGCCGTCCATAGTCCTCCGGTGAGCAAAGTGAGGAATAAAAGCTGTAGCAGTCCAGGTTTTGTGCAATGTCAATGGCCAAGTCCAGATCGGTGCAGTATTCATATTGAAGGGCAGCTTTGTACTTAGTGCCCATATTGCTATCTATGATTTTTGAAATAGCATTGCTTAAGATATTCAGCATTTCTATGTCCTCACTTTCAGAGAACACATCCTCGAAGCAGGGCATTCTGCTTTCGCAGTGAGTAAAAACGCAATCAAATAAAGAAACCACCCCGATCTCCGACAGAGCAGATGCAATTTCAGCCTCCGATGCGGCGAGCTTCAGCCAAACCCCTTTTGCTTTTTCCGGTTCAAAACATCCTTCTATAAGATACAGCTTGAAAACATATCCGCTGTCGTCATCGGGCTTGGGACTGTTAGTGCCGTCATAGACAACCTTTATATCCGGCTCTGATTGCACTACATAACCGGTTTTCGTGAATACACCCTTTTCTGCCTCTCTGTGGATACGTCCCACCTTTTCATAGTCGATGTATTGCAGGACTTTTTCAGGCACTTTCTCCAGCTCCGTTATGAACTCATTGTCCACATAAAATTTACCGAGCTGCTCGTCATTGTACACTGCAAAGGCTACATTACAATCGGCGAGGTTGTAGGTGAGGTTGATGAGCTTAACAAGGTCAGGCGCTCCCTCCATTTTTACTACTCCCTCAAAAGCTACTTTTTCAAAATCATCCATGCCGGCCAATCGTCTTGCGAGGTAGTCAAGCTCATAAAGCGAAGCTTTTTTCGGCAGAAGCTCGTTTAAGTAATCCTGCCCACACGCATAATCCACTACCGTAAAATCTGGATGCTCATCAACGATCCTTGCTTTTTCAAGGGCATCCTGTATTTCGGCATTCGTTGCAGGCAGACAGAGGTGTGCACCGATATAGGCGGAGTTATCGTAGAGATCATCTCTTAAAATCGTTATTTTTATTTCACTCAATTTAATCCTCCCATCCATCAGAATTTAGTTTATCTGCATCATCCTTGCCTGCGACTCCGGTTCAGGAACTTCTTTTGCAGCAGGGAGCAGTTCCTGGACATGGCAGCTGGTACGTTTGAGAAAAATGGCCTGCAAAGCCAGAGTAAAGTTTTCCTCATCCAGCGTGTCGATCAACTCCGATGGGGAAACCTCCATGGAGCCGTTGAAAAGGTTAGCCGCCAGCTTGATGAGCTTTCTTTCACCGCTAGGAAAGTCCTGATTGGACAGCATTTTTTCAAAGTCGATGCCATCTCTGTCGATATACCTGCTGGTTTTTTTATACAGATCGTTTTTTGTAGAGAGAAGCAGATACAGGGCAGGCAGGTAATAGCTGTCAGCCCTGCCATCGGGATAAATCCTGTTTTCCTTTTGCAAGCAGTGTACGACCTTCTGCCGGTGGACTTCATCGTGAAAATGTATCACACAATATTCCTCCTCGTATAAATGGCTGCAAATCTACAGCGCCAATAATACTTTCAAAAAATATCCCCTCTATGAAAGTAACAGACCGGCATATACAAAGAAGCTTATGCACAAAAATACGGCTAAAGGCACGCTCCTTTGCTTTGTCGCTCTGGCATAAATGCAGGCAGGGATGACAGCAAAAAAGAGGATGGCTGCAAGCCCGTAAAGCCCGAAGCAAAAGCCCAAGGCTGCCGTCAGCTTAATATCTCCCCCACCAACACCGCCCCATTTGAAAGCAATAATAAGAAGGCTGACTGTGGGGAACAAAAGTCCCGTAAATCTTTCAAGCAGGGGAATATATAAGATTCCTTTACCATTGATGACCGCAGAAGCAAATCCCACCATAAGAATGGCAATCCATGTCCAATCGGGAATAATCCGTTTTTTCCAGTCCGTGACGGCAGCACAAAGCATGGGGATGGCACAAAACAGCAGCATCATGGACTCCCTGTGGTGACATCATCGGAGTACATGTTGTCAACCACCTTCATTTTCAGGTTCCCTCCGGTAATCCATTTAGACAGGGTACCTCCGGGAGTGTGCACATCGGTGACAAGGAGCTGCACGATATAGTCCCTGTCATCGGGGAACCATACCGGGACATACTGCTTCTTGTATCGAAAGGGTGAGGTGAGATTTTCTTTGAATGTAAAATGGTCGCCCTCCTTCATGAGTGGTATGGCTGTTTCATAGCGGTACTGGGGCAGATAAACCTCGGCAGTCTGCGGCGCGGTAATCAGCTCCGGTCTGTCGTAGTTGGTATTTATCGAGGTTATAACATTGATGGAGAAGCCGTATCCCGATTTGATATAGCCTATTGCCTTTGTGTCATAGTCAAGGACGGCATCTACTTTTAGCTCGGCGTAGAAGTCTTTCCAAACAAGCCGGTCGTTTTCAAACCGCTGCTCCTTCCAGGTCACCCTGGGCTGCTCACTTCTTTGCGGTGGTGCGGGAATGGTTGTACTCTCTTCCGGCTGATCATACGCCACATCCTTGATGATGGCCTTTTGGGTATAGGTGTTGTTGGCGTTGGATTCTTCATTGTCCAGGACTTGGTCGGGATTGATGACCGCAATCAGAGTGATGTTTTTATCGGCCTGCACATTGGGGGTATCCCATTTGACCGACACGATGTTGTAGGTGTCTTTTTCCATGACTACAGCATCGATGCGCTTGGACAGTGATAGCTCCGAGATTTCAAACAGAACGCTGACCTTCTGTCCGGGCGTAAAGTCCAGGCTTCCCCGGTTTGACACCTTGATGGTGCTGATGACCGTCTGATTCTCCTTGTACCGGTCGGGCGTGATCCGCTGCACATCCAAGTCATAGGGACGCTCCACTACGGCAAGCTCTGCCGCAGCCCGGTTGTTGCTCGTGTTGGTATCCCTGTACTCCGCAGGCGGCGATACCTGGGCCGACAGTCGGATGGTTGTGCCTTTTTCTCCTGCCTTGCCTTTGACAAGGAAGGCTTTTGTTTCATGGGCTTTGAAATCTGCCGCAGTCGGTACGGCTGAAACTGCCTTACCGTCAATGGAAGCACTTAAACTCACCCCTGATAATGCCTGATCGGTATCATTGGTAAAGTATACGGTAAAGCTGTATTCCTCCTGCTCATAGACCGTGGGCGGGTAGGACAGGTTTACCCATACATCGCACTGCTTCTCCGGCGGAACCACCGGGTCGACGGGCGGATGTCCGGGATCAGGAGGGTTGTCAGGGTCTGTTGGCGGATTGTCAGGATTGTCGGGTGGATTATCCGATTTTCCCGGCGGATTGCCAGGGACAGTCGGATCACCGGAGGGTTTTGCCACAACAGTAATTTTGGAAGCCGCGGTGTTATCAACCGGATTCTCATCCCGGAAACCCTCGGGCACTCCGATATTCGCCCACAGGTTATATACCTCTCCCACATGCCCTGCCTGTCCGGTGAGGGTATAGGTTTTGGTTTCCAGGGGATTGAAGGCAAGCGCTTTTGGAATTGAGTCTAAAACGGCATCATTGTTCTTGCCCCGTACCGCTGCATCCTTCAGCATCCTGTCGGAATGGTTGGTAAAGCTCACCGTAAAGCGGTAAGGCTCCCCTTCGTAAACGGTGGGCGGCGCTGCAATGCTTGCCGATACATCGCATGGCTTTTCCGGGTCGGGGTTTTCCGCCAGTGGCGGATTTTCTTTGTCCGGATCGGGATTCTTCCCCTGGCTTGGGGTCGGCTCCGGTTTTTCCACCACCCGGATGACCACTGTGGCGGAATTGTTCTCCAGATTCTTATCCATAAATCCCTCGGGCACTTTGATCTGGGCCCACAGCGTTATGACCGCCCCTGCTTTGTCAGTATTCCGTGTGAGGGTGAAGGTTTTGCTTTCGTTGGGCGAAAAATCTTGCTTGGCAGGGATTTCTTTCATCTGCTCCCGGTCTACGGTGCCGATCAAGGGCACATCATAGGCAGGCGCTGCGCCATGATTGGTAAAAACCACCTCGAAGGAATAGCTGTCCCCCCGGTAGACGGTTTCAGGGGCGCGGATGCTCACGGAAAGGTCGTTGCCATCCTGCTTTTTGAACTTGAAGTAAAAGTCTGCCGCAGGAATTTTGGTGTTGATTTTCTGAGTAATTGCCGTTTGGGTCTGACTTCCCCCATCTGTGTATCTGGCAATTTCCGGTGTGTAATCCCATTCCAGACCTTTATAGATATAGTTGCGCGATAGGGGGATATCATCCTTTGAGAAGGTGACGCTGGTGGTTTGGTAGGGATAGAGGTATTCCGGCACACCCCTGTCCTGCGCCATGGCCTTTCCGTACACCTCTTGCTTGTCTTCACTGCACCATGTGGTCTGAACGTTAATTTTTACAGGGGCTTGATAGGTGATTGCCGCGTTCCGCATGGTTTCAAAGGCAATGAGGCTTTTGGGTGTCCAGTTAAAGCCTGTGGTCAGGGCATTAAAATCCAGATTTGCATCATAGGTCCCGATGACCTTTCCGGTGGAATAATCGTAAACCTCCACCACCAGACTGCCTTTTAGTGTATAGGTCCTGCCGTCACTCCTGCCGACCAGCCCAGCAATACGTTCCTGCTCATATTCAGCAATAGTGTTGGCCTGCACTAAGGTAATCCGTTGGGGTGTGGGGAAGGTCTTTAGCTTGTCTGCTCCATCATAGGTTTCTTTCAAATTCAGCCCTACCGTGCGGTAGCGGATATTGTATGTGGCCTTTTCCTGGAATACCACATTTGCGCTTATGGTGAGGACTGCGCCCTCATCTGTTTTCGCTGTCAGGGTATACACCCCGCAGGCCTCTTTATTCGAAATGGTCAAAATGTGGTCTGCCGGAATCTCCTGGGTCTGACCATTATGGCTTAATTGTATTCCTGCCAAATTGCCCGCCTTTGCTGCAGCGCTGATGGCAATCTCTGCCGGAAACTGCTCCACCGCGATCAAGCCGTTTTCACTGGTCAGGCTGTTTACGGGAGAGCGTATTTCCAACCGTATGGCGCTGCCGGACATGGCAAAAGCCTGTGCCGACAGCAGCAGACAGCATAAAAACGCCAAGAGTATAGCAATGATCACTTTTCGCTTCATGGGGAACCTCCTTCATCAATTCTGTTGTTGCTGCTGGAGAGAGTAAAGGGCAGCCGCACCTCGCCGGTCAGGAAACTAAAAACGCTGCGGGTTTTCAACTGCCCTTTCAAGATGAGCCGGGGCGGATCATCGGTAGCGGTGAGGCTCTGGATTTCAAGAGTGTACACCCATTGCTCCCCGGAATACTTGTTCAGATCCCGGTCCAGCTGCATGTTTTCATGAAGATAGCCGTAGAACTGTTCTTCCGCAAGGACACTGTCCATCCGGGCATAGCCGTCTTTGCGGTATTCATCCAGCATGGCGTACTCCACCGAGGAATTCACTCCCCGCTGGAGCACATATTCCACCTGCTGGTACAGGCTGTCCATGCGGAAATATTCAATGACGATGGCTGCAAGGGTCATGATAAAAAAGATGAGGATCAAGATAAACACCAGCCCATCGCCTTTTCTGCTTTTTAAAATGGATCCGGTTTTGCCCACAAAATTACCCCTCCCTTCCGGCGCTTTCACTCTAAAAGCTTCCAATATTTTTCCGACATGCCCGTGATGCGCACCTCCATGGGAATGATGATTTGCACTGGCGGAGAGGAGGAAGGCCGAAACACCGTAAAGGCATAGTTGTATTTCATTTTTACTGTAAAAGTATCTCTTAGCTGAATTTTTTGGTTTTGTTCATCGCAATAATTGACATCTTCGATGGTCATTTCCGGAGACAGCCTGGTCTGTTCCTTGAGCCGGTAAAAAACATCATATGCGTTGTCCGATACCTGCCCCTCCAGCTCAATGACCCGGACCACCCGGCGACAGACTTGGTTAAGACTCAGATAGGTGGTGAAGATGCTTAAGAAGGACAACACCGTCGCCATCAGCGTAATCACCACCAGGGTTTTGATAATCAGTTCATAATAGGCGCTGCCTTTTCGATTAACCAGCACCCTTTTTAAAGAAAAAGGGGGAGAACATCTCCCCCATAAGCTCCGGCACTGCCTGTTCATCCCTTTACACCCCCTGTTCCGGCGGTGTTGTTTCGCAGCCGCCGCATAGTTTAGCTCAAAAGGCCGGTGATTTTGGTTACAATACTGTTCCAAATCTGCGTAATAGAACCCTGGTAAAGCGTCATAAATACCGCGCCGACAACGACTACGATTAGTACAACGATCAGCCATCCTGTCATCTGGTCGCCGGATTGATGGGTCAATACTTTCCTTACCTTTAAGCCTGCCATCGCCATTTTGTTTCTCAAAGTTCTCATCATAAATTAAAGTACCCTCCGTATCATTTATTTTTTTGGGATTTTGGTTTCATCTGCATTCAATGTGCAATTATGCCTTAGTTAAAGTTCATAGTTTCAGTTGCAATACCGCTCTACTAAGAAGAAAAGGGAGATATTCTCTCCCTTTTCCTCAGTGGTGTTTTCAGTTGCCGGTGTTTTTTTAGCTCAAAAGGCCGGTGATTTTGGTTACAATACTGTTCCAAATCTGCGTAATGGAACCCTGGTACAACGTCATAAATACCGCACCGACAACGACTACGATCAGTACAACGATCAGCCATCCTGTCATCTGATCACCGGATTGATTGGTCAATACTTTCCTGGCCTTTAAGCCAGCCACCATCATTTTGTTTCTCAAAGTTCTCATCATAATTAAAGTACCTCCGTATCATTTATTTCTTTAAGATTTTGGTTTCATCTGCATTGCAATTATGCCTTAGTTAGAGTCCATAGTTTCAGTTGTAATAGTGCCCTACTAAGAGGAAAAGGGAGATAATCTCTCCCTTTTCCTCAGTGGTGTTTTCAGTTGCTGGTGTTTTTTAATTCAAAAGACCGGTGATTTTGGTTACAATGCTGTTCCAAATCTCGGTAATAGAACCCTGGTACAGCGTCATAAACACTGCGCCAACTACCACTACGACCAGTACGACAATGAGCCAGCCAGTCATCTGGTCACCGGACTTGTTGACCATAAGTCCTCTTGCCTTTGAAAAGGCGTTTGCCATTTTCTTTCTCATGGGGTTTAACCTCCTTTCTTCTACGGTTTGGATTGTGTTTGTCTTGATTCTCAAGCTTACCTCCCTCCTGAAAAATATAGTTTTATTTGAAAAGGGTTGCCCCGTTTTCACATTAAAAAAGGCCCCCCATGGATCGGACTAAGTGGGAGCCTATGACATATAAAAGGCTTGCCAGGGTCACTACCACAAGGGGTATGGATGCCATCTTTATTTTACCGGGCAGCTTGTTAAGATTTTTACGCAGGGCTTCTTTCGCCTTGATGTCCATATCCTTGGCAAGATACATTAGAGCCTCGCCCTGATGCTCTCCACGGTATAGACCGATGAGGGCATTGACCAGAAAGGATACCTCAAGCAGTCCGACACGCTCACTGAAGTTTCGAAGCGCTGTTTCTATGTCCTTGGCTTTCATCTCCATGATCAGAACCGCAATGTCATAGTAGAAAACCTCACTCGCTACCTTTAGATAGTCCTCAAATATCTGGATCAGGTCCACCTGGACAACCGTATTTTCGTTGCTGCCTCGCACATCTTCAAGCTTATAGAGGATGGAGCGGACAAAGCTTGGAAGTTCTATTTCGATTAATTCCTTTTTCTCTTTCAGCTTGTCTTTGAGGTCGGTCATGAAGTGGAAATATACTACCACCGAAAAGATAAGGATGGCAGGAGCAATGTTTGTTGCTCCGATTGCCAAAAGCAGAATCAAGAGCGGCAGAGTGAAAGCCGCACAGATGAGAGCACGTGCATGATATTCCTTTGGTGTTAGCGCAAGTCCTCCACGCCTTAGCATTGACGCCATTTTTGCTTCTTTCTCCGGTTCAATTCTGATCAATCGGGATACCGGCTTTACAAGGGGCATCACAAAAAGGTTGAGCAACCTTGCTCCCGTTTTTTCTTTTTCTGCCTGTAAGTTTTTGATGTTTTTTTTCATGCTCAGCTTGGGTATTTTGAGTATTTGCCTGCAAATTAAAAATCCTGCCGCAGTCAGCAGGACAAAGACGATGATTTGATAGAACAAATTTAAACCTCCCTGAAAAATTGATTTTGGTGAGTTTTCTATCGGTTGGCAGGTCTGGTCATCTTCATCACGAAGAACGAAGTTGCCAGAGCGGTTACAAGCATGACGACAATCAGTAATTTTCCTAGGGTAGTTCCGGTCAGAATGGCAAACCATTCGGCATTTGAAAAACGCATCAAGGGAATAATACTGAACATCATGCCCACCGTCATCAGATAATCTCGCCATACCCTGCCCATCATGCTGTCACTTTCAATCTGCATGGCCTTGGCATCATTCATCGACTTTATCACGGGAAACAGGGCAAATTTCAGTCGCCTGTCGTGATAGCAGAGAATCAACATTTTTATCCACTCGGCAAAGTAGCGGTTTTTAATTTTAGCCGACAGGCGGTACAGCCCATGTTCTATGTTGGGATTGATAAGCTTTATTTCTGAGATAAATTCATCGAAGGGTGTTGGCTTCCTTAATTCCACAGGGGTATAGCGGTTCTTCTCTTCGACATAGGTTTCCACCGCCTTGATAAGGTCATCACATCCAGCGTAGGCGTTGGTGATGATGGACATGGTATTTTCCAGCCCCTCAATTTCTTCCCTAGCTGCTCTGGAACTTTTCACTGTCAGGTAAAAGTAAGGAGCAGGGATAAGGCAGACTGCTGTAACCGCTGCCAAGCCAGCGTTGTTAAAAAGCAAAACCCCCGTCAAAAAACCCGACACAAATGCTGCGGCAACCATCAGGATAAATTTTTTGAAGGTGTATCTGGTTTGCCGGAACAGGGTTGTAAACCGGAGGCTCACTCTCTCGCTGATTTTCAGCTTTGTCCTCGATAGGTGCAACCGACGCTGTTTCAAGGTGTTTTTCCCCACTGCAAAAGGGTTTAGCTTCAGCAGGAGGAAAAAAGCTAGGCTGATCAGGACAAAGACAAAGGCAAGGGAACCCTGGATGTTATTCATAGTCATCCCCCCTTCAATTTTTAAACTCGTTTCCTGCGAAACGACGAATTTCCTTTCGTTCAACCCCATTGATCAAGAGCCTCTCGGCAAGGGCCTGAGACATATACCCCATGTGTTTGTGATTTCCTACGACCGTTTTGATTCTTCCGGCTTCATCTTTCTCGTAGTGGTCTACATCATATTTGAAAAGGGTATTGCCTGTGACCTCACCGCGTTTTACCCCTGTGGCTTCGAATATTTCGATATACTTGCGGGATTTGTCGGGAAGCTGCATCTTAAAAAGCATGATGGGAAAAGCTTCTACGATATTTTTCAGCAACCTTTCTTCCGACAGGGAGGTTCCGGCTTCCAGACACATGGTGAGGATTCTTTCATAGGCTGTCCTGGCACTGTTGGCATGCAGAGTGCTGACGATGGTGTGCCCTGTACGTCCTGCTTCCTGCACCGTCAGGGCTTCCTTCCCCCTCATCTCAGCCGGGACAAGGATGGCAGGGTGGAGCCTCAAAGACAGCTTCAACAGATCCAGCATAGTAATGGGGTTGGGTTCTTCTTTGGTAAGAAGATGAATGACATCATTGACCATCACGCCGTTTTCATCCAGTTGAACCAGGGTCAGTTCACGGGTGTCCTCTATGGTTACGATTCTTTTATCACTTGAAATACAGCTTAGAATATATCCCATATCGGAGGTCTTTCCGCTGCCGGTTGCCCCAGCGATGGCCACCGATATGCCGTTATTGACGCAAAGGGTGAGAAAGTCCAGCTCATCTTCTGTAGCTGTCCCCCAATAAATCAGGTTATCTCTTGTAATATAGGACGGCTTTTGCTTTCTGATGGAAGCAATGGCACCGGCATCGAAATCAACGCAGGGTACAATGGCACCGGACATGCGGATGCCTCGTGAAATAAAGCTGTCGCCTATAGGCTTTGAGCCATCCAGGATGACATTTCCAAAGCGGCTCATTTTCTTGGCGATGTTGGAGCAAGCCTCCGGGCTGCTGAAGGTTATCGGGAGCCTAACCTTTTTATCCTTGTATATAACCCATACTCCGTTGTACCCATTGACGTTGATCTCTTCAACCTCGCTGTCCTTCAGGTATTCCGATAAAATCCCCATGCCTGCCATATCGTTGTATACCCTGTCGACCAGCTCGGAAATATTTTGAATTCCCTTTGCCACCATCCGTTCACTATTCAAATACTGCATGATGAGGTTTTTCAGTTTTCCCTCCGCTTCTTCCGAATACAGCACCTGTGCCAATTCGGTGGAGTGGTTTTTGGAGATAATCCGCTGCAATTTATCCAAGATGTCGCTGTAGTCCTGAGCTTCCAGGCTGTTCTCCCCGCTGTCGGAGCGCTGCTTGTTGGCCTTGTAGATCAGTTCATTGACTGAAAATCCGTCATTCATTTGTCCTTTCCTCCGCATATTTCATCTGAGATTTTTTCCAGGACTTTGCTGTACTGTCTGCACCCTCGATCCTCATAAAAAAACACCGGAGTTCCGGCGTTTTCAAGCTCACTTGCCTGCTTTACAAAGGGAAGTTCATATTTAAAGGAAAGCTCTATAAGACTCTTAAAGGTTTTGTCATCGAACTCACCATTCGGTGTCTGCATTACATTGATTTGCTTGTCGGCGATATGAAGTTCCTGGACAAAATCCTCAACTCCTTTATGCCACATAGGGGCAGAAGCAGATGGTCTGTACAGGGTGTACACCTTTTCCGCCAGCCAGAGTCCTACTCCGGATACGGGATTGGTCAGATCCGCCGAGCCGTCAATCAGTAAGATGTCGAACAGGAGGGAGGATGCCGTTATGAGTCTTTCCACACTTTGGAGGGATACGCTGTCACATAAAAGCCCTGTGTAATGGTTGGGTACGGACAGAAAAAAGAGATTTTTACTTTCCCCGGCCTCCATAAACTTCTCCCCCACATTGGGATTGTCTTCATGGAGCGCACGGAACAGTCCCTTTTCCGGTGGTATGCTCTGCCCGAAATACACCTGCAGGTCGCCGTAGATCAGGTTGGAGGAAATGAGCCCCACAAGGTGGTCACGGTTCGCCAAAGCACAGGCCAAGTTGACCGCAAAGGTGGTTTTTCCGCTGTTGTCCTTGCCCCAAACTGTGATGATTTTACTACTCATGGCTCACCCCTCTTTTTTCAAAGATCAAGTGCAGCTTGCCCGTGTATTCGGCTTCGATGAGTTTCGCTGCCTGCGCTTCGCTAGCTATCAGGGTAACCGCCTTGGGGATGGGATCGCTGGAAGACTGCTGATTTTCCGCTTGCTGCTTTCGGACCTGGGCGGTGCTCTGTGTGCGGGCATTCTCCACACTGTAAACCTCCAGTCCTTTCAGTTCAGGATAGAGGATAACCTGGGCGGAAGTACTTTGACTTGCGTCCCCCTCTTTTCTTTGATTTGAAAAGACGGCTGCTGTCACAATGTCGCCGCTTTTTAAATGGGAGGAGAGCCCTGCGGCAATGCTTGGCACACTGATGGTAACGAGGCGTTTATCGTCTTTGGCAATACGGTCCAGCTTTTCATCGGCGACAAAGTCACCGATCTTTTGGGGAAACAGGTAGTCCCCCTTCGCAATGTCAGTCTGCGCGATCTTCCCTTCAGCCAAAGCCTTATCCTTGATGACGGCATCAGGCAAACCGAATTTCCCCACCTCTACTGAAGCAAGATACTTACTCTGTATCTTTGTGCCTGCCGGGATGTCCTCCGCAGCCCGAAGCACCATCACTGTCGCGCTCTTGTCTGCATAAAACTTTGGCAGGAGCAAAAAAGAAATGGCTCCTGCCAGGACAATGCAGAGGACGCTTAAAAATATCCGGTTCTTGAGTATCATCAACTTATATCATCACTCCTTCAAGGAATTTAGTTTATCTGCATGCCGCTCTGCTGCACCGTACCCTCCATGACGGTTTGAACCTCCATATCAAACTGTTCAAGCCATCGCTCATCAAGGCTCCAAAAACGGATCAGTTCAGCTACCGTTTTACGAAGTTCACCGATATCCTCTGTTGCTTCCACTCCAAGAACACAAGCTTTTTCTACAGCGGTAGCAGTCAGGCCATCGATAGTTGCTTTAATCATTACATCCTCTTTACTCAAAGAGCCGTCTTTACGTTTCAACGATTTTTGCTTCTCCCGTTCTTTGGCAATCAGTTCAATGAGGTTAGTGCCATCGTATACCTCGTCCACTACCTCATTGGAGTTGCGAATATATCCGGCATTAGTAAACTCGCCATGGTCATTGGACTGCACATCGTAGCCTACATCCTCATAGTCAATGTTTTCGAAGATTTCTTCCGGCAGATCCGGCGCTTTTTCCTCTACAAAACGGTGTCCAAGCTCATCTAAATCCGTGACGCCATGCCATATTTCATAGGAGTCGTCTTCAAGATAGTACGCCTTGTTGATGAGGTCTTTAACCGTAATATCCCCGCAGTCTGTGAGCAGGGACATGAAATCCTCAGCCTGTTCTTCAGTAAATCCTTTGAACTTATGGGCAAGGAGATTGAGTTCATTGATGTTGGCTCCCCCTGGGATGTTGTTCTGCAGGTCCTCATATTTTCCGAAGGAGTGACCAATGATCTCATAGCCGCCGTTGTCGAAATCGCTCAATCCGATTTCTCCGGCAGCTTTTTGAAGCGTTTCATCTGCCGCGGGAAGCTCAACGTGCACCGCAAGCTGCTGCCCATGTTCATCTTTTTGGGTGTTGCTGATAATTAATTTAAGCATTTTTTTCCTCCTGTTTTTTAAAATAAAAAAGTGCCTTTCAGTTTTTAAAAACCAAAAGGCACTATATCAATTGCTGCTGTGTAGACGGCGGGGTGGACGCCGGAAGTTCAAGGCCATCCCCGAGGTAGATATAGTTATCGTTTTGACCATCCCTTACCGACATCACTCTGATTTCATACATGACGCCAGCCTCCTTAATAGTTCATTTCCTGAACCTGTTCGGGATAAATGGTGAAGCTGTCGCTTTGCAGCCAGTCAACTTCATCCCGGTCGGTGAAGTCTTTTTGCGAGCGGATATATTCCAGGTCCTCATCGTCTGCAGGCTCGCTCCCCCCCTCACCGTAGGTGTAGGAATTCACAGTGACCTTTATAGATTCGGTACCGCCGCAGTCCTCCAAAAGCTCTTGGTAGAGGTCGGAGTTTTCTACGTCCTCCCGGTCGGACATCCCGCTCATATAACCGCTGTAGGTGATCCCTGTGTTTGCTTCAAGTTCTACCAGTGAAAATATTTTACTCATTTACATACCTCCCATCTTTTGTGTGAAGCCTTGCTCCTGTTCTTGGAACGGCTCATCAATTCTTCGGATCATTCCAAATGCAGTCTGCTTTACACCATCTTCTATCATTTTGTAATTGCCATATTTCTCGTAGTCGACAAAGCTATTAATCTCATCGTCAACGAATATATCATATCTGCCGGACTCAAAGAGCACATGGTGAGCGTAGTCCGTTGCATTGATAACAGAGGCAGGGATAAGTTCATACCTATCGAGGTCTTCTGCGATATCCAGTGTATTGCACAAATCCTCCGGCATTTCTGCTTCAAGGGCAGCGAGAAGCTTTGTGATCATTCCCTCGTTTGGCAGCATGTCTTTAATTTTCTGCGCCAGCTTGTTGAGAGAATAGATGTCCCCATCCATATGAAGCCTGTCTGATAGGTTTGCGATTGGACGGTCAAAATCCGCAATTTCACACTCGTCAAAATGTTTTACCCGCAGCTGATCTCTTGCCTGACGCAATGCAATATCCGATGTTGGCAGTTTGAGGGTGTAGGGGTCTTCCAACCTATCAAAGCTGTACTGAGATATGAGCTTGAGCTTGAAAATATAATCCTTATCGGCATTCACATCGGGCAGCGTGATCCCATCATAGATGCGCTCCATGCTGCCGCCGGTCTTTGCCACATATCCTGCTGAGGTATAGGTGCCGGAGTTTTTTGCCTCATATTCTGTTGCGACCCTTTCATAATCCACATATGGCAGGGCGCTTTCATGGATTTGCACCTCACCGCTTTCCACCAGATATTGCCCAAGCTCTTTGGCAGTGGTGACATCGGGGTACAACTCGTATCCTTCCAAACTGTAGGTCAAGTTGATGATGTCTGCCAGTGTGTTGATGGATTCAATATCAAGAGCGCCGGAGAAAAGGACTGCTTCCGTTTCAGTAAAGCCATCTATACGCCGAGCGATGAAGTCAAGCTCTTTTATGGTATTGGGGTCATCGGTACTTTTTCCTATTAAGTATTGCCGTAGATTCCGGATAGAAGATTCCACCCCGGTGAGGCGTGTATCAAGGTTCTCAGTGCCATTGATATTATCCAGTGTTACATAAGCTACCCCTATGTCTGCAGGAGTAGTGGGCAACGAGAGCCATACACCATTTTCTTTCTCTACTCTTGTTAAAAAGACTTTCAGCATTTACATCCCTCCCATCCTTTGGGTGTTTTCTTCCTGCTGTTCATACAGTTCACAGACTTCTTCCATTGAATCAGTACGGCAGATATATCCGTATGAGGTGAAGCACCCCTGCTCATGTTTGAGGCGATCCTGACCGTACTTTTCAAAGTCGATGTAGCTTTCCAGCTCGCTGTCATATTCAAAATGGCCGGACTCTATAATCATGTGCCTTCCGTATTGCTCAACATTTGAGATACCTTCAATAAAAACGAAACTGTCAAGGTTTTTTGCAAGTTCTATCATTTCATCAGTGGTTTTGGCTTGCGTATAATCAATGACCGCCTCCAGTTTCTTGATTTCCTCCGGATCAAGCTCATGGATGATTTTACTCAATTCATTGATTTCACCAATGTTGTCCATCAGGGAAAGATGATCCATAAAGCTCTCCGACAAGCTCATGCTGTCTACACATTGAAAGGCCAAGTCGTTATATGTGTCTGCGCCGAGATGGAGGAGCGCTTTCAAAATACAGGCTTTTGATGTGGGAAGATACAGCCATACCTTTTCCGGGCTTGTTGATTGGGAACCCTTTCTCATCATCTCCAGCTTCAATACATAGTCACTGGTGTAATCATAATCGGGAAACATTTTTCCATTGTATACTTCTTCCATGGGAAGGCTGTTGCAAAATACTACACCATAAGGTGTTACCTTACCATCACCGCTGCTTAAAAGATTTCTGCCCATTGTTTCAAAGTCGAGCCGTTCCATTTCACTTGCAGGGCATCCGATGTTCTTATCAAGGTAATGATTACTTCCGATGTTTTTCAGGTTCAAGAAATCAGTGACGACCGTATAATTGTGAAGGTTGAAGGTTAGGTTGATGAGGTCTTTCATGGTGCAGATACCCTCTCTTGCAATAGCTCCTTGAAACTTGGCAAGCTCATAGTAGTCAAAGCTGTCTATCCGTCTCGCGAGATAGTTCATCTCATCCACATTGATGCGGTTGTTTTCAAGTACGCAAAGAGCAGGTATATCTCCGCTTATCTTCGCAACATGACAATCTGCTATGTTGCTGTCGCTGATGTTTATCACACTGAGCTGTTCCATCATGCTTTCCTCATCAACGGGGAAGGTGATGTCGATGCTATAGTTATCGCGATATACACCGTTTTTGAGTTCGGCAATAATCATCTTGTACCAATCCTTTCCTTAATAGAGTTGGAGAAATAAAAAAAGCGGCTGCATCTTTTGAAAATGCAACCGCTTTTTACTACTATACTGTTTTAAGTAAGAGCTTCCTGCAAATTTAAAATTCGAGGGAATCCAATCCTTCCTCATCCATCGAATTCATTTCATTTTCAGGAACCAACTCTACTTCTGGGGGTTCTGTGTCGCCCATCTGCATTGGAATCAGCACGGGAAGCAACTCATTCCTTAGAAATTCCTGATCGGCGCAATAGTCGATAAATCCTGCTCTGGTGGATATGAAGGCAGTATCCAGCGGGGTAGTAATTTGAATGACATCTAGCGGCGAATTTTTTACAATGAAAGAGGCAATGTTTGTCGGAGTAGCTTTCAAAAAATGTTCGCTTCTTCCTTCCTCCGAATAGACATAGCCAATTAAATATGGGTAATCCATTGCTTTCCCTCCCTAACTAATGCCTGCGATCAAAGCTTTCAGCATTGACATTCTCCCATCGTTTGTGATTGTTGTGCCTGAGTGAATTGCTCAACCACAGCCATCAGCTCTCTTGCACATCCCGCATCGCTGGCTGCTAGGCGTTCTGCCATATCGTCATAGCCATATAAGCAAGTTCGTTCTATTGCTTGGCAGAGTGCGTTGATATCCTCAAGACTGTCGCTACCGGCTACCTTGCCGACAATGGCCTTACCGACTTCATTTAGCCCGGTTAGTCTAACAGACACATTTTCTGTGTTGTCCACGGTCACCTTGCTGGCAGGAAGCCGGATTCCAATGCTCCCGAGATGGTCAGGCATATCATGAATATTTAGGGGGAAATCTACCGCCAGGCTGTTCCTCTGATGCTGGATAAAGGCGTAAACGGTTTTCAATTTTATATACCTCCCATGTTTATTTCACCCGGCTGCATGCCATCCTGCATGGATGCCACAAGGGTTTCTTGAATCAGTTCAGTCGTTGTGGAGATTTCCTTTTCCTTGCAGGAAGTCCGGAACTTTTATTCCCTGCTGTGCAGCTCTGCGGGTGACCTCGGCAAAAAATCTGTTGCTGTCCATATTTGAATCCTCCTAAAGTTTTTCGGAAAAATTAAAAAGGCTGTATCTCATTTCATAAAATACAGCCCTAAACTTACTCTAATTAAATTTAAGTATCGTGGAATGGTATCATTAAATTTCCGGTCCGTTCATCTGCAGATCATTTTCGCTAGGTCTGCAGTAATTCAGCATTTCGCAAATTTCCTCGGGGACATTTTCAAAGTCCACATGGTGATCCCGCTCAATGTCTATGGTATACCAGTAATCATATGGTATAAAGTTCGTATCTATATATTCTCTTTCTGCTTTCGTAAAGCTTTCATTCTGATCATCAATCAGCCCTTTGTCTGTAAAGAAAATTGTGCCCCAATGTTCACTGGAGGATCCGATATCCAATGTAACGATACCGATTGAGACATCTCCTGTCTTCTGTGCTTTAATAACGGCAGGCACAAGTACAAATTCAAATTCTCTATCTGTTAAATAATCCGTTTGATATACCTGTATAAAGGCATCGTGTAGACTTTTCAACACCTCTTTTGCGTATTGCTTATCTGAACTATTATAGGATTCATGAAGCTTTTTAAAATCAAGCTTTGGCAGAATATCCTTGTTGAGCTTTTCAATATATACGGTTTGTAATTCATTATTGTCCATTTTCATATTCCTTTCTTCTTTATTTCTAAAGATATATTGGCAAGTGGTCATTTGATACTGTACCAGCCGTGAGAACCTCGCGATCTGAGCTTTATATAGACTCATTAAAGAAATCATTCAGGGTTCATTGTTTTTTTTACCTCCTTATTTTTTCTCATTTTGAGGTCTGGGAAATACTGTGGAAATAATAAGCGGCTTCATCCTTTTTTGAATGAAACCGCCTCAATTTTATTAAAATTTAGTTTAAAATCTATTTTTTATCAGTGGTTTTTTCTTTTTTTAGGTCGTTAATCAAAGTGCCTGAAACCCTTGCTACAAGCGGCTTTAAGCACGATTTATCCGAGTTATCGTTTCAACGTGCCTTGAGTGTACAAAAAAGATGCCGCTTGAGCCTGATGGGGCCTTGGCGGCAGGATGTTTTTAAGCTTACCTTGCTTATATAAATCTTAGAAAAGCAAATAATAGATAATGTTATGGAAGTTTTTATATCCTGATTTCAATAAGCATTACTTTAATCCCTGTTAGCATCTCAAGAAGCTGTCCGGTTTCTCTATGCCATTACCACTTGTGATCCAAATATTCCCTCTGATTATTGTTAATCAGTATAATGTGCTTAGATACCATCATTTTTCAGGAAAATAATTTCTCTCTCCAAATAGCAGCTCGACCTTTTTTTGTGAGTTATCACTTAATTTTGATAAAAACACAATAGCCAAATTATACCTAGCCCTTGAACAAATTACGTACAACATATTTTTTGTCTTATCAAATCTAGGTGTGCCGGCATCGGTTCCATCAAAATAATTACTGAAATTATAGCTTGTCTTCCAATCGTTATCATCAACAAAACAAACAACATTATCAAATTCAGCACCCTTAGTACCATGATCGGTAGAGAAAGGCGATGTCTTTTTTACGGTATAATATAAATTTTGAAATTGCTTGTATTCCATTTTCATCAAAGCAATAATAAAATCATCATGCAGTTCTTTATTATCGTAGATATACTTGATTTTACTTGGCTTTTTCAATAAATTATTATTCCAAACAAACTCAAAGATCTCCTGTATGCTACTTTTACTTGCCAGTTTAATAAGTTTCTGCATCAGGTTATCCAATTTTGTTTTGTCTTCCATACATATTAGCTCATAAGATGTTTTTGCTAATAATCTCTGTATCTTGTTGTTTTGATATAGCTCAATCAATTCTTCTATTTCAAATAGAAAATTAGCGAATGGACAATCTCTATTATCTTTATTCTTGAGTAATTCATCTTTATTCTTTGCCCTGCGGTTAGTTACGTCCTTGTTTTCTTCGTCATATAAATCGTGAAGTCCAAGATAGCCATTTCTTTTAGCAATGGATTTGGTTACTAAATAAAGTCGTTTAATCTCCATCTCTTCTGTTATGTTTAATTCACGATATATTTTACTTGAAATAAATTCCTCAGTATCTAATTCGGTGTCATTTACATAATAGCAAACACATCTTCCATGCTTTTCCTCACCTGATTGCCGTTGTTCTATATCACTTCGCAATTTGTTCAGTAGACTAATTACCTCCAAAGAGCACCTATAATTTTCGTCTTTGGGAATCTTTTTTAAACTGAATTTGGTATCATCTACTTTGCCAATTGTTTTTACATAAATCTGCTGATTATAGTCACCAAACAACCCGAACAAAATCGAAGAGTTGTTCTTGACGTTATTTAATAATACCTCTGCAATTTCTTGATTGGTATCCTGATATTCATCAATGAAAATAATAGGGTATGTATCCTGAATTATTTTATAAATTTTATTATACTTTCCTAGCAGTGCAGTTGCCAATTTAAGAATATCGTCGTGAGAGACAATTCCTTTTTTACGATCATAGTAATCTTTGTATTCGATTTTTCCTTTGAATTTATCTAATTCGTCTAATGTCAGTTTGTATTTATCAGCTTTTTCTTTAGCTTCAGCATATTTCTTTGTTGTTGTTTTTGAGGTCCTTAAGATATCTGTGTTTTTAGTATATTGTGTTTTTAAAATTTCTATCAATTCAAGCTTTAATTCTCTTTGAAAAGGCTTTATTATATTCCACAAGAAATCATGAATAGTTTTAACATCTATCAACTCATTTGCTTGAATTCTATCAATAATTTCTTCTTTAGCAACATTCGTATATGTAATACATGCTATTTTTCTGTTTGCTACTTTTAATTGATTTCCTTTAACTTGTAGAATATAAAACAGGGCTTGTACCAAGCTCCAAGTTTTGCCGCTTCCGGCACCAGCCTCAACAATAAAGCTTTCATTATTGTCAATACACCTCATGATAAGATGTTCTACTTTGCTAGCCATATCAATCCCTCCTTAATATAAGTCGGAACAGACCAGCCCTTCGATGAGACATACATTAAGTCAAATGTAAAATCAGATTTTTTATTATTTGTATCAATATATTCGTATATATTATAAGAATTATTTAGGATCTCATCTGCGTCCTTATAATCACTAATATTACTTTTGACACTTTCTAACCGGTCTTTCATGTTAAACATATACAGCCAATTATCAATAATAAATGCTTCTTCAAAGGAGCGCCCGCATTTGATATTTGCTTTTGTGTCGTATATATTTCTTTGAAACGACACATTAACTAATTGCTTACTATTCTGATTAAACTTATTGAAAATCAGCTCTTTAATCTTTTTCTTCCCAGGTTGCCATTTTATTAAGGTCTGATTTGAGGTTACCAACTGTGATATATAATCTGATTTGATTTCTTTCTTTTTATCACGAGTCATTTTAGGTGTTTTACCATCTTTCAAAAAAACAAGATTACCATCCTTGTCCATTTCTTGCTCAGATAGACAACTATCCACATCTGTAATAATAAGAGTTTTTATCCCCAAAAACTCAAGGAACTCCTTGAACTTATACATATAAGCTCCACCAATTTCTATTATTGCAATATATTGCTCAGAAAGTACACGCAGTTTCTGGTACTCAGGCTGCGACTTTATTAGATTATCTATTTTTATAAGAAACAATGGCATTAAAAGACGTTCACATAAACCTTCAACTAAAATGATTTTATCTGCGAAAAACATATCACATTTTACAAGTGTAATATATTGCTTTAGAAACTCAATTGTGCCGTCATCAAAAGGTTCATCATGAGTTACTTTCTTTTTAGTATCGATTTCAAATTCCAATAAATCCTTTACAGTTACAGAATACTCATTTCTATTGAAATACCTAATATTTTCAAATTTTGCATTTGAAACTATATGAGGAGAATGCGTGGATATAACAATCTGAACATTTATTCCATTTTGTTCCATAAACTCACTTAACTTTGTAATAAAGGTCTTCTGTAGCTGTGGGTGCATATGAGCTTCAGGTTCTTCTATGAATATTAGATTTAAATCAGAATTAAGTTCTTTAATTTGCGACCTAAAACAAAGCATTTCGGATATGATATAGATTAAATTGCTATATCCTAATCCATTATATCTTTCTGGAAGTAAGTGTTCCTGATCTTTGTAAAATAATTGTATTCCACTAAATAAATTTGTTAGAGTTACATTTGATTTTAATATAAGATCTGAACCTTCCACATTAGGATATCCAAAAGTAGAAAATGAAGCTGTAAAATCCCTAAAGAATGATGCTAATTTTGTATCTATATCACCATTAGCTTTCTCCATAGTATCGCGTAATTTTTCTAATTCAGGTAATGTCTCATTTTCTTTTGACTTTTCACAGTTTTTATATTCACGCTGAAAAACTGGTGCTAATTTAGAATTTGTTTTTGAATTACTGTCTTCAACCTGCCTTTGTGCTGCTATAAAGTAACTACTTATTATTTTTTGAATGTCTGTATACTTTACCTCATCTGTATATATATCTTGGTAAATTGGTTTTATAACACAACCATAAAAATCATTAATCGTTTTTGATATTTCTCCCAAAATACATTGTTTTTTATTTTGCTTTTTAGTAGATAACTTTGAAATTGTATTAGTCAATGAATCAAAGAATTTTTTTGGCTCTTTAATTTTAAATGCAAACAGAATATGTAAGATATTATTATTATCTAATGTAGTTAAAAGAGGTCTGATATTGCTCCAATTATCGTCTTTTCCATATTCAATATCTAGCTCCAGTTCAATTGCAGGCAGCTTGTCATCAATATTTGTGAAATAATCTTCCAGTAAGTCTTCTTTATCCTTTACAGATAAATATTCATTATATGCACTTATAAATTTTTCTTGACAAGCAATCGAAAAATCATTAAATGTAAACTCTTTGGTATTCTTCAAAAAAGTTTCAAAAAGATATGAAAACGATGTTTTACCGGAATTGTTTTTTCCTACTAAAATTGTGGTTTCTTCATCAATCCGAATAGCACAATTTTCTAACAATCGATAATTGCGTATTTTCGCATTAGTTAATTTCATATCTTTTCCCCCTGATTTCAATTATTAAACTTAAAAACGCAGGACTGTATATCGCAACTTACCCTCTACCTAATCTTCGCTTTTGGAGTTTTTTCCATATTGCTCTAAACTGCTTACAAACACTTAATTCAATACCTAACTGTTTAACTAAAATTTCTTCATCCACAATATCTAATGCAATCTCTATATCCTCATTATTACGTACGGTACTATCAATTTTTTGAAGCAGAGGATATTTCTTTTCATCATCAATCTTATCAAGTTTAGGTAGCATAATATTTCCAACCTCACCAGGTAATATTTCAAGTACACCACCCCCGTAGCTTCGTCCGCAAATTTCAGTAAAAGCAAACGAAATACTATTGTAGTACGAGAGCAATAGGGTCTCAGGATCAACGCTATCATTAAACTTTACCCTGTGCATAGTATCAGTAGAAACCGCCTCACATTGATTTAAAACAAATTTTGGGTACAAGTTATTCCTTCTTAAGAAAAAAGCATCCGGAACCCATACAGAAGGAACAATATACCACCTATCACGTATCGAGCATTTATAGCCTTTGTTTTGCCCTTCCTGTTCGCCTTTTTGAATATACTCTTTATGCTTATCAGAATAATTTTCGTAAGGCATATCTGGGAAATTGATTAGTTGTGCCTTTTTGCCATTTCCAACATTTTTCATCCAATCTTCTTTCGTGAAGTATATTCCATGTGCATGAGCACTACGTCCAATTAACGGAAGCAAAACAGGGGAGAGGTCATATTCTTTCGCTTTTTTACTATCAATCGAGAAATAATCATTATTTCCTGTTGTTATCCCAACATTAATAATTCCGCAGTCTGAAAATTTTTGAAAGCGACTATCCTTTTTTATTTTCTGGATTAATTCAATTTCTTGGCTCGTTGTAAAATACTTTGTCCATTTTTCTTTTACATGCTGCATTTTCTGGTACCCATTCGCGGCAAGATCAATAGCACTAAAATCATCTAAATCGCTCATTTCAAATATACGAATACCTTTTTCTTCGTTACCCTTTTCGCCAACAAAGACCAGTACTTCCTGCTCTATGTCAGGGAAGACCAATTTTTCAAATGTAATCAATGTTATTTTTGAAAAATGGTTGGACAAATATAGTCTCAAGTCCTCTGCATAAGCAACCTGCAAAATTTCTGCAGGAATCACAAATGCAATTTTCCCATTTTCACTTAGCATTTGCACACAGGCAACCAAAAACCCCACCCAGGCATTAATTAATTTATTTGACTTCATTCCATGAGTGATCAATATTTTTGATTGAATTTCTCTTTGCGATTCAGTTAAATATTGATATCTAATATATGGCGGATTACCTAAAATCAAATCATATTTCGTTGTCTTGTATGATTCATTGTAAAAATCGAAAAAATCCTTGCACTGTATGTCAATATTTTTATATTTTGCAAAACGGTTTTTTAATAAATCAACCTCGCTTGTTTCAATCTCGATTGCTCTAAATAAATCTATATTATTAATTAAGTCAGCTTCAATAGCAGCATCAATAAAAACACCATCACCACAGCTAGGTTCTAAAATAGTCTTTATAGTCTTATCTGCAGCAAAAATACCCACCATTGCACTTGCAAGCTGCATTGGCGTATAATAAGCTCCTCTTAATTTTTGATCTGTATTATCTTTCTTCAGTCTCATAAATTCACCTATTGAACTCAAGTCTATAAATTCGAGTTACAATGCTTTCTATCTCTTTAATCAATCTGTTCTTTTCTCTAATCAGAACACTGGCAGCCCCTTTATTCGGACGATCTATTAATGAGTCATTAATGGAATATACTCTTTGTGTCAAAGTAACTATTTTGTCATGAACAGCTTTTTCATGAGCTATATTCATATCCAACTCAACAAAAGGCAGTGTTTGCAATACAAAGGTACCCCTCGCTGTAAATCCGTTTTCAAAGTCACTGCCGATAATCTCAAGTAACTTTTCAGTATAAGGATGGGTAAGCCATGCTTGTATGTACTCAAGGCTATATGGACTGTCTTCCTTTAAACTTACAGCACAGTATCCAGCCGTTCCCCCAGAGGCAATCAACATATCATTATTGTCAAAAGCATACATAGGTTCTTTGCTCAATACACCAACAATTAGTTTCGGGGTATTAATAAATGATGTCAAATGCTGGGTGCGACCATATTGATACCATGTGTCTTCTGTAGCGTTTTGTACATCCCTGAAACCTTTTGGAGATACACTCTTTGGCAACAGCCGATTAAAGTAGGACATTAAATATTCGTATGTGGCTGCGTACTCGGATTGCATAGTTTGTATGTTAATTAACTTTCCATCTTCGTCATAAGGGAATATAATCCACTTGTCAGTCAAGATGGGGCTATAAGAATTCAACCCTTTTTCACTCTTCTTTGAAGGCTTAAAATAGGGTTTTAAAATTTTCTTATTGATATTGTAATTTTTATTGTTTCTTGAAATAGTGAAATATTCTTCTGTTTCATTTACTATCTCGTCATGAGCAAACCAGTATACAGGGATAGGCCTTTCCGCACTGGTCTGTATACCGTTGTAAATATCTGCATACTGTGTGATTGGAACAGACACTTCATCAAGCTTTTTGAGCAATTGCATGAATTCAATATCAGTTGACAATCTCCAAGGTAGCTCACTTAAAGTATTATTGTTAATAATTATAGAGTTTGTTTCCGTTCCCGCCCATAATGAAGCTGTAGAATTGACTTTAGTATAAACAAATTCATTATTTTTACGTTTACGAATAAGTAAAATAGAACTATAAATGGTCTTATCTTCAAATAATTGAGCATCTCCAAAGTCGTCTAAACTCATTAAATAGCTATTTGAAGCAAGCAATTTTCGTAAATTTTTACCTGAACCAATTTTAAAGAATTTATTCGGAACGATATAACATACCATACCATTTTCTTTAATCTTTTCGATTGCCCGTTCAATAAACATAAAATATTTATCAAATTGCTTATACGCTGAGCTATAGGTATTTTTATATGTCGAAACTTCTATAGAGGGTAACAAACCATGCATATCTTCTGTACTTACATACGGTGGATTACCAATGACTAAGTCAAATGGATTCCCTTTATTAATATGTTCCCAATCAAACGGAACAATTTCTATCCGAACTGCATTGTCTATGCCTTTACCCTGTAAACGAGCACTATCTATTAAGGAATTACCGTAAAAAATATTTTTCCTTAGGTTCGGTAATATAGGGGTAGAATTAACTACAGACGGAGCAGTTTCATCTTCAATTAATTTTAACAGCAATGAGAATTTAGCCACTTCGACTGCATGTATATCGATATCTATGCCAAAAATGCAGGAACATAAAATGGCTTTCTTATCTTCAAGAGGTAACTTCTTTCTCCCATTGCTTAATTCAATCAAATGCTCAGGGCTATTTACTAGATACCATTCAACGCAATAGTGGACTAGATAATCATATACTTCTTCCAAAAATATACCTGAGCCGCAAGCAATATCTGCAATCCTTAGATCCAATAATTGCTCTGGAGTTTTACTAAAACAAAGCTCATTCATTGCTTTCGAAACCATGTATTTTACAATTTCAGTTGGTGTAGTAACCACTGAACGATTCACACAGTCCTTCTTTTTGGCAAGAACTATCTTTCCATCATCTGAAAGAATAAGCTTTTCAGTCAAAAATGCTTCATAAATCTTACCAAGCATATTTGGTTCAATTATGTTAAATAAATATGGACTTTGAGGATAGTATAGTCCTTCAATCATATCCATAATTATTTGGTTATCTAAATCAAAAATAATATATTCGCCTTCAAACAAACCGGAATTATATCGTTTATCGGCAGCATGAAACAACTCAGCAAGATTCTTTTTCATTAGATCTTGATCAGCTATTGTTTCCTTTAACTTGTGATAAAGCGGTAAATTTCTATCCTCACAGATTCTTAAAAAAACAATCTGATTAATGAATTGTTGAACTACATCATTTAATACTTCAATAGAGTTGTACTTTAATGGTATTTTCTTAATTTTGTAACTTGTTTCTGCTACCAGTAAATGTTCAGTATTTTTTGATGGCTCATCATGTAATTCGAAATATGTATTAGTTTGCCCATACAAATAATTACTAAGGCCTATCCTCCATTCATTGATTTGTTTTAAAAAAAGTTCATCAATTTGCTCAGTCTGTCTGCCTGAAACAGGGAAATGTTCTTTCATGAACTCATCAAATGTTCCATCATATACTGAATCCCTTGAAATCAACTGCATGATCTCGTTTATCTTTTCCACATATTCTGTGTAATGATACTTGCGGTATCGCGCAACAGCCGTCTCATCAGTATCCTTTGGAATACATGTTGTATCATAAATTACCAGATATTCAAAGTTAGTAAGTACAGCTATTTTATGCTTAGCATTCCAGCCATATTTTCTTGTTTGAAAAGCTGGTTCTGTCGCTGTAGAAATTTCAACCGCAGGCTTTTTCGCTTCAACAAATAGTTTTGTAACGCCCTTAAGGGTAAGCGAATAATCAGGTCTATCTGTTTCATTCGAATAATTTTCCGCTATTACTTCTCTGTATTGTGGAGGTAAGCCTTTTTCATTAGCAACATCCCATCCCAATATTTTTAATAAAGGGTCTATATATTCGACTCTACATGAATGTTCATTGTAAGCATTTGAACTGTTCTTGTAGTATTGAAGGTTTTTACTAAATCTTTCTACTAGCGATTTTATTTTTAGAACACTCATGCCTAATCTCCTCTCATCTCATTATTATTTTTTATCTTTGAATCTGGCATCTTTGGGTTTTTCCGCATCTGATGGTATAATCCAAACGGTTCCTACTTTTTGAGCACCATTTATACGTCCTTGATTGCAAAGGACTTGTATGCGACGTCTTGTTATCTTCCATTTTTCCGCCGCTTCAATTACGGACATATATTCCACGATGTAAATTCCTCCTCAAAGTATAAACATGGAAATATTATATACCATTTGGCGAACAATAACAAGCACATAATTATGATCTTTCGCCAAGACTAAAATCCTCAGCTTACTGAGAATTTTCATCTTGCCAGCTTCTGTCTTCTGGCAGGAACAGCCGGATCACAGCCGTCCCTGCCTTGTGTTAATCAAAGTATGAAACCCGCTGATTCATCACGATTCCGGATTTGAATTGGATCTCAATTAGGTCGTCCTTGACGGCCTTGATGCTTTGCAGGAGCCTCCTTACCAAGTCATTGTCAAATTCCCCGACCTCGCAGGTAGTTTTCTTTAGGCAGGCATCCATGTCCTCAACTCTTTGCTGAAAATTCGCCGCCATTTTCTGCTCCCGCACCAGCTCCAGCTTTTTCTGCTTCAGATCGTTGATCCGCTCCGCGATCCTATGATACTGCTCGTCAAAATCCTCTGTTATAGAACCCTGTTTAGCGTTTTCCTCTATCAAGGCCAGCATCTCAGCCTGCAGCTTTTCAATCTGCCCGTCATATTCGGTAGGTACATTTTTGGTAGAGTAGTTACCGATAACCCGGATTACATTTTCTCGGAAGGCACCGACAAACTCGCCGCGATTCTCCACAACACTGTTTATAGCAGTCATTATTGCTTCATGCAGGACATCCTCTTTAAATGTAGGCGAGTGCTTACAGTTCTTTGTCCCGTTCTTCAGGCGGTTATCACATCGCCACACAGCAGTTTTCTGTCCGTATTTAGACCATATCTGCCTGCGATATGGCTGACCGCATTCCTTGCAGACCATAATATCGGTTAAGGCGAATTTGGAGCTGTATTTGCTTTTCTCCTTCTTTTCCTTTCTGGCGACTGAGGGTTTATGGAGGCTTGCCCGCCTCGCTTTTTCCTCCTGCACCTGATAATAAAGCTCCTTGGGGATAATAGCTTCATGGTCATCCTCTATGTAATACTGGGGGACGATGCCTTTGTTCAGTACCCGTTTTTTGGTGAGGAAATCGATGGTATAGGTTTTCTGCTGGAGGACATCGCCCATGTATTTTTCGTTGCTCAGCATTTTATTAATAGTGCCGGGGCACCATTTATCCAGACCTGTGACGGTGGTGATACCTTCCGACTCTAATATCTTGGTGATCTGCACAATACTGCTTCCTTCGAGGTAAAGCCGAAAAATTCGTCTGACCAGCTCTGCTTCCTCTGGTACGATGACCAACTCATTGTTCTTGTCCTTGGTATAGCCTAAAAACTTATTGTGATTGACCGAGACGATGCCGTTCTCAAATCGTCTGACTAGGCCCCACCGGGTATTCTCACTGAGGTTTCGGCTTTCCTCCTGTGCCTGACTGCTCAGGATGGTTATTAAAAGCTCGCCGGTACCATCCAGTGTATTCACACCCTCTTTTTCAAAAAATACGGCTACGTTCTTTTCCTTGAGCTTGCGTATGTTCTGGAGGCTGTCTACCGTGTTTCTGGCGAAGCGGCTGACTGACTTGGTGATGACCATGTCGATTTTTCCGGCCATACAGTCCTCGATCATGGCATTGAAGTCATCGCGCTTTTTGGTGTTAGTTGCGCTTTTGCCGTCATCGGCAAAGATTCCGGCAAGCTTCCAGTTGGGATTGCTCTTTATTTTTTCGGTATAGTAGGAAACCTGAGCTTCATAGCTGGTTTCCTGCTGCTCCAGCGTGGTGCTGACGCGGCAGTATGCTGCCACCCTAAGTGCTTTAAACTGGGGCTTTATGCTCCTGTCATACTCCGGCTGCGGAGGTATGAAGGATATACTTTTCTTTTTAGCTGTCGCTGTCTGCATCATGGCTTCTCCTTCCTTTGGTTTAATATCCGGTTTCCATTGTTAATCCGTTTATAAATTCAAACACCAGCCGATGGTCGGCGTAGACGGTTATTTGCTTTATCACTGTTCGAAACAAATCCTCATCAAATTCTGTGAGAGACTGTCTGCCTGAAAACGCCTGCTTCATCTTTTCGTTGTTATATTCTGCGTCATCGACTTTCGCCGTTTTATAGAAAGCTTGTGCACGCTTAAAAATAAGAGCCGGAAGCTCCTTGGACGAATACCGCCCTTCTGCTTCCAGCTCCTTAATACGCTGATCCAAGCTATTAAATTCAGTGTTATTGTGAATCGGCTCCTTCTTAGGCTTCCGGTCGAGGATTTGTATCCTTGCCAGAATACGGTTGGCTGCCTCAAGGAAGGCTTTTTCAATCTGCTCATCCGTGAGGAAACCGCATCGGCAGCACACTCGGTTTTTGTAAATATACCTCTTGCACTTCCAGAAGGACTTCTCCGACGTTTTACCGCAGTGCTCGATGTATTTTCGGTAAACCTCGCCGCATTCTCCGCACCGGAGCTTTCCGGTGAACGGGTATTGGCGGTTCGCACTGTTTGGCTGAATACTTCGCCCCAGCTGATCACAGCGTTCTTTACGACGTTTCTGCACCTGCTCGAACAGCTCGACGGCAATCATCTGCGGATAGAATTCATCCCCAAGATATTTGACATTCTCCAGTATCTTGCCGATGGAGCCGTGGTTCCAGGAGGCTTTGCTGTTGGCATTCGGAAATCCCATTTCGGTCAGCCGCTTGGCAAGAGCAGAGGTGGAGGTACCGGATAGATAATCTGCAAATATCTTTTTCACAACAGCGGCTTTGGGTTCATCAAGCTGTATTTTTCCTTCTATCAGCTTATATCCGATGGGCATGTGCCTTTGCATCATCCTCTATCGCCTCCTTCCTGCAGGGTTCGGACAGCTCCAGCCTGTTGATGAGCTGGAAGGTAATTTGTCCGTTTTTCTGTACGGTTACCTTGTCTATAGCCTGTAAAAATAAATCCTCACGGTATTCTTCAATAACATGAGGATTGTTTATGATCAGTTCCATAAGATGCTCTGTTCCGGCGATCTCTATGTCGAAGCCGTTATTGTCCAGAAGCTGGCCCCTCTTCTTTTTCACAGCGACAAGCTCTATAGTCAGAGCATTTTGCCGCTCTATAAATACTGCAGGGTCAATATACCCCTTTGATACCAGTCTGCTAAGTATATGACCCTGCTCTGTCAGCTCCATGATTCTGTTACTGTATTCCCCAATTTCCCGCTCCTGCTGCTCGTCCATTCGGAGCTTTTTAAGCGTATCCAGCAGGGGAGTGAGAATTTCGGCATAATTGCTTACAAGCTTGTTCCACATCACGGTAAACGCCCATTGGATGTCATCTTCTCGGATTGCCTTTTGGCTGCATTTGATGTAGTCCAAAATGTGCTGACGACAGCACCATTGGGTTTTCTCATAGGGCTTGCCGATGTAGATTTTTTGCCTCCGGAACATACCACCGCATTCGCCGCAGAGAATTTTACTGCTGAAGGCATACCGGCTTTGGTATTTGCTCGTATCGTCCACCCCCATCTGCTTTCTACGGTACTCAAAGATTTCCCTGACCGCCTGCGCCTGTTTATGTGAGATAATAGGTTCATGGTTGTCCTCTACTAGGTACTGAGGAAGCTGGCCCTTGTTTCTCTGTCGCCTAAAGGGCAGTACCTCTGTGGTCATGGTTTTCTGATGAAGCAGATTTCCAGTGTAAATGGGATTTAACAATATCTCCTTTATCACACCGTCGTTCCATTTTTCAGCTGAGCGTATGGTGGAGATCCCTTCCTCCGATAAATCCTTGGCGATTGCATAAGTACCCTTGCCGTTTAAGTATTCTCGGAAAATGCGTCGGACTACCGCAGCTTCTCCTTCTTGAATGATCAGCTCGCCGCTTTCATCCTTGGTATAGCCGTATGCGGGAGTACCAAGGATGAAGGTACCGTCCTGAAAGCGTTTTATCACCGCCCATTTGCTGTTGGTGGAGATGCTTTCGGATTCGCCCTGTGCCAAGGAGCTTAAAATGGTCAGCATCAGCTCGCTCTTCTCCGACAGGCTGTCGATATGCTCCTTTTCAAAATAGACGGCGACACCAAGCCCCTTCAAGCGGCGGATTGCCTCGATGCTGTCTACCGTGTTTCTGGCGAAGCGGGTCAAGGATTTCGTGATGATCATATCAATTTTGCCGTCCTCGCAGTCCTTCAGCATCCGTAAAAAGTCATATCTTTTTTGAAGTTTTGTCCCGCTTCTTGCTTCATCAGCGTAGATTCCGGCGAACTGCCAGTCCTCTTGATTTTCAATCAAGGCGGTATAATACTCAAGCTGTGCGGTGAAGGAATTCTGTTGCTCACGGGAGTCGGTGCTTACCCGGCAATAGGCGCAAACTCGCTTTTTCGGCTGTAATTGCCGAACGACCTGCTGCTTGACAGGGTCAATTTTTGTTATCTTTTTTGCCATGACTTTCTCTCCTTTCTCTCGTTTTTGACTCCTGTTAGCAACACACAATACCACACAAACTTTGAGATATCCAGGTGTTTTTACGCATATACCTTGGAAAGCTCTGGAGTGAAGGTTTGACGGTTCAGTTCATCGATTTTTTTATACTCGGCAGGGGAGATAAGGCCGTTACGGAGCATGATATCCAGCAGCTTTAATGCCACCTTGTATTTCACTTCATTAGCCGACTGATCCTTTGACATATCTCGCAACCTCCGTTTACCGCATAGAAAGGAAAGGGCTTTGATAATTCAGCCGGATTCGACCCTCCAGTGGTGAATAGAGCTCAATGCCCAGCTGATCCAGTCCCCGCAGAAACTCCAGCAATTCGGCTGTATCCCGCCCTAGGCGGTCAAGCTTCTTTACAAGCAATACATCCATTCTGCCATCACCGGCAGCCTTCATGACCTCCGCAAGACCGGCATGGTCAAAATCCAGCCCGCTTCCTATATCCTCTGATTCGCCGACAACAACAAATCCCATCTGTTCTGAGTAATCCATAAGCTCCTTCTTCTGGCCTTTCAGGACACCGTGGGTATCCTCCGGTGCGTCGATCCGGCAGTAAATCCATGCTCGCTTCTGGCTTCCATGGCTTAAAAATTCAAGAGCCTCATCAACGCTCACAATCGGAATACTGACAGGCTCCTTTTCACCCATCTGTATGGGTACCAGCTCTTTCGTGATCTCCTGCAGAAGCCTCTGGTCCGGACAGCAGTTGATAAATTCGCCAAAGGTGTCCAGAACCAGCTTATCCAGCATATCCGTTAAAACCATCTTGTCCGCATGCACTTTTTTCAGCATAATAAAGCTTGCAATGCCGGACGGGGATTTCTCAAAATAGAATTCCTGACACTCTCCGTCAAGCCCGTACACATATCCGATAATTAGCTCCTTCTTTAGCAATTCAGCTAACACTTTCTTTTCCATTACGTTTTCCTCCCTGATATTTTGAATTTAATCTCAGAAGGATACGGCAGGACGAAAAAAAGACCGCCCTGCCGCATAGTTTCCGAGATCAAAAATAATCTGCTTGTTCTTCATTGCGAATTGCCGCTTCTATTCGACACTACTTCCCGAAGCGAAAAAACCTTACGGCTCTTAGGGCGGCAGCATAAATGGTTTGCCGGTTAAGCAAACGCCATAGGAATTTAACCTCTCCCAGGATCTCTGCGAGCCGCCCCCATTGCTTGAGTCTGTGGCTGGGCGGAAGTAGCATTATCACTGTCCATTTCATTGCGAAACAGTCCACCACGGACTGTTTTATGACCGGGCGTTCCCGCTCGTCACCTTCGATGCCATCGGTTCGACGGATGAAATCCATCCGCAGGCAGTCTTGGCGCGCCCGTCAACGTCGCTGCCGCTTTTCACACGGCTGGACAGCTCATGTATCTATGCTGCCGGATATAATATTTTCAAAGAACAACAGGAGATAAACAATTCCCCTCACTTCTTTAGGGAAAAAAGTGAGGGGTTGGACCAAAAAACTTTTATTTTTCTAAAAGTTTTTTGAGCTGACTCAATATTCGTTTTTTGCGATTGTGTATGGTCATGCGAGGAATACCAGTTTCTGCAGACAATTGATGCTCACTTTTTTTGAGGTAATAAAGCGCTATAATCAGCTGACGTTCATTTTCATTTAACTGCAGCAGACATTGTTTAAGCCTTTTAACCATATCGCGCTGAACAATTACATCCTCCATGGAATCCTCTGCAGTAGAAATTATGTACTCCACGGAGATGCCTTTCTCATTGCATCCTTCAAGCGAGATATTGTTATCCTCCGCCAGCTTGTCCATGTATTTCTCTCTGTCCCGGCAGTGGTAATATGCTTTGTAGACCTCCTTGGCCACTGTGACACGCGTCCCTCTGACCAGCAGGGTATATTTTTTATCATGGCTATTCATAAGCTTGTCCTCCATTTCGTGAATCTGAAAATCCGGAAATGAAGAACAAGCGGAGGAGATCGGCAGCGAACCGCTGTTTTGTTATTGCATAAAATAAAAGCCACTGGTTTTGCTCCTTTCTGGGGAGCCAAACGAGCAGCTTCTTCTGAATGCAGAACCGGCCGGGCCTGACGCATAGCAATAGTGCTACTCGTCAGGCCCGGCCGGCACCTTTATAATCACTCCGCTTTACAAGGGGAGGATAGCGTCAAGCGCTGGAATCGAATATCATAAGTTCATTTATTTGATTGTGCAGTCTGCCTTATAGCTTGAGGTCTGAGAACTTCTTACTCTTATAGACCTCGTTATTGTCCAGCAAAATTGAAACCTGAGACTTGCATAGATGACACTTTACGTTTACAACATCACTTTCAGCCTCACTCGTTTCAGCTAACAGGGCCAGTGCCTCAGCATTTCCGCTGTAATCAGCAATTCGGCGTCCGCAATTCGGACATTTGAGCATTATCTTTTTCACCATCTCGTACCCTCCTGCATTATTTTCTCTATCAATACAAACGCCTGCTCTTAAAAAGGGCAGGCATTCGCAAAGATCGGCAGCCAGGCTGTCATAGCGCGGCAAACGCTTTAGACCCTCGGCTTTGCGTCCCTGCCTTTAGACAGGTTTGCCCTTAACTTTATTTACATTTAGCTGTCAGAGTAATTAAAGCCGTCATGCGCTTTGCAGACGGTAATTTTCCGGCAATCCGTTGGTTCAATCGTTTTCACAGAAGAAATAACTCTTGACACTATGTGCAACATGAATTATTATAAATGTGCATGTTATCTGCATATTTGAATTATATGCAATTTACTTTCACTTGTCAATATACAATATGAAACTTACCTGCTTATTATAGGAGGGCGGTCTACATGAAATTCGGAGAAAAAATAAAAAATGCCCGCGTCGCAAAAGACATGACGCAGGCGGAACTGGCGCAGGCGGTCGGAGTATCTCTGCGAACAATGGTCAGCTATGAAAACGGAGATTGCTATCCCAAGAAACGCGAGGTATACGGGAAGCTTGCTGCAGTTTTAGGTGTTGAGATGAATTATCTTCTAACCGAGAATGAGGAGTTTATAAATGCTGCCGGAGAAAAATACGGCTACCGTGGAAAGAAGCACGCTCAGCAGCTCATCACAGAGGTCAGCGGCCTTTTTGCCGGAGGCGACATGGATGACGAGGATTTGGATGCCGTTATGAGGGCAATCACCGACGCTTATTGGATAGCCAAGGAGAAAAACAAAAAGTACACGCCGAAAAAGTACCGCAATGCAGACAAGGAGTAGTCCGTTTTTTTGGACTGCTGCTGTGATAGAATTAGCATAGGGGGTGAATTCATTGAACAAGGCGCATATTTATAAATCAGCTGAAAAATATATCAAGCGCTTCGGAACGCGTGATCCTTTTGCCATAGCAGACGAGCTGGGCATTGAGGTTCTGTTCCGCAATGACTTCACTAAACTGAAAGGGCTTTACCGCGTGATTCAGCGCAACCGCTTCATCTTTTTGAATGGTAACTTGCCGGAACAGGTGCAGACTTTGGTATGCGCCCATGAGCTCGGCCATGACGCACATCATCGGAATCTTGCCGATGACAGTCCTTTCCGTGAATACGTTCTTTATTCCATGAATACGCGTCCAGAGTACGAAGCCAATTTATTTGCAGCTTCACTGCTTCTTCCCGATGATGAGGTTCATAAGTATGCCTGTGAAGGTTATGACGTTGTCCAGATTGCAGCCATGATGAACACAGATATTAACCTCATGCTGATAAAGATGGGAGACATGAATTCAAGAGGCTACTCGTTTAATACAGCTTATACACCACGCTCAGATTTCTTGATCAGATAACCGTTCTTTCTGAGGAAGGATACAGACATGGCTGACACTAAAGTCTATGTGCCTGCGTGGTCGCCTATGACAAGGACGGTTTATTATTGTTGAACGATGATAAAAAAATGATAACGCGAAAGCCCTTCTCAATGTATCACTGTAAGAGGGGCTTTTGAATGACTGATGCTTTTAAGCATATATCTTAACGATGGTAACCTAGGGTTTTCTACCAAGGACTATTTAACCTTACCCTGATTATCTTTTATACACTAAGTAAGTATGAATTTTATGCTGTTATCTAAAACCTTCCGGACCTTAGAATAGAAACTAGTAGCCAAACGAACATTAAAGATGCTAGCATAAATCCTAAATCTACCACCGAAAAATGCCAAATAAACAGTCGTTCCCCTAAAGCCGACGCGATAATTATACCCATCATTAAAATACTGAAAGACAACATTACTATGCTAAAAGATAATTGATTACTGATTCGATCTAATTTTTTTAAAATCAAACTGATTTCCGGAACCCTAACTTCAACCCTCATATTACCGTCTTTTAAATCATGTGATATTTCCTTAATAAGCTTCGGTAAGTCCAAAAGAATATCTACATATTCGTTGAGTTTTTCAAAAGCTGTTTTGGTAATTGAACTAATCCGGTAACGCTCTTTTAACAACTTATATCCGAAAGGCCGAGCAATATCCATTACGCTTAATTCAGGTGCAAGTTTCTCTACGCTGCCTTCAAGCGTGAGAAGCGATTTTCCCAAAAGAGTCAAATCCGATGGTATTCTAATTCGATGATTAAAAGCAACAGTAAATAGTTCGTTAACCGCCTGACCCAGGCTAACTTGACTTAAGGCAATGTCCAGATATTTGTCTTTTAAAGCATCGACATCACTGTGCAAGCGAGAGATGTTTATATCACTGGGGGCAATCCCCATATTTAAGATTACTCGAATTATCTCATCTGTATTTTTTCGGACCATGCCAATAACTAACGATGCAAAATGATATTTCATTTGAGGTGTCAGCCGTCCAACCATTCCAAAATCTAAAAAAGTAATGACCTGATCTGTTAAAACAAGAATATTACCTGGATGAGGATCACCATGAAAAAAGCCATCAATTAGAATTTGTTGAAGAATTGCTTCGACAATCTGTTTTGCAATTTCGGAAGTGTCATATTCTAATTCGATTAATCGTTCGGTTCGGCTTAACTTCGTACCTTGAATATATTCCATGGTCAGTACTTTTTTCGCAGAGTAATCCTCATAGATTTTCGGAATCCTAATCTTGGCATTATTTGAAAATTGGCGAGTCATTTTTTCAGCATTCTTTGCTTCTATTGTATAATCCAGCTCAGCACGAAGTGATTTGGCAAATTCATCTATAATTTCCGCAATCTGATACCTTTCTGCCCAATCTAATCGTTGCTCAGCAAGGCCCGCTATATCCATAAGAATTTCCAGATCAGTTTCAATTATTGTTGAAACATGTGGACGTTGAACTTTAACAGCTACCGTTTCCCCACTAATTAATACAGCACGATGGACCTGCCCAATCGAAGCTGCCGCTAATGGTATTTCCTCAAAATTAATAAAAATCTTTTCGATCTGAATTCCTAGTTCTTCTTGAATAATTTCGCGAACCTCGTTAAAAGGAAATGACGGTACATTATCTTGTAACTTTTCCAGTTCAGCAATTATTCCTGTAGGAACAACATCAGGACGCGTACTTGCAATTTGTCCCATTTTAATAAACGTTGGACCTAATTCTTCAATCACTTTCCGAATTCGCTGTCCAACCGACTTTAAGTCACCTGTTCCAGTTTCCAATTTCGGCATAAATCTACTTGAAAAAGGCACCAAATCAGATAAACCTGTTTCTACAAAAATAAACCCAAAACCGTTACGAGCTAAAACTCCAGCAACTTCTTTATAGCGACCCAGATGACGTATTCTCTTTCTAATCACACAAATCCCTTCCTAGAGATAAGGAGCCCGAATTGTACAGGCTCCTTATCCTTTATTCTCTATTTACTTTCTTCTCCGGTCTCAAATTTTTTTAATACGTTCTTCTAGTTGGGCAAGATCGTCCTTAGAAGCAATGTTCAATTCAACTAGCATTTCTGAATATTACGGTTGAAAGTTCCACCCTGTCCGGAAGGTTGGTTCCAACCATTCCGGACGGATGTTCCAATGGTTCCGTGACGGAACCTTAGTGATTCGTTCTAACCCACGTTCTTTATTCCATACACTTCCCGCATGGATTTGTCATGTTCCTTATCCACATACTGAATCTCTATGGTATAGGAATCATGAACAATCCGGTCAAGGATGGCGTCAGCCAAAGTGGCTTCTTCAATCTTGTTAAACCATCCTGCTGGTGCAAACTGAGAACAAAATATTGTGGATGCTTTTTTATGACGGGCATGGATGATCTCCAGTAAGTCCCTAGCTTCGTTTTCGGTTAGCTTGACAAGCAGCCATTCGTCGATGATGAGAAGCCGATATTTCGCATATTGATTGATGACTTTTTTGAACACACCCTCTCCTTTGGCAATGGCCAGTTCAGAAAGTAACTCGGGAAGCCGTATATACTTCGTGGTGTAATAGTGTTTGCAAGCTTCCATGCCGAGTGCACAGGCCAGATAGGATTTACCGGACCCGGTCGCTCCCAAAATGATAACATTGTGCTTTTCTGTGATATATTCACAGGAGGCCAGCCGTTCGATAAGTGATTTATTTAATTTCCTGCCCGAATGATAATTGATATCGGCGATGCAACCCTGAGGTTGATCGAAGGTAGCATTCTTGATCAGCCGATGCAGTCGGTTGTTTTTACGACTGGTATATTCCATATCCACAAGAAGTCCCATTCGGTCTTCAAAGGATATATTACTCATCGATGTATCCGCTAACTGGTTACGATAAGCATCAGCCATTGCGGACAAGCGCATTTCAATCAGTTTATTGATCGTCACTTCATTGGTCATAATCCTTACCTCCCATAATAGTCCGCGCCACGAGTATACCCGTAAGCATCGGGATTTGACCGATTTTGTTTTTGTTTTCCAGAGGGTTCATTGGGTGGAAGCTTATCCTGACCTGTGGTCAAGATATTCTTCACACTCTTATAGCTGGGATGAGGTGTATAGGATAAAGCTCTTTGGCAAGCGACTTCCAGTCGATCAACGGAATATTTGTCCGCCAGCTTGAGAAGTCCCATACACGATTTGTAACCCTGTTGTTCGATCTTATAGGAGGCAAGGATTGACTTAATGGTAATGGCAGTACTGGTGCCGATCTTTTCGGCCCATTCGATAAAACGTTGCCCATTCCACTGTAAATATTTCTGGTGCTCCTCTGGCATATGGGCCTCGATGGTACTATATTGACCAGGGCGCCCATAAAGACGTTTATGGGAAGTGAGACGGTTATTCTTAAAAAACACTTCAATGACACTTCGAGTGATGCGCACATCGACTTCCTGCTTGATATATTCGTGGGGGACTGAGTATTGCATCTTCTCCACAGAAATATGATAATTGAACTGCACAGTGAGCTTTTTCCATTGTGCAAGTTCATAAGGGGCAGACGGTAATGGTGCGAGAAATGGCTTCTCATCTTTGAGATAAACACTATAACGGCTGCCTTCTTTCTTTTGAAAAGGGCGACGGTTAAAAGCATCGAGGCGACGTCTTATTTCCCGGTTTAGTTCTTCTAACGAAAAGAACTTCTCGTTCCGAAGGGCTGCCGTAATCCAAGTGGATATATTACCCACAGTTCCTTCAACTCCGGGTTTATCCTTGGGTGCCCTCACCCGAGCAGGGAGCACTGCAGTATCGTAGTGTTCAGCCATTTCATGATAGGTTTTATTGATTTTTGGGGTGAACCAGTCGGAATGCTCAACACCTGTCTTCAAGTTGTCGGGGATGAGCATACGTGTTACTCCGCCGAAGAACTGGTACATGTGGACATGAGCAGCAATCCAGCTTTCCAAATCTCTGGCAAAGAATGCTTCCACATAAGCATACAGACTGTAATTCAAAACTCCGGCAAAGACATAAGCAGGAATTTTTTCTCCTGTGTCACGGTCCACAACGTAAGCTGGATCACCGGCCCAGTCTACTTCAATCTGTTCACCCGGCTTGCGCGGAATATGCATGGTTGCCCGTTTCTTTTCTGCATGCTTCTGGTAATGAAAACAAAACTGAGAATACATAAGTGGCAGTTCATTGGATTGCCGGCATTCCTCACAGTACTCATTCCAGAGTAGTTTAAGAGTTACCCCATTACGCATCATTTCCTTGTCGATGTACTCGAAATTAGGATACTTGCGCTGGGTTTCCGGAACTGATTTGTTAGGGAAGAAAAGCTTTCCTAGTTCAGCATCCGTCATTTCGGCCTTTAAAGGCCAGGCGATGTCCAGTCCTTTTGCGCGGTTCAGAACATCACGAACCGTTTTTCGGGCACAGCCGCAACTTTGGGCAATGCCGGTTTGATTAATCCCGAGACTATGAAGTCTCAGGATTTCTCGATACTGGGTCATAAAAATGACCTCCCTCATAATGAAATTTGCACCAGAATCTGATGCATAATTTCATTATAGGCGATTGAAACCAGCCCGGATTGGGTGGAACGTTACTCCGGAACGATTGGAACGGAAGTCCGGACAGGGTGGTAATTTGCACCCGAATTATTCACATTTCTTTGATTTTCTCTCGTAGCTTCGTTTCCAATACTTGTTGTTGCTTTTCTCCTTTATTGATTATGTCACTTACCAAGTTCTTAGATTCAGAAACCGGCACTTCTCCTTTTTCAACCAGTTCTTCTACGATTTTTTCCACTTGCTCCTTGCTCATCATAGCCAAACCAAGTCCAATATATATCCCTTTTTGTATTAAACTTTTCATACTTTAGCCTCCCTAGTATAATTCCCTTGTTTCCTTTTAACTTCCTGGAATTCAGGTTTGCTAATCTCCCGTGTGGATATTTTTCTCTTATAATGGTTAGATAATACCTGTTTACATCTAATTCATTGCTTCATGAAGAAATTCAATGAGAACCTGTATTTCGTCCTGACTCAATTGGTCGAGGTGCTTTAAAAAGGATACGATTAAATCACTAATCCTTGGATCAATTTCTTCGGCAACGGACTGAATTGCGGTGCCCAAGACCATTCCTACGAAAATTGTAATTTTTATATTACCGCTGTCCGCTGCCATTAAGATATTTGTAATTATATCTTTCTGAACTTTACCTAATGAATGAAGATACAAAATTAATATTGCCAAGATATCCATGCAAAATTCTGCCTGAATTTTTGTCGTAGTAATTTTGTTCAGCATAAATTCCAAGGACTGTTGCAAATTTTTAGATTGAAGTTCAAATACTATTTTAAGTATCTTTTTTTAATTTCATTGAGCATGCCAGCATCAAATGTTACTTCCCTTGTCTGTCCGAATAGTTTATTCGCTTTGGGAGTGGGCGAAAAAACAATAGTCGAACGTCCCTGCACATTGGGATTAACTACATAATCTCTTTTTAAAAAATCGTTTTTTTCTAATTCTTTTAACATATCATAAGCGGTCCATTTGCTGACACCTAGTAAATTAGCTAGAGTCTCATAGTGAACCGGTAGTCCCGACTTTTCATATAAACGTATGATTTGCTGGAGAAATTGTTTACGTCGTTCCGTTAAATTCATCTTTCTTCTTCCTTTTCTTTCTTGACAATGGTCCCTTAGATGATGTATATTTTTTGCAGAGGTTTTTTGGGTCTTTTGGGTCTATTCTAATATAAGACAACGTCAAATGCAACTGACCTTCTATTAATTTTCTAAGCCATATTATGTATCTACTTTTTGGGTCTTTTGGGGTCTGTGTAGTCTTGTTATTGAAAATATAGGAGAGAATGACTAATGATAGCAACACGCTTACTTAGTGACATAACATTTTTAATATTAGTCTTTGCCTTTTATTCATTCGCAGGCTGGATCTTAGAAACCGGTTATCGTTCACTGACGCAGCATCATTTTGTCAATCCCGGGTTATTAAAAGGACCTTTTCTCCCAATTTATGGATCATTTGCTTTAATTGTGATCCTAACGAATGAGATCTGGCCGCATACTTCTTGGGGCTTGGCTTTTGTTTTATTCGTTTTCCTTAGTACCGTTATTGAGTATCTCGCCGACACATTGTTGGAACGTTTTTTTAACTTGCAATTATGGGATTATCATGATACCCCTCTCAACTTTAAGGGACGGGTTGCCCTACCGTTCTCTCTTCTCTGGGGTGGTCTGGGTCTTGTCTTTAACTATTATCTCCACCCTCATGTTGAATTAGTATTTTTACAAATTCCGCTGGCTTCTAAAATACTCTTAGCCATAATATTTACGATTTATTTCGTGATTGATCTCGTATATTCTACTATTCTTTTGCATCAAATTGATATTTTCCTTAGATTTGAAAATAAAATGAGTGGCCATTTAAAGATGCCTAATCTTCATTCGGCTCGCGTCTCTTTTAGGCGGCTTATTTCAACTTACCCTAAAATACGCCACACTCTTTCAGAATCGGCATCTTTTATCCAAGAAAAACAGGCCGCGCTTCAACACCTTAAGGAAGATTCTTTTAACAAATTGCGGCAGATGAAAAACGATAGATAACCAGAAAGGAGGACGATTCCTTTGAATTTTAATGATTTAACCAAGGATATTCTTGAGCATCCGGAATTTCAAAAACTGGCAACCTTTACTCATCACCATCCATTCAGTATTTTGGAACACTCTCTCAATGTTGCACATTTAACTTATACCTGGGCGGATAGATTAAATCGTGTTATTAAAATTGATGTCTATTCAGCGACACGCGGGGCGCTCCTCCATGATTTTTACCTTTATGATTGGCATTTGCCCCGCCCTGATGGTTCACGTTGGCACGGTTTTCGACATCCTCGAATTGCTTGCCAAAATGCCGAGCGTTGCTTTGATCTTAACCCCAAAGAAAAAGGCATTATACTTAGCCACATGTGGCCACTCACTGTACCTTGGCCCTCAACCTTAGAAGCCTTTTTAGTTACTTTTGCCGATAAAACAGTAACCTTACAGGAGTTTTTTGTACAAATAGGATATATATTTAGAGTTAAATTCTTGAGTTGATTTCTTCAAAATTAGTGAGTACATTATTCCAAACTTTGCTATAAGGAGTTGTTTAATTAGTAATGAGTGTAGGAATTTTAGGTTATGGCTACTATTTACCTGAATTAGTAGTAACTAATCAAGAAATTGCCCATCGATTTAACAAAGATGGTAGCTGGATTGAAGAAAGAACCGGCATCCGAGAATGAAGAAGAGCCAGAAAGGATATAAGTACTTCAGACCTGGCAGCAAAAGCAGCATTTGCTGCCTTGCATAATGCAAATCTTACTCCTGCAGACATAGACTTAATCATAGTCTCAACGACTACACCCGATATGCTCCTTCCCTCAACTGCCTGTCTGGTTCAGAATACGATCGGAGCTCATAAGGCAGCGGCCTTCGACATCGCTGCTGCCTGCAGTGGTTTTATCTACGGATTGGATATTGCAGCTACTTATCTGCTTTCGGGACGTTATAACAAAATCTTACTGATTGGTGCCGATACCTATTCAAAAATTACCAACGATGAAGACCTCCATACAAGTATCTTATTTGGAGACGGAGCAGGAGCAATTGTCCTCGGAGAAGTTCCCCAGGGGTATGGAATTATTGACTCTACCTTAGGGGCTGATGGTACAGGATGGGAATTACTGCAAGTACCGGCTGGAGGTTCCAGGCTGCCTCTTACCCCTAATCTATTAGATGCCCATTCAAATACAATAGCTATGAATGGCAGGGCTGTATTTCAGTTCGCCGTGAAAATCTTTGAAAAAACTGTACAGGAACTTCTCGATAAGTCATCAATTAATCTCGACAGAATCAGCTTAATCATCCCTCATCAAGCCAATAAACGAATTTTGCAGTCAGTTTCACACCGCTTAGAGATAGCACCCGAAAAAATCTACTGTAATATTGAGAAATACGGAAATATGTCTTCTGCCTCTATTCCCGTTGCTTTAGCAGAAGCCTATGAAAACCAGAGGATACGAAGCGGGGATTATTACTTATTAACAGGATTCGGTGCGGGTCTAACGTGGGGAGCCATTCTCATACGGTCAAATCTCTAAAATAATGGTTCTTTTGTTTTTACTTTTTGGGTCTTTTGTATTTTCTATAAGAAAAATTTCATGGGAGAGTGGTGGTAATGCAAGCAAAATGGGGAAAATGGCTGAGCCTGATTGCTGTTGTTTTGGGGTTATCCATGGATCTTTTGGATATGACGATTGTTAACGTTGCCATCCCGGATATTATGCTGGAGCTTGGGACGGATCTACATCTTTCTCAGTATGTTATTACTGCTTACATGGTAACCATTGGGGTTTTTGAACCGATTACGGCTTATTGGGCTGATACAAGAGGAATGAAGAAGATATATCTTTTGAGTCTCTTTATTTTTACGGGTGGGTCCATCTTATCCGCGTTAGCTTGGAATATTAATGCCCTAATTTTCTTTCGGATTATCCAAGCGATTGGCGGGGGGATGATTATGCCTCTGGCTTTGTCCATCGTTGAGAAAACCTTTACTAAAAAAGAACTCCCCTTAGCCATGGGATTGATGGGTATTCCTTTACTGATTGCTCCTGCTATCGGACCAATGATCGGAGGATACTTGGTCGATACTTTTGACTGGAGGATGATTTTCTGGATTAACATCCCTATTGGTCTATTGTCAATCAGCGCTTCTTATTTATTATTACATGAATTTGAAACAGTAACTAAAAAATTCGATTTTTGGGGTTTTGTATTATCTGCACTGGGTTTCTCTACATTGCTCTTAGCCCTCAGCAACGGTGCTGACGAAGGTTGGACATCTTTTAATATTGTGTTTCTCTTTTTTACTGCCATAAGCAGTTTGATTCTATTTTTCCTTGTGGAAGCCTTTTCGCCTGATCCCATCTTGGATTTAAGAATTTTTAGAAACCGTATCTATTCCGGTTCTCTGGTCGTTACATTCTTTATTATTATGAGTTTATTTGGCAGCCTCTTTCTCCTGCCTTTGTTCTTGCAGCAACTAACGGGATTAAGTGCAATGGACACTGGCATGATGCTCTTGCCGGAAGTCTTGGGTATCATTATCTTCATTCCAATCAGTGCTGTTCTCCTTCCTCGGATTGGGGCAACCTTTTTAACCGTTGTGGGGATCGCAATTATGTCACTTGGAACACTGTTTTTTATTAATCTTGATGTCAATACAAGCTTATCAGCCATTAGACAGAACTTATTCATAGTTGGAGTAGGGCTTGGTCTCGGCATTATGCCTTCTGTTACCTTAGCCTATAGTTCTTTACCAAAAGAATTAGTGAACCAAGGGTCAGCATTTTTTAATATGGTTCGTCAAATTGGGAGCGCTGTTGGCGTAGCAATTCTTACCAGCATAATTCAGCTGCGAACGCCTTGGCACTATGCTAATTTAGCAACAACCGCCACCCCATGGTCCTATACAACACAGTCTCTGGAACCTTTAACTTCTTTACTTCAGAGTTGGGGATTTCAAGCTCCTGAAGCTCAAATGTTTAATTTGTTAACCCTGTTTAGGATAGCCCAAGAAAAAGCTGCTGTTTTAGCGTTTCAAGATGCGTTCTACGTTAATGTACTCCTGGGCTTAATCGGTATAGTACCCGCCTTTTTCTTAGTACAAAAGCCACTTTTGAATCGAATTCGTAAAAAACAATCCATTACTGCCGAACAAAAAATATAACACTCTTAAAGGATATGCGGGAGGAGAATCATGAAAAATCAAAAGATTGTACTCGCAGTGGTAGTGACTCTGGTCTTAATGATTGGTGGCGGAATCGCAGGCTATTACTGGTTCGAAATGTCTCATTATATTACTACAGATGACGCCCGGATCAGTGCCTATACTGCAAATGTCAGTCCGACCATCTCGGGTAAAATAACATCCTGGAATGTTTCTGAAGGAGAATATGTCAAAGCCGGAGCAACGATTGGGTGGCAGGATACAAATGCCATTGCCACTTCAGCGGGTATAAACCCCAGTGCGCTTAATCCCGTGGGCAGCATCATGGTTAGTAAAGCAGAGCTTACTGCCCCGATTTCCGGCCAGATTATTAAGTCCTCCGTACGGGTAGGACAATTGGTCGGAGCGGGGCAACCTCTCGCCGTGATTGCCGATACGGACGATCTCTTTGTGGATGTGAATATTGATGAAACTGAAATAAGCAAAGTAAAAGTCGGTCAACTTGTGGATTTAACAGTCGATGCTTTACCCGGAAAAACCTTTCAGGGACGGGTCGATGAAATTGGTAAAGCAACTCTTTCAACGTTTGATATTTTACCCATGCAATCTGCCAACGGTAACTTTACCAAAGTTACACAACGAATTCCGTTAAAAATACGTTTTCCGGAAATAAATAACCTGGGGCTTTTACCCAGGATGAGTGTTACCGCCAAAATCCATATCGCAGAATAACGAAAGGAGGAGAAGCCGGTGTTAAATATAAGGCCAAATGCGTTTAATAAAAAGATCATAAGCCTGGTGCTTTTAGCCTTAGCCGTATTCATTTCCATTACAGGATACGCAATTTCCACAAACCCTACCACCAAACCTGTAGAAGCTCCGGTACCCGTAAAAACAGAGGAAGTCAAAATAATGGATTTTAGCGGACAATTAGCCTTAACTGGTATCATGGATGTTCAGGAAAAGTCCAATCTTAGTTCCCAACTCCCGGGAATCGTCACGAATGTCGGGGCTAAGGAAGGAACCTTTGTTAAAAAGGGCGATGTCATCATTTCTTTTGATAAAAAAGACTTGTTGAATCAACTGGATCAAGCTCAAGCAGGGCTTGCCAATAGTCAGGCTCAGGTCGAACAAGCCCGTCTCAATTATGAAAACGCGGAAAATGACTATAAACGTTTTCAGGAGCTCTTCAAATCCGGCGCAATTCCCCAACAACAAATGGAACAAATCACATTAAAAAGAGATATTGCTAAATCTCAATATGAAACTGCCCAAGGGGCAGGTCTTAAAGCCGCTCAAGCAACCATCAATGCTATCAACTTAAATCTTGCCAAAATGGATATCAAGAGTCCTATCAATGGAATTTTAGTAACGTCGAATGTGTCTGTTGGGGATACGGTTGGCCCCGGTATTCCTCTGGGTACGATTGTAGCAATCGATCAACTGGCCTTGAGCGGAAACCTTTCCGAGAGCCAAATTAACTACGTCAAGGAGGAAGACCCTGTCGAAGTCAGCGTAGATTCTATTCCAAACCGAACCTTTACTGGGAAAATCTCTTATATCAGTCCAACCTCCATTCCAACCGGACAGTTCTTTCCGGTAAAAGTTGCCATAGACAATCCGGAAGCAATATTAAAAGCAGGAATGACGGCTACAGCTAAAATTACTGTGAAAAATCCATCGGTTATAGTTATTCCTAACTCTGCACTTCTGAGGCAGGACGACAAAAATTATGTCATGGTCGTGAAAGAAGGAAAAACAGTGAAAACCGCCGTTCGTACAGGTCTTAAAAATGAAGAATCAACAGTTATCGTCCAGGGTTTGCATGCGGGTGAACGTATTATTATTAACGGGGTAGAGCGATTGTCCGATGGTGTTGAAGTAAAGGAATAATAAAATGAATTTTTAATTCTTAAATTGCAAAAGTGAAAATTTAATTCTATTCCCTATTTAGGTATAAAAAGTTTAAAGTAGCCATGGAGGGTATTTTTATGAAGTTGAAGATTATGACTGATTCAAATTGCGATCTTCCTCTAAACTTTATTAGAGAAAACGAAATCTGTGTTGTCCCCTTCCCCTATTTTATCAAAGGTCAAAGCTATAATGATGACTTCGGTAAATCGATAAGTTATAAAGAATTTTATGAGTTAATTCGTAGGGGTGAAATGCCTCATACCTCACAGATCACGCCATTTGTCTTTGAAGAATATTTTAGAACGTATTTAGAAAAAGGGAGCTCAATTATCTATATCGCCTTCTCTTCTGCCTTAAGCCAGACTTATAATAACGCACTCATCGCTCGCGATATTATTATGAAAAACAATCCCACGGCAGATATATCAGTGATTGACTCAAGAAGCGCTACGGTTGGGCAAGGACTTCTTGTTTTTTATGCTAGTGAAATGCTTAAACAGGGAAAAACAAAAGAAGAAATCGTTGATTGGATAGAAAGAAATAAACTCAAAGTTAATCACTGGTTTACAGTCAATGACTTGACTCACCTAAAAAGAGGAGGTAGAATTTCAAGTACAAGTGCCGTTCTAGGAACTATCTTGGAAATTAAGCCCGTTCTCTTTGTCGATAATCAAGGTGGTCTGACCTTTTCCAAAAAGGTTAAGGGAAGAAGAAAAGCTATTAGAGCTCTAGCTGAAGAGCTGCAAAACCGCATCATTAATGCTGAGGGCCAAACAATCTTTATCTGTCATGGAGATTGTCTGGAAGAAGCAGAGTTTCTCAAAAACATTATTCTTGATAAAATAGAAGTAAAAGATGTCATCGTGAATTACACTGGACCTATAGTAGGGGCGCATACTGGTCCTGGTATGCTGGCTGTAATGTTCCTAGGAGAAAATAGGACAGCTTGAAAAGCCTTAGCCCGAATTGTGCTTAGGCTTTATGTCTTTAATACTATTCTATTTGTTTTTTCGATTTCCCAAACTGGGAAAGTTTGACGACCAGCTTCTCAAAATTGAAGAGTGCTCTCATGTTTTTGCACATGAGATAGATGCTAAAAAAGAGATAAGCAGGGTTGGAACGGAATTTCCTTCTGCTTCAACCCTGCTTAGTTTTCTCGGATTTTTCACCCCCGTCAGTCTTTTTGTCCTGTTCTAATGTAGTGGCTGATTTGAATTCCGTAATTCCGTTTCCTAACGTTTTTCCGAGTTCGGGCAATTTTCCGGGACCAAAAATGATTAAGGCAATAACTAAGATAATGATTAAAGCCGTTGGCGTCATTAAACCAAATGTTATCTGCATAGGCTACCCCTTCTCCTAAAGTTCAGCTTGTCTAAACAATTCGGGGTTTCTAGCTTGCTCCAGTTTTACATAACTCTCAGTTAACAGCGCGAGGGCTTGATAACAATTACTCTGAGCGTAGGTTCTGACATCCTTACAGAAATCCGGTAGCCATTGCGCTAAATGTTCTCCAAACAAACGCTGCTCGAAGTGCGTCATTTTTAAAAGAGCCGCTTTGTCATCCTTTTCCCAAGCCTCAGCTTCAATACTTGTAAAAATAGCCATGCCCTCCAATTCTGCACTGATATGACACGGCATTTGGGGAGGATTTACTTCCAGCCCTACTTCCCTGTATAGATTTTTGACGGCAAGGGTTATTTCTCCCATCAAATACACAAAACTCCCGTCTTCAAGCCTTTCCCGGTAGCATGATTCAAAGGGCGGACTGGGAAGGTGTTCGGGTCCAACAAATAATCGGGTAAACTCGACACGCCATTCGGTTAAAGGCTGCCGCAGCTTTGACATTCCTCGTTAATAAAGCTTCCCAGTAACTGCAAGTCCGCAATAAGCTCCGCATTTTCCGGGTTCATGCCAGCAATTTAGCCTCTGTAAAAATTTTGCAGCCCTTTATTGTACATTTCAATTACTTTGTGAATTATCCTCTAATTTATCGAATTTGCCTTAAAAATGGATATACCTCCCCCTACCCCAGAATTTCACATTCTTACTCAATTGCCTGATTTCTAAGCACTGCTAAAAACAAATTCAGCACGATACTTCAACAGATATAGTCCTTTCAATAAAAGCCTTACCACTTCTCGTTGAGTTGCAAAATGATTTCTCAAACGTCTAACTAAAAATGACTTCATGATATCTGATGATAAAGATCAAAGGGAGCACCGCTTCTATGGCATTCCCGCCATGCACAAAACAATGCTCAAAGCCACAGTCACGTTTTAAGTTATTGAAAATTGAGTTCTCGATATCCCAGCGTGCCCTGATTATCTTGAACAAGGTCTTCTGTGTCATATCCATACAAGTTGTTACGATCATAATCTGTGAGCGAAGCTTGTTCTTATGTTTTATTGCAAATTTCACAAACCGCAACGGTTGCTCCACGTTGTCCATAGTGAAGGTTGACTGGTAAACATGAACTTTCTCAAATCCTTGTTCATCTTTCCAAACCTCAACAGCTTCCGCCTTATTAGCAGTTTTTTTCGCCAACCGCAAACTATTATTATTATTGTTTTTTGCTCGGACAATTGCATCAATGCCCAAATCCTTGCGGTGGTTAATCCAGATGGAATTACAGGCGAGAGCATCATAAACTACAACATCAATCAAGTTCTTATGACTCTTCACGACGCTTGAAATCTGCCTTTTTGCTACGTTCAGCTCACCTTCATCTTTTGAAACAGCATCTTGTCCGGGCTTGTACATCTCGAAGTCAATAACCATTTAGGACCCATACCTACCGTAGGGCATGACAGCACCACTATGGAAATAATGAATCTTTTCTGCTTTGGTGCTTTTCAAGCATTCTGAACAGTTTTTCTTATTGCTCCCAAAGAATTTTGTTCCATCGATCGCGGCCACCATATATCCGTCAATGGTACCGTTTTCAAAAGCCTTATTCTCGACTGCTTTTTTTACAGTGTCCTGATTGATTTGTTTTAGCCCATCAATATTCATGACTTTAAGCGTATCTCTGATTGCATCAACCTGGAAAGCCGTATTTATACATCAAATCATCTTGTGCCTCGCAATATCCTGCGTGGTCATAACATACTCCTGTTTTACATATATAAAATTCACTGGTGTGTATATGATATTGTTCATGTTCTTTTTCTGGCGTTATATATTCTTAGAGTGATAAGTTCCCCTTCACGGTTCATCATGAACCCTTCCATAGTCCAACAATTAGACAGACCTTCCCCTCGGCGGGGAAGGTCATTTTTAGCCCATCAGCCTAAATCCCTCTGCATTAAATGATACAGATTGCTGCTCTTGCCGCCGTTCTCACGCCACCTTTTTTCCTTACGCAGACGGCCGCTTTTTTCAAGGTCAGCTATAGCACGTTTAACGGTGCTTCGGGACAGCTTTAACTCCTTGGCGATGGTACCAATCGCCGGGTAGCATTTACCATCCTTATCTGATCGGTCATGAAGGTACATATAGACAGCCCTGGCACGATGCGGAAGCTCCGAGGAATAAAGAGAAAAAAAGTAACCCACAGCTTCACCTCCTATTCAATCCGAACAGGTGCTTTTGTCCTGGCAGGCGCTTCCGGCTCCTGAATCGGTGAGTGAAGTATTCCGCCCGATGCGGATGGACCAGCTTCAGCTTCCTCCGTCACATCCACGCTGGCAGAGTGCCGGCGGATGATTTCTTCCTCTACCCTGTGTCTGTCGGCATACTCCACCCTCCGGGCCGATTTCTCGGAAATCTCATAAGGCTTGCCGAAGGTTATACCCCATTCCGTAAATAGCTTTAGCTTGGTACGCATCGGGTAGGTGCCCGTCTTTGTGATAACAAAATGACCCTTAGGCATAGACTTTAGCTCATCCGGTGTCATCAGCGGACGCTCGATCATTTGCAGGCTCTGCGACGGGTCGTTTTTACCCCGGCTGACGGAGCCGCTCATGACGGTCTTGCTTCCCATGGCTTTTGATAAAATCTGCGCTGATTCGCTATTGGGAGCAAAGCCGCCGAACACGGTATCCTGGCAGTTGTCAATGATGATGGCAGAGCCTTCGCGGCCATAGTTTTTCTCCAGCTGAGCAAAGCTCTGGATGATGGCTACAATGGACACACGACGGGAACGGGAAGCAGAGAACATCATCTCCGCCGACTCGATTTTGGGGATGGTTCCGATCTCGTCGAGAAACATCATCACACGGTTGGGGAGCTTTCCTCCATGCTCGTCAGCCACTGACAGGATTTCACGGTAGAGCTGCTGGACGATCAGGCTGATAATGAAATACTTTGTGTTGTCTTCCTCCGGCATTACCAGGAATATTGCACTTTTCTCTGTACAAAACTTCTCCGCATCGATTGCTGTGTCAAAGCACAGGATTTGCTCCAGCTCAGAATCCAGAAACGAATTGAGCCTTGACAGCGCCGTAGAAAGAACACTCTGCATTGCTTGTTCCGCAGTATTGAGTGCCGCCCCAGCGAACCACTTGGTCTTGTGCTCATCCGGCAGATGGACAAGGAGCAGCTGAAACAAAGTCCTGCCCTTGACGCCGCTGGGTGCAAGCAGATCCTGAATGAGCTTGAATACGGATACTATGTGCCTCTGCTTCGGTTCACAGTATTCCGCTATAAGCAGAATCACGGATGTCAGCAGTCCTTCCGCCGCGTCATAGAAGAAGGCATTTTGTCCAGCCATTGCCGTATCGAAACCTCCGGAGTTAATGATAGTCTTTGCGGTAATCTTTGCATACTTCTCCGCTCTGGCTTTAAATGCAAGATTCTGAGGATTATTGAGATATGCATCCATATACCGGTTGACCAGATGGAGAAGATTGTTTCCGTCCGAGCGGGTAGGGTTTCTCAGGTCAATGACTGCAATATCGTATCCATATTTTTCTTTTGCAATCCCGGCATAATTGCGGTAGAGATCGCCCTTGGTGTCGGTGGTCACAAAACTCATTCCGCAGGCGCAGGCATATTCTAGATTAGGATAAAGAAAGTTAGCGGTCTTGCCGACGCCTGCCGCGCCGATCATCAGACAGTGGATATCGTCATCGTCTACCATCGCATATCCGTGCTGAGCTTTATTATCAAACAGCGACGCTTTCCTCCAGCCGACTATCAGACCCTGCTCTTTCGGAAGGCTTTCACCCTTTCTCCACTTCTCCGGCTCGTAGGGAATTTCTGTATAAGTCTTTTTAATCTCCTGCTTCGTTGCCCAGCGCGCCGTACCGTGCTGGCCGTCGCCGACGGTTTTGGACTTGATCCCGTTTAAGGTGTAGTAATGCGCTATAAGCGATAACAAACCGATAACCCCGAACATAGACAGTCCGGCGGCTGATAGGATTATGATTTGGGATGTCTGCAACTCGATCCCTCCTTTACATGGTCATAGAAAAATTTACTGCTTGCTCCTGCACCGGCAACATCGATGGCAGCTCCTGCTCAACAAACATTATGGTTTTAATGCAATCCAGCGCAAGGAGCTGATAGGAGGACAGGAGCTTTTCCTTATCCTCCAGTGTACGGATGCCGATCATCTGAAGCTGACGGCTGATATTGGAAACGTCCTGTCGCAGCTGCTCCGCCTTGGTGCGAAGCCAGCCACGATCCTCATGGGGACGGTAGCTGTCCTGCAGCTTTTGAATGAGCTGCACCATTGTCACTGGCTGTTCCATCTGGCGCATTTGCCTTTGCATGGATGTCAGTGAGCTGGCTGCCATGCACTGCAGACATTCCCGAACAGCTTCCGAATTCAGAGCTGCTGTTTTGCCGGAGGCTAGTAGCGGCTCCACTGCCTCGGCGCACTCTGCAAGGAAGAAGTCAATGTCTTTATGCGCTGAAAGAGCATTGCACAAATCATGTAGCTCCCTAACAACCTTTGGCAGAAGCTCCAGCTTCGGATGCTCTCTTGCCGGGATGGGACTTACACCGTTTTTGGCTTTCAGATCCTCATTCCAGTCCTTGTACTGCGATTGCATTACTGAAATATCCCTATAGCCCTTTTCGTGCAGGATATCTTTCAGGCGGCTGACAGCCTCAATGCCTGCTTCATCATGGTCCAGGCACAGCACGACGCTTTTCAGATGAGGATTCAGCTCCAGCTGGCAGAGCATAGCGTGTTCCGATACGCCATCAAGCGTGACATAGCTGTGGTGCTTCCAGCCATCTTTATTCAGGGTGATAAACGACAGCATATCCACAGGCGCCTCAAAAACGTATAGTGTATCGCTTTCCCCCAACCGGTGAAAGCTGTATTTCGGATCACTGCCTTCCACGTTGCCCTTGTATGGCTCTCCCCGAGTATAGGTTCCGCGTTTGTGAGCATGACGGGGAATGCCGTTTTCATCCAGGCCCACAAATACTGCATTGTGATATTTCTTATCCTCATAAATCAGCTTTTCGTGGGCGAAGTGCGTCAGCACTTCCCTGTCTATGAAGCGCTGTTTGATAAGATAGGCAAACACTCGGCGCATATCCATATTGGCTTCTGGCAGCGCGAAGAATTTGCGTGTAAGCGGCACACTCTTGGAGGTCTGGTTCCATTCCACACCGGACTCGCCGCCGAGGAGCAGCGTAACGGCTTCGGGAAAGCTCATGTCATAGAACTGCTGGACAAAGTCGATGGCATGGCCGCCTTCTTTCCTGGAATGACGGAACCACTGACTGCCGCGCACGGTCACGCTGTCATGACGTTTCCAGCGCCACTCGCGGCCGGAACGAACGAGCTGTTCACCCTGCCGTTGGAGGAAGTCCACTAAATCCACTGAATTGGCCCGTTGTTTTTGTTCGTCTGTAAAGTGAATATATTCCATACTCCACTACCCCCTTAGTCAGCGTTTTCTCTTGCCGCACCGACGAAAAAAAGCCACCCGCCGATGAGCGGATGGTTTGGGTGATGTCGGTTTGATTTTTACGGGAATCGGTTCTTTTTTTCGGAGCAGTTTTGGATATTGCATCCGCATGTAAGCCCTCCTTTGTATTAATAGTTTGTATGCTTGAGTTCATGATCGTCCTGGGCGTGACCTTGGGCGATCTTTTTCTCACGGATTTTTCGACGCAGTTTGCTGTCCGTCTGCATGGCGGGACCGCCGGAAAGTCTTTGCTGTTCATCCCTGAAAATCCGGCTTAAGTGATGCAGGAGCCTTGTCGCTGCAAGTAACAGAAAGGGATTACTGAAAGTGTCCATATTGTCAAGAAAATACCGCGCGTAAACGTTACCCTGTTCAGCAGACAAGGTGAACCAGCGTACTGCGGCTTCACGGTCATAAGGGACATCCTCGCCCATAAGGAACAGCTTGCCGAGAGCATATTGTGCATGCTGGTTGCCCTGCTCCGCAGAAGCGGTCAGCCATTCAACAGCCGTTTTCACATCCTTGGGGTGACCGTCTCCCAGCAGATAGCGTCTTCCGAGGCGATACTGAGCGAATGAATTATTGGGAACCGACGCTTTCGTTAACAGTTCCGCAGAGTTTTCGGTATTCATCTCCTGCCCGTCATCGGGTAACTGCTCCGCTTCCTCATCTCCCTCTAAAGTAAAATAGTGACTGCTGATGCTCATGGCTTCGGAGATCACCATATTTTTTATGCTCTTAAATTCTTTCTGCCGCGAGAGCGGCAGTGGATCAGGAGTCTTGTCAGTATATGTTCGCAGGACTTCGTTCCGAAGCCCATGCCATTTTGCATAGGCTTCCGACACCTGCTCATTCTTCGCCAGCTCATCTACGATCTGATCCACGATTGCTTTAAGTGGCGCTTTTAGATAACCGTAGTGCTTCTTTCCTGAGGTGTGCTTCAACCGTTCTGCCAGATGCATGAGCAGTGCCTCAATAGTTTCGCTCTCACACACGCTCCCGCTCATCCTGCCTATAATCTCTCTTAAGGCTTCACGGCTCTTGCCGGCGAGCTCGTTTCTTTGAGTGGTTTGCTCAGCATATATCTGAATCAAATCCTGCTGAAAGATTTCCCTTGCCAGACTGCCCCGCATTTTATCAATTGCAGTCTTAGTGACATACCCTTCGCGGGGATTCACCGAGTGCACGAGCATGTGGCAGTGAGGATGATGGCCTTCGTTATGAAATGCAGCATACCAGCGCAGATTTTCCGGAGCTATTTTCATCTGCTCGGCAAGCATATTCCGCTGCTTGCGCAGGAGTGCCATCCATGCGGCGGCATTATCATATCCAAGCCGGGCGGCATCCTCCCGCCGCAGAGAAATGATAGGAGTCCAGACATTTCCGGTATGCTGGGCAACTTCTTCCATCACCTTTGACAGCACCAGCGGCGTATCCCCATCGGAAAACAGTCCATGGGTTCCTAGCTTCTCAGCACGGGGACGAGTAGCAATGTAATTGACATAGATCTCCTGATGGGATAGTTGATCCAGATTTTGATCCAGTGCTGAGCTGATGAATTCCGAAGCATTTTTCGTAGTTGGATGTTTGAGATAGTCCTCGTACTCGAACACATCCGCGGTATCAGGAAACTGAACGAGAATATCTTTGATGAGCATTTTCTGTTTCTGCGTGGCGGAGCTGTCGCGGGAGAAGGTAGATATTTTCTCCACGCCGTCGCGCGTCGCCACATACTCCACAAGATTCTCAAGATGAACCGCTGAGTTTTTTAAGTATCGACATTTGAAGATGATTTTCGGCATGGTTATTCACCCTTTTGGAATTTCGTAACATCCTCGAAGGTCACTGAGCCGATGGATTTCTTCACGTCGGCAACGCACTTTCCGCGCAGCCGATGCAGTGTGTTTTCATCCACCTCCGCTGTGGACGCTAGGATGTTCATCATCATGGACATCTCCACGGCCAATTTAAACATCACGCGGGCAATGCGGTTTTCCGACGTCCCGATGATGCCTGACATGGCCGAGGTGATAGCAGTTGGCAAAAACTTCATGCTATCCTCTGCCGAGATATAGCCGCAATAAAAGCGAATAGCCTTTTCAATAAACTCACTCTGACTTTTGCAGTTGTCTTTTTCATAGAGTTCCTGCACCCTTTGCTGTGTTTTAGGGTACATCCATAACGGAAATCTTTTTTTATTTTCCTCTGCCATAAGTTTTACCTCCATTTTTTTGAATTATAAAAAGCACCCTCTGGAATTGCAGCTTAAATTCCAGAGAGTGCTTATAATTCACTTTTAATATTACATTTATAAGATTATTAAGAGTATGAGTTAGCCTCAAAGATTATCATTTCATATCTATATATTTCATTCAAATTATTTGATATAGCAAGTATATGGATAATATGCAATTTGCAATTGCATTTTTACCGAGATTAGCTGGTCCGCGCCCTCTAGGTACCAAACTCCTAAATACCCGGCCGCCTCCCGCTGGAGCACTAGACGTGCGGAGGCGGTCATCCTGTTAGTGATAGTGAATTGCGGATTAAAAGAATCTCCTTTTTCAGCATTATCCGAGAGCCACATCAAGCTGTTCCAATGCTGTCACAATTTCATTGACCGTTTGAGAGTCAAATTCTGCCCGATCTGCTTCTTCATGAGTTCCTTTATTTAAGTATCTCCATTCCCTTGATTCACCGTTAATACCGAGTAGAGTTTCAATGGGAGTCAAAACAGCAGTTTTGTTTTGATCTAAAAAATCCGCTTTGGCAATTTTTGATTTTAGCTGCTCAGTTAGATTTCGGAGTTCGATAGGTGAGGTTACAGAACGCATTTTAATACTTAGGTTTCCATCGCCGTGTCTATTTACATAACGCCACACCTTTTCCTTTGTTAAAGATTCAAGGGCCTTCCTAGATTTGTCTAATGAATCTCGGATCTCGTTCTTATCATAGTGGGTTCGAGCGGCGATAACATAATTTCGTGGGGAGCAATTATGATTGACAGAGATGTTGAAATCGCTAATCTTTGGTAAAAAGGAGAGCGTTTTGGACTGATGTGCTTTTTCAGCTGATAACAGGTTTTGAATGTCTTTAAAAAACTCCTCACCATGACATGCCAAAATAATTTGTTTATCCTTAAAATATTCATCCTCAAACATTGTCCTTCGTATTGATTCGCGGTGTTCATCATCAATTGCATTTACAGGATCATCAAAGATGAGGAAAGGACAGTCTTCCTTAATATTTTTAGCCGTCAGTATTGCCAGACCAATACATCGGATATGGCCTTCGCTGAGAATATGCAAAGCATCGAAAAAGGTATTTGGATAATTATTAAACGAAATTTGCAGTCGCTGATTTTGTTGAAGTGGTAGCCTGATTGCTGCCAATCGCTCATGTTGGTGATCATGTCGATTAAAGGCGTTATATAGCTCTACAACCATTTCGCCTAAATCTGCAACCAGTTGAGCAGGAAGGCTATTTTTATAGTCATTCAGTTTTTGAACAAAGACTGTGTAGGCATTTGCTATTTTCTGGTTTTGGGCAACAATGCTCTTTTCAGTTTCAACATCCGTAATGAGCTGAGTATTTTCGGTTTCAAATTTTTCGATTGCTTCTTTAGCCTTCATAATTGTGTTGTTTGCGGTCTCCCTGCGAGTTTGCAATTTGACGATTTTTTCAGCAAATACACGAAGGCGTTTGAGCTCTTTTTGATTTTCAGTGCGCTTCTCTGCAACACAAGCAATCTCTTTGTCTACGTCTTCAAGATATTTAACCTGTGCTTCTAAATGTTGCCATGAGGTAAATCCATCACTTAATTGCTGATGAAGAGAATTCCACCAATCAATAGTAGGAACCTTCCCATCTGTTGTTTGAAACGCTGAAAGCTGGTTGTTTTTAGAAAAGCGTGAACAACAGATGTTAATGATCTGTGAAAGCTTGGTAAGTGAGCTGCTAATGCCTCCATTTAGTTTCTTAGTCGCCTCTTGCAGTTCTCCCAAATGATGAAGATTTTTCAATTCCGTGCAAGCGTGAATAAATGGATTTACAGTAACTTGCGAAAGCGGCGTATGACAGGCAGGACATTGCTCGGGGCTGTTATCCTGTACCTGAATCACAGCTTCATAAAGCTGTTTGAATGAAATCTGTTGATTGGCATTTGCCAAATCCTGTTTTTTGGTGTTTAACTCTCGAATGTCAGCGTCGATGGATTGCTGCAAAGTTTGCAGTTCAGAAAGCACTAGATTACCTTTTGTGCCAATTGGTTTTTGCAGATCCTCTTCCAGTTGCGCAATTAATCCATTTTTATCTTCATTACCATTCAACTCGATGATCATTTGAGAGAAGGTGCAGTCAGCGCGAAACTCTTTGGCCAACAGATTTTCATCTTCACCCAGTTTTTGCAGTTCTTCGGGTACAGTAGTTGCTAATTGCTGTTGAAAACCAGCAAGCACTTGCTTTTTTAATTTTAATTCTTTCTCTTTAGCGCCTTCGAGATCGATGTATCTATCCATCGAATCTGTAAAGTTACGGACAAACTCCGAGAAAGCATCCAGGCCGAAAAGCGTGGATATTAGTTCAGTTTGTTTAGCTGGTGCCTGCGCGGCAATACGGGAGAAATTGTCAATACGGTTCTTATCTACAAAACAAAAACGATACAAGGCTTCATTTGCAGAAATTGGAATGTCATTTTCTTGATTGTCTAAACCAATCAGAATTGGTGGAGTAAAACTATTGGTGTGAGCGTTTTTCAAATAGTCTTGCTGATTACGGAATCGTTTACTTTCCGCTTCGGCAACATTACCCAACAGACTATATTCCAAGGCTTCGCAGAAACTGGATTTCCCCGTGCCATTGGGGCCGTATATCAATACCAACTGACTGGCGAGATCAAAATCCTCTTGTTTTGCAAAACCACGAAACGGACCAACGGAAAAGCTTTTTATTTGAGTAATTCGACAGGTTTGTTCCGTCACTTGTTCCAGTGTGAGCTGAATATCTGAACAGATTGAATCCCAATTCGTTTGAGCTAGTTCTACCATCTTTTTAATACGTTGGCCCTGTGCGGTTGAAAGGGGAATCAATGTATCCAAATACTTCAATACAAGGTTAGCGATTTTTCGCACGTCACCTGGAATGCCTTCTATGCTGAGTGTTTGCATAAAACGGAGATATTCAGCCTGAATCATACGTAATACCCTCCACCGAGTGAAACCGAGCCAGCGCAAGCTTCAAATAAATTAACATACTCTTACTCCGGCATGGACGCCGGATTACTTGGGGCACGGGAATTTTAGATCACTCGCATTTTAATTAACATATTTTGCTTTCGCGCGGTATCGCCTATCAGGCGCAGGAGAGTGATGTCCGATTATCTCCTCTTCACGGTATCCTTCGTAAATCATCCATAATGCAATGTTATTAACGACGTATGTCGTGAATACTTACTGTACCAGAAAACCAACTTCGCATTATTAGCCTTCGGCGCAGTTGGGTTCTTCTCTTGTTATAAACAAACTGCGAAGCTCGAAAAACTAGAATTTGTCGCGTTGTTTATTTTGTCCGGTTCAGACATCATTCCGGTTTACCAGTATTCTCATCCACATGTTCGTGGAATACGGTAAAGCTTTCGCTGAGATCATGGATACAGTAGATCTCTGTCTATTCGCTCGTTATCACTATCAGCGGCGTCTTGCCGCCCGAATCCTTTATATACTTCTCTGTACTGGCGATAAGCTCAAGCTGATCATTAGACACTAAGGATTTCGAAACTCCTGGCTGCGCTATAATTATTGTGAACTTTGGCCTAAGTAATCGCGATTTATCAGCAATGTCCATGAGTTTCGACTCATTCCCAACTATAATACCGCTATAGCCGTGTTTGCGTCGGCGATTTTTTTCACGGTATATAAGCTTTTCTATCATCGCTTCCTGATTCAATCTACGCTTAATTGATTTTTGCGCCTGTCCGCAGACTTCATATAAATCCTTAATTCTTGCGCCGGGATGACCAGTAGAGTATTTGCAATGTACAAGATTCACAACGAGATTACTACTTTCAATTTTTAACGCTACAATATCGGCAACTTCACCTGCTCCATCGTCATCGATAATTATATCCCAGTTATCCAACGTTTTTATATGTTCAATTACTCTGGCTTGAATACTTTTGGGATTTCGTTCTCTACCTTGAGATTCAACACTCAAGTCAATGCCGCTCCAATCGATAGCATTAAGTAGTTCCTTTCGATAAGCTGGGGCGTTTTCTTTTGGTATTATCAAGACCATTTCCGGTTCAATTATAGCTTCTTTATTTAGCAAAACCCGAAGGCCGTACTCATTCAAGAAATCAACAAACGGCACTGTCGATCTTGGCCGTACATAAAAGGCTGTATCTCCATTACCGGCAGTAGAAAAGAGCATCTTGCCACGGTTCATCGTAAGTTGATATTTTGCTTCGGCACCATCGGGCGTTGATACGGTAAATGGGATTGGCCCACTGTCATTATTATCTGTTACCGTGAGATCGATGTCATTAAACGATGCTGTGGAATCTCCTATTTGAATCTGAATGCTCTCACCAACATCGAGCCACGATTCTGTAGGCCACTCAAGACCAAGCACAACAAATTTTTCAGGCCTAGTCTGTAATGGTTTCGGGACAATAAAACCATCCATGACTGCGGCCGGATCGATGCTTGGATCATTAAGCTTTGCACCTATCGATTCTGCCCACGTCATCCATTGCTTAATGTTAATTGCTGCTTTGTGACTCCATATGCGTCCTTTTAGCGATGCTCCCACACTCAACCTTTCTCCGCTTTCGCTATCCAGACCATGGGCAAATATATTTGTTTGTGACTTGTTTCGACGAGCTTCTTCATCTAGGGCCTCAATTACATCTGCACCCACTCGTAATTCGAATTTGCTATCCCTGTTTCTGGTATCAAGGAGACCGACATTGGTTGCGATTCGTCGATTCAAAGATGCCATTGTTTTATAAACGCTTCCGCCTTTGTATAACTCTACGGATTCCCCACATATAGCCTCTGCTAACTCCTTGAAAACGCCTTCATTATTGGATGCGTTGATGTAAAGCATGTGATGCGTTGAGTCCCAGTATGCGACAAATAGATTATAACTGGTCTGCGCGATACTCTTAACATCTCCCCAACTGACCGCTTCCACGTCTTTAGTAACGAACCATGCTACATGTTCAGCGTGATTAATTGCAGGCTGGTTGATGAGTCTATCCTTATATAAGTTTTCTATTCGTTCTGGACACCAAGAAGTTGTCTGTGTTTTATAAGCAACGGTGCTCATTTTAGGCGATAAGTTAACAATCGAGATGTCATCTGGTAAGTTAGAAAAAGCTTGTTCAAACTCACTCATCTCTTGTTGTTCTTCAATAGCATCAGCTGATATATTGCGAATAACCTTATTCCAGTCTGAGTCTTCTGCATACAACTCACGAAGCCTAACATCTACATTACGATGACCACGACCGACTACTGCGGTTGCGTCGCCTAACCGCATGCCGCCCACGCGCGCAAACCGACCTATAAACTGTAGTGTTACACCAAGGCTCCTATGCGGATCGTGAATTGCGGCAATTTTTAACGCCGGCAAATCAAACCCTTCGCCTAACATATCGACACATACCACGATTTTGCTCTCCAGGTTTAGTAACTGACTCAGCCTTTGTCTGCTCGTTTTAGGCTTGAGACCACTGTATAGAACTATCGGTTTAAGATCTGGCGCCAACTCTTCATATAATGGTAAAAGTTCATCCGCTCGCTTTTTTGTTTTAACGCGCGCCATCAGTACGTGATCATAATTATTTGATAGATCTTCTCTTAGTTTCCCAATTGCAGTTATTGCTATTGCACGATCTATATCATTAAAATCGACTACTGAGATATAGTTTATTTTGGAAAACACTCCAAGCTCTTGTGCATCTTTGAGTGGAAATGAATATATTATTTTCCCGCCCAAACGTTGACCGTCTTCACGAAATGGTGTTGCGGTAAACTGGACAACTGGCTTACCAATGAAACTATCTCTCATCTCTTTCCAAGTAGCTGCCGCAATATGGTGCGCCTCATCGACAAAAAGATGAGTAAATTGTTCCAGAAAAGCGGCACGTATTGTAGACTCGTTTTCATTCAAAGCTGATACCGTTGCAATGACTACATTACATGCTTTTGCAAATGCCTTTGCACCGTCTTTTGTCTTAAAACCATGTTCCACCTTTCCCACAACCGGTTTCATAGCCGACAAACCAATGACTCCAAATTCTTGTAAAACTCCATAAGACTCAAACTTTTTGGCAATTTGAGTGCGTAGGGCATCAGATGGAACAATTACTAATAATCTTGGTATACGGTGTGCAGCGAATATTGACACCATCGTTTCGGTTTTTCCGGTCCCTGTCGGCATAACAATTGTTACAGGTTCTTTAACTGAAAGTGTCCAGTTGGCCGATACTGCATGCAACGCACCAATTTGTGGCAATCTAAGCCCTTTGTCTGTTGCATTTTCTTGTTTATATGAAAATTGATCTACTAGCGAATTTAGTACATCAGTTGCAGATATCAGCTCGGGTTGATTGAGCCACTCGCAATTATTTATCTGAAAAGCTGGATCAGTCAAATAGTTAGCCCTAATAAAAGGCTTTTGAGGAAACTTGCTTTCATTACGATTAAGTAAACGATAGCGTCTTTTACTGTTAAATCTAACATAGTTGCTTTCCCCAGTGCTTTCAAACGCAACAATGCCACTAGGTTCAACAAGTTGCGTAGCACTATTACCATCGACTATAAACGCATTCGCATAAAGTGAAGGTACTCTATTTTCTGCTGAACTAGACATATATTACCCTCCTTTATTGCCATTTCGAAACGTTATATTTCGATAGTTTATTACCACATAATGGGATTGCTATGCTATTAAATGTTTGCCTCGCAATTACTCTTACATGTTAAAAATGATCTTCCCATTATTGCTATAACCAATAGCATCCCAAATACTTAAAAGGTTCCCATTATAGACACAATGCATATGTAATTTTTGCTGTATTAATCATAGTTACAAACATAATTTTGAGTATTACTTTAATTATTCGACACGCATCAATAATTACCTTTAAATGGCAACAGCATGTTTAAAATCTTCATCTTTAACTCCCAGACAAATCCCATTGTGTCAGCACTGACCACCTAAAAAGTGTCTATTTTTTGCAACTTTTAGCCTTTTTCGACTACCTTTAAGGTAACCGGATCTTAACTTCCGACCCCGGCGTGAAGCGTTCTTCAGCCCGCATTGCGGGCTGATGTGATTCGAGGGGAGGTCGCCTGCGACCACCCCTCTTTAACCTGCATGGTTTTCGACCCCATGGTTCACCCCTCAAATCGGCTTATATGAGGCTCTGCCGGAGGATGGTTTTCGTCCCCCTCAAGCTCCGTCACAAAGCCTCAATAAAGGGCGTTATCCTGTACACAGGTGTTACGGTGCCACCCCTGCCGTTAAAACGCGACACAGGGGCACACAGGCGGTAACATCCCGTTTGCAGGTTGTTATTCCTCGCTGTCCAAAGCTGGACTGCTTTGTCCTCCAGGAGTTGCCGGGCGGGTGCTGCGTTTAGGGGAGTCCATCACGCTGGTATCCCGGCTTTCGATGTACTCCCGGACAGGAGCGGGAACGTGCTTCTCATACAGTGTTTGCAGCAATGTATCCAGTTCAGCCTGCAGTTCTGTTTCGTCCTCCATGTACTGGTGTATGGCACGAAGCTTTTCAGCTTCAAAGGTGATTTGTACAGTAGTTTTTTTCATGCAGCTTTACTCCCTTCATTTGCTAAAATCTAATGAAAATATAACGGAAGCATCCTCCACCTGTTCCTGGGTAAAGGTTTCCGTCTTTTGAAATCGATCACTGTACTGCCGGATTTTATCCTCAGTCAGCGACACAAAATCCCCATCATCATTGCTGCCAGCCACAAAAAATGTACCGGCGATGATGTCGTTTCCAAGAGAACGGTTGCCGGGAAGCCCGATCAGCTTTCCCTCTTCATTGCAAACCAGAACAACATAATCCTCCAGATATACCGTTTCAATATATCCTCCAATCGCCTTCTGCAACCCTTCCAAGGTGTTTTCAACTTCAGCAGGATAGGGTTCCTTCATCGGTTCCACCATTAACACTTTTATCTTTTTCTCCATGTTCGCCTCCTAAATACTCATTGTCATGCTCCGGGTTTCCTCGGATTCTTCTAACTGCTCCTGATGCACAGACTATTGTTTATGAAAAAGTGAGCCATGTTGGTGTACTTTTCAACCATCCGGTATAAGGACGGCAGGAAAGTGAGCCAACATGGTTACAATTCCTCCAGTGCATGGATCAGACTGCCGGGTAGATCGGACAACTGAACATCCATATCCGTTTCCTCCAGCTGCGTGTTTTGTGGAGGCAACCTGAGATTTTGCAGCTCATTCCTGACTGCTTGCCGTACAATCTGTTCCAGAATTTCCGACTGATTTGCTGTCAGGATGCTGTTCACCACATACTCGGTGCGCTGTCTGCTGGCCTGGCGTGCAAACAGCACTTCAGCCTCCCGATGCCTTGGGTTATCCATATCAAAAGAGAGGTAATATCGTTTTCGCTCGGACATAGGGCTCACCCCATCAGGAGCTTGTAGCCGTCCGCATTGGCGAACCGGTTCAGCACCGCCACTGTGTTGAGGCCGCTCCCGTGAAGCATGGGTTCCAGCAGCTCAGCACCCCCGCCTGCAAACACTGTGGGCAGCCGCAGATCCAGACCTCGCTCACGGAGTGCATTGAACAACTCCTTACAGTAAGCGGTCACAGCCTGCTCTACAACAGCCACAATTAACTTGCTTTCGGTATGCTCGATCTCGCCGCGTATAGCATCCGTGATGAGTCCATCCGACAAAAGGATGTCACTTCGCTGGAGCGTATCTTGAATCCGGCTGTACAGGGCGATGGTACCCATGCGGAGACTTGCACAGCTTGATCTGTCAAGCCGGAAATCATGAAGTGCAAGAATATCCACCGTATAACCGCCGATGTCCACCAGCGTGATGCTTCGGTAATCCTTAAGCTGCGGATAGTACCTGCACAGCGCCGCATGGCCTTGTGCGAACACCTTGCATTCCGCAATTCGGCAGCGGTAGAATGTCCCATCGAACCGGAATGATATGTTGTCACGCAGAAAATATCGCCTGAAGGCTTCCTTCTGTGTGCCGTAGCTATCGATGGGCAGCCCTACGCCAAGGGCGATTTCAGCATTAGTTGTTCCTGCTTTTTTCATGGCATCCGCAATTGCCGGAAGCGTCAATATAAATGTATCAGGCTCCTTGGTTTTGTCCTGCTGAAAACGCAGACGACGCTCACCGACGGCATAATACCTGCCCTCGAAAAAGAGCTGCATCTCCGGCACAATGAATTCTTTGTCACTTGCGGCATACCCGGAGGCATATAGCATCCCCTCCGAGGATTTGGTGTTGTAGTTTCCATTGTCCACACCAAGCTTTATCATAATCAGCACCTCCTTCTTTTCTGCGGTTTACATGCTCATGGTCATACCCTGCGATTCTTCCTCGGCAGGGGTTTCAGCTTCTGACTGAGCTTCCAGAGAGGGAGGTGCTTCAGCTGCAGCCTGTTCCCGCTGTCGGCGGGAGGTACGAGGCTGGCGCTCTCTCGGAGCAGGAGCCGACTGGTTTTCCGCTGTCTGTTCCTGAGTTGTTTCCGGCTCCAAACGGCTTTCCACATACTCGCGGACATTGGCAGGAACCAGACGCTCATAGGTCTTGTTGAGGTAATCCCTCAGCTCCTGCTCTACGGTCTGATCCTTTTTCTCCATGAAAAAACGGAGGGCGTCCAGCCTCTCCGAAGGGAAGGGGATCTTTAATTCGGTTGTACTCATAGTGTGATTTCCTCCTTTATAAATTCATCTGCATTGCAGGCGGCTCGAGTTCGGGTATCTCGTTTTTGTCCAGATTCGGGCAATAATCCAGATAGAAAACCATGTCGAAGCCGTCCTCCATCGGCTCAAGCTCCGCCAGCTCCGGCCTTGCTTCAAGGATTTTTTGAAGCATGGGGCCAACTCCATTATGAGGTGAAACGGGAACATGATACCGCTCCTGTATCTCGTCAAAGTAAACCGCCCATGTTCCATTGGAGGTATTTTGTGTACTCTCACGGGTGATTTGGTCGGCCAGCTGGTTCAAGCGTGCGGTTACAAATTCACGCGCTCCCGGCATGAAGCTGGAGTACCGGGCGTAATTGTATCCCTCCGATTCAATCAGGATGCCGTCAGAGGTTCCTTCGCCCAGCACCAGCAGGCAATGGAACACTCCGTTTTCGTCCCGGTGCATGAGATCGGTATTCTCGGCAATAAAGGGCATGTCCCGGAGGGGAGCGGATTTGAAATACTTGTATTCAGCTTCCGGAAGCTCGACGATTTTTTCGATTACACAGTCCCATACGGGATAATCGTCAGCCTTCCTTGCAAAGATTGCCTGCAGATTAAACATGATTTTCACTCTCCTATGCTGTAGTTGATGTAGGGAATTTCAAGCCACGCTGACCACGAACGGTCGGCGAGATTTGTCTTGACGACGCCATATTTTGTACCCATGGCTTCAATGACCTTGCCGTTTCCGATATAGATTCCGATATGTCCGGACTTCCAAACAGCAAGACCTGGGATGTCAGGCATGGTATCAATGGAGCCAGAAACCGCAGCATTCTTATACATGCTGTCCGCACTGATATCCGGCATGCCGTTGGTCCCGTACTCAATTTCCATGGTGTTTGGATCAAGCCAGCCGTAGCCTTTTATCAGGCCAACACAGTCCGTCGTCCTGCCTCCGAGCCAGTTGCTGCGGATGAAGCTCTCGTAAATACCAACGCCGTCAGGGTACTGCTCCAGCTTGGAGCTGAACAGAGTTTCTGTGAGAACGTCGCCGTATGTACCCCATACATAGCCCCATCCAGAGTCAAAGGCTTGCTCGGCATAGGCGACCAGATCCAGGTTGTTCTTCGTCGCCGGAACTGTGAACGAAGAGACATCCAGAACGGCACTTCCTGTACCGCCGCGTTCAATCTCTCCGGTGAACGAACCCGCGCCGCCGAACGCCATCCTCTCATAGATTTTCTGAGCGTTGGTTTTGACCTCACTGTTAACCGTTTCACCTGACAGGGACAGCTTTTCATATGCGGCGTTCAGGCCAACCGGCACAGCAGTGTCGTCCTCATAGGCCACAAAGCAATCTACAAAGTTGCTGGCCTCAGCCCCGGACAGTGTCAGATTCTCAGCGCCGAAATACAGAGAATAAAAAATAGACTTGATACGGACATTGTCCAAGGCGCCGCCTTCCATCTGGGCTTCAGCCTCGGATATTGCTTCATCCAGAACAGCAAAGCATTCGCTCATATTGCTGATGTGCGACGCATATTCGGCGGGCATGGCAGCAGGGATTCTGCCGCCGTTGAAGGACAGATCTATGGCGGCTTTGTTGTGGTCAGAGCCTGCCGAGAGGATGCTGGAGATCATTATTATAATCAGGATGATTGGCGTCAGGATGGAGGCGATGACCACGCCTACCGCTTTCCACGTCCGTTTGTCAGTGGCGAGAGCAACGGCGGCCTTGACCGCAAGAGTAATTGCTGCGGGAGCTGCCATGGAGCATCACCACCATTTCAGGTCGAACAGCGTGCCCTGATCCGGTTCCCGTTCCTGCTGCTCTCTCGCCAGACGGATGGATTTCTCCACGGCCTGCTCCAAAAATTCGGTGTCAAAGCCTGCCGATTGGTAGCCCTCCAGTATGGTGTTTAGGTAATAATCTGAGGGCGAGCCAAAGGGATGTCCGTCATTCATGATGTAGACCATGGCTGGAACGGTCTTGCCTCTCAGTTCCACTTCAAGAATCTCCTTGCGGTAGAAAGACGGAAATCCCTCATAGCGGTCGAGCGACTGCAGGTCACGTTCCTTCAGCTTCCACAGAAGAACAGGAACGCTTGAGCCCTTGAGCGGCTCCACAGTTGCGACCGAGCTTTTCCGTCCGCCCCGGAACAGCAGCTCGTAATCCTTGATCTTGCTGACACCGACTACCTTGGCAGTCGGGCAGCGGAATGCCATCTGCGGCAGATTGAGGTTGCTGCCGTAGGCGATGTAAAGGGTTTCGGATTTCATTTTTCTTCATTCCTCCTTGCTACATTGACATGGAAAGGCCGGGGCTTTCATACATAACCCCGGCCTGTTCCTGTTCGTTTTCAGTTGTCTGCTCCTGCGGTAACGCCCTTTCTTGTGCCGCCTCAGCCAGCTCCTTTTCTTTTTTCTGCCTTAACCGTTCCTTTTGCTGGAGGGCCTGTGCAGGGTCCTTCCAGGCGATACAGCCGTCCAGATGCTCCAGCAGATGAAGCCGGGCGGTTTTGAATTCGTCACCGATAAGCCCCAGCCGAAGGAGCCAGGTCCTGAAGGTATATTTCTCGTTGGTGCTTCGGGTTTTCTGGCGGCTGGCGCACCGCTGGTTGAGAGCCTGCGCGGAGATGGCAAGGCAGAGCTGGATGTATGCCTTGATCTTGCCTGCATGAGTGGTGGAATTGAACAGCCGGAACTCGATAGTACCCTTCTGGAACACACTGTGCAGGTTCAGGCAGTGGTACCGGCTGTTGTGGTAATGCTCGCGGTGACCGTCGCCGCCGTTGTACCAGATACGACTGACCTCGTTCAGGGTTTTCGGCTTTTTACGGTTGATTTCATCCAGAAAGCTCTGCTCCACCTTCTTGCAATACTGCCGTTCCCTTGCCACCTCCACCTGCATGGCCTTGTAGATCAGATCCTCCTTGGAAGCCATAATGTTGGTGATGTTTCGCAGGGTGTTGGCGTTGTGGGGAGAGGCGTCCAGGTGGATGTGGATACCGCAGGACTTATTTGCAATCATTCCTGCCTGTCGAAGCTTGCGAACAATCTCCTGTATGGTTTCGATGTCCTCATAGCGGCAGATAGGACTGACCAGCTCCACGCTGTAGGTGTTATCTGCCGATACAATCTGACGTCCTTCTTTCTTTTCTGTTTTTATGCTGCCGTCACTCATGACCTTCCAACGGCGGCTCTGACTGTCCAGCACGGAATATTCTCCGTAATATCCGCCGTCAAAATTGGCAGGCCGTCCGAAATACTCCGACAGCACCTGTGCGGCACGCTGACGGGACAGGCCCGTCATTTCAATCTCAATGCCGAAGCGCTGCTCCTTCATGTCCATCTTTTATCACCCCTTTGCTCAGAGCATCTGCATCCCGCCCATACTGTTTTTTATTTCTATTGCTTCATGGATGAAGGCATCGCAGGCGTCCTCCATCCAGCGATGGATTTCATCCCGCCGCCAGGAATCCATAAGATGACCGCCTGTTTTTTCATCCAAGGCAGTGATTTCCGACCATGCCTTTTCTCTCAGTGCATTGGCCTGAGGCAGATGACCCTCCGCACATCCATCCAGCAGACCGTCAATGAAGCTATCCATGATGGCGGCCAGCTCGTCAACCTCCTTTTGTGAATAAAATTGTTCTCGGCCTTTAGGACGGTCATATGGTTTTCCGGTAATGCACTTTGCCAGTTCTTCCAGCAGCTCTGCCTTATCCTCGCCGCCCAGCTCATCATCCAGATAGGAACGCATGAAGCTGTAAATGTCTGCTTCACGGCTGTTGGCGGGGGTAATGCTGCCGAGGGTGTCCTCGAGGATGTATTGCTTGCTTTCCTTGAATTCTTCCAGTCTGCTCATTACCTTCCGCCTGCCTTTCCGAAGAGCCTTGCCTTATGCTCCGGAGCCTGAACCATGAGATTGTATCGTTCATTTCCGCATTTATACAGACAAACGCCACGCTGGGGATAGCGGATCAGGTTGTACTCCGATTCCTCCAGCTGGAGGGTATCCATATAGAACCGCTTATCGATATTGCCTGCGTTGAACAGAAAAGCGTGGGCCGGTATAGAAAACAGAGGCTTGGTATACTCACGGATGCCATCGATATTGAAGTCCTCCAGATTCTGTGATGAGAGGATTACAGCGCTGTCCTTCTTCCTGACTCGCTTCATGAAGTTCCTGACATACTCCACGGCCGTCAGGTTAGAAAGGAACAGATAAAATTCATCGATGCTGGCGGCGGTACTGCCTGCGGTGAGAAGCTCGTTGCTCATGTAAGACAGCACGTTGAACAGCAGGGCGTTTCTCAGGTTTTTACTGGCCTGCAGAAGTCCCTTGACACCGAAGGTCACAAACTCACTGCTTATTATATTGGTGTGCCCGTTAAAGAATTTGGACTCCGCGCCCTTACACAGGGAATGGAGTCCGAGGCAGATTTCCCGCAGCGTATCCGCAGTATAGAGCTGGCGTTTTCTCTCGTCGAATTCCTTGTATTCCGACTCGACCAGCTCATATAGATCGGACAGAATAGGATAATCATCAGGCTTTAACCGGTCAAAGTTGCTGTGATCGGTGATGCTCCATTTATCATAGAGCTTGCTCAGCATGATCTCGATAGTGTCAATCTGGCGGTCATCAAAATCCTTGTACACTCGGAAAAAGTCCTTGAGAAAGCTGATATGCTGACTGAGCTTGCTGGTCTGCTGGAATGCCTGGGGCGCTTCGGTATCCTTCGGATCACCAGCTTCATCCCAGGTCTTTGGTTCCAGAACATTGATGATGTACTCGCCGGTCATCAGGTCGATGAAGCAGCCGCCGAGGTTGTTAGTGAGATCCTCGAATTCCATTTCAGGGTCAAGGCAAATGATTTTCATGCCTGATTCCCTGAGATTGCAGAGAATGAGCTTTAACAGATAGCTCTTTCCCTGGCCGGAGTTACCGAGAATGAGGATGTTGGCGTTGGTCTTATCGTCCGCTCTCCGGTTGAAATCCACGAGGATATTGCTTCCGAATTTATCCCTGCCAAGATAGAAGCCGTTTGGATCTGTTTTGCCGCTGTAGTTGAAGGGATAGAGATTGGCAACTGAGCTTGCAGGCAGTACCCGTTCAAACTGATCATCGAACACATTCCAGCCGGAGGGTATGACCGACAGAAATCCCTGTTGCTGGCGGAGCAGTAATCTGTCCACGTTGAGCTTGCTTCGCACCAGCTCGGTCAGCACCTCAGTCTGCAAGAGCTTGAGTTGGTCGGGATCATGTGCGGACAATTCAATATAAACAGCGGCATGAAGCAGAGGCTCCTTGCTCCGATGCATCTGAGTTATGATGGCCGCTACGTCCTGCAGATTGCTTTCCGCCGTAACCGTCTGCTGCAGGTCCTGGGTGCTGCTTCTTTGCATCCGGTTCTTGTTGGCGGCGTTTGAGATGATTTTTCGTTCCTCAACAGGACTTACATGCCGGGTATAGATGTGCAGGGTCACTCCGTCCTTCTCCCCGAGATGCCGCAGGATTGCCTGTTCATCAGTGGCGGTTGGGTACTCGCGCAGAGCCCATACGGAGCGGTAGGTATTGCCGCAGATGAAGTGGTCGGTGTTGAATTTGATAATGCTGGGTGCAATCATGTCGAGGAATTCCTGAATGCTGACTTCTTCCTGTTGAGTTGCTTGAGGCCTTGTTCTACCTGACATATGTTTTATTCCTTTCTTTTTTGGTATTGATTTGGACAAAAAAAGCCGCCACAATTGTGACGGATAAGTAATCATGTAAGGTTAACTTGACACCACCATGAGATAAATGCTACAATTATTTTGTGTAAAGCCAACCTTACACAAAAAGGAGGGGATGTCTATTGAAAAACCGAGTTAAGGAATTGCGCGAACTTTTCGGATTAACTCAAAAGCAATTAGGTGAAAAAGTAAGTGTGTCAAGACAGGCTATAAATGCAATTGAAACTGAAAAATATGATCCATCGCTCTGGTTAGCATATGACATCGCAGTTTTCTTTAACATGTCAATTGAAGAAGTATTTAATTTTAAGGAGAGTGAAAGAAAATGAAGATCATGAGATTTCCTTTGGTAAATGCTATTTTTGTAACTCTGCTTTCGATAGGGTATGCATCAATTTTCATTATTACTGCTGAACATATTGAATTTACAAGATTGCTATCTCATTCTAAAACATTGCAGTCAGCCTTTTGGAACAGCTGGTCAACTTTTATTCAAGCTGGTAACATGAAATACATTGGATACTTAATACTTTTAATGGCTTCAATTATTGTATTGTTAGCAATCGCCAAAAGAGAAAAATACGATGAATACCAGACAAATATTCTTTTTCGTTGTTTTGGAATTATAGGTATACTCACAGTGTTTATGCTTCCACTAATTCTGCTTCTGATTTTAAGCGATAGAAACTATGCAATAGAATCTCTGTTCTTTTTACTGAGCTTGCAATGGTTAGGTTTTCTTATTACTGATACTATATTTCTTATTAAGTTTTTAAAATAGAGGAATATATTAAAGGGAGCAGCGATTTCAAATAAATTTGCTGCTCCTTTTACATTATACTAGCTCCCGTAGCTATATTCAGTACATCAAAGCAATACCTTTCATTCGTTCAAAATAATCCAACGCTCTCCGTCGAAGTCCTCAAACCTTTCGGTGGTAACGTTCTGCTCAAAATAGATCGCCAGCATGCTCTTTATGTCCTCGCGCTCGGCCCTCTTGGCAGAGAAGCCCTGCTCCCGTAAGGTCTTTTCAATACGGCTCAGATAGGGGCGCACCTCAGCTTCCTTTTCGCCCCTTAGCCGGATAACCACGAGGAATTCTCTAGCCGTTGCCATCTGTACCTGTATCCGGTCAAGGTGGCTTAAGTCATGCTCCAGAAGCCTGCGGACGGCAGGATTGCTTTCCTGCTCCATACGCTTTTTAAGGAACTGCTTGTTATCCTCGAAGTTTTCACGGCTGTTCAAGCACAGAAATTCCAGCTCCGCCATTCCTTTAAGGACGGTCATCAATGCATAAATTCGCGCCGACACGCTATCCTCAGACAGGACGGAGATATTGGTGGGCTTGATGATGAAATACACCAGCTCGTCGCCCCTGTAGGTCAGGAGACTGTATTCTGTTATTCCTTTTGTATTGATTAGCTGGCGGGTATATTGCTTTTGCCTGGCTGTCTTTTTTCTTTTCTGTTCATTGCTTTCCGTACCCCCATTCATAAGTCTGCTGCTTTGTAACGAAGAAGGCGCAGGCGTATTTGATAAAATCAAGAATGCTGGTATCGTCAAACCGGATGGTAAGGAAGGCATATAGAGCTGTGATGACAATGGGCGGCAGGAGCTTCAGCTGCGCCAGCGCAAACACAGAAAGCAAAAGACCGACGCCGATGACGCCGATATCCCTGAGCTGCCACAGCCACAATACCGCCTTGGATTTCAGGTTGTCGGGGTAGATGTACATTCGCATTCCTCCTGTTCTTCATGAAATTTTCGCAAAAAATATAGCGATCCCTCGGAGCACATGCTCCACACAGGGGATCGCTACGCTGTTGCCGAGAGCTTTATATCTTGAGCTGTCTGAGGCTCCGGGGATGTCCGTCCAATAGTCGGGAAAGCCTTGAAGCCTTTCACACTCTAGAGGGGTCAAGCGCCGAATGAGCTTGCCGATGCGGACCGGATGCACATTGTTCAAGGAATATCCTCCGTCCGTCTTGGACTGGAGCGTTCCGCTCAGATCTCCGTTTTCCGTACCGTTTCGGCAGTCCAAGCCTGCGATGTCCAGTTCACAAACAAGGTCCGTTGAGTCCTTGTATTGTCTTGCGCTCTGGGTACTGACCACATCGTTGCGAACATATTCGTCGCTCCGCTGCTGTGAGAATACGCAGTGGCGGTCTGCCGTGTTCAAGGTGTAGCTGATATCCGGCTGAAATCCCATGCCGTTGCCGCCATTGTGGTCCTGCCGGTCTATAATGTTTCCGGCGATGCAATAGGTTTCAGGTTGTGGTGATTCTCCACATTCATCCTCGGAAATAACATTCATCTGTGAAATGAGCGGCACGTTGTTTCCGCCTGTTCCATACCTGGCGGACATGGTCGGCGCCACCTCATGGGGACCGGTATATCTGGAGTCGATACCGTGATTTTCAAACAAAACCGGCTGATTGTTTCCGCTGGTACCTGCCGCCGATGTAATGGTCGGACACAGGTTTATGCAAATCTCCGCGCCGCCTTGCTGGCTTCCCAGCACGAGCGGAGGGTGACCGTCCATTTGAGCGCGAAGAGTACCGGTGATATTGTGACTTACATTCATTATGCTTCCGCCCTGATCATTAAGGCACAGGACTGACGGCACCATGTTGGAGCTGCTTTCCGATGCCTTCAGGGTTGGAGCGCATTCCTCCTGACAGCCTGTTCCTCCGGCCCTCTCACCCTGACCGGCCGAGAAGGCAGCAGCTATAAAGGTCTGATGCTTCATGCCCGGCTGGGCTTGAATAGCTCCGGACACATCGTGCAAATCCCGCACCTCATCCCGCTGGTTGCAGGCAAAGGCAATGGAACCGCTGTCCGCTTCTATACAGACTGGACTCCTGCCTGGATCTCCAGCGCCTGCTTCAGAACAAGAGGCATCTCCTTGCCGCGCTTCTTCGCCCGACGCAGAATCCCCAAACAGGCTGTCTTGCTTAAATAATATTTGGGGTGCGGTGTGTCCTCCAAAATCTGCGACAAGGTAGATTCTTTTGCGCCTTTGTGGGACGGACCAGTATTGAGCGTCGTATACCCTCCAAGCAAGTGAGAATTGATCTCCCAATATGGCCCCAGCAAGCTTCCATACCCCTCCCGGAGGTCGAGGTACAGATACGGTACCGTCAGCAATTCTGCAGGTTTCCTCAAGCACCGCACGGAAGTCCTCTCCGTCTGCCGAGGAGAAAGCTCCGGGTACGTTCTCCCAGACCATATATCTGGGTCTAAGTCGAACAGGGTCATCTGTTCGTTTGGCTCTTGCATCATGCTCTCTCAACTCCTTTATGACACGGATCTGCTCCATAAACAGGCCGGATCGCTCGCCCTGAAGCCCGGCGCGTTTTCCCGCAACCGATAAATCCTGACATGGAGAACCCCCGCAGACCGCATCCACGGGGGTAAGTTCAGCGCCTTTCAGCTTTGTAATGTCACCAACATGGAGCATTTCCGGAAACCGTATTCTCGTAACCTCAATTGGAAAAGGCTCGATTTCGCTGGCCCATGCAGGGGTGAAGCCCTGCCGGACGCCTGCCAGCGGGAATCCGCCGATCCCATCAAACAGGCTTCCGAGGATCAACGGTATGGTCACAGCTGCAGCTTCAAGTCGGGGGAAGGCGTTTCCTCCGGCTTGATTTTTATTTCTATAGCATCGTAGGGCAATTGCTTCATGTGACATCCTCCTTGTATCTGTTCTGCCGACAGGCTTCTGACAGGGATGCCAATCCGTTCTGCCTCAGTGATTTCACAGCTCATGCCGTGGCTGATACGCGAACCGCAGATCCATAGCTCATCGCAGGAGGCCAGTACCCGCAGCCCCATCTGGATGCCAATTTCTCTCTGGGCGGGTACATTATCATCTAGAATTTGCGGGTATAACAGGTGAACGGCAACTGGTGCACAGCCCTGATTAGCAGCATAGAGGCAGGCGGCTCTGGCAAACCGGATATTGCTTTCTATGTCCCCCGCAAAAGGGGAACATATATAAACCAGCTTCATTTCGCAGCCACCGCCTTTACCACGGTTCTTGTCATGTTTACGGCTGTCTGGGCGGTATAGGCTGCGCTCATGAGGTTGGTCTTGGTGCTGGTGTCCAATCCAAAGGCTCCTGCGATGCGGGGAATTTCTCCGGCCGACAGCATAAGTCCAAGCCCCAGCAGGGCATGCTCCTTAACTACCATGAGTCCTGCGATGAGGATGGTGGACTGCAGGAAAGCTGTCAGACACAGGCCGACAATCTGCTTGCACCAGCTGACAAAACCGTCAAGATAGCCGCGGGGAACAGAAAACATGTACAGTGAACCTACGGCAATCTGGATGAGCAGGATGCCGCCTCTTTTCAGGTTGGCGAAAAACACCTTAATTACCGCATATCCCATGAGGAGAAGGACAAAGAGAATCATAATCGGACTGGTGATGGCTCCGAAGCCGAAAACATTCGTGCTGCCTGCGTTTTCTAGACTGCCGGCCGCACTAAGCTCGGTGATGATGCTGGACGCAACTGTACCGATATCGGTGTCAAAGCCGGTGATACCAGCGGTCAAGCTGCTCTGCAAGGAGATGGATAATTTATATAACTCCACCGGCACGACTGAGAACAGGCTGACAGCCATAAAGCCCTTGATGGTGTTCATGGCCGCATCCTTGATGCTGCCCCGGCCGGACTGGCACTCAATGCCGCATTCAAAGGCCGAGACAACCAGCCCTGTGACGTAAAGCGCCCAAGCCAGATAAACAAAAAACAGGATGATGGACTGCACCCAGCTCATCTCGAACAGGTCGGCGCCCATATTGCCCATTTCGGCAAAGAAGTTGCCGAGGAAGCCGATAACCTGACCGTAGAACCAGTCAACAATCTGCCCCAGTACGGTTTCGGCGACGAAATCCCATATAAACATGGGCGGTCACCTCCTTTCGGATAAAAAAATAAGGAGCCTGTCATTTCACAAGCTCCCGAAAACTGTGTTGTTTACATACATTGAATTGTCAGACCGCTTTCGTTCTGACCGGACTGTTCCATTTCCTGCGTAGGTTCCCGAAATACGTTAAAGTAATCGTTAAGAGCCCCGGAGATTTGATCGTAGTCCTCTTTTGTCGGCTTGTAGACATACCACTCGATTTTGTCCCCGTACTTCCATATATACGGGGCGATGCCATCCTTGAAGTTTGGGTTGCTGACCATTTTCTTTCCGACCAGGTCGGACAATCGCAGTGCGAGCGCGTCCACCGGACCATCGTTGCGGTTGATAATAGTTGCTTTGATTGCCTCGTAATGATCTGCTGTACCCAGCGTGACGAATTCAACTCTTACGCGAAGGTTGTCGGTAAGCTTGCCGAAGAAAGCCCTTCCAACAAACTTTTTATCAGTGATATTCGCGTCATTTCCAAACAGCCTGCGCAGCTCCTGTTCAAAGTAATTCATTGTCTTACCTCCTACATTCCAAGTATTTGCCAGATATATAACGGCGCGGTCAGGGTGAACACCAGGCATGCGAAAAGGATTGCAGGCGCTGCCCACTCAAACTGCCCATGCTTGCGGTAATCAAAGTATGCTGTACCCAATTTCGCGAAGAAAAACACAGCAAGAATCAGGTCAATTGCGGGAAAGACCACCTTGTTAACCACAGTCTTGATTTGACTAGAGGCGTCGTTCCAGGTGCTTTCAATTGCTCCTGCCACGTCGCCTGTAGGCGGTGCGGCATAAGCAGTCGTGCAAAGCACGCAGCCCAGCAGCAGCACTACGAGGAAAACAGGTAGGATTCTTTTGAGTTTCATGAGGATAACCACCTTTCTGTTTTATTTTTGCATGACAAAAAACCGCAAAGCTTTATTTGCCCTGCGGTCCTATTTCTTTTTCTGTTGTTAAGGCTTTACAGGCGCGATGTGCCAGTCATCCCAAAGGCTGCCCCGGATGGTCACCGAGTCGGTGAGATTAATGGAAAGCATACCGGCCGGAGTCCAGCAGTCGATGAGCCAAGTATACGGCGTGTAGCTTCCGTCAGGAAACCAGATAGGTGTGAAATGCGTCCGGCGCTTATATGTCGAGTATTTATTGGACTTAAACTCAAATAAAGAGCTGTATCCACCTCTCGTTCTGTCCAGATGCCGCCAATATGTTTCATACCGGAATTCAGGGAAATATGTCACGGCTGTCTGTGCGTCGGTTACCGCCGAGGATTGATTGGTACTGACATTTGCGGTGACGGTCTGATTGATTCCGTACCCGCTTTTCATGTTCTTGCCGTATGCAGTTGGTGCTTTTGCGTCCGGAACCGCACTCATGGATGCTGAAAGGCTGGCGAAATATGAAAGCCAGTCGAACTCCCACCATCCATGGTCGCACCAATAACCATCCTCATCCGTTCCGTGCCATACCCAATAGGCACGCCACCACGGACGCCATACTCCCCAGGAAACCGAGACTTTCTGAGCTTTGTTAGGCACAGCGGCTGCAGAATAGGCATCGTTCCGGTCATCAGCCACTGGATTTGGAGGATCGTTTCCGGAGAGATCCACAATCCTTGCTGTAATAGTACTTTGGCTTGCCGAGCCTCCGCCCGACACCATCACATGAATTGTCATGGTCTGCGGAGTTTTCGGAGTCCTCCAGCGAACCCACACCAGCTGACTGTCGCCCTCCGGATAATACACGTTGCTTACAGTGTAGGTTTGACCGCCGATTGTGAATATCACCGTAACTGGATGATCCGGATCTGCCTGTCCGCCCCGAACAGTCACCGATGTGATAACTTCGGTATTAACCCTGTACTCATAATCGGCTGACGTAACCTCCGGAGGCTCCGGCTCCGCTTCATTGAAGCGTACAATGCCAATGCCAAGTGATGAGATAATATCCGCATTTGATGCAGCTTTAGTCGTAGAGCCATCCCAAGCCGGGTAGCCGAGATCCGATGTTTCAAGGAACATCGCCAACGGCAGGTTCTTGTGACTGAGGGACACCATCTTGCTCCGAAGTCCGCCATTCAGATGTTGGTCAAAAACCGCAGCCTCCGTAGCGGTCATAGCGTACTTAATTCCCCCAAAGGTCAAATAGGCGATGGGTTCCAGCAGGAGCTTATATTCCCCGTTGATGAGCACATCATAATTCATGCCTGTTACATTAGCTATATACCGAATTACAAGCTCGTCAGTGAAATAGCTTTTAATTTGTTCAATACTGGCCTGTCCACTACTGGTACTTATAATCTTAGGCATGGTCTTAGATGGGTTGATGTAGGAGTACACGTTTGTGTTGGGCGTTAATGAACGGCCACTTGAATAACCAAGCTTACTGGTTTTCCCGAAATGAATTTGTATATTGTTCGGATTCCTGTTTGTAAAGTCTACAGGGCTGGTAACCGCTGCTCGGTCATTTGCTCGAACTACCGTTATCCTGACTCCCTCATCACCGCCATTCCAATAGTTTTCGTTGCTTCCGCTACCCATTCCACCTCCGCCGTTATCTATGTTACCTTCGCCCTCGGCGTAGACTGTAATAGGCAAAATCAGAGAAAGCATCAGAAGAAGCACAAGAAAAATGCTGAGTTTTCGCTTCATTTAATACCTCCAAGAACAGCAAAAAGCACCGAATGCCCGGTGCTTTTACTGTATTTATTCTTTTGCTAACTTTTAGTCCATGGAACCAACCTTATTTCCAGTCAGTTCATCACCTGGGTTTCCGACCGTCGTACCCGATCCGCCTCCACCGTTATCCTCAATCCAGCCAAAACCAGGGACATAGATTTTTCCATCCTTCTTATCTCCAGATTTCGGCTCCGAAGGTGATGTACTGCTCGCTGGCTTTGACACCTTGTCATGCTCCACTGGCTTTACTGCATCCACTTTCTCACCGTCCGGTGTTTTGGACGGGTCGGTCTTTACCTCCTGCGGGGGCTGGGTAGGCTTAGTTACCTCCGCCTGTATGCTCTGCTCGGTACCGGTGGAATCTCCGGTGTCTGCAGGCTTGGAAGAAGCCTCAGCTGGATTGATGGGCGGGACGGTTACCCCCTGTGTCTTGATCGGATCTGCAGATGGTTCCGGAATTACTTCGCTGGGGCTGGCTGCATTCGATACCGTGGAGGAAGGCTGAAACAACGCTTCTTTGGGTTTCTCCGTCTTAAACTGCATTGCTATTGCTATGACAAGAACTACGCACACCACGCCTAGTCCGGCGATGGTAAAACGCTTTTTTGCTTTGTCTGTCAGTTTCATAATAGATACCTCCTTGTGTGAAAGATCGATGTGTCCTTTCAATGACACACCATACTACAAAAGCTTTCGGAAGTCTATTGTCAATCCGAAAACGTTAAAATATCGGCATATATTTTGCCTTTACCCTGAGATTGATCACCATGGGCGACAGGCTTTTCCCTCCAAAGGATACCGGAACCTCCAGCCTTATGAGCGCATCGGCCAGCAGGCCTCTGGAATTGTCGGGACTCGCTGGAGCCAAGGGCATATTCTCAAGGTCGACGGAAAGACCGGACAGTCTGAATTCCATGCCGTCTCCGGCATATTTCACATGATAACCGTTTTCCTGTCGCAGTCCCAGAAGCTGATCCAGCCTGCCATATATATCTCCGTAGTCCAGGCTTTCCTCGAAATCGTCTGCAGAAGGCTGATAAGCTCCGCTGTAGCCTTCCCGCACCCCATGAAATACGTTATCGTAATTGTCGTTAATTGTCGAGATAACCGCAGACTGCACAGCGTCCCGAACACCCTGGGATACAATCATCAGCCGTATGGTTTCAGCTATACCGCAGAAAACAATCAAGATTGCGAGAGTAACGGCTACGATGAGGGGAAAGGACGAGCCCCTTTTGCTTCTAAGTATATCACAAATTCTGCCAAATTTCATTTCCAATACACCTCACTCTTGCCGGTAGCCTGCGCCTTCAAGGTGACAGGAAAGCTTCCGAAGCCGCCGAATATGCCGATGTCGGTCTGTAAGGTGACGGTCACGGTGAATTCCTCGTTGAGCTGGAGCCTTCCGTTTTTCGACCATGAGATGTTTGGCGTTAGCCCGGTTTTTTCGGTGAGGACCTGTGCCCTCAGGGTGGTTTCGCTGCCGACACGCCCGGCAATCTCTGCCTCCCGGCAAAGCTCCGAAGCATAGGCGTCCAGCTTGTTTTTTGTAACGAACACCGGAAGTACGCTCACTGCCAGGGCGATGACCAGCATCACGCACAGCACCAGTACCGCTACATCGATATATCCCTCACCGCTCCCGCTTTTTAACAGCTTCAGCACATCCGCACCCCCTCCTGTTTGGGCTCCGTTAGATCATCCTCCATCGGGTAGTCTTGCTCGATATCCTTCTTATCACAGATGTCACTAATCAGAGTCTCTAATGCATAAGACAGGTCATTCTCCGTAATCAAACACTGATCTTTGAGAACCATTAACGGGTGCTTAAACCTCAGCAGGTACTCTAATTGGTGATTTTCCATGAGGACATCATACTTTAAAGCTTTATAAATCTTGCGTACTGCACTGATTTCCTCACATAGCCTAATTAATTCTTCTTTGCCTTTGGTCATCAGTTCAGCAATGTAAGTCATATAATCATCCTTAACTTTTTCTTGAAGCTTTGCATTTAAATCTTCCATTTTTCAACTCCCCCCTCTCCTAAAACATACTGCCGAGTGAATTTAAAATCTCCATGGCGATGATGGCAAGATAGGTCAAGAGAAAGCACATCAGCATGATAAACGAGAATATCCTGATTTTCGGCGGGATCTTCTGTGCCTGGCCCTTGAGCCTTTGAAGCTCCAGTGCCTTAAAGTCATGGGCAAGCATCTGAAAATACACAGCACTGTCGTCGCCCCTTAGAACGCCGATGAGTCCTCTGACCACGTCTGAGAGCATGGGTGAATTGAGCCTTGCCTCAAACCGGGTGAGCGCCGCTTCATAGCTGGAGGAACGCATATCTGCAGTCAGCACATCCAGCTCATGGGCAAAGGCGGGACCGGCGTTCTTCTTGTAGCTTTCCATCATCGCCAGCACGTCACGGCTGGCCTTCAGTGTCTGCTCAATAGTGGAAACAAACCTCGGCAACTCGCCTTCGATCTGCTCCCGCTTTTCCTTGAGCTGCTCGTCGGCCTTTCGGATTTCCTTGAAGTACATCAGGACAGCAAGAATAATTAAGACCGGTGAGAGCAGAGGAAGGAGAAACAAGCAGGGAAGCACGCCCAACATAATGGCTCCGGCTTTTGTAATGGCATAGGCAGAATAAACCTCCGGCGTCATATTGATGCCAGCCGCCTTCAGGATGTTTGCCATCCGGCTGTGCTTGTACTCATCCATCCGGATATGCTTTGAGAGCTTGACTGCTCCTGCCATGAGCCAGGCTTCCATGCTTTTGACGGCTTTTTTGTTCATCCTTCCCGCATTCAGCATGGCCTTGGCGGTATTCATTGTAGGCAGCTTCAGGATGCCTGCCAGAATGAAATACAGCCCTGCGGCAAGGAGGATTCCGGTAAAAATTAGTTGTGTCATCCTCTACGTCACCTCCTGTACTCGATGGGCTTGGTCAGCCGGATGACAAAGGCTGCCGAGACAAATATCGCCGCAGCACATACTGCCAGGATAATCTGCCCGACTGCCGTATGCATCAGGGTATGGTACCAGTCCTTGTTGAGAAAATACATGATCGGCACATTGCCAGCCACCAGCAGAGCCATGATGATGAATTCCTTGCGTGGCTCAAACACCAGGTATTCCAGTTCGGCGTTCACAATGCGCATATCTGAGAGCTTGCTGACAATCGGAGTCAGCGTTGTTTTCAAGCTGCGGTCATGCTGGCAGGCGGCAATGGCGTCGCACCACTCATGGAATACCTCATTGTCTATTTTGGGCTTCATGGCGTGGAGCGCTTTGTCCAGATCGGGATTAATAAGCTTCACCTGCGTCAGAAATCCGGCGAATACACTCCGCACGGGAGGATTGAGGTACTGAATGCTTTCCTCCACCGCCGTCAGGATATCCTCGCTTCTCAGATATGCCGTGGTGATGATAGACAGAGCCGTCTCCAGCTCTGCGGCGATATTCTTTTTGTAATGTGTCGCTGTCAGCCTGATGTACCAGAAAGGAATAAACATCATGCCTACTGCCAGTACCGGCACAAGGAACACGTTGCCTATCAGGCTAGCAAGGCTGGCGCCCGCTGAAAGGAATGCCAGCGAAGCCGCGCAGATCATGGAGAAGCGGGAGCCTCGTCCGGTGATGGCGAGGATCTCCTGCACCTCGGTTATTTCTCGGCGAAGGAAGGATGGCTTTTTTCGCCGGGCAGCTTCGTTGATCTCCGCCTTGATGCTTTTGTTTTTACGGGTCAGAAAGCCGAACAGCCCGTCGGTAAATTCCAGCGGAGAAAGCCCCAGCAAAAGGAAAGCTCCGGTGATAAAACCGGCACAAGCAATTAAAAGGATTGTCATCATTAGCTTGCACCTCCCGCCGCAAGGATTTGCTTTAAGGTATCCTGGGGCATCCCGTTTTCCAGAAAACGTTTCTGAAGGCTTGGGGAAATTCCCTGTACAGCACTGTGGCAGCCGTTGATGATGAATTTTCCGTCCTCTATGCGGTTTTCGGTGATCTGGAACTGGAACAGGCTGCGGAAGTTTCGGGAGCCGTCTGGCAGGATCTCACATTCCATGATCTCCATCAGCCTGCGCTGCTTGTTCTCGAGCTGCTTGGAGAACACCACGATAGGGAATGCCTCTGTCACCAGATCCATGAGGGTGTTGTCCGCCATGTCATATTTTCTTTTGCACAGGGTGACCATACGCCGCCATGTAGCCTCACAGCTGTTGGAGTGGATGGTGGTCAGCACCGTGTGACCGGTTCTGGCAGATTCCTGGGCGGCATAAGCCTCCGGACCGCGCATCTCTCCTACACAGATAATCTCAGGATTGAAACGCAGGGCCATATCCAGCAGGATATCCTGATCGATGTTCTGCTTCTCGTTTTCGCTCATACGGGTCAGGGTATGGATAACACTGTTCCATACCCGTCCGTCCTTCTGGCGCACCAATGCCAGCTCACGGGAGCCATTTTCAATTGTAAATATTCTTTTATTGTCCGGTATGGTTGTCAAAAGCCATCCCGCCAGTGTAGTCTTGCCGGAGCTGGTGGCGCCTGCCACACACACGGAGATGCCGTATCTGAGGCACTCCGCCAGAAAGTCCAGCATCGGTCCGGTAGCGTTACCGCCTCGTATGAAGTCCTCTTTTTTCATGGATTGGGGGTTAACGATACGGATTGAAGCGGATACCCCTACATCCTCATCCACCAGCGGGGTTTTCAGCACAGCGATACGGATATTTTTTGAGAGATGCCCAAGGATGGCGGGGCTGGCATTGTCCAGCACCATGCCGGACACATGGAGCATACGGCGCACCACGTTTATGGCATGTTCAGGGCTGTCAAAGTGTTCGTCCAGCTTTTTGGTGATTCCGCTGCTGTACTGCACCTCAATGTCGTTCCAGGCGTTGACGTCAATTTCCTCAATTCCGGTTCCGAAGATGTATTTTGTCAGGAACGAAAACTCCGCCATCTCGGTGTACAGGGCGTCAACCAGCTGCTCTTGTGACATGCCGCTAACTGCAATTCGGTAATCCTGAACATACTTGGTGATATACCGTTTGATCTGCGCTTTGACTTCCTCCGTGCCGCCATCAGTAATCAGCGCGGCATATTTGCTTGAGATGTATTCCTGCACCTCATGAAGCACAGGGCCGAACTCCCTAGAAGCCCCATCGGATGAAAAAAACAGGCTTTGATTACCTGTCATGCTGACTGTATTTGATTGATCACTTATCTGCGGTATGATATTGACTGCATCACACCCTTGGTTCTTCCTGCTCATACTCCGAACACCTCCTTTGCGAGCCTGGCAATTTCCTTGCGAAAGCTGCGGCTGTCCTTGAGAGCTAATTCCCCCAGCAGGTTCCCCGAAAGAACCAGATTCTCCAGCTCGTCTGAATGGGGAAGCCTGAAGGCAACGCTGCCCAGCACCTGCTCGATATGCTCTCCGGCCTGATTGGATTTGATATTGGAAGCAACCTTGTACTGCTTGTCAGCGTCCCATTTCTGATCCTTCAGGAGCGGGAGCTGACTGGAAAGGTAGCTGACAGACTTTAAATCGCAGTTCACCAGTCGGAGTACCGAATCAGCCTCCAGCAGCGATACTGCTGACAGTATATCGTGAGCGATGGCGCTTCCGCAGTCGATAATGATGTACGGGGCAATGTCCCGCAGATGGTCAATCAGCTCGGACGCCAGCTCCTGAGAGTATGGCGGGTAGGTAAACACATTCTCACCCTTAAGCATGCCGATGATGGTCAGGTAATCCAGCTTCTTGTGAGTGACACAGTTCTGCTTGATAAGCAGGTCCGTCACATGGGTGGCGGCAAGGATGCTGCCGAGAGAGCGCTCACACTCCAAGTCGCCGGGCGGACAGATGCAGGGCAGCATAGGCGCGGTCATGTCGCACAGCAGCAAGGCCACGTTCTTTTTCTGATCCGCCATATACTTTGCAAGGCGGACACTCACAGTGGTCTTTCCGCTGCCGGGGCTGCCCCAAACCGCCAGCACCTGCACATTCTGTTCCGGTTCTTCTTGCACAGGCTCCTGATGCTTACGGGAGAAGATGCTCCCTTTTATAAAGTTAAGCATTTATTCTCCCTCGCTTTCCGGTGCGGTGTTTACAGGCTCAGAGACAGTTCCCTGCGGTATCGGCTGCATAGCTTGCGCCTTTTGCTCCGCAGGCTTCGGATACAGGGCTTCAATTACCTTGTCCTGAATCTCGGTGAATTTAGCGGCATTTTCCTTAGAACCCCTGTACACAAGGGACAGATGGAGCTTGCCGTCCGCCTCCAGTTCTGCGAGGATTTTTGCCTGCTCCGGTGATACCAGCAAGGTGACGGTGGCCGGAAGCTGTTTTTCGTCCTCATCCTTGGTCTGCTCACCGGTGTCAGTATCGTAGCCCGTGCTGGCGGTCACACCGATGACCTCCACATAGGTCAGCTCAGGAGGGATCACGGTGGAGCCCTGCTTTTTATAGTCGGGTGCGATTACTGATACAATGTCACCGGAGATCAGCTTACCGGAGAGACCTCCGGCAAAGTTTTTAATGCTGACGGAGATAGCCTGCTTGTCGCCGCTTAAGTTATACAGGTAGGCGTTCTCCGATGCCGGTGTATCCGACAGCTTTGCGGAGAGGATATAGTCACCGGGCACCAGATCCGCCGCAGCATATTTGCCGAGGACGCTGTCCTGCTGCTTTATCACATCCTCCGGCAGGTTGTATCCACCTACCTCCACGGTCTGGATCATATCCTTGGTAATCGCATCTCCTGCTTTAATGTCCTTGACTACCCGGACAACGCTTGCTTTCTGTGAAACGCTCTGATTAAACAGCGGAGTGAGCGCAAAGCAGATGACTAAAGAAAGCACGATGCAGATTATTCCCAGCACCGTGCGATTTTTTAGAAAGCTCATGAAATGTTCCTCCTTATAATAAAAAGTAGGCTGCAAGGCAGCCGAGGGAAAGAAAGGGGGCGAGAGGATATGACTTTGGAGTATCCCTCCCGCACAGCTTTTGGATTATGATATTGCCTGCATGGAAAACCAAAAGAGCGGTTAAGCCAATGACGGCAGCCGCTATGCTTTTACTGAAGCCAAGCACCAATCCGGCAGCCGCCATGAGCTTGATATCCCCACCACCCATGCCTCCCAGAGCAAGGGCGGCAAGCAGAAATAGTACGGAGGCGAAAAGCCCAGCCAGCTTCACCGGTTCAAAGGCAAGCAGTCCGGTCATGGCAATTCCCAGGCAGATGCTGTCGGGGATGATCTGCTTTCGGATATCGAAGACAGAGGCCGCTAACAGCAGAACAGCAAAAAAGCCGCCCTGTATAAGCGGCATCAGCTGAGTCAAAGAGTCCAGCTTAGCCCCCATAGTTGAACATATCCTGGATGCGCTGCTTAAGCGTGGGGAGAACTGTTTCGCCGAACAGGGCGTAGAGTCCGCCGAGTACGAGGGCACCGATGACTACTGATATCAGAATTTTGATTGCGGTATCCACGAAGCCTTCCCCGCGCTGGGAGCGGAGCAGAGTCTGAGCCATGATGACTTTTTCCGTGATCTTAGCGTTTACCTTGTTTACGAACTTTCTCATTGTGATTTACCTCCAAACTTCATATTTTCATTTTGATAAAAAAAATTTACATACCGCCCATGCGCAAGGAGCCGCTTTGCTCCTGCGCTCCTTCCAAAGCGGGTTTGTCGGCTACCGCGCTTTGCTCAAGGGATTTTTGTTTGTCTGGTTTATCTTCCCGCCTTCTTCTCTGCTGCTTATAGGTAAAGACGGGTGGAATGCCTTCCAGGTCTTTACACCGCTTGACCTTGTATCTTTCATTGTCCTCTTTGTAGAGGTAATACCAATCCTCATCGAAGCTGTATACTCCTGCCATACCTGTGGCCATTCCATCCCTGTAAATAAGCTGATACTTAAAAAGAGCATTGGGATCGCACTCTACTCTGATCAGATCCAATTTCAGCTCGACTTCTTTCGTGTTTATCACCTCCGTATGGGTAGCAAAAAACACCGGTGGTTTATGCCGGTGTTAAGCTCCCCGTGAAATTTATCCGTTTCGTATTCCTGCGCTTCATCCGCATGAAGAAAGCCCTGGAATTAAAAAACAGCCTTCCGGCTGCAGATGGTGGATCTTACAGACTCATTGTCGGGCCTTGGTATAGCTCCTGCTCCGGAGGCTGGAAGGAAATTTCCTTAAAGCCGAAGCGGTCCACATAGTGAAAAGTGCTGCCCGAACTGTCATACAGCTCCACGACATCCGACATGGAGAGGCTATGCCCCTTATAGCCGGGCGGGTGGCTGAGGTTGAATTTGGCGAAGATTTCATCCAGATTATTGGTTTCCACCTCGCCGTCATAGACCGCCTGGTAGTTATTCGGCTCAAGCTCTCCGAAACGCTCAAGAAGCTCGTCATACCCGATGAATTTCATCATAACGTCTGCTTCCGGCTTGAGCTGCCAGATGCGGCAGCTTTTGAGGAGCCGACCGCCGCTTTCCGGGTCAATATTACCTTTTGCCAGTCCTTCATGGACACCATCTCTCCACTCCGCCTCCAATCCCTGCTTTGCAAGATACGATTGGAGCTGCTCGGTTTTAAACAGCGGATCGACTATAGCCTTACCCTTTTCGATATAACCTGCCTTGTTACCGTAGTATTGGATGAGCTTGCCTCTGATCTGAACAGTGTTCATAGAACCTCCTTTCCCGGCATTTGGCTTGCCGTGTTATTCAAAATAGAAGTTGACGGAATAAGTGATGTTCGACTTGTTGTACATACAGTCGTGGTTGGTGTAATAGTAGAACTCCAGCTGGCTGTAAATGCCTGGCGACAGACTGCGGCTGAAAGTGATGCCGTTGGTGGTTGTGCCGTAGTCCAGCTGGTCCCACTGTCCTGTCAGCTTGTTATAGCCGCGCACTCTGCCATAATCGTTGCCGGAATGTCCGGAAACGGGCGGCACCGTAAAGGTATAGCTGGTAATAGTCGCCCCTGCAATTCCTTGTTCAAGAATCACCGATTCAGGGCCAGTCAGCGTCATGCCGCCGCCTCTATTCGGATCGGCCACAAAGAATACAATAGCTGTCCAGGGCGATTCGGCTCCGGTGGAGTCAACAGCTTTCACGCGGACAACATTTTTACCCAACGGATAGGAAGTGCTGGTCTGCGCCGGACGGCCTTCCCAAACATAAGTGATTGCATCGCCATCAGGATCGGAACTGGATGCTGTGATGGTGACTGCTACGCCGGGAGCGATGCTGTTGCCGTCAGGGGTACGGGTAATCACCGGAGTTGTAGGAGCGGAGTTCGCCACCGTGAAGGTGATGTCCGTCCAGTCGGAATACATCCCCCATGCGTCCTTTGCCCTGACCTTTACGGTATGGGTACCCACGGGATAATAGCTGTCTGCTGTTTTGCCGGAATATTCCAAAGTAACGGTATCTCCGTCCGAATCGCTGGCAGAGGCCGAGAGGTTAACCAGCAGCCTGCCGTTTTGTGCTGTCCTTGTAACCGTTGCGCTTCCGGTGGGTTTGTTCGGCGCGGTGTTGGTGATGGTGATGCTCTGCGAATAGGTAAAGGTTCTGCCTTCACTGTCTGTCGTGCTTGCGGTCAGGACATAGCTGCCGGGTACGTTTATGGATATGCTGCCGCCGCTGTTTGACAGGATACCGCCATAGGAAGCCGGAGTTCCGTCTTTGGTCAGCAACCAGACAAGACTTCTGCCCTCCAGTCCGAATACGGCGGGCAGGGAAACATTAATATTGCCGCCGATGTGAACAGAGGACGGGACGGTGAACGGGAAGCTGGCAATCGGCTTGACTGTTGCTGTGTTGGAAGCAAAGGTGAATTTCCTGCCATTCACGTCCGTCGCCTCGGCGATCAGCTTCACAGCGATGGTTTTATTCGTGCTGATGGTAAGGTTACCGCCATCTGCTCCGACCGAGCCTGTCGCATATTGTGCATAGGGTTTTGCCTGACCGCCATCCACAGAAAGAAACCAAGCTATTTCAGTTCCATCAAGCTCAGCGCCGGATGCAGTCACAGCAATGGAATCTCCGCTGTAGCTGAGTAACGGGAGTCCAATGGACATCTGCGGAATGGGATAAACAGTGAAGCTTCTGCTCCGGACAAAGGTTCGGCCGGTGGGGTCCGTCATGGTCAGTGTCAGCTCGTACTGTCCCTTTGCAGGGAAGGCAAGGATGCCTCCAGCTTTAGTCAAAGTACCTGTTGCATATGCGGAGTAAGGTTCAGCACCGCCGCCATCCTTGATAACAGTCCAGCTTGCGGTGAGGTTTTCCAGATCCGTTCCGCTGACGCTGACTGTTCCGGCTTCACCCGCATACCAAACTTGCGGTATGTCGAGTAAAATTGACGGGATCGGGCAGACCGTAGTGGAAGCACTGTAGGAGAACTCCCTGCCCAGCGCGTCCGTCATGGAGGCTGTAAGGGTGTAATCTCCGGTTTGCGTGAAGCGAATTTTCCCGCCGTAGGCATTGAGGCTTCCCTCTATGACGGAGGAAAGCTCAACGGGCTTGCCGTCTTTGGTGAGCATCCATACCACCGGCAGCACGTTGTTGTTGCCGCGAGTCCTTAAATCAATGATGCGGTCGGTATGCGTAGCTTCCGGAAGCTCAAAGGAAATGCTCAGTACCGGCAGGACTTCGATCCTTCCGCCGTTCTCGAACAGGAATACCCGCCCTGTTTCGTCGGTGATTCTTGCGATCAGCTCGTAGGTTCCAGCATGCTTGAAGCGTATGGTGCCGCCGCTGTTATCCAGTGAGCCGTCGACATATGTGGCCCAATCCTGGAAGCCGAAGCCGTTCTCCAGCAGCCACTCGACATTTAGCCCATTAAGCTCCGAGGTTTCCGTAAGCACCTTGACAGCAGTATCGGTGTGTGCGGTATCAGGCAGCGTATACGAGATGCTCGGAACCGGATAGACCTTGACCGGTGCGGTGTAGCTGTAGGTTCTTCCTGCGGGATCGGTGAAGGCTGCTTTAAGAACATACTCTCCTTTATTAATGAAGCAAATGTAGCCGCCTTCGTTGGTCAGCTCACCCTGAACCGCATCGGTAAGGGCAACGTCCTTGCCGTCCTTCATCAGCGACCACTTAATTGCGGCGTTGCCAAGGTTTTCAAAGCGGGTTTCCACACGGACAGTTTTATCGGTATGGGTGATTTCCGGTACATAGAAGCCGATGGAACCTACAGGATAAATCGTAATTGTCTTGGAGGCTTCAAAGGCTCTGCCGGTTTCATCGGTGAGCGTTCCGGTGAGCATATATACGCCCTTGTCCTTGAAGCGGATGGTACCGCCTTCATCTGTGAGGCTGCCTTCTGCTTCATCAGCGAGCACTGCCGCTTCACCGTTCTTAGCAAGGTTCCAAGTCACGCTTAGTCCATCAGATTCTGTCAGCACAGTTTTGACGTCAAGAGTTTTATCCGTATGAGAAGCTTCCGGTAGGTCAATGGAAATTCCGGCCACAGGATAGACCCTGGTGCTTTCACTATGGGTGAAAACACGTCCGGTATCGTCGGTTATGGATGCTGTCAGTGTATATTCGCCCTTGTTCCTGAACACGAAGGTGCCGCCTTCGTTCCCGAGCGTTCCATCCAGAATGTCGGCAGGCTGGACGGTTTCACCATCCTTTGCTGCAGTCCACACGATATCATGCCCGTAGAGCTTTTCCAACGGGAATGTAAGCGTGATGGATTTGTCCGTATGGGTGGTTTCCGGCAGGTCAAAGCTCAGATCAATAACCGGATATACCGTGATCTGCTTGGACAGCACGGTTTCTTTCCCTCTGGTGTTTTTCGCTGTCGCAGTCAGTGTGTACTGTCCTTCTTCCTTGAATTGAACGGTACCTCCCTCCAGACCGAGACTGCCGTTGACTGCGTCCGCCAGCTCCACGGGCTGCTCTGATCTATCAACTGCGGTTTTAGTCAGCGTCCAGGTGTAGCTTTTCATGTACTTCCAGATGGGCATCACCTGAACTTCGCTGTCGGTATGAGCAGTTTCAGGAAGCTCAAACCGCACCTGTGCAGGCGGATAATATGAGCCCCCTCCCGAACCACCGCCCGGATTGCCCGGCGTTGGCGTAGGAGAAGGCTTGCTCTCATCCGGATTCGTCGGGGTTGGCGTCGGCTGCTCCGGGGTTCCGGGAGTCGGACCCGGCTTCGCTGCATCCGGAGTCTGCGCTGGAGCGGACGGCGTAGGCTCAGTCGGCTTCGGAGTGACCTTGTCGATCATATCCTCTGCGTCGCCCTTGGTAACCGGATCGTTGGGACGGATTTTGTTATCATCCGTATTCCCGATAATTCCGTCCTCGCGGCCGATGATGACAAAGCCCTTGTCCTCATCCTCTATGTCCGCCTGATCATCATAACCGCTGTGCCCCTGAGTGTTTACCGCTTCCTCATCCTTGCCCTCCGCTCTCACGAGCATCTTGATGATTTCTGCGCGGGTGATGGGATCGTCGGGATGAAAGCCGTCGGGATAATCAGCAGGGTCGATGATTCCTGCGTCGATCAGTGCCTCGATGTTTTTCTCCGACCAGTGGCCGTCGATGTCAGAAAAGCTGGGCGGGTCTTTTTCCGTGTTTGAGCTATCTAGCGGAATATCCCTCACCAGGATGGCGGTAAATTCTCCGCGTGTGATGATTTCGCCTTGGCCGATGAAGTTTTCCGGGTGCAAGCGGTACGCTGTATAGATCCCGCCGCATACCAGGAGAAGGAGAACGATGGCAAGTATGCCGATGAGTTTTCCATTCTGTTTCATTGTTTCTCAGTCCTTTCTTTAAATTTTGATAAAAAACCGGAATCATCAATCTGACTCCGGCCTCAAGTCCTTATTGTTTTCATAGCTTCAGCTCCATACCGCCCGGCTCCTGCTGCTCCTTGAAGAAGGCTTGCAAGACCTCCGGCGACGGATAAATAAGCTTTCCGTCAATCATTTCAAATACGCAGAAGTCATCCCGGTCGCAGATCATCACCCGGTGCTGGTAGTCCTTCTGCATTTCGATGTAGTCCTGCACCTCTTTGGTGCTGCAGAGCCACACGCCGGAGGTATATCGTCCGTCCGGCAGAAAGCAATAGCCGCTGTACTGAGGCTCATGGCCTTTCAGATCCAACGCATCAGCGGGCCGGATCTGTGAGAGCTGGAGCCGGGTATGGTCAGACAGAATCTCCGGCTTTGCAATGCCAAGCACGTCGCTCCTGTTCCAGCGGACTTTTTCTCCGTCCGCAAGTGAAACTGTGAATACGGACCGTCCGATGGGATTGGGATTGCTGCCGTTTCCTCCGGTGCAGTAGCACAGCTGATGCTTTGCGTTCCGGTGTTCTGCAGGCAATGAGGAAGCCCGTAGTAAAATAACCCTGCCGCTGATGGGCATGTCATATCCGGTTTGCAGACAGTCCTCTTGTGTAAATAACTCTTTCTCAGTCAAGGCGAATCGGCTCCTTTCTTTTTTCGATTATGTCCAGCAGCTTTGCGGCGATGGAGATCAATGTTTCCTCCGGCATATCACGGATGGCGGCACGCACAAATGCTTCCACTGCCTCCGGCGATTGGTCGCCAATCTCAATAAGATCAACCTTTTTTGCCGTGATGACACCCTTCTGGATTCCGAGGCGCACGATATCTCCATGCTCCATTTCGGCGGCAGTACGAAGTGCCTTCGGAATCAATACACGCCCTTTGTCATCTACGATTTTATAAATGGGCTTTGCTTTCATACGAAGTATCCCTCCTTTCTCATAACGTCACGAACGGTGCCGGGGTCTATGCCAAGATCCTCGAAGAGCCCACGCAGCTCGTCCGGCAGGCGATCAAGGATATCCGACGCAGCGATGACAATGGCACCCTCGGCACAAATGACATCCAAGTCGCTGTCTAATGGGATGTCCGCAGACTCCAGCAGTTCGTGGGGTATATGCAGTTCGTCCTCCGGGAGTTCATATTCCGGAGAAAATTTCTCGTCATCCTTCTGCAATTCAAAGAGAGGGACGGCAATCTCCACTCCCTCAGATGTGATAAGAACCAGAGGGCAGTGGTGATTTACTTCCTCCTGCACCATCATGGTGAGGCAGATCTCATCCCCGGGATTCAGCCCGGCATTGCCTACGGCTTCTGCAGGAATAACAATCTGGCCATTTTTGTCTACCTCAGACTTCATTTTAATAATTTTCATTAAGGTGTTCCCCCTTTTAATTAACCCCCGTGATGGGGTTATAGTTGTGGGTCAAATAACAGTTCGGAGTCGAAAAGATTCATCTGGGACGGCATATCACTCAGCCTTTCGGCAGTGTCGTAGTTAGAGATCAGGACTTCAGCGTATTCGCATCCATTGTCATAGCGCTGGGCAAGGTTGTTGATGCGGCTGACCGCTTCAATATTAAAGTCCTTGTACAGCTCGCGAATGAATTCACAGTCGTTATAGCTGACGAGCCATTTCCCCTGGCAGGATGCAAGAGTGTCCCGCAAACGATAGTGATCGTCTTTTTTAAATTCCACGGCGTAGTGTCCTTCCGTCTGATAATATGGCGGGTCGCAATAGATGAAGGCATTTTCACGGTCGTACTGCTTAATCAAAGCTTCAAAGTCTTTATTCTCAATGACAGTATCCTTAAGCCTCCGGCTGCCCTGCCAGAGAAGATGAAAGGTTTTCCGGATATCGAAGGGCTGACATCCGTAACTGGTGCAGCCGCTTCCATAGCTTAGGCGGATAAGTCTGTAAAAGGCGGCAGCGCGTTTTACGTCATTCATCTGTGCATTTTCCAGAAGGATCTGCTTTATTTCCTCAAACTGAGGTTCATTGAGAAATCTCTGAGCAATCTCAAGCTCTTCCCACAGGTACTCATTTGTGAATTCCTCCTTCTCCAGATATTTTTTAAGGACATTAAATTCGTCGCGTCCGTTTAACGGAAAGAAATTCAGCTCTTTGAGAAGAGCAAAGGGACGGTCGCGGACACAGCGGAACAGATTTGCCAGGTCTGAATTGAAATCGTTGTAGACCTCCATAGCGGCGTCCGGAGGCCGTCCGAACAGCACCCAGCCTCCACCGCCGAAGACCTCAATGTACCTTCCGAATTCCTTCGGCATACGCTGATAGATCATATCCCGCAGAGCCTTTTTGCCGCCCACCCAACTGATGATGCTGTTCAATCTATAACCTCCCTTTGCTCCGGCGGCTTATTTTCTCAACGTCTGTTCTCATACAGGAGCCGTCAGGACTCCAGCAGATAAAGCCGACGCCGGGATAAGGGCAGCCGACACAGCGGTCGGTATCTTCAGGCAGAGGCAGGGAATGCTTTGCAGGTGGAGCGTTTTCTTCGGCTCCTGTTTTTTCTTCTGGTGTTACATCATGCTTCATGGTTCAGCTCCTTTCTTTAGAAAAACAAAAAAGGCGCTGCCTTTTTTGTAAGACAACGCCTTCTCGTTCTTTTTTTAGTTGTATTGATCACAGCAATCTGCTGTAACAAAAAAGCGTCCTTCAGCTTCATGAGAAACCAAAGAGTGCTATTTGCCCGTTCACTTATTCCTTATCCCATCACCTGACCTCCGTATCCGAGATCAGGTGAGCTGTTTTTCATCTCCTGTTCAAGCTTAAGGGAGTAATTTTCATGATTCCAAAAGCTGACGTAAATCTCTCCGTCAGGAGTTTTGATAGGACGTTGCTCGAACCCTTCGCCATAACCGTCAGAGTTCTGACCGCACACATAATCTAAAAGCGCGGCAACTTCTTCACCGGAAAGAGACTCCTTTAGCCCGGCGGTCATGACTCCCCACAGCTCTCCGTCGACGATTTCCACCGAGGGGTAAAGGCTATAAACCTTTTTATTTAGAGCTTCGTCATGAATGTACTCGGAAAGACCACGGTCATTTTCGAAGTGCCGATTCTCCTTGGCGATGGCAGCGAGGATTTGATCCTCATACGCCACAGCCTCCCTTGGTGAGATATCCTCCCTCTCATCCTCCATGCAGTCATACTGAGGATAACTGACGATTTTCAGAGGGAAGAAGATACGCATTGTTTCGTTTGCCATTTTGATTTCCTCCATTTTTTTAATATGATCCCTAAAAAAGGGCATAAAAAAAGCGGGGTATCTTCGTTATGAAAATACACCCGCTGATTTTTGTATTTAGTTATAGCCCGTAATGAATCATAAACTTGTGTCTTTGTTTTTGCTTCTTCAATTTTTTGAGATAAGAGATAAGATTACCGAGACCGTGATTCAGCGTAACTCCACGTCATACGTCTGTCCACAGAAAGTAATCGATTTGAGCTTACTTATATCGAAGTACTCTGTATTGACAGACCATGAGCCCATCGTGGAATCTATCATGGAGCTGCCGCTGTCCTTAAACTTAACAACTGAACCGTCATCAAGCGTCAGGACCGGCTCGGGGTAGGAACGAAAATACTTTGTAAACGCGTCCAGATCCTGATTGCCGCCTTTCGAGGTAAAAATGATTTCGACCGTTGCCGGACGAATATCGAAGGTGATTTCGTCGATATAGTCCGAATTCTCTGCCCTGGCCTTAAAGGTCATATGCGTTTTATCCGCATCTGGGAGCTTGATGTCAAACGATAGGTCCCAATTTCCGGAGATATCGTTTACCGTATATGAGTCGTTCTCCGCATTTGAGTAGAGGGCGATACCTGTTATGACGAGTGCCACGTGGCCCGTCTTTTCCGCTTCCGTCCCCGACAGGAAGATTGACGCTGGCACGGTGAGGATGCCGTCCGTAAAGGTAAAACCGTCCCGGTTAAATATCGTATAGCCCGTCATCGGGTCCGTTCGGAACTGGATACTGTCAAACTTCGTATCCGCAAGACCAGTCAGCTGAAGGGTAAGGTGTGTCGTTAACCCGTCCGTATAAGCGTTCGTCAGCGTGATTCCGATACCAACGCTTTTATCCGAGACATCGGGCGTTATGGCTCCCGTCACTTCAGGATTTTTGAAAAAAGAATCATAGAACGCACCGAAGTCAAGTACCCCGGCCATCGCAAGGGCGGTGGTACTTAGTGCGAGCACGATAACGACAGATGCGGCAGCGAGTCCGAACCTACGCATCGACCTTCTGTGAACACGACGCATATACATTTCACCCGAAATGCCTTGCTGCACGAGTTTCCTAACACGTTTTGAGTTGACGGAGCTTTGTACGTTGAGATATACTTCGTCATCGTCAATACAATTCATTAAGTCCGAAATTTTTATATTCATTTTCAACACCCCTTTCGGCGAGATGAATTTTGAGTTTTTCGCGCCCCCGTGCGAGTCTGCTTTTTACAGCGGATTGTGACAAGTGCATTTCGTCTGCAATCGTCGATACGGTCTGATAGTAATAATAGTGCCGCAAAAAAATCTCACAGTCGGGATTGCCAAGAGCGTTCACCGCATTGCGAACGGTTGCGGCGAGTTCGTTCGTGATAACGCCGCCCTCCACGTCTGCGTCAGCGACGACCACTATTTCGTCATCATCGAGCGATAGCGACGCACCGATTTCACGGAGCTTATTCTTCGCGCGATTCCGTGCGACGCTACCGAGCCACGATTTCAGTTTGTCCGCACTTGGCTTATCGGCGTTCTTCCATAACGTGATGAATACATCGGCGCAAACTTCTTCAATATCCGCTTCGCTCATCGATGTGCCGATAATGCCCTGAGCAATCGCACCGACATACGGCGTGTATTTTTTGATTATAGCGTCAAGCGCGGCTCCATTTCCGCGCTGAACTCCGAGTAGTGCAGTTGCGTCATTCAATGTATCACTTCCCTCGTTTACTTTTGACGACCGTCATATATAATAACACCGAAAAATATAATTTGGTTGCATGAAATTCCCAAAAAGTCACATAAAGACTCCCAAATAACAAATGTCATCTATAAAAACCCCAAAAAAAACGGGCCAAAAAATGCACTTTTTGACCCCGTTTTTTGCCTATTTTTTGCTCCAAAACCACTACATATAGTGGTTGACCTGCCTTATTTGCCCTTCAAACCACTATTTGTCATCAGAACTATACTCTCAACGTGCTGCGTCCACGGGAACATATCCACCGGTTGTACGCGCTCGATTCGATAAGTATTCCGGCAAAGCACCTTTAAATCCCTGGCTAGGGTGGCAGGATTGCAGGACACATAGATGATTCTTTCCGGCCCGATATCAAGCAGGCCTTCAAGAACTTCCGGCTCCATTCCGGCCCGGGGCGGGTCGCATACTATGAGGTCCGGGGTTCCGGAAAGTACGGCCAGTTTCTCCTCGACTTTTCCTTCCACAAAACGGACATTGATAATGTTATTGTCCTCAGCATTTTCTTGCGCGTCGGCGATCGCATACGGGTTTTCCTCGATGCCCAAAACCCTTTTGGCTCTCTGGGCCAGCATTAAGGTCATCGTACCGATACCACAGTAGAGGTCCCAAACCTCATCTTCTCCCGTGAGTCCGGCCCAATCCAGTACCAGTCCATACAGCACCGCCGTTTGCGCCGGATTAACCTGAAGGAAAGAACGTGGGGAGACTTTGAAGCGCAGATCGTTTAAATGTTCATTCAGATACTGGGCCCCGCTCCCCTCAAACACGTTATTCCTCCGGGGAATCGTAATCGAACAGCTTTGAGGAGAAAATCCAGCTTGTTCTTTCAGTTTACTGATCAATCGATCCAGTTCTTTCGTGTTCTCCATATTGCCGTCAAAGACCAGCAGTCCCTTGCCTCGGTTGCTTTCCCGGAACGTGGCCGTCTTGATTCCCTCGCAGCATTCTCCGATCACCTGCTGCATTCTTTTTATTCTATTGTTGGTCTCCTGACTCAGCAGCAGACAATCGTCAAAAACTGTTACATCTTTAGACTTTTCACGATAATAGCCAAACCGGCCTTTTAGGTCACGGTGCAAAACTGCTTTGTTACGGTAGCGCCAGGGATCGTCCATGCCCAGAACCGGTTCAACCTGAATATCGGTGAATCCGCCGATTCTCCGCAGGGCATCTTCCACCCACCTTTGTTTCCATGTGAGTGTGGTCTGGTACTTAACATGCTGAAGATTGCAGCCGCCGCAGACCGGATAAACTGTACAGGGCGGCGATACTCTTTCTTCAGACATTTGTTCAATTTCAATAATCTGTGCTCTCCGGTAAGATTTCTTTTGTTCCGTCAGCTGTATTTTGCCTTTTTCTCCCGGAAGCATCCTCGGGACGAAGGTGGTGATTCCGTCGGTATAGCCGACACCGGATCCATCGGAAGCCAAACGGACGATTTCTATATCCAGGTTTTTCGCGCCGATGCGCTCTTCTCTGGCGATGGTATGATCATAAGTACCCTCATGTCGATCATTTTTATTAACCATGGATCCTTCTTCCCTCTGTTCGCAGTCTCGTCCGAACCTGCTCTTATTTCAAACTCTGACTGATCTTAGCCTCATTCAGATTGTCTTACCGCTATCTTGTCATTATCCCCGCTGCCACCACATCAAGATGACCATCAAAATATTCCAGACCCCGTGCGCCACGACTGAAGTCCAGAGGCTCTTGCTTCTTTCGTACAGAAAAGTCAGAACCAGACCCCCGATCACCAGCGGTACAAACCGTATCAGATCAAAATGCATCAGACCAAAAAACAGTCCTGCAGAAAGAATGCCCTTCGCTTTGCCATACCCCTGACGCAGCGGCGGATAGATCAGCCCCCTGAAAATCATTTCCTCTTTAAGCGGTACGATAAAGCCGCCTAGCAGAACCAGCGGCATCAGCTGCCAGATAGAATCAACGCCCTCAACGGCCAGTGCAAAGCTCTGGGGTTCGGGCTTCCCGAAATATTCCACGAGGACATTTCCCAAAAGACCGACTACAAAAAATAACACTATGCCGCCGCCCAGTCCGGCCAGAAGACATTTCCAATTAAAATTGGCCAGCCCCAAATCAGCGAACGATCCGCGCAGGATCTTGAAGAATAAAAACAGTGCAACAAAAAAGAGTAGAGCCTCGCCAAAACCGATGACAAGATAGCTGATATACCCCTTCAGATATCCAAGGTTCTCTAGCGGCTTTAGCCAGCCTAAAACAAATTCCAGAACATAGACAATAAGAATCAGGTAAAGAGCCTGCCAGAAGTTCCATCTGGGGTTTTCCAAAGCGTTCATTTATACCTATCTCCAGTTATGTTATTTTTAATCATGGATATTCAGTCTCGGCATATTTCCATCTGAAAGTAATTCTACCTCTTTTTCAGTTCCATAAAGGTCTTTGTAAATATAAATCAGTTCCTTATCAAAAAGTGAGCGTTTCATATCGACTGCAAGGGATCTTACATGCTTTAGAATCTTATCGGCTTGCTCAGATGTAAGCTCTCTGCCATATTCCCTGAATTTCGCTTTAATCGAGGCTGTCCCCGAATGCTTGCCGATCACAATCTGCCTTTCCAGCCCGACCTCTTCAGGACGAAATACTTCATAAGTTTTCGGATTTTTCAATGCGCCGTCGGCATGAATACCGGATTCATGCGCAAACATATTGCTGCCTACAATGGCTTTCCAGGGCGGAAGAATACGCCCTGAAGCCCTGGAAACATATTCGGATAATTCCACAAACCGCTCCGTAACAAAGCCAAGGTCCGTTTCTTCCAGGTATTTCAGAGCCATGATGACTTCTTCCAGCGCTGCATTGCCGGCTCTTTCTCCAAGGCCGTTCACCGTCACACCGATAAATCTGGCTCCAGCCTTCACTCCGGCTAAAGCGTTGGCCGTCGCCATCCCGAAATCATTATGCGTATGCATTTCCACATCAATATCGGCGCGTTCTCTTAAGGTTTTGATTCTATCAAAGGTCAGAAAAGGATCGAGGATGCCAATCGTATCACAGTAGCGGAGACGGTTTGCACCGGCCTTTTTGGCCTCTGTCGCAAATTCCACGAGATAGTTCATATCTGATCTCGAAGCGTCCTCGGCATTGACCGAGATATAATCGACATGCTTTTTCGCAAACTCCGTTGCTTTGATCATCATATCAAGAACTGCCCCGGGCGTGGTTTTTAATTTATGTTTGATGTGAATGTCCGAGGTCGATACGGAAATGGCCACGGCATCACAGCCGCAGGACAGCGATGCTTCAATGTCCTTGATCACGGCGCGGTTCCAGCCCATGATGCTGGCTTTCAGTCCGAGGCCGCAGATACCTTTGATGGCCTCAAGTTCTTTACCGCCCATAATCGGTATTCCCGCTTCAATCTGGTTAACCCCGATCTCGTCAAGCATCCGGGCGATCCTTAATTTCTCTTGATTGGAAAAGACAACCCCGGCAGTCTGTTCCCCGTCACGCAGGGTTGTATCCACAATCACCAACCCGGTATCCGGTACTTTTCCCATTTTATCCACCTCTAAACGCGTTCATTTCTTGTATTTATTAAGTATGTCTTATCATTCTGGCACAATATCTTGCTCTATTATGCTTTTTTGTTCTTTTTATTGCATTTTTAGTATGCTTGATTTATGAGCTTTATATTGCGTTTTACTGCACCAGTTTTTCTTTCAGCAGTTTATTGACCAAACCTGGATTAGCCTGCCCTTTGGTTGCTTTCATGACTTGACCGACTAAAAATCCAAGTGCGCTCTCTTTGCCGGCTTGGTAATCAGCGACGGACTTTTCATTGGCAGCAAGAATGCCGCCCACAATTATTTCAAGTTCACCTTCATCGCTGATCTGAACAAGTCCTTTCTCTTTTATGATCGTCTCCGGATCTTTACCGGTGTTATAAATTTCTTCGAGCACATTTTTGCCGATCTTGCCGCTGATATCGCCTTTCTTGATCAGCGTCAGCATCCCTGCCAGCTGTTCTGGAGAAACGGGCGAATCTTCAAAAGAGCGTCCGTTAGTTTTCAGCAGGCCGCTTAAATCTCCCATGACCCAGTTGGCAAGGAGTTTTGCGTCATCGATCTTGGCGAGTGCCTGATCAAAGAATACGGCCATTGCTTTAGATGCGGTAATGACCCCTGCGTCGTATTCCGATAGGCCACGGGACTGCAGTCTTGCTTTTTTAGCGGCAGGCAGCTCCGGCAAGGAAGCTCTGATTCCCTCGACCCAGTCCCGGTCGATCACGAGCGGCATCAGATCCGGCTCCGGAAAATAGCGGTAGTCGTGGGCCTCTTCCTTGGATCGGAGAGACAACGTCATCCCTCTGCCTTCGTCCCAGGTTCTCGTTTCCTGGATAATTTTTTCGCCGTCGTCAAGGGCTTCGGCCTGACGGTCGGTTTCGTATTCTAGACAGCGGCGGACTGAGCTGAAAGAGTTCAGATTCTTGGTTTCGGTCCGCGTGCCGAATGGTTCGGTTCCTTTGAGGCGAAGTGAGACATTGATATCAAAACGGACGGAACCCTGTTCGAGTTTGCAGTCGGAAATTCCGGCATAATCCATGATCTGGACCAGCTGTTCCAGGTAAGCCAGAACTTCATCTATCGAGCGCATATCCGGTTCCGAGACAATTTCCAGAAGCGGTACCCCCGTCCGGTTATAATCAACCCCGGAGCTGCTGGACGTCATAATAGTCTCCCCGTTGTGCACCAGTTTCCCGGCATCCTCTTCCATATGGGCTCTCGTGATGCCGATACGTTTATTTGTCTCATTCACCATGACATCGAGCCAGCCGTTTTTGCAGATCGGCAGGTCATACTGAGATGTCTGGTAATTCTTCGTTAGGTCCGGGTAGAAATAGTTCTTACGGTCAAATTTGGAGAATTCGGCGATCTCGCAGTTCAAAGCAAGACCCGCCTTGATCGCGAGATTGACGACTTCTTTATTCAATACCGGCAGGACGCCCGGCAGCCCTAGACACACAGGACAAACGTGTGTATTCTGTTCTCCTCCGAACTCTGTCGAACAGCCGCAGAAGATCTTGGTTTTCGTAGCCATCTCAACGTGGGTTTCCACGCCGCAAACCATTTCATATTTATCAATAAAAGACATCTAGCGCACCTCCTTGAGCAGTGCAGGCGCCTGATGATGATACGCGGTATTTTGTTCAAACGCATAAGCGGCTTTGTACAGCGTACCTTCTTCAAAGTGCTTGCTGATAAGCTGCATCCCGACCGGCATGCCATCAACAAATCCCGCCGGCACTGAGATGGCCGGCAAACCGGCCAGATTAACCGGGATCGTATAGACATCTCCCATATACATCGCCAATGGATCTGATTTTTCGCCGATCTTATACGCAGTAGTAGGTGCCGTCGGAGACAATAGCACATCATATTTTTCAAAAGCGCGGTCGAAGTCCTGTTTGATCAGCGTCCGCACTTTCTGGGCTTTCAGGTAATAGGCGTCGTAATAACCCGAGCTCAGGGCATAGGTCCCGAGCATGATCCGGCGCTTGACTTCCTGACCAAAGCCTTTTTCCCTGGTCTTTTTAAACATCTCAATCATATCGTCAGCTTCCGCACGGTAACCATAGCGCACTCCGTCGTAGCGGGCCAGGTTAGAGCTGCATTCAGCCGGAGCAATAATATAGTAAGCCGGCATTGCAAATTCCGTATGCGGTAGTGAACAGCGCTCGATCTCCGCCCCCAGGCTTTCAAAAGTCCGGATCGCCTTTTGTATAACTTCAGCAACATCCGAGTTCAGACCGGAAGCGAAATATTCATCGGGAATCCCAATTTTGAGGCCTTTTACATTATTTTCTAAAAACTGGGTATAATCTGGCTTAACGAACGGTACTGAAGTCGAATCTTTCGGATCATGGCCGGCAATCGCATTCAGGACCAGGGCATTATCCCTGACGTTCGTCGTTAGCGGTCCGATCTGGTCGAGCGAAGAAGCAAAGGCCACAAGGCCGTAGCGTGACACAGCGCCGTAGGTAGGCTTCAGGCCAACGACTCCGCAGAAGGCTGCAGGCTGGCGAATGGAACCGCCAGTATCCGAACCGAGCGCAAACGGTACTTCTCTTGCCGCGACGCAGGCCGCCGACCCCCCGGAAGAACCACCCGGAACGCTTTCCAGATCCCACGGGTTCGCCGTCGGATGGTAACCGGAATTTTCGGTAGACGATCCCATCGCAAATTCATCCATATTCAGTTTGCCGAGCAGCACGGCTCCAGCCGCTTTCAGCCGTTCGGTCACCGCGGCGTCATAAGGCGGATTGAAATTCTCTAGAATCCGGGAACCGCAGGTCGTCGGGATTCCTTCTGTACACATATTATCTTTCATGGCCATTGGCAGCCCTTCGAGCGGTCCAAGGCTTTCCCCGCCGGCAATCTTCTTATCGACTTCTGCTGCCTTTATCAGCGCCGAATCTGCGGTAACCGTCAGAAACGCTTTAACCTGGGAATCCACACTATCAATATGATCAATGAAAGATCTGGTCAATTCCACGCAGCTGATCTCTTTCTTTACGAGCCTGTTATGTAGTTCTTCAAGTGACTTAAACATTGTCATGAACCTGGTACTCCTTTCCGAATCTAAGACATAAAGAGACATTCAATTATCATTTGTTAGTAAACAACCTGCTTGTTGATCAGTTACTGATCGCGTTTGTAAATTCCGTTATCAATAAAGCTTATAATTGATCAGTCTCTGTTTTATACTAGACGATTTTGGGAACCCGGAAGAACCCGTCCTCTTCGTCAGGTGCATTCATTAAGATTTTATCCCGGCTCATTGAAGGTCTTACTTCATCTTCCCGCAAGATATTAACAAGCTGCACAGCATGCGCGGTCGGAGAGACCTGATCCGTGTTGAGCTTTTGGAGCATTTCGGCATACCCGAGGATCGAATTCAGCTGCTCCGTATATAATTCCACTTCCTCTTCTGAAAGCTGCAGCCTGGCCAGAAGAGCAACGTGTTCCACTTCTTCTCTAGATAGTTTCATAACGCAATAACGCCGCCTTTCTCAAATGGACATATAAATAAATATAACAAAAATGAACCTGAGGGGCAAGGAAAAGGCAAAAAGCAAGCAGATCCAAGTTATATATAAGAATTTCTGACTAATCGGTATAACTACGATGAGTGATGAGTTAGAAATGATAAAAAAATAACAAAATAACAAATTGATAACAAGAAGATAGTGAGTAGATAAAATAAGATGATAAGAAAAAAGACAAAAGAAAAAGTTTTGGCCGCCTGAAAAAATTAAAAGGTGATCAGACACTTGACGTAGAACTATGTAATTCAATACATTGGCAAAATACCGAAATACTCTCATTTTTCTTTAAGAAAAAGTATCGATAATATTACTTAAGGAGAAGACAATTTACTATTTTTAAATAGACAACTGAATCAGAAAGGAAGTAATGCCAATGGAGCAGAATGTCAGACCCTTTGAAAAATTTCTTCCGGGAAGCCACCTTATTCTCGGAGAAGCGGGTTCCGGAAAGACCCGTCTCATTTGGTCCATACTCCAAGGAAAAGACTTTGTTGAGGATCATTCTATCAACATTGTCCTGACAGATTCAGAAAAACGTATTTGGTACAATCCTCCCAATAATCCTGTCCATACGATCAATCCTTATGAAACCGATATTTCCTGGGTCACCGAGCCTACGAAACCAGGTATATACTACTGTGCCTGCGACTACGCACCCCGAATCATCACTTTTTTGGAATGCCTTGCTACCTGGTCAATCCACGAAAAAAACATCATAAACCGAGTCCGTATTTTCATCGATCTTCCGTCCAAGTACTGGAATATTCCTGAGTTTGCAGAGCAGCTCGGCCGGCTCGATTATATTACAGCCAACCGCAAGGAAGAAGACGGCTCACTCATCGAAATATGGGCTGCCATCGGATCTCTGAACAAAATATCCTCGGAAATCAAATCCCTGTTCCAGCACGTAAATCTGATTATGCTTAATCCCCTGCCCAACGGCTGGTCCAATAAGCTCCTGAACCTTCTGGATATCAAGTGCGATAATCTGCCGGAGATTGTAGCCGGAATCAATAGTGACATCAAAGATGGCTTTTACTACATCCCAATTACGGAAGAGTACCTCGCTTTAGATCCTAAACCAATTGTAAAGCCGTAATAATTTCCAGCTTGACAGCTGCTGACTTGTGTTAGCAGCTATTTTGTTTTCTATGTTTATATTTGCATGTTTACGGAACGTAAGCAAACCGTTCTTCGGACTTATGCTTCGGCATTAATCAACGCCTTGAATTCACCTTCGGTATAAACGGGGATTCCGAGTTCCCTGGCTTTATTATACTTTGAACCGGGGTTCTCACCGACGAGAACCAGGGATGTTTTTTTGCTTACACTTGACGAAGTCTTACCGCCGAGATGTTCAATCAGGTCTTCGATCTCGCGTCGTTCCCACGATTGAAGCGTCCCAGTCACCACAATACTCTTCCCGGCAAGGATCTGGGAAACAGACGTATTCGCAGCGATCATCGTGACCCTGGCCGCCTTCAGCCGATTCAGAAATTCGCGGTTTGCAGGGTCGCTGAAGAAACTCACAATACTTTTGGCCATGATGCCACCGATATCGCCGATTTCCCGGAGTTCTTCCTCGGTCGCATTTTCCAGAGCTTCCATGCTTCGGTACCTTGCGGCCAGGATCTTGCCGACTTTGACCCCGACATGCCGGATACCCATCGCAAAAATCAATGAAGCCAGGCCGCGCTCTGTGCTTTTTTTGATCGAAGCAAGCAGGTTGCTGGCTGATTTATCGGCCATCCGCTCTAATCGAACAAGGTCTTCGTACTGAAGATAATATAAATCGGAGGCGTCTTTGACAAGCCCGGCATCCAGCAGCTGGCTGACCACAGCGGGCCCGAGACCTTCAATATTCATCGCGTCCCTGGACACAAAATGGATCAGGGCTTCTCTCTGGCGCGACGGGCAGGAGATATTCTGGCAGCGGTGGGCGGCCTCTCCTTCCAGTCGGTAAACTGGGCTGCCGCAGGACGGGCAGTTGGCAGGCATTGCAAACACCATTTCCTGGCCGGTGCGTTTCCCTGGCAGCGATTTGATGATTTCAGGGATCACATCTCCGGCCTTATGAATTAATACGTAATCGCCGATCCGGATGTCCTTGTCCCGGATATTGTCCAGATTATGCAGCGTGGCCCTCCCTACAGTAGAACCGGCTACAAATACGTCCTTAAGAACCGCAGTCGGGGTGAGCACTCCTGTCCGGCCCACATTGATCTCAATATCCTTCACCTGGGTCTCGACCTGTTCGGCCGGGAATTTATAAGCAGTCGCCCAGCGCGGGCTTTTGGCCGTATAGCCGAGCTCGCGCTGCTGAGAAAAGCTATTCACCTTAATGACCAGGCCATCGATCTCATAAGGGAAACCGTGCCGTTCGTCCGTCATCCGGCTGCAGTACGCAATCACTTGCTCCATGGTTGAAAACAGCTGATAGTTCGGATTGACATTAAATCCAGACCTGTTCAAAGCTTCCAGCACTCCGGTCTGGGTACTGATCCCCATCTGTTCGGCCTGAATCAGCTGATACGCAAAATATCCCAGTTTTCGCTGCGCCGTGATCCTGGAATCCTGCTGACGCAGAGAACCGGCTGCCGCATTTCTCGGGTTTGCGAACAGGGAAAGTCCCTCTTCTTCCCGTTCTGTATTCAGCTGGAGGAAGGACTCCTTCGGCATATATCCTTCACCACGGACATCCACAGAACCTTTGAACTCCCCGTTATCTGCGTTATACAGCCGAAGCGGCACGGCTCTGATGGTCCGGACATTGGCTGTGATCTCTTCCCCCACTTCCCCGTCCCCGCGGGTTGCCCCCCGCCGCAAAATACCTTCCTGGTAAGTTAAAGCTACCGTCAACCCGTCAATCTTCAATTCTACAACATATTCCGCATCGGGTGCTACACTGCGCACCCGACGGTCAAAGTCCATCAATTCCTCAGCATTGAAAGCGTTATCAAGACTCAGCATCGGTTCCGGATGCCGGACCTTTGGAAACTGGGATGCGACAAAACCCCCGACCCGCTGGGAAGGAGAATCAAGCGTAACCCAGTCCGGGTGTTGATGTTCGATCTCGATGAGTTCCCTTAAGTAAAGGTCATATTCGGCATCCGTAAGAATGGGGTCATCCAAGCCGTAATAATGATAATTGGCCTTTTCGATCATATTCTTGAGTTCGACCAAACGTTTATTTTGATCCATACCGGAACCCCTTACCTTATCTTATATTTTTCCTGGGAAGGCTTGTTTGCTGTTTCGCCAAAATGTCAACCAGAAGCTTACCAAATTATCGAATTTAGCGTTAGAATAACCCGTTAGATCTTTGACAATCGGGCATACTCAGCAATCAGTTTCTTAACTTCACCGCTGAAAACAACCGTGATCTCGGCACTGTTCCCTTCACCTTTTACGGACATTACAATGCCGTGGCCGAATTTGGGGTGCCCGACTTTGTCACCGACCAGAAAGCTCCCGGGATCGGAGCTGACAACGGACGCTCCACTGTCCTTCCAGCTTTTACGTCCGGCAAAGGAATTGCTTGCAGTGGAAGCAGCATCACCACCGGCATATTTCCTGGTTTGGGAAGAAAGACCGAATCCCCTGCCAAGAATTTCACGACGGGAAGCCTCCTCTGTCAGAAGCTCCTCGGGTATTTCTTTTAGGAATCGCGAAGGCACACTGCTCTGAATATGCCCATAGACCATCCTTTGTTCCGTCGTGCTCAGGAAAAGCTTTTCTCTAGCCCGGGTGATCGTAACATAGCACAGCCGTCGTTCTTCCTCGAGCAGAACCTGTTCCAAAAGGCTTCTGCTGCTCGGGAAGATCCCATCTTCCATTCCGACTGCAAATACAACTGGGAATTCCAATCCTTTGGCGCTGTGCATGGTCATCAACTTTACGGCGTCTTCCGCTTCATCAAAACTGTCAATTTCAGCGACCAGAGAAACCTGTTCGAGGAATCCTCCCAGAATAAGCATATTCTGGTCAGTCTCCAGATCAGGATCCTCAAGGTAGTCCTGAAGGTTGTTGTCGTACTCGGCTGTTACGGAAAGGAATTCATTAAGGTTTTCTATCCGGGATTCAGCCTCCACCGTATTTTCCGCTCGGAGAGAGGCCATGTATCCTGTATCCCTTATGATCTTCTCCGTCAACTCGGTCAGCGGCACACCCTTTTGAGCTTCTTGACGGAATCCAAGCATCAGTTCATGGAAATTCGTTAGTGTGCCAACGCCTTTGGTCTGGAGACCGGGAATATATGCCACTTCAGCCAGCGCATCCAGAACCGGCATGCCCTGTTCCTCAGCGTACTCCAATATTTTATCCAGGCTGACTTTTCCAATACCTCTTTTGGGCACATTAATGACCCTGGCGAAGCTGACACGGTCGGCAGGATTGTTCAGCAGCCGCAAATAGGCCAGGATATCCTTGATTTCGAGGCGTTCATAGAACTTAACCCCGGAATATATTTTGTAGGGTATGCTTTCCTTCATGAAGTGTTCTTCCAGCACCCGGGACTGGGCATTCGTGCGGTACAGGATCGCAAAATCGTTATACCGTCTGCCTTCTGTATCAGCCAGATCACGGATTTTCCCAGTCACAAAGCGGGCTTCGTCATGCTCATCTGTCGCTTTAAAGAGAACAATTTCCTCTCCTTCCGTATTTTCTGTCCAGAGAGATTTCCCTTTGCGATTATAATTATTGCTGACGACTTCGTTGGCCGCCCGCAGAATCTTCTGCGTCGAACGGTAATTCTGTTCCAGCTTCAACACTTTGGCTTCCGGGTAGTCTCTTTCAAAATCCAGGATATTCTGGATATCTGCACCTCTCCAGCCGTAAACGGACTGGTCGTCGTCCCCGACGACGCAAAGGTTGCGATAGCGTGCAGCAAGCTGCTTGATCAGAATATACTGAGCATGATTGGTATCCTGATACTCATCGACGAGGATGTAACGGAATTTTTCCTGATAGTAGCTTAAGACATCCGGGTCCTCCCTGAATATTCTCACTGTCAGCATGATGATATCATCGAAATCTAAGGCATTATTGCTATAGAGCTTTCTCTGGTACAGACGGTAGGCCGCGGCCGCTTTTTCGGTAAAGAAATCTCTGGCCTCCGCAGCAAAAGCATCCGGCCCTAAAAGCTTATTCTTGGCATCGCTGATCGTCGCTAAAACAGCCCGCGGCGCAAATTTTTTATCATCAAGATTCAGTTCCTTCAGACACTCTTTAAGCACCGTCAGCTGGTCCCCGGCATCGTAGATCACAAAGCTCCGGGAATATCCCGGCAGGGCATTGATTTCCCGCCTTAAGATCCGCACGCAGGTAGAATGAAAGGTCGCTACCCAGAGCCCCTCACCCTCACTGCCTACCAGCGCAAGAACGCGGTCTCTCATCTCCTTGGCAGCCTTATTGGTAAACGTAATCGCCAGGATGTTCCAGGGATTAACGCCTTTGGCCACCAGATGCGCGATCCTGTAAGTTAATACTCTTGTCTTGCCTGAACCGGCCCCGGCTAAAATAAGAAGAGGACCGTCTCCACTTTCAACTGCTTCCCGTTGGACAGGGTTCAGGTCCTTAAGATAATACATTGATAAGATCACCTTTCTGTCATTTCCAAATTAAAATCTTCAAAATATAAACGTTTATGGCCAACACAAAAATATTATCCTTATTTTACCACATAAGAAGCAAAAAGGGAACAGGTGTTCGAGAAAAAATAATTAGATTAATTATAAGAGATTAATCGCAATATCCTTTATTTTTCAGTTTGCTGAGATGCGATGTCAGAACCTCATTGAGATCAATCCCGTAATGCTCTTCCAGAACGAACATCATGGTGACCGCAGTCTGAGCAACATCCATCAGCTCCTTGGCGACCATCTGCATCGCTTCTGCCTCTTCTACCCGCAGCGCCTCTCCGTTTAAGCCACGGAACTTGCCGATCGCCTGAGCAAGTTCTCCAGATTCTTCCATGATCTTTAACGCAGTACTTTCGAGGGAAGGGTTCAGCCTGTTCAAACGCGGCAATGTGATGGTCTTCATTACTTTTTCGTTCATGCTTTTTCTCCCTTAACAGGCATTACGACATCTTCACTTTGAACAAATGTATTGCAGGCTGTGCAAGAATAGCTGATGGTTTTGATTTTCACTGTACGGTCCCCGTTCTTTTCTTCTCTCACTGTTTCAGTCAATGCCATTGGCTGCAAGAATTGACATCTCGGACAATATTGATGATCCATTTAACTCATCCCCCATCAACAGGATAATACCCAGTATTCTAAGCATCCTTGTGAAATATAAATTTATTTTCTTCTTGAATTGAGCTCTTCGGCAATCTCAGATAGAGGTACGTTTCTGTCTTCCAGCATGACAAGCAGGTGGTACAACAGATCGGAAGCTTCATAACGGATCTCACTCAACGAATCGTTTTTGGCGGCAATGATAACTTCCGCGCACTCCTCCCCGACTTTTTTTAGGATCTTGTCGATCCCTTTGGTAAAGAGATAGGTTGTATAGGCACCTTCCGGCCTCTCGATATTTCTCTGCTTGATAACTTCGGCGAGCATTTCCAAAGTCCTGCCCAAAGAGACAGGAGGTTTGGTACCCGGTTCGCCGCAGCACGTTTCAGAGCCTGGCAGATAGTGAAAACAGGAGTAATAGTTTTCATGACAGGCCATTCCACTTTGTTTCACCTTCAGAAGAATCGTATCCCGGTCACAGTCAAACCGGATATCAATCACTTCCTGGTAATGACCTGATGTCTCCCCCTTGACCCAGAGCTGATTTCTGCTGCGGCTGAAATAACACGCTTTGCCTTCAGTCAGGGTTTTTTTCAGCGCTTCCTGATTCATGTAGGCGAGCATCAGTACTTCACCGCTTTCAGCATCCTGGGCAATGGCCGGAACAAGACCTTTTTCATCCCACTTCACAGCCTGTACGGCTTTGGAAATATCGATGCTCCCTGACTCAAATCTACTGTTCATCTCGGTTGACTCCTAACTTTTCTTAATCATTATTTTCCGGGGATCTAATTACTAAGATATTTTTTCAATATCCAAATTTGCTTATCTTTTCTGTGATTATCAATTTCTTTAAGATTATCTTCGAACGGGTATGCCTTTTCCTGCCAGATAATCTTTCGTCTCTTTAATGCTGTATTCCCTGTAATGGAAAATGGACGCAGCAAGTACAGCGTCTGCTTCTCCCTCTGTCAGACCTTCAGCCATATGTTCGAGTGTTCCGACCCCGCCGCTCGCAATTAACGGAATAGATACCGCTCTACCAACGGTCCGGTTCAGTTCGTTGTCATAGCCCTCTTTGGTTCCGTCACGGTCCATCGAAGTCAGCAGGATTTCACCCGCCCCAAGTTCTTCAACTTTCCTGGCCCATTCCAGAACATCGATCCCGGTCGGTTTGCGGCCTCCGTGCGTGTATACTTCCCAACGGCCCTCTCCGACTTTGCGGGCATCGATTGCGACAACAATGCACTGGCTGCCGAAGGCGAGAGCCCCTTGTTCGATTAACTCCGGATTTTGAACTGCAGCCGTATTTAAGGAGATTTTATCTGCTCCAGCCCGCAGCATTCTTCGGATATCCTCAATGGTTCTTAAGCCCCCGCCAATGGTAAACGGAATAAACACTTTCTCAGCAGTTCTTCGGACGACATCGACCATCGTTTCCCGTCCTTCGGCAGAAGCCGAAATATCCAGGAAGACAAGCTCATCGGCACCTTCGCAGTCATACAGCGAGGCAAGTTCCACAGGGTCTCCCGCATCCCGCAGATGAATAAAATTAGTCCCTTTAACTACCCGGCCGTCATGAACATCGAGGCAGGGTATGATTCGTTTGGCAAGCATTCAATTTGCTCCTTTTGCTTGGGTTAGTTACCGTAATGGATAGCCTGGTGACGTAATCAGCAGGTGTATAAGTATTGTAAATTAGAAATTATATTCTAGCAGATAACCTGCAGGGCCTCTTCCAGGGTGAAAGCGTCGGAATAGATCGCTTTGCCGACGATCGCGCCTTCAATCGTTATTCCACGGTCAGCCTCCGCTTTCAGTTTCTTCAGGTCATCCAGTGCGGAAATGCCACCGGAAGCAATCACTTGCAGGCCGGTTGTCTCAGCCATACTGACGGTGCTGGCAATATTCGGGCCGCCAAGCATCCCGTCCCGGGAGATGTCGGTGAAGACGATCCGGGACACGCCGACTTGCTTCATCGCTTTGCCGAGATCCTCCGCTTTGAGATCGGTGCTTTCCGCCCATCCCTGAACCGCCACCATACCGTCTTTGGCATCGATGCCGACAATAACCTGATCGCCATACCTACGGACAGCCTCCATCACAAGCTCCGGGTGCCTTACCGCGGCCGTCCCGAGTATGATCCGGGCTACGCCTAATTCCAGCAGTTCTTCGATTCTGTCCAGTGTCCGGATACCGCCGCCCACCTGAATTTTTAATGAAACATTCTTGACAATATCCCGAATGGCTTCATCGTTCACGGGTTTTCCGGAGAAAGCCCCGTTCAGGTCGACGATATGCAGAACCTTTGATCCCTTAGCCATAAAATCAGCCGCCACCCCGGCAGGATTGTCGGAGTATACGGTTGCATCCTCCATTCTGCCCTGCAGGAGACGGACAACTTTGCCATCTTTTAAATCAATTGCCGGATAGATGATCATTGATTTTTCACCCATTTCCCAAAATTATCGAGCATGATCAGACCCCAGGGGCTGGACTTCTCTGGGTGGAACTGCGCACCCCAGACATTGTCTTTGCCGACCAGCGCAGGGAACTCCAGTCCATACTCGCTGGTTCCGGCAATACAGTCCCGATCGGCTGGCTGAGCGAAATAAGAGTGGACAAAATAAAAATAAGAATGGTTCGGAATATCCTCACAGAGCCTGTTCGGTCTGACAACATTCAGCGTATTCCAGCCCATATGCGGAATCTTTAGACCCGGCGGAAATTTGACCACCCGGCCTTTCAGAAAACCAAGACCGGCATGTTCTCCATGTTCCTCGCCAATCTCAAAAAGCAGCTGCATACCGAGGCAGATGCCCAGAAAAGGTTTGCCGCTTTGTACATACTGTTTTAAAGGGTCAAGCCAACCGCCTTTGGCCAGCGCATCCATAGCGTCAGCAAAAGCGCCGACGCCGGGCAGAATAACTCCGTCCATACCGGTCAGCCTCTCCGGAGACTCCATGATCTCCGCTGAAAACCCAAGTTTTTCAAACGCCTTTTCTACACTGCGCAGATTTCCGCGTCCATAGTCTACTATGCCTATCATTCTAATGATGTCCTCCAGTAATTACATGCTGTTTTGCCAGCTAGTACCTTGTCAACCTTAAAAGCTCTATTCTATAAGCTTCCCTTGGTGGAGGGCACGCCGTCAACACGGCTGTTTTTTCTCACAGCAAGTCCGAGGGTCCTGCCCACGGCCTTGAATACAGCCTCGAGAATGTGGTGCCTGTTTTTTCCGTCCAGCAGGCATATATGCAGCGTAATGCCGGCATTCGTCGCCAAGGCCCGGAAAAATTCTTCCGCCATTTCTACGGGGAAATCACCAACCATCCCTTCCGGGCAATCCACTTTCCAGACCAGGAATCCGCGATTGGAGATATCCGCGGCAACCTGAACCAGGGCTTCATCCATCGGAAACAGGCAGTCCCCGACCCTCTCAATTCCAGACTTGTCTCCAAGCGCTTCTTTCAACGCCTGTCCAAGGACAATCCCGCAATCTTCCACCAAGTGGTGCTGGTCAACTTTCAAGTCCCCTCCGGCTTCGATCTCCAGATCAAAATGGGCGAACCGGCAGAAAGCATCAAGCATGTGATCAAAGAAACCGATTCCTGTATCTACGCTTACTCTACCGCTGCCGTCAAGCGCCAGCGCCAGAGTAATTTCCGTCTCCAGGGTTGTTCTTTTCAGATTCGCACTCCTCATTCTATAGGCCCCCTTATTAACCTTGTCTTTATATTATACATGAAGATACTATTCTTCCGCCATCACGATTTCAAAGCGGCTTCTGTCTGGCCTCTATCGCCCTAGCATGCGCCTCCAGCCCCTCTTTGCGGGCCAGGTATGCAATCTGAGCGGCATCTCTTTGCAAGGCTTTTTCAGAATAATTGATTACACTCATTCTTTTGACAAAGGTGTCGACGCCTAGGACAGAGTAAAAACGGGCGGTCCCTCCGGTCGGCAGGACATGATTCGGTCCCGCAAAATAGTCGCCAACCGGTTCCGGCGTATATCTTCCCAGAAATACCGCTCCGGCATTTTTTACTTTGCCCAGCCAGGCAAACGGATCCTGCACAACAAGCTCAAAGTGTTCAGGGGCAATGCGGTTCACAAGGTTGATCCCTTCTTCAAGATTTTCAACCAGGATTGCAGCCCCGTAAGTATCCCAGGAAGCCCTGGCAATTCCAGCTCGCGGTAACGCTTCAAGCTGGCGCTCCACCTCAATCACAGTCTTTTCCAGCAAATCGGAACATGATGAAATGAGAATTGCTGAAGCAAGCCTGTCATGCTCGGCCTGCGAAAGCAGGTCTGCCGCCAGCTCCTCCGGGACAGCATTTTCATCCGCAAGTATCAAGATCTCACTTGGTCCGGCCAGCATATCAATGTCCACGGTTCCATAGACCATTTTCTTAGCAAGGGTCACAAAGATATTGCCCGGCCCTGTAATCTTATCCACCTGTGCAATCGTCGCTGTGCCAAAAGCAAGGGCGGCGACCGCCTGGGCGCCTCCAACCTTATAGATCTCTTTGACACCACACTCTGCGGCAGCGACCAGCACCTCCGGCAAAAGGCTTCCATCTTTCAGGGGCGGAGAAACCATGACGATCTCCTCGACTCCGGCTACAGCTGCCGGAAGCGCATTCATCAGAACAGAAGATGGATAAGCCGCTGTTCCTCCCGGAACATAGATCCCAACCCGCTGCAGAGGACGAATGATCTGACCGAGGATACTGCCGTCTTCAGCAGTATCAAACCAGGAAACCCTTTTTTGCTTTTCGTGGTAGGTCTTGACGTTATTGATCGCCTGGCTGATTGCTTCCAAGTACTCATCATCTACTTTTCGGTAAGCTTCCCAGATCTCCTGGTCGGTGACCCGCAGTCCCGAGGCCTTCAGATCAACCCCATCAAACGCGGCAGTCAGTTCATAAATGGCTTCATCGCCCTGTTCACGCACCTTTTGCAGGATTCCTGCCACTTTTTCTTCCAGGTCACGGTCATCGCCGTAGGATTTATTAATAAGCTTCTTCAGGTCAATATCCTGAATTTTTTGCACAGTCTTCATCGTTTTAACCTCCTTTGGCAATGTCAGTCGTACTGCTGGACAAGGACTCTCATTTTCTCTGCAAGTCCCTGGATGCGTTCGTATTTTACCCGATAGGAAACACGGTTGGCAATCATTCTGCTTGTAGCTTCAAGGATCTGGGCGACCTCGGCCAGATTATTCTCCTTTAAGGTCTTACCGGTTGAGACAATATCCACAATCATTTCAGCCAGACCTACCCGGGGAGCAAGTTCAATATTGCCATGCAGCTTGATCGGTGTGACCTGCATACCATGCTCATTGAAAAACAGCTGGGCGACTCTCGGAAACTTGGTTGCCGCTCTCTTATGATTCAGCACGCTCAGGTCATACAGCCCATCCGGCAGCTTCTGCGGCAGGCTCTCCTCCGGCATCGCCACGACAAAGCGGCAGTACCCGAATTTTAAGTCGACCAGCTCGGCGACATCTTTGTTTTGTTCGATTACAGTATCCTTGCCGACAAAACCGATATCCGCAGCTCCCTGTTCCACATAGGTCGGGATATCCGTCGGGCGGCAAATGATGATCCTCGCCTCTGATCCGGGAAGATCAAACAACAGTTTACGGGAATCGTTTTCTACCGATCTGCAGTCCAGCCCCGCTTCAGTCAGAAGCGCCACTGAATCTGTCAGTAATTTTCCTTTTGGCAGCGCTATGGTTAAATAATTTTTCGGCACAATGCAAAGCCCCTTCCAAAAATTCATGATTAGACCAATGGTCTTAATTAATTGCTAACAATGTTAAATGAAAATCATTAAGTGAAAATCGTGTATAAGTTAGAAACTATTCAGCCTGCCCATTAGGCAGGACATTTATTTATTGCTTTCAATCTTCTCCAGCAGTGCAATCCCTCGGCTGGAAGCCAGGTTCCTGGCATCGGTTTCCGCCAGGAACCCAAGGGCCATCTCCACTTTTTTGCCGCTCTTTCTGAGTTCCCGGCAGCGCTTGATCACAGCTCCCGGAGATTGCCCGTAAACCAGAACATCGGCCTTATCCAACTCATAATCTACAGCCTTCTCAAGCATAAGCCCAAGATTAACCGCAAAACCTGTCGCGCCGTGGTCCATTCCAAAATCTGCGTAGAGGCCGTCGTATCGTCCTCCTTCAATCAGCGGAACACCGACCCCCGGAAGATAACCTTCAAAGATTGCGCCGGTGTAATACGAGAATCCTCTTAATATCCCAAGGTCCAGGGATACGTAGTCCTGGACTCCGAATTCCTTTAAATACAAATAAATGGTCCGTAAAGATTCTACAGCTTTTCTGATCGGCTTAATGTGCGTCCAGTTTTGAAGTTTATCCAGGACTTCTTCTTTGCCGGTCAGATGCGGCAAGGAAAGAAGAAGTTCTTTCGCCGATTCAGGCAAATCGTTGGAAGAAACGATTTGCTCAAGCTTCACCATATCCTTACGCGCTATACCGTCTTCCAGCTCCTCCCTCACTTTGGTTGCAAACTTCATTTCTTCGGCAAGCCCCGAGAAAATCCCGTTATGCCCAAGGTTCAGCTGGAAATTCTTGATTTCGAGCGTCTTCATCATTTCTATGGCCAATGCAACAACTTCAGCGTCTGCAATGTCATTGTCCGAACCGATCAGCTCAACACCCACCTGCCTGAACTCCCGGTAACGGGCGGAATCATTCCTGTAAACATCGCCACTGTAACAGAACCGCAGAGGAAATTGTCCGCCTTTCTGTCTTGTAGCAACCATCCTGGCAATCGGGGTCGTGAATTCCGGTCTTAACGCGAGAATATGACCGTTCTTGTCAAAGAACTTATATAAATGGTCATCCTTATCTGCGTCCGGCTCCACACAGGCCCGGTATTCAAGCCCGGGAGTCGCAACTTTCTGATAGGACCAATGTTTGCACACACGGATTGCTCTTCCTTCCAGTTCCTCCAACTGTGCTAATTCAGCTGGCAGAAGATCAAGCATTCCCTCCGGAATTTTAAGCCCCAATGATGAACGTTCCATAATTACTGCACCTCATTTTTCTGAAAGTTCTTATTCTTTGTGGTTTTTCTCCATCCGCTCGAGAACCATCTTGTAACCGTCAGCGCCATAGTTTAAACAGCGTTTGACCCTGCTGATGGTGGCAGAGCTCGCTCCGGTCATTTCGGCAATCCTGGAATAAGTGACATCTTCCTCCAGCATACGGGCGACTTCCAGCCGCTGCGCGAGGGCCTTGATCTCCGCTACCGTAGCCAGATCCTCAAAGAAGCTGTAACATTCCTCTTTCGTCTTGAGCAGAAGGATTGCTTCAAAAAGAGAATCGGTCAGGGTGTCCCTGATCCTTTCGTCACTCAACATGATTACTTACCTCCCGGGGTTATCTCTTTTACACTTTAGTTTATTAAAGTATTCGTCCGGTGTCAAGTACAATATGAATAAAAATCATAATCGTGATCCCGTTTAAAAAGATTAATCAGAATTGGCTTGCAGGCCCGATATACTCAGGATATAATCTACTCAACGTCTTATTTTTTACCCAGAAATGAAGAAAACCGGTGGTTTATTTTACTGAAAAGAGTGAGTGAACAAATGAGCAAATACTGGAGCAAAATTGCGGCTGGTCAGAGACCGTACGTACCGGGAGAACAGCCGAAAGACAAAAAATATATCAAGCTGAATACGAACGAATGTCCCTATCCGCCTTCGCCCTTAGTCCTCAAAGCGATCAAAGAAGCTGCGAATGAAAAACTGAAGTTATACCCCGATCCGAACGGAGAGGACTTGCGCCAGACCGTAGCCGAATATTACGGCCTGAAGAAGGAGTGGGTATTCGTTGGAAACGGCTCCGATGAAATCCTGGCTTTTGCGTTTATGGCTTTTTTTGACCCGGGCAGCACGATCCTTTTCCCGGATGTTACCTATAGTTTCTACCCGGTCTATACCAATCTGTTTCAGCTGGACTACCGTCTGGTTCCGCTGCGGGAAGAATTTTCTTTATACCCGCCTGATTTCTACGATTCCGAAGGCGGCGTCATTTTTCCAAACCCCAATGCCCCTACCGGCAACTATGTAACGATGGAAATGATAGAAAAAATCCTTATCCGTAATCCGGATAAGGTGATCATCGTTGATGAAGCTTATATCGATTTTGGCGGTGAAACTGCCATTCCGCTTATTGCGAAGTATCCGAATCTGCTGGTGATCCAGACTCTGTCCAAGTCCCGGTCTCTGGCAGGCTTAAGGGTAGGCTTTGCTTTAGGTCAGAATGAGCTGATGGAAGGCTTGAACCGGATCAAAGACTCCTTTAATTCCTATACGTTGGACCGCCTGTCTATGGCCGGAGCAATCGCAGCCATGAAGGATGAAACTTACTTTCAAGCCACAAGGCAGAAAGTGATGCAAACCAGGGAAAGAATTGTTCCGATACTCAGGCAAATGGGCTGGCAAGTGATTCCTTCACTGGCAAATTTCATTTTCATATCCCACCCCGTGCTCAAGGCTGAAGAGGTCTTCACCGCACTCCGACAACAAGGCATTCTGGTCAGGTACTTCCGCCAGCCAAAGATTGACAATTACCTGCGTGTCAGTATCGGCAGTGACGAGGAGATGGACAGCCTGCTTACCGCGTTCAGTAAACTAGTACCATGTACAATAAAACGTTCTTGAAATAAATTACCCAGATATATGAGTGCGTTAGACTCCTGGGTTGGCCTGTGTGTCACAATTCCGCTTTCGGCTGTTGCGCCATCCGTGGCACAAACAGCCGCGCTCCGCCTCCACGCTCCGCTTAACGCTGGAACTGTGACCCCCAGACCCAATTTTGGGTAATCAAGCTTGTATGAATTATTTAAATTGCCTTTTGTGCCAAGAATGACACTACTCCCATAATTCCCAAACTTCAGGGACATACCCTACTGTCGCCTGTTTACCGTTACGGACAATCGGAGTCCGGTAAAGCTTGGGATTATTCAGCAGCAGTTCTTCTCTGACAATTGAACTGCTGATTTTGTTTAGATTTAAGCGCGAATAGTCCTTGCTTCCGGTATTAAACAGATTGTTCAGGCCAAGGGCTGCTTTGACGTTCTGCAATTCCCCTTTGCTTAATCCCTTTTGGTCCAGATCAATGAACTGATATTGAATGCGGCGCTCTTTAAACCAGCGTTCCGCCTTTTTTGTATCAAAACATTTTTTAATCCCAAATATCTGTATGTTCATAAACTCTCCTTAACCTCCCGCTCAGGTTTTGACGGGGTTTCTTTCGTTCTTTGGGATTGAATAAAGCTTGTTGTCCATCTTCTGTATTAAGAGTAAAGAATAACATGTAAAAACGAAGATGTCCAAATATTTTAGACATCTTCGATCAAGCAAGCAACTTACATTATTTTATTATCCAGCGATTCAGTCGTAAGACTTAGAATATTACGCCAAGAGCAATTAAAATCAAAATTGCAATCGCAATAATAGCTACCCCATAATTAGGGGGCGCATACACTGGTCTGGCAACCGGCATGCTGCAGCAACAGCCACCTCTATTCATTCTTTGCTCCTCCTCTCCGGGACATTTATCTTATTTTGTTATCCTAGAATACGATTCCCATTGCAATCAACAATAAAATGATGACAACGACAATTGCGATCCCGCAAAGACATCCGCTGCCCATGCCGCCGCCATAAGCGCCTACACCATCAACAGCCATTTTTTTGCACCTCCTGTTATTTTGTATTCGCTTTATTCTATTCGCATTTCCATAATATGGTACTTCATTTTAGCAAAGTGCAAAAATATACCCTCCCCCAACAGTTCACTGTCAAGGAAGAGTAATTTATAGGACTTAGGCGGTACAATCCCAACCTACAATTATCCAGCCAAAATTTGCGCCTAAAGCTTGAAAATAGGTTCGCTACACCGCATGTGAATTTTATCTTCGCGGAAATGGTCTTCTGGCCCTTGGCTCCTTTAGAACCTCAGCCCAGATCACGCCGCGCATTACTTCCGAAGATGACAGAACGAAAGCCAAGGCCGGTTTTTTTTGCGGAATTTGATCTGTTCCCTGTGTGATCTGCCTGTTGGCATAATCACTGCCTTCGGCTCCCCAGGTTCCTTCCTGGTCTGCGGTTCCTTCATCGCCGCCGAGGCCTTCAATGCCCTGGGTGCCCTCGTTCGAAATATACCGATCATAGTCCGATCGTCCTTCTTCTCTCCATTTGTTTTCTGTTCTTTGGACGGTTTCAGCTTTCCGCGGAACTGAAGAAGCAGAAGTTGGAGGGGCAGCAGCCTTTTTCTTGACGGTTGATCCGTACGGTCCAGCCTGCAGCTCTCTCTCAGCCTTTTCCACAGATTCCCTAAGCTGTCTTTCCAGATCTTCGAAGAAATTTCCTTTTTTCTTTCTTTCCATCCGGGAAATGTCCCTGTCCATCTCGGCTGTCAGAGGTTCGAACAACGGCTTGTTGTCCTCCGGCCTTACAGGCCTGCGTTGCGGAGGCTTGTCTTTATTGGCAAAGAAGCTGTAAATTACAACCGCAATAATGATAAATGTTATGATATCCACTGAACATCACCTACTTCTTGGGTATCGTCGTTTCCGGTTCATCTCCTTTGGCTGTGACAGCGATATTATCCCGCATGCGGGTATCTGCAATTACGTTCTGCAGATTGTAATAATCCATAACGCCAAGGCGCCCTTCTTTTAAAGCTGACGCCAGTGCCAGCGGCACCTCGGCTTCCGCATCCACGACTTTTGCTCTCATTTCCTGAACAGACGCTTTCATTTCCTGTTCCCTGGCTACCGCCATCGCTCTGCGTTCCTCCGCTTTGGCCTGGGCAATCCTCTTGTCCGCTTCGGCCTGATCTGTTTGCAGCTGCGCTCCAATGTTTTTGCCGACATCGACATCGGCAATATCAATTGAGAGGATTTCAAAAGCTGTTCCGGAATCCAACCCTTTATTCAAAACGGCCTGGGATATCATGTCCGGATTTTCGAGGACATTGGCATGGGAAGAGGAACTACCAATACTTGTGACAATCCCTTCACCGACACGTGCGATGATCGTTTCTTCGCCTGCGCCGCCGACCAGACGGTCAATATTGGCTCTTACGGTAACCCTTGCTATAACTCTTAATTCAATCCCATTTTGTGCAACAGCAGAGACGGTGGGTGTTTGGATAACTTTCGGATTAACGGACATTTGCACCGCTTGCATAATATCACGTCCTGCCAAATCAATGGCTGCGGCTCTTTCAAATTTAAGCGGTATGGCTGCTCTTTCCGCAGCAATCAATGCGTTAACGACTTTGTCGACATTTCCTCCGGCAAGGTAATGGGCCTCAAGCTGCGCCGGGGTAAGCCCCAGACCAGCTTTATGTGCTTTAATCAATGGGTTCACAATCCTGATCGGTGCAACTCGCCTAAGTCTCATCCCGATCAGCGTGAATATGCCGATATTAACACCAGCTGCCAAAGCCGAAATCCAGAGACCGACCGGAATAAACGTAAACAGAACCATTAGGATAATCAGAACCAGCATAATCAGTATCACCGTTGTAACAAGTGCCGTTGTCATATGTTTATGACCTCCTATTCATTTTCTTCCCTGCTCACAATGATTCTTGTACCCTCGACCGCGATGACCTTTATCGCAGAATCTTTCGGAATGAAGCTTCCATCTGTGACGACATCGACCCGTTCCCCTTCAATCTGCGCTGTACCTGCCGGACGGAGCAGGGTCAGGGCTTTTCCGGTTTTCCCGAGATAGTGTATATAATCTGTTTTGGGTGCTACGAAGCCTTCTTCGGTTCTCTGCTTTTCCCCCAAAGCTACCTTGCGCCAGAGTTTTTTCAGCCGACCTGTTTTATACCCAATATAGATCAGCAGCCCTGCCACAATAAGTATGATCAGAAGATACAAGACACCCTCGGCAAACGAATCGGCCACTAAAAATACTCCGCCAATCATCATCAAAAGCCCGATGATTCCAGAGACGCCAAAGCCTGGAATAATGAATATCTCCAGAATAACCAGAATGATTCCTACAATAATCAAGGAAAGAGAAATACCGACAAAAACATCCAAATTCACACCCCCCTTTCTTCGCTTATTTTAGCATAATTTTACTTTTTCGGCTATTCTTTCTGCTGTCACGCCAGATTCATGAATTCATTCTTAAAGACAGCCGTTTCCTAAACCTTACAATATCCGGCAATGATTAAATTCACCTTAGAGCTTATTCGATAATGTATGATTCATTCTGCAGACAAATGATCTGCATTAATCATTTGTCTGCATTAATCATATCTTAAGCTTACTGCTTATAATAATAGTCAGAGGTGATATAAATGCCTGAGTTATTAAAATTCTTTCTATATTCTATTTTTGCTCTTGGAATGATTTTCCTGGCAGTAATAGCTTCTTGGGTCTTTTTGCTTCTCCTAGGCATCGGGATTTCCACCCATGTCATCTATCAGAAATTTTTCAGCAAGAAGAAAAAGACCACACTCGGGGCGAATGCCTTTCGCCAAGGAACATGGAATAAAACCGCCAATGGCAGTCAGCGGGAATATATGACTGTGATTGATGCGGATAATACAGAGAACGAATACCGGATACCGAAGATATAACAACTTTAAGAAAACAGTGTAAAGGAAGAAGCCGATAAGCAGTTCAGATGAAAAGCTCTATGTCAGCTTCCAGGGCATCCTGCAGATAATCTTTTGCTGTCATGATTTTGACATCCGGAATCATTTCTTCAAGTGTAAAACCCATGATCTCAAGGGAAAGCTTGCATATGTAAAAGCTTACTCCCTTTTTTTGCGCTCCTTTCAGAAAAGCGGAAAGATCAGGGGCATCCTGCTCCTCCATCATCTGTTTCAGCATGGCCTTTCCGATACCAGCCATATTCATCCGGGAAAGCGGCAAGTCTTCCGGACCTTTCGGTGCCGTCATTCCTAACATTTTCTCATAAACCGTTTTGTCTTCTAAAGACATCTTCTCCGGATCGCGTATCAGACACAGACCCCAAAAAGCGAAAAAGATACTGACTTTCATGTTGAGCTCGCGGGCCGAATTAGCCAGGATCAAGGCCGCCATCGCCTTGTCATAATCCCCGCTGAACAAAATCAGGCTGAGTTTCTTCTCTTTTTCCATGATAAGCACCACCATTTCTTAGATGTATGTTTTTATTTTCGGTAATGGTCCTCATCTTTATACAGGCTTGACTGCCTTAGCTGTACATTTTCAAATATCGTCTTCTGTCTTTGGCAATTTCCTGCAATACTTCCAGCAGCCTGCCAACTTCGTGAGGTTCATTGTATAAACCAAAACTGACTCTTACCATCCCGGGTCTGTTTTCCGGAAGATGATCCGCAGCTGCGCTTAAGATGGCTGGTTCGACTTTCATGAGCTTTTGGACGTAAGGATGCGCGCAAAAACACCCGCTCCTGACAGAAATGCCGGCTTCTCCGGCTAATATATCCGCCAGTTTCTCATGATAAACGCCCTTCATATTAAAGGGAACAATCCCGACGCGCTCCTGACTTTGATCTTCTGCACAATAGATATCGATACAGTCTATTTTTTTTAGTCCCTGAATCAGTTGTGCTGTCAGGTTTTTTTCATGCTTGTACACATTTCGCATCCCGACTGCACTTAAGGTTTTTATACTTGCGGCCAAGGCCAGCACACCCATTAAGTTGGGCGTTCCAGCCTCATCTTTGGAAGGAGGATCATTCCAGATTACGAAATCGCGAGTTACAGCTTTGACTGTTCCTCCGCCCTGATAATCAGGGCTTCCCTTCAGAAAAAAGTCTTTGGGACCAATCAGAACGCCAGTCCCAAAAGGCGCATACATCTTATGTGCGGAGAACACAAGAAAATCAATATGCTTGCTGGAAGCGGAAGGCTTCGTATCAAACGGCTGATGAGGAAGCAGCTGCGATCCGTCAACCATGACCTTGGCGCCATATTTATGGGCCCATTCAGCAATTCGATGTACGGGATTGACATAACCTGTTACATTTGAAGCTCCGGCTACAGTTACCAGCTTGACCCGGCCTTTATATTTCTCCAGCTTTTCAATAAAATCGTTAAAAATTAGCCTGCCGCATTCATCCACCTCAATATAGTCGACCTCATACTTTTCCCGCCAGGGAAGGTCATTGGAATGATGCTCCATGGAAGTGGAAAGGATAACACTTTTTATGTATGGGTCCATGTCCTGTGACAGCCTGAAGGCCACTTTATTGATAGCTTCTGTGGCATTCTTAACAAAGATCACCACATCCCTTTTGTGGTCTGCACCCACAAAATCCATCACTGTTTTCCTGGCATTTTCATATTTTTCCGAAGACAATTTGGACTTGTAGCCGGCCCCCCTGTGAATTGACGAATAATACGGTGCAAAGCTGCTGATTTCCTGGAGCACTGAAACAAAAGGCGGCGTCGTTGCTGCGTTGTCAAAATTGATTCCCCTGCTGTTTTTACCGTTTTTGAGCTCAACCTCCGCATCAATTCCGACAACAAGTTTAGCGTAATTCATTTTGGTAATAGCAATACTCATTTTCCTCTCCCCTATAACATAATGATCCCCTCATAGTTTATTGACCAAGCGAGAATTTGTTACTTCATTACGCGCAAACTCATTTTATATTCATGAATTAGCGTTGAAAACTGCTCATTATTGGCTTTCTGAGCCACTAAGACACCGCTTTTTTTTAGTAATCTTTGATGAACTTCTTCCCGGTTGACTAAGAACTGGAGCATCTTCCTTAGTGAAGTGTCCTCAGTCAGCGTGAGATGCCGCAGGTACAGTCTCTTGGCCCTGATCTCCGCTTCTTCATTGATCTTGAGCATCTCATTAATATCCGTACTTTTCTCAACATATTCCATATTCCAGGACTCCTGCCCGGAATTGGCAAGCGGCAAATCAGCAAGGCCAAGCTTTCTGACTGCAGCTGCAATGATCTCCATATGCGCAAGCTCTTCCGAGGCCATCATACCCAAAAGATCACGAATATATGGATTGGTCACATGCAGGCATTGATACATATGACGTGTAAAAGCAGTAAATTCCCCGTCTTTCCCGCCGATATGTTCCAATAAGCTCCGGGCCAGCTTCTCATTTTTCTTCTCAACATAAACCGGATATAGTAAACGTTTCTGGTAACTAAACATCCCAATTCCTCCTGACGGCCATGGCAAATCATTCTTTAGCTTATTATATTGACGATCCTTTCAACCGGTTCCGGCCCATGCATTTTAAAAAGCCCTCGCTTTTGTTCCCGTCGAGCATGTATCGGATGTATGCATATCTGGCCTTGTTGTATTCCTGAAATATTCTCCTGGCTTTCTCGGGATCATGGTAGACCTTCCAATAACCGGTCAGCAGAGGTTTTTTATCGGGGAAATAGATAAAATCTGCCACATCGTCCAGTGGGAAGCCCAGAAATAGTCCAATTTCGTGAGGGAAAGGCCCGACGATCCATTTTTGTTTTAAAGTCCGTATTGCCGTATCCTGATCCGTCTCCCCGCAATAACCAAGCGCTCTTAAGAAATGCTGATTTTCAGGGATTTGCAGTATTGAGGATAATCTGTCTGCAGCATAAAATAATACGCTGACAGAAGCTTTGTTCCTGACAATTTCCTGAACCGTCACATAGGGGTAAAGCCTATCTTTGATTTGATCCCAGGTCTCCAGCATATCTTTTTTGATGGCAGTGGTAAATGTAAGCAGTTCAGCCGGCTTGGATGCTATAAGCAGCGGTGCGAGATGATAGGTGATATTATCGAGCAGATATTGCCTGGTCCCCTGTTTTTTTCTTTGGCTGGTGTAAGTCGCGATGAAGTCCTGCATATCATCCTCCAAAAACAAATCTTCAATGGTACTAGATTTATTTTCCTAAATGCCAGAACGGATTATACAAAAAACCTGTTTCCTTATTTTTTGTAAGGAAACAGGTTTTTCATCTTATTATTATATTTTAATGCTATTTTAATGCTGTGTTTGATCGCTTACTTTCTTCTTCATTTGAGCGCGAGTTTGTCCATCGCAGCCTGCATGATTTCAGCATCCCTGACTCTTAGAACGACCTGGGCTTGCTCGTTTTCCTTTTCCACAAAACCATACATATATTCGACGTTCACGCCCTCGGCAACAAGCTTGTTCAGTTGTCCAGCCAGACCTCCCGGACTATCGGGAACTTTTAGCACCCAAACCTGGGTGATCTTGACGACACAATTGCGCTCCCGGAGTTTCTCCGCAACTTCTTCCGGATTCTCCACGATAATTCTGAGTACACCGTAATCTTTGGTGTCAGCAAGGGACAGCGCGCGGATATTGACTTGAAGGTCAGCTAAAGTATTCAGTGCGTCTGCCAGACGGCCCTGGGCATTTTCCAGAAAAATTGACAGTTGTAACATATGTTTTTCCCCCTTTATTTTTTTCATTTAGGAGAATTTAGCTTAATTGTTTTTCCTTGCGTTTATCAATTACACGCTTCGCTTTTCCTTCGCTGCGCGGGATACTCTTCGGCTCGACAAGACGCACCCTGGCTGCAATATTAAGGATCTCATGTATTTTAGTTTGAAGCCTTTGCTGGAGCTCCTCGAGTTCCCGGATCTCATCGTTGAAGCTTGCCGCATTCACCTCAATCTGCACTTCGAGGGTATCAAGATTACCCTCACGGTCCACAACAATCAGATAATGCGGTTCGATTCCGCCTACCGACAGGATCGCTTCTTCAATCTGGCTTGGGAAGACGTTGACACCGCGAATAATCAGCATATCATCGACTCTGGCCGACACTCTCTTCATCGTCCAGCCGGTGTGGCCGCACGTACAGCTTCCATAGGTGATGCTGGTAATATCTTTCGTTCTATAGCGAAGTCCGGGGAAACCCATTTTGTTAAAGCTGGTAAGAACGAGCTCTCCTGTTTCTCCTTCCGGCAGAACATTTCCGTCTTTGTCGAGAATTTCAGGGTAGAAGTTCTCATCGATATGCAGCCCTTCGCCTTTCAGGCACTCCAAAGAAACGCCGGGTCCCATCGTTTCACTCAATCCATAGATATCGAGCGCCCGAATACCAAGTCTGGTTTCAATCTCAGCTCTCATCTGTTCTGTCCAGGGCTCAGCGCCAAATATCCCGACCCTCAGCTTCAGGTCTTCTTTGGTCATACCCTCTTCCCCCAGACTGTCTGCCAGATAAAGTGCGTACGACGGAGTACAGCAAAGAACCGTACTTCCAAAGTCACGCATCAGCATCAGCTGACGCTGGGTGTTGCCGCCGGAGATCGGAATGACTAAAGCCCCAAGTTCTTCACATCCGTAATGCAGTCCCATACCGCCGGTAAACAAGCCATAGCCGTAAGCGACCTGTACAACGTCGTTGGACGTAATGCCGGCCCTTCTGAGACCGTTGGCCACAATTTTGGCCCATAACTGAATATCTTCACGGGTATACCCTACAACGGTCGGTTTTCCCGTTGTCCCTGAGGAAGCATGGATTCTGACCATCTTTTCCAATGGCTCGGCAAATAATCCAAAAGGATAATTCTGGCGTAACGCTTCTTTATCCGTCAATGGTATCTTCCGAAAATCCTCCAGGGATTTGACATCACCGGGATAATAGATACCCACCTCAGCTAGTTTTTTCTTGTAGTAGGGAGCTTTTAAGACCTGTTCAATGGTCTTTCTTAAATGAAGTAACAACTCATCCTGAGTCATCCTACCATCCTCCTGCCTCAAACTTATTTTGACACGCTAACTGTTAACAATAGGTATATTATATATCAAGATAATCCATATTTGAATCTGTATTTTGAAATAGCGCTTGTAAGTTTTCCTGTTATCAACATAAAAAGGATGCCCTGGATTCCCACGACACCCTCTGCAGTCTGTTATTCTTCTACTGACACCGATGATTTTTCTCTGCTATAGCTATTTCTATTGGAAGCTTAACAACGTTTCAGCGTCCGGCCAGTTTCCTTAATTGTTCGACTTTATCAAGCTTCTCCCACGGGAGGTCAAGGTCATTGCGACCAAAATGCCCGTAGGCCGCGGTCTGTCTATAGATTGGTCTGCGGAGATCCAGAGTGTTGATGATTGCAGCCGGGCGAAGATCAAACGTTTCATTAATCAGCGTGATGATTTTATCATCACTGACCTTGCCCGTCCCAAATGTTTCAACTGAAATGGAGACAGGACGTGCAACCCCAATCGCATAGGCGATCTGAATCTCACAGCGGTCAGCTAGGCCCGCTCCGACAACATTTTTGGCCACATAGCGCGCGGCATAAGCCCCGGACCGGTCAACCTTCGTAGGATCTTTTCCGGAAAACGCCCCGCCACCATGTCTAGCCATACCGCCATAGGTGTCAACGATAATTTTTCTGCCGGTAAGTCCTGCATCACCCTGAGGCCCGCCAATCACAAATCTGCCCGTCGGGTTGATATAATAACGGGTATTCTCATCCAGCATTTCAGATGGAACCACTGGTCTTACGACATGCTCCAGAAGGTCGTTTTTGATCTGCTCCTGGGAAACCTCAGGATGATGCTGGGTCGAAATTACAATCGTATCGATTCTTTTGGGTTTTCCGTCCTCGTATTCAACGGTAACCTGCGTTTTACCGTCAGGTCTTAAATAGTTCAGCACTTCCGCCTTACGGATTTCAGCTAGCCTGCGGGCCAGCTTATGCGCAAGATCAATCGGCACCGGCATGAATGTTTCGGTTTCGTTTGTCGCATAGCCAAACATCATCCCCTGGTCTCCTGCACCGATCTCACTGATATCTTCTTCGGATATTTTTGCCTCCAGTGCTTTGTTAACGCCTAAGGCAATATCACTGGACTGCTCTCCAATCGAGGTCAGCACCGCACATGTATCTGCGTCAAAGCCATATTTGGCTCTCGTATATCCAATCTGTCTGATGGTTTCCCTTACGACTCTTGGAATATCCACATAACAATGGGTGGTAATCTCGCCGCTTACCAGAACCAGCCCGGTTGTCACAGATGTTTCACAGGCAACTCTTGCTTCTCTGTCCTGACACAGGACGGCATCAAGAATTGCATCCGAAATTTGATCGCATATTTTGTCGGGATGTCCTTCGGTAACAGATTCTGAGGTAAATAATTTGTAACCCATCCAAAATCACTCCTTTGATCCAATACCTTTGTTCAAGGCAATCTCTTGCACCAACCTTCTGGCGACATCCAGCTTGCTCATTTTGGGCAGATCTATCTTTCTGCCATCGGGATAAAGAAAACTAACAATATTGGTATCTGTGCCAAAACCTGCACCAGGTGCTGTGACATCATTGACTACAAGCATATCGGCCTTTTTGCGTTTTAACTTTTCCAGACCGTTTTCAATCACATTTTGGGTCTCGGCAGCAAAGCCAACCAAGTACTGGTGTTTCTTCCGAGCCCCCAAAGCTGACAGAATATCTGGATTCGGAACTAATTCTAGGATAACAGACTCTCCGTCTTTTTTGATCTTTTGCTCATTGCGGACTGCAGGTCGAAAATCAGCAACAGCAGCTGCTTTGACGACGATATCCTGTTCCGCATATCGTGTCATAACTTCCAGATACATCTCTTCCGCTGAAATAATCCGGACCGTTTCCACGCCGAACGGGGGCAGGATATCCGAGGGTCCGCTGACCAGGGTCACCTGTGCGCCTGCCTCAGCAAACGCCTCAGCAATTGCATAGCCCATGCGGCCTGAGCTGTAATTTCCAAGATATCTGACCGGATCAAGTTCCTCGCGGGTGCCGCCGGCCGTAACTAGCACTTTCCGGCCTTTCATGATTCCCCGGTTTAACATAAAATTCTGAAGGAAATCAATGATCTCCGCAGGCTCACTCATCCTGCCGTCACCCTCTGCTCCGCAGGCTTGGTATCCTTTGGCTGGCCCGATCATATGAATACCCCGCTGCTGAAGAATCCCCAGATTCTGCTGCGTTGCAGGGTGATGATACATGGCATGATTCATCGCCGGAGCTACAAAAATTGGATTATTGACAGCCAGTAAGACGGTAGAAAGAAAATCATCAGCAAGACCGACAGCCATCTTCGCAATGATATTGGCTGTCGCCGGAGCGATTAAGGTGATGTCTGCCTTCTGGGCCAGAGAAATATGTTCAATGTTCCACATTTTAGGTTCCGTGAACATTTCCGTATAAACCGGCTGTCCTGATATGCTTCTAAATGTCAAAGGCGCAACGAGCTCTGTCGCTGATTTTGTCATCACGACAGAGACCTCTGCACCGCTTTTCACCAGTCTGCTGGCGATGTCGACCGCTTTGTAGGCAGCAATACTGCCTGTTACGCCCAGAAGCACACGTTTACCGCAAAGCATCTGACGTTACCTTATCAAAAAAGTCAGGATAGACTTTTCCGTCTGCAATCTCAAGCAAAGCCCTGCTAACAGGTTTTGTATCTTTAAATTCACTTGCATCCAAATTGTTCATGAGTACCCTGGCCCTTTTGGCAGCTGCCACCACTAGGGTATATTTACTGTCTGCCTGGGACATCAGAACATCCAAAGAAGGCTGCTTCATCGTTATTCCTCCTTCAAATTAGAACGACTTTAAAATTATTATGGCTTTGAACTCACCCGGCATTTTTCTGCAATCATAATACTCTTAAGCTTTTCTACTGCAGTGCCAATTTCGTCGTTCTCAACAGCATAATCATAATCCTTCATATTTTTCATTTCCTGAACGGCTTGTGCCAGTCTGCGCTGCACGACCTCAGGTGTTTCCGTTCCTCTTCCATAAAGCCTTTCAGCGAGCTCTTCCAGGGAAGGCGGAACAATGAAAATAAACACACCATCCGGAAAAGCCTTTTTGACAATTTTTGCTCCCTGCATATCGATTTCCAGTAAGATGGTCTTGTTTCTCTTCAGGACACTTTCCACATGAAATCTTGGGGTTCCATACAGGTTTCCGCAAAACTCTGCCCATTCCAGAAACTCATTATTCTCAACCATTTTAAGAAATTGATCCCTGGAACGAAAATAGTATTCTTTTCCCTCTGTTTCTCCCGGTCTTGGTGCCCTAGTCGTTACAGAAACAGAATATTCCAGATCGCCGCACTCGGCAAAAAGCCGCTTACACAGTGTTCCTTTTCCAACTCCTGCAGGACCTGAAACCACAATCAGCAGTCCTTTGTCTTCCATTTTAATCAGCCGGATCTTCATTACTGGATTCTTTGGCGGTCAGACGATGGGCAACCGTTTCAGGCTGAACAGCCGACAAAATCACGTGGTGGCTGTCACACATAATGACGGCACGCGTTCTTCGCCCATAGGTGGCGTCGATGAGCATTCCTGTATCGCGCGCTTCCTGAATAATTCGCTTAATGGGTGCTGATTCCGGACTTACAATCGAGATAATTCTGTTGGCCGATACAATATTGCCAAATCCTATATTAATCAATTTGATATCCAATTCCTATACCTCCCATATTCAATACGCTGCATACCGGCGTTATTGCTCTTTTTCATCGTGTTACTCGATATTCTGAACCTGTTCCCGGATTTTCTCCAATTCACTTTTTCCTTGGACAACAATATGTGAAATCTCCAGATCATTTGCCTTAGACCCAATGGTATTGATCTCTCTGTTCATTTCCTGAATCAGAAAATCCAGTTTCCGTCCAATCGGCTCATTGGTTGAAAAGGCTTTGGTAAATTGTTCAAAATGGCTCCCGAGCCTGACCAGCTCTTCCTCAATAGAAGACCTGTCGGCAAAAATGGCAATTTCGGTAATCAGTCTAGCTTCATCCAGTGAAGTGTCCGCCAGAAGCGCCGCAAGCCTTTCCCTTAATTTTTCCTGATATTCCGCGACAACCTGCGGCGCTCTTACAGTTACTTGATCAACCATTCCGGAAAGGTCATCTAATTTTTTCAGCAAATCCTTGGCCAGTCTCTCCCCTTCAGTCCTACGCATTTGAATTAACTGGTTCAGCGCCTCCTGTAAAGCCATATTGAGATATGGCCACAAGGCTTCGGCATCCGTCTCTTCGTTTTCAACACTGAGTACTTCAGGGAGCGAAACCAGACTAAAAAGATCGCTCTTATACGTGGTATTGAGCAAATTTGCCAATTCCTTCAGAGAATTATCATACGACAGCACTAAATCTTTGTCAACCTTAACTAATCTCTTTTTTTCTTCCGTTTCCTTGATATTTACGTAAATATCAATGCGGCCTCGCTGGACTTTTTCCTGCACGGCTTTACGAAAACGTTCCTCAATGATATTCAGGTTCCTTGGTAGTTTCACCAGGACTTCCAGGAAGCGATTGTTCACTGACTTCATTTCTACTGAAATCTGAACTCCAAGTCCCTGAGCTTCCCCTCTGCCAAAACCAGTCATACTGTTTGCCAATTTCCCTCAACTCCTTACGGACAATCATACCATTTCTTTGCTCCGAAGGGCAAGAATACCGTCTGCATGCTTTAGTGCTTGAAGTCTTTTCATTTATCATAGCTAAGAGATTGCGGTTGAGAGCTTTAGACAGTTTGTCCAAGAATCCGCACCGGTGCGGATTCTTGGACAAACTGTTGATAGGAGGTTTTGCACAATTGCCAGCCAATTATATTAAGTCATATATAGCTTAAAAATTCAGCTTCTCCTATTACAGTCATTATCTTTACTGTTTTCTGTCCATGGACGGACAACTGTCGCGGTGCCATGGATAGCAAGGAGCGACAACATGCAGTAAGCAGCAGGGTTTTGGCATGTTAGCGAGGGTTTCTGGCTTTAGTCGCGAGAACAGGGGAGCGGTGGATCTGTGCAAGACTGCACTACCCATAAAGAAAAGACGCCAGTTTTTAAAATTGACGTCTTCGCTTGGGGCTAAGTTGTGATACGTCCCCATAATCAGACTTAATATTATTCGATGGTTGTTGATCGTTTTGCTCTCTGTTTTTTGTTCTGTGTTCAGCGTTAAAAACGCTCAGGCCTGTCAGCTTAACGCGATTTTGGTTCTTATCCTTTCAATCGCCCTTTCAGTATTCTCTTTGGTATTGAAAGCCGTCAGCCGGAAGAATCCTTCCCCACTCGCACCGAAGCCGGCTCCGGGTGTTCCGATAACATTTGCCTCTTTCATCAGCTTGTCAAAGAATTCCCAGGACCCCATCTGTCCCGGTGTTTTTAGCCAGATATACGGTGCATTCACACCGCCAAAGACGGTATATCCCGCTTTTTCTAGACCAGCCCGGATAATTGCGGCATTATCCATATAATAATCAATGGTTTCTTTGACCTGTTGTTTCCCTGCCTCAGAAAATATGGCAGCAGTGGCAGCCTGGATCGGATAAGATACTCCATTGAATTTTGTGGTCTGCCTTCTAAGCCATAATTTATTCAGACTGTGCGCTTCTCCTTTGGAATCATAGACCATGACTTCCTTTGGAACGATGGTATATGCGCAGCGAGTCCCGGTAAAACCAGCCGTCTTGGAAAAACTCCTGAATTCCACGGCCACTTCGCGCGCACCTTCGATTTCAAAAATACTATGGGGAACACCGTCTTCCCGTATGAAAGCTTCGTACGCAGCATCAAATAAGATGATGGCCTTATGATCGCGTGCATAATCGACCCATTTCTTCAGTTCTTCAGCCGAAAGTGTCGTTCCGGTCGGATTATTCGGATAGCACAGGTAGATCATATCTGCTTTCGTGCCGGGAAGCGCCGGTTTCAGTCCATTTTCCTGATTACAGGGAAGATAAACGATTCCTTCAAACTGCCCTTTGTCGTTGTTATAAATACCGGTACGTCCAGCCATGACATTGCTGTCCACATAAACCGGATAAACCGGGTCTGTAACAGCCAGGATATTGCCAGTTCCAAATATCTCCTGAAAATTGGCGGTGTCCGTCTTGGCCCCGTCACTGATAAACACTTCGTTAACTGCCAGGTCGACACCGCGGGGCTTGAAATCGTGCTCAATGATTTTTTCAATCAGGAACTCATATCCCTGTTCTGGGCCATATCCTCTAAAGGTTTTCTGTTGGCCCATTTCCTCGACAGCCTGATGCATTGCTTCGATGACGGCTGGCGGAAGCGGGCGGGTCACATCACCAATACCCATTTTTATTAAGTCACAGTCCGGGTTTTCCTGTCTGAATTGCTTTTCCCGGCGGGCTATTTCCGAAAAGAGATAGCTTCCAGGCAGTTTAAGATAATTTTCATTGACAAAAGCCATTCTATTCACTCTCCTGTAAATATGTAGTTATAATTCCCTGATGTAGTCTTTACTATAGTAGTCATTCAAGTATGATGATGTCTTATGATTCAAGCGTACTTCCGCGAAAAACACAGACTGCTGGACCCGTCATATGGACTTGCTGACCTTCCTGCCATTCAATCTTCAGATCCCCCCCGGGCAAATGAACAATCACAGTTCTATCGGTTCTACCAGCCAGTACTGCTGCAACCACAGATGCGCAGGCTCCCGTTCCGCAGGCCAGCGTTGGGCCAACTCCACGTTCCCACACCTTAACGGTTATTTCACCTGAATTGTCTACCTTGACAAACTCCACATTTGTTTTTCTCGGAAACAGCGGGTGTTTCTCGATCGCAGGACCCAGCGTTTCAAATGGAAGCAATTCCAAATCCTCGGTAAAAATAATACAATGCGGATTTCCCATCGATACCGCCGAAAAAATATATTCTTGCCCGGCAACCTCAAGTTTTTGGCTGAGTGCAGTATCTGTTCCGGCCAAAACAGGTATCTTAATGGGATCAAGACACGGCTCGCCCATGTTAACCGTAACATGGTGTACAGCTCCCCGGCAGATCTCCAGTTTGACATCCAGAACTCCAGCCAACGTTTCTATCTTAAGTGAATCTCTCTGAACGTAACCGGCTTCATAAACATATTTGGCAAAACAGCGTATGCCATTGCCGCACATCTCCGGTTCAGAACCGTCCGGATTAAATATCCTCATCCTTGCATCGGCTACATCGGAAGGCAGAATCACAATAAGACCGTCACCGCCAACGCCAAACTGTCTGTGGCAAAGCTGGACAGCGGTTTCAGCATAATCCATACCCGTCGGAAAAAGAAAATGATCCAGGCAGATAAAATCGTTTCCCAGACCATGCATTTTCACAAAATCCATAAAGGGTTCTCCTCTCGCTGCCTTTTACAGAGTCTGTTCAAAAATGACCTTATCGGCCAAGGCCCATGGGCCTACACCAGCTAAGTTTCTTTAAGAATACTATGAGAACAGCAAAGGGTCAATATTTTTGTCTGAAGTATACATAATGTATGTTTTCATTATGGTAGATTAATTCGTAGGTCCCGTAAGCTGCAATAATACGTAGCTATGTTTGGGTCAGTCTCCATAATGGATGGCCACTTTCGGTCATTGTGTCATCCCTGACACAAAATCCCGCGCTGCGCAATCCATGCTCCGCTTAGCGCTGGCTATCCATTACGGAGACATATTTTAGAGTTAGTGAACGCTTTTCTTAAAGCTAAAATTTGGGCTGGATTTAGTTGGCTGATATCTGTTCCGGAGCAGTCTTGTCAAGCCGATCAGCAGGCTGGGTCCACCGGCAGCCACCAGAATGACAAGCCATTGCCAGCCGACCAGCGCTGTAGTCTTGAAAATTGCCTGCAAAGCCGGAAGATAGATTACCGATAGCTGCATGGTAACAGAGATTGCTACTGCCACGACCAGCAATGGATTGGAAAATATACCAACCTCAAAGATTCCGCGGCGTTCCGACTTGCAATCAAAGACATGAAAAAGCTGAGAAAAAACAAGCGTGGTAAACGCCATGGTCCGTGCCGCTAAAAGACCGACGCCGTACCATAAACCGATGACAAATACAAAGAGTGTCGCTAAACCAATAATCGTTCCCCTGATTAGAATCTTTTGCCCTAATCCCCGCGCAAATACACTTTCCTCCGGCTGACGCGGAACCCTCTTCATGATATCCGGTTCTGTTCCGTCCACCCCCAAAGCCATCGCCGGCAAACCGTCCGTAACCAGATTGACCCAGAGAATCTGTATCGGCAGCAAAGGCAGCGGTAGCCCTGTAAGCGTTCCCAGAAACATGGTCAGCACTTCTCCGAGATTGCAGGAAAGAAGATACCGGATAAACTTTCGGATATTGTCATAAATTCCTCTTCCTTCTTCGACCGCTGCGACGATCGCCGCAAAATTGTCATCAGAGATTACCATGGCCGACGCCTCTTTGGTGACATCGGTTCCGGTCTGCCCCATGGCGACTCCAATATCCGCTTCTTTCACAGCGGGGGCATCATTGACGCCGTCTCCGGTCATCGCCACAATTTGGCCGTTCTTTTTTAAAGCCCTGACGATTCTAAGTTTATCCCTTGGTGCGACCCGGGCAAACACCGAAATATTCATGACTATGTGGCTTAGATCTTCATCTGTCATTTGATCAAGTTCTATTCCGGTAACGACCCGTTCATTAAATCCGCGAATGATCCCGAGTTCTTTCGCGACAGCCTGCGCCGTCAGCTTATGGTCCCCGGTAATCATGACTGGCTTTATCCCGGCAGCCTGGCATACTTTTATCGCTTTCACCGCACTCGTACGTGGCGGATCAATCATCCCTGTCAAACCCAGGAATATTAGATCATTTTCCACATCACCGTTTGGTTCGCCGCGCCGAACATCTTTCAACCCAAGCGCCAGAACCCTGAGTGCATGCGATGCCATCTCATCATTGTAAAACAGAATTTGCTTTCTTCTTTCGGAGGTCAGTTCCACCACGCCATCCTTCGTCATCTCCCGCGAGCATAGTCCCAGAACAACATCCGGCGCTCCTTTGACGTAGGCTTTATATTCCTCCTTATTCTTATAAATAACCGTCATCCTTTTCCGTTCCGATTCAAAAGGGATTTCCGCAACCCTTTGTTCCTTCCGTTCCAAAGCCTCCCGCCAGACTCCCGCTTTGGCGGCCGCAACCAGAAGGGCGCCTTCCGTCGGATCACCTTCGATTCCCCAGATGCTGTCCTGACCTTTGCCTCTGAAAAGTCCTGCCACCTGAATTCCTTTCTTGGTTAATACAGCATTATTGCACAGGGCTGCACACCTTAGCAGTTCTTTCAGAGGGCCTTTATCCTTATACGGGTCAGCGCCATGATAATCGCCTTTGGGGTCATAGCCCTGACCCGTCAGCGTAATGACTTGGTTATCACAAAAAATCCGCCGAACCGTCATTTCATTTTGGGTCAGCGTTCCGGTCTTATCTGAGCAGATTACAGTCGCGCAGCCCAGGGTTTCCACAGCCGGAAGCTTTCGGATCACTGCGTTGCGTTTGACCATCCGCTGCACACCGATTGCCAGCGCAACCGTAACAATTGCCGGAAGACCTTCAGGGATCGCAGCGACTGCCAGAGATACTCCGGCAAAAAACATCTTTTCGAAGCTTTCTCCTTGTAAAACTCCTGTCACCACGACAACAACACAGACGGCAAGACTGATCGTGACCAGCCATTTCCCAAGCTGAGCCAGCCTTTTTTGCAGAGGCGTCTCTTCCTCCTTCACCTCCTGAATCATTCCGGCAATCATACCCATCTCGGTATTCATGCCTGTGGCTATAACGATCCCAAGTCCCCTCCCGTTCACAACCACGGTTCCCATATAGCCCATGTTTTTCCGGTCGGCAACCGAACTGTATTCGTCATTCAAAGGCTGGTTCATTTTAGCGACCGGTTGGGATTCTCCGGTTAGCGCTGATTCTTCCACACGAATGTTTGAGGTGTTCAGCCATCGGATATCGGCAGGTATCCGGTCACCTGCTTCCAGCATGAGAATGTCCCCCGGAGCCAAGCCGGATGCAGGTACCTTTTCCGTCCTACTATTACGCAGAACCATCGCCTCCGGTGCCGTCAGGGAACGCAGCGATTCCATGGACCTTTCAGCCTTGTATTCCTGAATAAAGCCGAGCACTGCATTCAGAAAAACAATAGCCAGAATGGTTACTGCGTCCGCAATTTCCCCCAGCAGACCTGAAATAAGCGTAGCAACCATCAGCACCAGAACCATGAAATCCTTAAACTGACCCAAAAATAAGAAAACCGGGTTAACCCCTTTTTTTACAACCAGAGAATTCGGACCAAATTCCGCCAGCCGCCGGCTGACTTCCCTATCACTAAGACCCTTTTCAGGATCTACTTTAAATCCTTTGCATATTTCTCCGCCGGTTAATATGTGCCATACTTGCCGCTGCATTTCCTGCTCCTCCTTTTCATTTCCATTAGTACATGCTATTCGGCCTGTCCAGAAAAAATTCCCGGATTTGTGTTATACTGATATTGAATTTTTCTGCCCTTCATTGTTCATTCTAGGGTAAGGATCCGTAATATATAGCCGCTTTCGACGTCTATGGGTTGACTGCCCTGCCGAGAAAACATTTAAGTTTGAAGGAGTTAACGATATGGCCCTTGACAGTATTACACTCTATCATCTATTGAAAGAGCTTACGCCGGTTCTGGTTGGAACGCGTATTGATAAAATTCAGCAGCCTGAAAAAGAGGAGGTCCATCTTCTACTGCGGAGTCCCGGAAAAAATTTGCGTCTGCTGTTAAATGCCGGCAGCACTTCCGCCAGACTGCATCTGACTGAGCAAAATAAAAAAAATCCTGTCTCACCTCCGATGTTCTGCATGATTCTACGCAAACATCTCGAAGGCGGCAAGATTATCGGGATCAGTCAGTTCGGACTGGAACGCATCATTACCCTGACCGTACAGAATTACAATGAAAGAGGCGATCTTCAAGATTATCAGCTTATCCTGGAAGTCATGGGCAAGCACAGCAATTTGATTTTAGTTGATCCTCAGACCAACATTATTCTGGACGGAATCAGACGGTATTCCCATCTCCTGAGCAGACACCGGGAAGTGCTTCCCGGAAGATTGTATATCTCACCGCCTTCCCAGCATAAAGCCGAAGCTGTCAGCGATGAACAAAAATGGATGTCAGTCATCCTCGGGTATCCGCTTGATCGAAAAGTCTGTGATGTCCTGGTGAATCTGTTTGACGGTATCAGTCCTGAACTGGCCAAAGAGCTTGTTCTGAGGGCTTGTCTTGAGCTAGATGTGCTTCTTGACAACTGCGGACAAATTGACCTGAGCCGTCTTTTCCAGGCTTATTCCTTTTTCCTGCTGGCCAAACAGGATACAGCCGCTGATCCGTGCGTATATTATCAGTCCGGACGGGACAAGAACATGCCGGCTGCTTTTACCTTTATTCCGTATGTGCAGTACGAAGGTCTCAAACTTCAGAAAACATCGTATCTAAATGACGCGGTAGATTTGTATTACACCCAAAGAATGACCAGTCAGAAGAATGAGGCCAAAAAAGGCTCGCTCCGCAAGGTTGTCCAGGATCATTTTGTCCACATCAGCAAGAAAGACGTTATCTATTGTGATACAATCGCCAAGGCTCAAAAAGGGCTGGAATATCAAAAACTCGGAGAACTTTTGACGGCCAATCTCTATACGCTTGCATCGGGCATGAAAGAAGTTACCGTAGAAGACTACACCGATCCCGATTACAAATCTGTTACGATTGCGCTTGATCCAAACCTGACCGGCATTAACAATGCTCAGCGCTACTACAAAATCTACAATAAGGCCAAATCAACGATCAAAAAAACCACACCTCTGCAGGAAACTGCCCAAGAAGAAATGAATTATCTCCAGACACTAGCTCTAAGCATTGACCAGGCTGAAGACGATATCGAACTTAATGAGATCTATCAGGAACTGATCGATCAGGGATATATCAAAAAACAGGACAGGCACCAGATGAAAAAGAAACAAGCTGCCGGAAGAGAACAGAATTCTATTTCTCAGCCACATGTTTATTTGTCTAAAAATGGCAAAACGATTTTGGTCGGACGCAACAATAAGCAGAATGACCGGATGACCTGGAGGGAAGCGAAGCCGGGTGATCTATGGCTTCACGTCAAGAATATTCCTGGTTCCCATGTCATTGTTCCTCTGTCTGAAGAGGAGGAGTTCCCGGACGATAATACCTTGCTCGATGCCGCGGCACTGGCCATTTATTTCAGCCAGGCCAGGGGGTCTTCCCATGTCCCTGTCGACTATACTCACGTCCGGCAAATCAAAAAACCCCGGGGGGCCAAACCCGGGATGGTTGTTTATGAGCAAAACTGGTCTCTTCTACTGACACCGGAGCAGGATGCTATCGAGCGGCTCCTAGCTACCGAACAACCGATAACTCTATAATCAGCATTCAATAGAGGAGCTAACATGTCAAAACCTCTGGGCTTTCAGCAAATGAACCGTTGACATGTTTATAATATTTGAAGTGATCAGCAGGAATATGAAATTTTTCGGTAATAGACTAAGTCATAGACCCCTAAATAGCTAGAGAAAACTTCGCAAATACCATAAAATAGACTCCGTAATACGTAGTCAGCGTCAGCGAAGCACGATGCGGAGCGCGGCTTTTTGTGCCATGAATGGCACAAAGCCGAAAGCGACTATGTATTACGGAGTCCTACCTAAATAACAAATTCTTTACTTGTCTAGGTCTATTTTATTCCCCGGCTCCCAGGTTTCTCCCACGGGATACCCTGCTTGCAAAGCGGGCAATCATCCGGCTCATAAGCTTCAATATTCATCTGGATCAAGCTGTGCAGCAAAAGTCCGTCAAAATCAGCTTTGCCACCACTACGGTCCACAAGCACACCTACACCGACCGGAACTGCACCGGCTTCCTTGACGATATTGATGACTTCTTTAACCGATCCGCCGGTCGTAATAACATCTTCGACCACGAGGACTTTTTCGCCAGGTTCAAGCTTGAATCCTCTCCTGAGCGCCATTTCCCCATTCTGCCTTTCGGTAAAGATCGCTTTTACCCCTAAGTTCCGGCCAACCTCATGGGCGACGACAATCCCGCCCATCGCAGGACCAATAACAGTTTCGATCTCCATTCCTTCAAACTTTCCGGCCAGGTCCTTTCCGAGTACTGCAGCTTTCCTCGGATACTGAAGTACCTGGGCGCACTGCATGTAACGCGCGCTGTGTTTCCCTGAAGTAAGAAGAAAATGGCCTTGAAGCAGCGCTCCGGTCTCCTTGAAAATATCGAGAATGTCATTTTCATTTAATCTTTCAGTCGTTGAATGATCAGACACGTTTATTCCACCTTCCAAAATATGATTTCTGAATTTATCCATAAAATACCAGTACGATGACATTTTACATGTATTATGGCACTTAAAATATTCTACCACATTGATTCAGAAAAAAGGAACTATTTTGGTGTGATCTATCTCAAATTTTGTTCTGTTCATTTGAGAAAGGAGCATTCCCGTGAATATGAGCACGCATTCAGCATTTCCGCACTGCCGAGCTGCTCTTGAAGAATAGGATATCTTCGATGGCTACAAACAATGTTTTCATACTTAAAACGTTTGCCGCATTATTTACAAAAATAGTTATTATATTTATTATTTTTTGTTATATAATAGATTACAGAAATATTTCTTACTTTATTTTACATTTCTTTTATTTACTAGTAATCACTATTTGATAATATCTAAAAACTAAAATAATCTATTATTTATGATTAGAAAATAATAGATCATTTACCAAGGTGGTTTAAATGCTATTTCAGGATTTTGATGTCTATTTCAAAAGTGAGCAGGATAAAGAAGAAAAACTTCTATATGCCTTCATGAGCCTTGAAAAAATACCCGATAGCGTGTTCTGGGTCGATGACGAAGGAAACCTCTCTTTCGTCAATGAAGCCGCCTGCCGGACATTGGGCTACACCAGAGAAGAGCTGCTCACCTTCAATATTAGGGACTTTGACCCTATTGTTGCGGGCGGAATTAACCAAAACATTATTGAATATGTTGATTACGGAGGACTTTCTCTTTTCCGGACATTTCACAAACATAAGGACGGTCATCTAATCCCGGTCGAAGTATTAAGCACCGTCAGACAATTGGTCGGCAATAAATATCTCGCTACATCCATTGTCCGCGACATCACGGACCGGGTCCAGGTAGAGGAAGAATTAAAAGAGACGTACAACCGTCTTGAGGTCTTATATAATATTTATCAGGCGACGACAAGTGAAAAGAACATTAACAGACTCATCCGACAAGCTGCCGATATCATGAAAAGCACGTTTGAATTTGATGCTTTTGTTTTTTACATTTATGATGACTACCTGCAAGGACCGGCGTTATATTATACGCTTGGACTGCCCAAAGAAATCATCCGCAAAATAGAAATTCTGCCGCAGTATGTCGGTTTTATCGGTCAAAGTCTTACATCAGGCTTTATGGCATACTCCAAGTATACGGAAAAAACTAAAATTGATGAAAGCATCAAACAGTTATTTCTTGATTATGGCTTTACTGATGAAATGGCTTTTCCGATCATGTTTGAACAAAAAACGATCGGCGGCATTGGACTGATTAATAAGCATAATAAGCCTTTCAAAGCCAAAGATAAGGAATTGCTGCAGGCTGTTTGCGGGCAGCTCAGCACGGTTATCCAAAATCTCAAGCTGATCCACTCTCTGAGCAAAGAACTGAAAGAGCACAAACGCACAGCTGAAGCTTTAAAAAAAGTGAATGCTGAATTGGAAAAATCAGCATTCACCGACCAGCTCACAAATATTTGGAACCGAAGATGCTTTCTGAAGAATTCGGCAATTGAAATTGAACGTTCCAGACGTAACAAGTATCCGCTTTCCCTGCTGCTTCTGGATATTGACCACTTCAAATTGATCAATGACAACTATGGACATCAGGCTGGGGATCAGGCCTTGATTGAGTTTGCGAACCTTCTGCGGGATAATATCCGAAGCTTTGACTCTTTAGCACGTTGGGGAGGGGAAGAATTCCTGATCCTGGCGCCTCACCTTCGGGCCGGAAACGCCGTGCAGTACGCCGACAGGCTCAGGGAGTTGATTGCGGAACACCTGTTCCAGGAAGTCGGAGAAATCACGGCAAGCATCGGGGTCACCGAACTAGCCAATACCGATAACATAGATTCCTGGATCAAGAAGGTGGATAACGCTCTCTACCGAGCCAAGGAACAAGGACGCAACAGGGTTGAGTTCAATGGCGTTGTCATCCTCTGAAATTAGCCCACAAGCTTCCCTGGACATCGTCTACCAGAGATCCTGCCTCAAACCGGTTCCTACCGTTGGCTTTCGCTTTATACAGCTGGAGGTCAGCTTTTTTGATCAGTTCCTCGGCCGATTCTTCTTTAAGCTCGCTGATTCCTCCGCTTACTGTTATATGTATGCCTTCCCGAAAATCAGTTAGTGCTATCTTATATCTCAGCCGTTCCGCCAGGAATAAAACCTCATCCGAGGCAGTATCAGGCAGGATAATGACGAATTCGTCCCCGCCATATCTGCCGATAATATCGGTACTCCGGCATGCCTGGCTCAATATTCCGGCAACACGGATGATGACATCGTCTCCGCATTGATGACCGAACCGGTCGTTGATGTCTTTAAAATCATCGATATCCATCATAATGATAGACAGTGGATAATCAATCCGTTTGGCACGTTCAATCTCTTCCTTGAGTTTCAGAAAGAGATTTTCATGGTTATATAGGGATGTCATCGAATCGCGGACGGATAGGTCGGCCAATATTGTATTCTTGGTTTCAATTTCTTTCTTATAAATCAAGGACAATAATCTGATTCTGAACACCATCCTGCAAAAAATCCAGGCGCACAGGTTCATTATAAAGGCATTGATACGCAGAATCTCCACCGTATATGGATCGGGTTGATAGTATGGAATAACCCCGAAAAAGAAAAGGTAAATGGTAAAATACAAAATAAAACTTGTCAAAGGAGTTAAATAGATAAAAGCTGCTATGCCGAATACCGCAATAATATAGGGATTAATAGAAACAAGTTCATTTTGCGGCAGAACACTAAGCGCGCAGCCAAAAACCAGTAAAATGATTAAATATCCAACTTCTGTACAATAGATGATTTCCTTTCTGTAAACGTTGCATTTCCGGTATACTTGAATAAGAAGCGGAAGCATCAGCAAACTGATCGGAACAAAAATCAATATGCTGATTTCAACGTCTACGACCGCACGCGGGAAAAAAATCAGAAGCAAACTCTCACAAATGCTAAAAAATCCCGCGACAACAATTAGCTTTAAAAAATTATCTTTCCAAAGCTGCCGCGAAAATTCATCCTTGTTTTCTTTTGGAAGAACCATAAAGTATTTACGTAAACGTTCAAACCTCATGAATTGCCTAACCTCATGAATTTTTTCATGCTGTCAAGTTATGCTGTCATTTTTATGCTGTAAAATATAGCTTCAAACAATATAACAATATCATGTCAACTTATAACGTCACAACTATATAACGATAGCCAAATCCTGTCAATACAAATACTGTTCCTATTTTAATCCCATAGGTGCTCTATGGCTTCCCTGGGATTCTCATTCAAGGTAATCGGTCTGCCGACTACCAGATAAGAGCTTCCGGCTTCCAGGGCCATGCGCGGGGTAAGAACCCGTACTTGGTCATTTTTTTCGCTCCAGGCCGGCCGGATCCCCGGTGTTACGAGAAGAAAATCTTCTCCGCATTCCTCCCGGAGAATTTTTGCTTCCTGCGCGGAAGAAACGACCCCGTTCAAATTTGCTTTCCTAGCGAGCATTGCCAGTTTCAGTACCTGCTCCTGCGTACTGCCCTGCACCCCGATCGATGTCAGGTCTTCCTGTCCCATACTTGTAAGGACGGTTACGCCGATGATGGTTTTGCCGGCCTTTTGGCCGACCTCGGCCGCTCTGGCCATCATTTCATATCCGCCGCTGCAGTGGACATTGATCATATCCACGCCGGAGGCGGTCAGCACCCTTAGGGTTTTTTCGACGGTGGTAGGAATATCATGCAGCTTGAGATCGAGAAATATTTTAAATCCGAGCTCCTTGAACTGTTGAATCAGGCTTAAACCTGAAAGCGCATAAAGCTCGAGGCCGACCTTCAGCCAGCACCCGCTGCCGGCAAGCACCCGGGCAATGTCCAGGGCTTTTTCTTTCGTATTGACATCCAGGGCAACGATAACTTTTTCATTTAAACTTTGCAAAGTTTCCATTTTTTCATCCTTTCTGCGCATGGGCAAGTCCAACGGTTTCCCCGACCGACTGATAACCTCTCTGATTGCAATAGGCCTTAATTCCTTCCAAAATCTCAACAGGCGCAAGCGGATTGCCAAAATTAGCTGTTCCGATGCTCACTGCCGAAGCACCTGCCAGCATGAACTCGATAGCATCCTGCCAGGTCAAAATTCCTCCCATGCCGATGACCGGCAGCTTTACAGTCTGATAGACCTGATAGACCATTCTGACGGCTACCGGCCGGACTGCGGGACCGGATAACCCCCCCATCGTGTTGGCCAACACCGGTTTCTGGGCATTGAGATCAATCTGCATGCCCAGAAGCGTATTAATCAAAGAAATGATATCCGCCCCGCCACTTTCCACAGCTTTAGCCATCGCTGTAATATCGGTCACATTCGGAGACAGCTTCGCAATCAACGGCAGATCCGTTTCCTTTCTGACGGCAGCGATGACTTCTTCCGCACTCTTGGGATCAGTTCCGAAAGCCATCCCGCCGTGTTTGATGTTCGGACAAGAGATGTTAACTTCCAGGGCTGCAATCCCGCAGCCGCGTTGGAAGGATGATGCCATCAGAGCATAATCTTCCAGTGAGAAGCCCGAGATATTGACAATCACTGCTGTGTCCAGCAAGGCTAACTCCGGTAGATAGTTTTTTAAGAAAGCCTCCAGTCCGGGGTTTTCCAAGCCTACAGAATTCAGTAGGCCTGATGGAGTCTCCGCGAGCCTCGGTACAGGATTCCCAAGACGCGGAAGCGGTGTAATCCCTTTGACTGTGATCCCACCGAGAACAGAGGGTTCATAAAACGGAGCATAGGTTTCACCGAAGCCATACGTGCCGGAGGCAGTGATGACAGGATTTTTAAGCTTTAATCCTGCCAGATCAGTCTCAAGATTAAATGTCTGCATCCCAGACCACCTCCTGCCCATTCATTACTGGTCCCTCTTTGCAGACGCGTTTTCGTTTCAGTCCGCCGTTTTCGGCTCTGACAGTACAGACACAGCCCAAACATGCGCCTACCCCGCAGGCCATCCGCTCTTCCAAAGAAACCTCCAGCGGAACATCGCTGTTTAGGCAAATTCCTGCGACAGCCTTCAGCATACCGTTCGGACCACAGGCTGCAGCCTGCAGAAGCCCCTCGCGCAGCAATTCATGCGTGCTTCCGACAGCCAGATGCTTTTCCAGCAGTGTGGTGACCAGACCTTTCTCTCCAAAACTTCCGTCCAGCGTTGAAAGTTCAACATCCAAACCTTTTTGCAGCAGTAGATTCAAATCTGCACTGTCCAGAAAATCTTTGTTTTCTCCTCCCCAGAGGACTTTTATCTTTACTGGATATTTCTCCGCGGACTGGATTACAGAGAACAGCGGAAACATCCCTATTCCGCCTGCAATCAGCAGAAGTTCCCCTTTCTCCGGGATTGAAAAGCCCGTCCCCAGCGGTCCCAGCACACTAAGCACTTGACCCGCCGGTATCCTCGAGAGTAGTTCAGTTCCTTTCCCTTTGATTCTGTAGTAGATGGTCACTTCTCCACGTTCAGGGTCGATCCCGGCAATGCTAAGTGGTCTGCGCAGAAGCGGGTCACTCGTGTCCGTGACCTGGATATGCAGGAACTGGCCTGGTCGAGCTGTTTTTGCAGCTTCTCCGCTCAAAACAAGTTTGTACAAGCCTTGAGCGGGGTGTCCGATCCCTTCATTAATCACGACTTTTTCCTTGAGGTTCATGATGCTCAACTCCCTGTAGATCGATTCGTATATTACATTACAACAATGCTCGGTTAGTCTCCGTAACGGATCACCGCTTTCGGTCGTTGTGTCATCCCTGACACAAAATCCCGCGCTTCGCATCCGTGCTCCGCTTGGCGCTGGCCATCCATTACGGAGACTAGTCTGCAGCCAGTGAAAGGTATAGCTACTTAGATTAGCCGAGCGGTATGATGCTCGGCGTATTGGCCTCCAGAACATGCAGCCAGGCTTCAGCCGTATCCATACTGGTAAAGCACGGTACGCCATGTTCGACGGCACTTCTACGGATCGCAAAACCGTCGCTGGCAATGATTCTGCCATGTGTGGTTGTATTTAAGACACACTGGACACGACCCTTGCGGATTTTCTCAGTGATATCGTCCGATCCGGAATGAAGTTTACCAACCGTGTCAACTTCAATACCGGACTGGCGAATCGCCTTGGCCGTCCCTTCCGTGGCAATGATTCTAAAGCCAAGTTTGGCAAAACGTTTAACCAGCCGTATCCCGTCTTCTTTATCACGGTCAGCCAGGGTGGCAAGCAGCGTGCCGTAAACCGATATCTGCATGCCGGCGGCCATCAATGCTTTCTGGAGCGCTTTTTCATAATCATAATCAATCCCCATGACTTCTCCGGTTGATTTCATTTCGGGACCCAGAGAAGGTTCAACGAGCAGCAGCTTGGAGAAAGAGAATACCGGCGCTTTTACCGCAACCTTCTCTCCAACCGGCCACAAACCGGATTTAATACCCATGCTTCCCAGCTTCTCTCCAAGAATAACCCGGGTGGCCAATTCCACAATCGGCACGCCGGTAATCTTGCTTAAGAAAGGAACCGTACGGCTGGAGCGGGGATTGACTTCCAAAACATAGACCTGATCTTTATAGATGACATACTGGATATTCAACAAGCCTTTTATCCGCAGGCTCCGGGCCAGCGAAACGGTTAAGTCCTCGATGATTTCCTTGACGTGGTCTGCAACCGTTTGCGGCGGATAGACCGCAATCGAATCGCCGGAATGAATACCGGCCCGTTCCAGATGTTCCATGATTCCGGGAATGCAGACGGTTTCCCCGTCGGAAATCGCATCGACTTCGACCTCTTTGCCGAGAAGATACTGGTCGATCCAGATGCTTTGTCCCGGAAAATCCGCCAAAGCCCTTGCAAATACGCCCTGGAGTTCCTGAGGCTCATAAACAATTTGCATAGCTCTTCCTCCAAGCACATAGGAAGGACGTACAATCAGCGGATAACCGATATCCTCTGCAAGCTTTTCAGCTTCTTCCATGCTGGAAACACATCCGCCGCGGGGCCGGCGAGCACCCAGCTGCTGCAGAACTTCATCAAAGATTCCTCTCTCTTCCGCTCTGTCCGTGTCTTCAACCGTCGTGCCAAGAACCCGGTAACCGCGTTCCGCCAGTCCTTTGCATAACCCGATCGCAGTCTGTCCGCCAAATTGGACGACGATACCCTCAGGTTTTTCTTTCTCGAGGACTGCCGTGACATCCTCAATTGTGAGCGGTTCAAAGTAAAGCCTATCGGCCGTATCAAAGTCAGTAGACACTGTTTCCGGATTATTGTTGATAATGATACTCTCAATACCTGCCTTGCGCAGCGCCTTCACAGCATGAACCGAGCAATAATCAAACTCGATGCCCTGACCGATCCTGATCGGCCCCGATCCCAGGACGACAACTTTCCGTCGATCTGTCGGCTGGACCTCATCCTCGACATCATAGCTCGAGTAAAAGTACGGGGTCGTCGCCTCAAACTCCCCGGCGCAGGTATCGACCATTTTAAAGACAGGCTTCAGGTTGTTTTGGATCCTGAAATCATAGACCTGCTGCTCTGTCGTATTCCAAAGTCTGGCAATCTGACGGTCGGAATAACCAAGCCGTTTTGCTTTCGCCAGAACTGTCAAATCCCAGATCTGTTGCTTTATTTCTGCGGATGTCCTGACAATCCCTTCTATTTTCTTCAAAAAGTAAGGATTCCACTCATTTAACCGATTAATTTCGTCTACAGTCCATCCCCTCCGGAAAGCTTCCGCGATCACGAAGAGCAGATTATCCTCCGGCAGGCTACATCTTTTCCGAAGAAGTTCATCGTCGATATACTCCATCTCTTCAAGCAGGATGCCGTAGGCTTTAGTTTCTAGGGAGCGTACTGCCTTTAAGAGGGCCGTCTCCAAATTACGGCCCAAACCCATAACCTCTCCGGTCGCCTTCATTTGCGTACCAATCCTGCGGTCGGCATCGGAAAATTTATCGAAAGGCCAGCGCGGGATTTTCACGACCACATAGTCGATCGCAGGTTCAAAGCAGGCCGAAGTCTTCCCGGTTACTGCATTCGGCAGTTCAGCCAGCGTATAGCCAATCGCTATTTTGGCAGCTACCTTCGCAATCGGATAACCGGTCGCTTTGGAAGCCAGCGCGCTCGAACGGCTCAAACGCGGATTGACCTCAATGACACAGTATTCAAGTCTTTCCGGATGCAGCGCATATTGAACATTGCAGCCTCCCTCAATACCGAGGGCCGCCACGATTTTCAGGGCCGAAGTCCGAAGTGTCTGAACTTCCTTATCCGTAAGCGTCTGACAGGGCGCCACGACGATGCTGTCACCGGTATGGACGCCGACAGGATCTATATTTTCCATATGGCAAACCGTGATACTATTGCCGCAGCTGTCCCGCAGCACCTCATACTCAATTTCTTTCCAGCCGGCTACACTTTTTTCGATTAGAATCTGCCCAATCATACTGGCTTTGATTCCGCTGGCGGCAATCGTTGCCAGGGCATCCGCATCTTTGGCGATTCCGCCGCCGGTACCGCCCAGCGTGAATGCCGGTCGAACAATCACCGGATAGCCGATTTCTTCAGCAAATTCCAGGGCCTCCTGCACATCAGAAACAATCGAACTTGCCGGGATCGGTTCCCCGATTTCGTTCATCAAATTCCGGAAAAGCTCCCTGTCCTCCGCCTTGCTGATGCTCTCCAGCGGCGTTCCCAAAAGCGTAACACCACAGCGGTCCAGAATACCGGCTTTGGCTAGCTGGAAAGCCAGGTTCAGTCCAGTTTGGCCGCCCATAGTCGGAATGAGTCCGTCGGGTCTTTCCTTCTCAATAATTCTCTCCAAAAACTCCAGTGTCAGAGGCTCGATATATACTTTATCGGCAATTTCCTTATCCGTCATAATCGTAGCCGGATTGGAATTGACCAGAACAATTTCCACGCCTTCTTCCCTTAAAGCCCGACAGGCCTGCGTTCCAGCATAGTCAAATTCAGCCGCCTGTCCGATCACGATGGGTCCTGAACCAATCACCATGACCTTCCGCCAATTTTGTTTCGGCATTTACATTTCCCCCCAATTAGCGTTCAGCATCTCTGCAAAGCGGTCAAATATTTCATCATTTTCCTCAGGGCCCGGTGCAGCTTCAGGATGATATTGCACAGTTAAAACCGGATATTTTTCGTGCTTCAGGCCTTCAACCGTGCCATCATTCAAATTCGCATACATGATGTTAAACCCAGTTCCTCGAAGCGATTCTTCACTGACAGCATAACCATGGTTCTGAGAAGTCATGGTTACTTTGCCCGTTTCTTTGTTCTGAACAGGATGGTTCCCTCCGCGATGCCCAAACGGTAGCTTGTAGGTTGAAGCGCCCGCGGCTATTGCCATAATCTGATGACCCATACAAATTCCCATAATCGGTAATTCTGCAATCAGTTTCCCCATATTCTCGGCGATCTCCGGCAGACGGGATGGATCTCCAGGTCCATTGCTCAGCACAAGTCCCTGTGGCCTCAACTCCATTATTTTCTGAGAGGGAGTCCCTGCAGGGAAAACATGCAGCCGGTAACCTCTTTTTTGCAGGCAGCGCAAAATATTCTTTTTGGCGCCAAGATCAAGTACGGCCAACTCCGGACCGTTACCGGGAATGACATATTCTTCGTCAGATGTCGCCTGGTACACCCAATGTTTTTCAGGGTCAAAATCCTGCGGCGTGCTTTTCTGCCAGAACGCTGCGGCCTGTTCCAGTTTCTCGACCATTATGCCGGACATCGTCCCATTGTTCCGGATATAGCGGGTCAACGCCCGGGTATCGACGCCTTTTAAGCCAGGGATATTCTGTTTCATACAGAAATCTTCCAGGCTTCCATCGGCATGCAGGCTGCCTTCGCCAGCCGAGAGCTCCCGCACGATGATACCCTTAAGCAGTACCTTGTCAGCTTCGCTCTCTTCATTATGCCAGCCGTAGTTCCCGATCTGCGGGTGCGTAAATGTCAGGATTTGTCCGGCATAGGACAAATCGGTGATCATCTCCTGATATCCGCACATCGAAGTATTGAATACGACTTCCCCTTTGATCACGTGGTCTCGGCCAATCCAGGAACCAAATTTTTCTCCTTCAAAAGCTTTTCCGTCACTTAAAACCAGCCAAGCCATTATGCTTCCTCCTTATTATCTAAAAGCTTTCTTCCGGCCATTCGTATTTTTCCGCCGACAATGGTCATTACTGGGAATCCCTGCATCTCCTGTCCCAGGAAAGGGGTATTCTGCGACTTTGTCTCCATTGTCTCCGCAGAAATCATTTCCCGGTATTCCGGGTCAAACAGGACCAAGTCGGCCTGGCTCCCGGGTTGAAGTGTTCCACTCGGCAGGCCGAAACGGCGAGCCGGGTTCGCCGACCATAAAGCGATGACCTGATCCGGGGTTATTTTTCCTTTTAACACGAGGTTCTGCCAGACTGCGGCTAGGACTGTTTCCAGCGCGTTGATCCCAAACGGTGCTTCGGCAAAAGGCCGAGTCTTTTCTTCCCAGGTATGCGGGGCATGGTCTGTCGCCAGCATATCGATCGTCCCGTCCAGCAAGCCTTCCAACAGCGCAATCTGGTCTTCTGCAGAAGGAAGCGGTGGATTGACTTTATAAGAGGCATTGGTCAGGCTAACATCCTGATCCATAAAGATCAGATGGTGCGGATTCACTTCGGCCGTTACATCCACACCCATTTTTTTTGCTTCTCTGATAATCTGCACACTTTCTTTGGTCGATACATGCGCAATATGGAGTTTCCCTCCTGTTTCAGCCGCCAGCAGCACATCCCTGGCCACCATTACGCTCTCGGCGCTGGCCGGAATTCCTCTTAAGCCGAGTCTCGCACTCATTTCACCTTTGCGCATCACACCGTGTCCGGCCAGGCTGTCATCTTCACAATGGCTGATGATCGGGCAGCCGGTTAGCTTGGCGTATTCCAGTGCCAGACGCATCATCTCAGCATTCTGGATTCCTTTACCGTCATCGGAAAACGCAACTGCTCCGCCGTCGAGGATATCCATCATCTCGACCAGCTCTTTGCCAAGAAAACCTTTCGTTACCGCCGCGATCGGATAGACTCTGGCCATAGCGGCGCGTTCTCCCTGCAGCCGCACAAATTCCGTTAGCGCACGGTTGTCAACAATCGGCGTTGTATTGGCCATGGCGAGTATCGAGGTAAATCCTCCTTTTATCGCAGCTCTGGAACCGCTGCGGATATCTTCCTTCTCCTCTTGACCGGGTTCGCGGAGATGCACGTGCACATCAATTAGACCGGGGAACAAATATTTTCCTTCCCCCTCAACCTGCAGCACATCGTCAAGCCGCTGGGCTTCCAGCGCTTCCAGAACGTCTGCAGGCTGCAGGTTCCCGGCTGATTTCACGATAACGCCATCTTTAACCAAGACATCATTGATCCCGGACAATCCTTGGGCCGGGTCAACCACATACGCATTCTTAATCCACAACACTGCCTGTCCCTCCTATCAGCAAGTAAATCAAAGCCATCCGAACGGCAACGCCGTTGGTGACCTGCTCTTCAATCACAGACTGCACACTGTCAGCCAAATCACTCGTAATCTCGACGCCTCTGTTCATCGGACCGGGGTGCATGATAATGGTATCTTTGCCGGTTTGTTTTAACTTTTCCTGGCTAAGACCATATAACCTGCTGTATTCCCGGATTGACGGAAAGAGGCCGCTTTGCTGCCTTTCCAACTGAAGACGGAGAGCCATCACCGCATCGGCCCCGGGCAGTTCTTTATCCAAATCGTAAGAGGTTTTCACACCAAGGTAATTCATTTCCGATGGCAGCAGTGTCGGCGGGCCAACCAAAACGACTTCGGCACCAAGTTTTTTCAGTCCGAGGACATTGCTCCGCACAACTCTAGAGTGCAGCGCATCGCCGACAATCACAATTTTCTTGCCTTGAAGTTCGCCCAGTCTTTCCTGCATCGTAAAAAAGTCCAGTAAGGCCTGAGTCGGATGGGCATGCTGGCCATCACCACCATTGATCACGCCGGCTGAAAGCTCATCGGCGAGGAACTCTGCCGCCCCTGAGCTGCCATGCCTGATGACTACCAAATCAACTTTCATGGCCTGAAGCGTCTTCGCTGTATCCAGAAGGGTTTCTCCCTTACTTACACTGCTTTGGGCAACTGCAATATTTGACGTATCTGCTCCAAGGATTTTGGCCGCAGTCTCGAAGGAAGTCCTGGTCCGGGTGCTGTTTTCATAAAAAAGCATGACCACAGATTTCCCTCTCAGTGTCGGTAATTTCTTATTGGGTCTTGCCAGAATCTCTTTCATCGGAGCCGCGGTCTTCAAAATATGTTTAATTTCTTCCGCTGTCAGTTTGTCCAGATCAAGCAGGTCCTTGTGCTTCCAGTTCATGCGTACGCCTCCCATCAATCATTTCTTCATGCCTGAATTTACTTCTCAATCCATTCCAACCCCAAATTTCTTTCCATGCTTTTTAAGTTCGTTTTATCAGAGAATTTGGTTTGATTGTATAAAATATATTCGGAATCTTTGACCCGAGATTTATCTACGTAATGGATAGCCAGCGTCAAGTGAAGCACGATGCGGAGCGCGGATGTTTGCGCCACGGAGGGCGCAATCTTCCGAAAGCGGCTATCCATTACGTAGATTTACCCGATCATCGTAATCCCCAAAAAAGAAAAACCTCCCACCAAAAGGAAGGCAGGAGGAATTGAATAATCAACTTTCTCGCTTTCCCTTGGCTATCTCTCAGGATAACATTTAAAGGGTTGGACTCAAAATGTTCGTTACGTTTTTTCCTGTAGGAATACTTCTTCACTTCCATCCGTTTCTTCCAGGCACACAGAAACAATTTCCCTGCTGGAAGTCGGAACATTTTTGCCGACATAATCGGCCCTGATCGGCAGTTCCCGGTGCCCCCGGTCTACCAAAACGGCCAGTTGGATTTTCGATGGTCTTCCGAGATCGAGCAGTGCATCGAGCGCTGCTCTGACTGTACGGCCGGTAAACAAAACGTCATCGACCAAAATGACGATTTTCCCATCTAAGCTGAACGGCACTTTGGTCTCGTGCAACACAGGTTGAATATCGATCATACTCAGGTCGTCTCTATAAAGTGTGATATCAAGCAGCCCGAGAGGAACCGATACACCCTCAAATTCTGCAATCCTTTCCTTAATGCGTTCCGCCAAAGGCACTCCCCTCGTCCTTATCCCGATCAGGACAAGATCTTTCGTTCCTTGATTCTTCTCCAGGATTTCATGGGATATCCTGCTAATCGCTCTGCGGATCCCGTCCGCATCCATGATCCTGTTTTTTGGCGTACCTTCCATTTGAGTTCGCCTTCTTTCAAAAATAATAAAGCTGCCTGCAGGAGCAGACAGCTATACTTCACGTACAACATTTTATCTGCCTTACCTGCCTCACGGGACAATTTTAAAGGCAACTGATTCAATTTTATCATAATTAGTTTAGTGTACTATGCATCAAATGTCAATCGCTATTCTTTAGCTTTTCCAGAACGTCCCGAAATGATTCGGGTGGATCTGCCGTAAATGTCATCTTTTCTCCGGTCCGCGGATGAATGAAACTCAGTGTCTCGGCATGAAGAACCTGCCCGGTCAAGCCAAAAGGATTTTTCTTTGGCCCGTAAAGCGGGTCTCCCAGCACAGGGTGTTTCAAATATGCCATATGCACTCTGATCTGGTGGGTCCTTCCTGTATCCAACACCGCCTTGATCTCGGTAAAATGCATAAATCGTTCCAGAACATAATAGTGCGTCACCGCATTGCGGGAATTCTTAAAAACAACCGCCATTTTCTTACGATCCTTTGGATCTCTGCCAATGGGTGCATCCACAGTTCCCGACGGTTCCGACATTAATCCGTGAATGACAGCCCTGTAGCTTCGTCCGACACTGTGCTCTTTAATCTGATGGGCAAGATGATGATGCGCGTTATCCGTTTTGGCAACAACCAACAGCCCGGAAGTATCTTTGTCGATTCGGTGAATAATTCCCGGGCGGATGACACCATTAATCCCGGAGAGGTTTTGGCAGTGATACAGCAGTGCGTTGACCAGCGTTCCGCTCCACGCACCAGGAGCAGGATGCACCACCATGCCCTGGGGTTTATTGACGACGAGAAGATCATCGTCTTCATACACAATTTCCAGCGGTAATTCTTCAGGCAGAACATCCAGCTTCTGCGCAGGAGGAATACTGATCTCAATACGGTCTTCTTCCTGAACCCGGTAATTGGCCTTCTTAGGCTGGCTATTGACCAGCACGCGTTCCTGCTGGATAAGGTTTTGTATATAGCTTCTGCTCAGTGAGGTGCATTCCGCCAGCGCCGTATCCAGCCGCTGGCCGGGAGCTGCCTGAACAAACTGCCATTCCTCGCTGTCCGGCTCCTCAATAAAATGATCCTGCGTTTCTTCTTCAAAATAATGATTCGTCATTTGTATCCTCTTTCATTCGCATCAAAAGAATAATCAACAAGATACCGCCGATGACAATCATGCTGTCGGCGATATTAAAAATATAGGACCAGACCTTGAAATCAAGAAAATCAATCACTTTTCCGGTAAGCAATCGGTCCCAGAGATTACCGAGCGCTCCGCCCCCGATCAGACCCATGCTTACCCGCATAAGCCTTTGTCCCTGCGGCACTTTTCTTTGAAAATAGAACAGGGCGGCAAGAACAATTACAGAAACAGTGACCAGCACCCACTTTTGGCCCTGCAGCATGCCAAAGGCCGCACCGGGATTCAATATATATGTCAGATGGAAAAAGCCCGGGATAACGACCCGGCTTTCTCCCAGCGTCATATTGCTTTGAACGACCCATTTACTGAGACGGTCTAAGACTAAGACAACGATCAGTGTTACCCAGGTATATAAGAATGGCAAAAGGTTACCCTCCATCTAATGAATCATTAATCCTCAATGATCACCGTTCCGGTATCTCCGTTTTTAAGCCCCAGCGCATTCGCTTCATCGGTATCGATGTGCAGATCAAGTGCATAAGTTGATTTTACTCTGACCAGAACGTTATGAAGAATGCCGCCACGAGGTCCTTCAAAAAGCACTTTTACCATATCCTTATCCTTGATACCATACTGCAGCGCATCGTCTTCACTGGCATGGATATGACGCATCGCAGCAATGACTCCGCGTTCCAGACTTACTTTTTTATCTCCGGCTGAAATATCAATACCGGGTGTCCCTTCGGTATTGCCGGAATCTCTTGCCGAAATGTTTAATCCCATTTTAATCGCATCTGTCACAGCAAGTTCAATCTGGGTTTCATCACGGGCAGGCCCCAGGACACGGACTCCCTCAAGTTTCCCTTTGGGACCGATCAGTGTTACGGTCTCTTCAGCCGCAAACTGTCCGGGCTGACTCAAGTCTTTCTTTTTAGTAAGTGTACTGTTTTCACCAAAAAGCTGGTTGATATGTTCCTCCGAAAGATGAAGATGACGATTGGATATTCCAACCGGAACAGAAAATGTACGCATGATGTTCACTCCTCAATGTTTGTTTGAATGATTGCTCCATGGTCCATGATCGCAACAATTGCTTGTCAAGAAGCTTTCCGACATAAATGACCGCAATACTTTAATGTTTCTATTATAAACCAGATAGCTGCAGATATCCCGCACAGTACGTTCAAGATTCAAAAAAGACTTTTTTGTCTTCAAAGACTCCGATACCGGCAGACCTGGCATTGGGAACTAGAATTATTTTACCATATGAAGTCAAACCCCGCGACGGTACAGGAAGTGTAAAGGCGTTTAAATTGCCTTCACGGTGTCGAATACGTCATGGATGACATGGCATTCGGTTGAGAATACGGAAAACTCGTCTCAGGACGAGTTTTCTATTTGCGATATTCAATATCTCACTGCATTTGCTGGACGCTTCTTCCGTTCTAAATAATGAGCCTGGCAATAAGCGCATAAAGTGGCGCAAGAATCACACTTTTGATCAGCACGATGGCCAGGACAGCAAAAAACGGGGCAAAATCCACCATCATTGCCTGGTTACCAAGCCGTATTTTTCGAAAAGGCCTCAAAAGTGGTTCAGTGATATCGTAAATGATCCGAATAAATCTGTTGCTTGGCGAATGAGGTATCCAGGATAAAATACAGCGTATGATTACAAGCCATTCCAGGATCAGAAGGACCTTGTCGATAATTGCGTAACTCCAATAAAGAATCGTAATTCTGATTACCCCCCCAAGATTAATGCCTGTGGATGAATGCCTTCGGTTAATTGTTGATTTTAGGCCAGAGGATATCCCGCTCGGTCGTTTTGTAATTCAGCTCGCCGCTAATATCCACATTATTTGGGACAAACAGAAAAATACCATTGCCAACCTTCTGCATATTCCCACCTAAAGCATAGGTCGTACCGCTGATAAAATCAACGATCCGCTGGGACAAATGACCGTCGGTCCGTTCCAGGTTCAGAATAACTGATTTGCGGGCTTTAAGGTGTTCGGCGATTCCCTGGGCTTCCTCGAAAGAGACCGGCTCTACGACGATGACCCTTACCTGCTTTTGGGTGTGAATGCTGACCACAGAAGCCTGTTTTCTTTTCAGGGCATTGTCTTTGTATGTTTCCCTGCTGAAGGATTCGCTTGGAGCAGGTTCTCTGAGCGCATTATCTCTGAAACTGCTGTTTCTGGACTTTTCTGCTCTTCCGGAATACTCTTCTTCTAATTCTTCAGGTTCGAAATCGTCCTCATCGTCCCCAAAACCCATAATACCTATAAATTTGTCAAGTATCTTTGCCATTTTCATCCTCCATGATTTTAATTTTTCAATAAGTTTTATTTAAAATAATTAATTCCTGTGTCCAAAAATCGTGCTTCCGACCCGGACAATCGTAGTGCCCTCTTCGACCGCAGTTTCATAATCCTGGCTCATCCCCATCGACAAGTGGGGAAGCCCATTAGGCCCTCCGGCACCTTTCGTCAGTAAATCATCTCTGATCTCCCTGAGTTTCCGGAAATACCCTCTTGTTTCTTCGGGTCCGGCATTAAGGGCCCCAATCGTCATTAGTCCGTGAACAGTCACATAGGGGAAGTCGTGCACGCTATCCATAAAGTCCTGAAGTTCTTCGATCTCGAGACCGGCTTTGGCCTCATCCCTCGCAACATTGACCTGGACAAGCGTCTTCCATCTGATCTGGCGTTTTTCCCCTTCCAGATTCAGCTTCTCCAGCAGAGCAAAGCGATCCAGCGAATGAATTAGCGCGATGCTGTCGTCTAGGTATTTTACCTTATTCGTCTGCAGACGGCCAATGATATGCCACTGGCAATCCTGCGGCAGCAAGAGATGCTTGGTCTGCCACTCCTGTACTTTATTTTCCCCGAAAGCCCTTAAGCCTGCCCTGTATGCCTCCATGATCCTGTCTTCAGGTACTGTCTTGGATACGGCCAGAAGTGCGATATCTTTCGGGCTGCGGCCTGCTCTCGCAGCAGCTGCCGCAATTTTTTGCTGTACTTCCGAAATGTTATTGATTATACTCATTGGACTCCTGCCGCCTTTGTTGGCGTATGATCATTTATATGTTCTACATTTTCCTTGATTTCCCTGCTTCTTATGCAAGAAATGGCTTAATTTATTGATTTTTTTAAAATCATGACTTTACATACATGCCTTCAATGCCCTCTCTCGGGCTAACGACAACCTGAACGCCCTCTGGAAGGCCTTCGACACAGACTAAATTCTCGTTGCTGTCCTTGACAATGACACTCTGGTAGCGGATCACGCCATCCTCCAGGACATAGACTCCTTTTTCCTCACCGGAGGTGCACAAGGCACTGGCAGGAACGACCAAACCCTTGGTCGGGGACCGAAATCTCCAGACAATTTCGCGTATCCTGTTCTCCGTGGTCCCTTGCACATATTGACTAAAACGGATCACTGCTCCTCCGGGCTGCGCCGAAAGTTTCATGACCGTACCATAGCATTCTTCGTCATCAATCACAAACTCAACAACATCTCCAATAGCCAGGGAATCCTGGATCCCCAGATACACAAACACCCAGCTCGGATAGAGGTTGTTCACCATTTTGCCGATCGGGGAATGCAGACTGACCGTGGTATTCTGACTGTTATCCGCAGACTGACCGTTCCCCTGGGCAGTCTCTGTCTGCTCTGTTTCTGTCCGATCATTTTGCGTCTGGGCCAATAATCTGTCCAGATCCATATTCATCAGATTTTCCGGTGTCATGATCTGTTCCAGCCCGTCCCGCTGCGAATAAAACAGGCCCGAAACCGGTGCGCTTATCCATATTCCTGAGTCAGATTGCTCATGTCCTACTCCGGCAGGGATCACCCGGGCTACTGATTCACCCTTTTTAAATCTTCTTCCTTCCTCGCCAACCAGTACAACGGTTCCTTCAGCCGGCGCCGTCAGTACGGTTTCCGTATTGGCAAATACGGCCTTCACTGTTTTTTCGTGTTCTACAAGGCCCTGATGAACAGTCTCAAATGAAAGTGAGCCAGCAATCCACGATGACCGGTAATCCCAAAGGAATAGGCCGATTATAGACAAAACCAATATAATAAAAAATACATTAAATCTTTTTCTGGTTTTTTTAGCCATCATCATTCCTCTTACAAACAGTACTTATGAGAATCCAATATAAGCGGCCATCCTGCCGGTTATCCCTTCTCTCCTATAAGAAAAGAATTCTCCGGGATGACAGGATGTGCACATTTGAGCGGTCAATATATTCTCTGCGCGAATTCCGGCGGAGACCAACAACTGACGGTTTGCTTCCTGTAAATCCAGACTGTACTCACCCTGTGCCGTTTCCGAAAGCACGGAAGGTTCGTTCCATTTTTCTCGAAATATTGAAGCGACGGAATCTCCAACGACATAACAGCAGGGTCCGATGCAGGGGCCGATGGCGGCCAAACATTCTTCCGCATCAGCTCCGACTTGAATCATCTTGTTCACCATTTCTTGGACGATATTGGCCGTCGTTCCTCTCCAGCCGGCATGCGCAAGCCCGATGATTCTGCTGTGCGGATGGAAAAAGAAGACAGGCACACAATCCGCATAAAAACTAAGCAGTCCTACGTCCTGCGCCGTAATCATTCCGTCGCAGGACGGCAGCGCCGATACCAAGTCCTGCATACCCCTGCCCCGGTCTGTTTCTGCTACAAATCGAACAGCGGTACCGTGAACCTGTTCAGCGGCAACACAGTCTTCTGGTGAACGCCCTATTCCGGCCAGAAATATCCGTCTGTTATGTAAAACATCATCAATCGTATCACCGACATGCAAAGCCAGATTCAAAGAGGAATAAGGCGGGCTGCCGACGCCCCCGTCCCTGGTCGAGAACACGGCGGTTACTCCGTGAAGGGACCATTTAGGAATTGTCAGGTAAGCCAGTCCGCCGACCGTTTGTCTTTCCCATGCCATATGATTATACCTCATTGCAGTCAAACCTTAAATCATTTCTATCTATTATATCGAAAAAAACCTTTGAATACAGCTCTCTTACAATCTTTAGTTGATATTGATTAAATCCCTGCCGTCGACCAGGATTACATCAATACCGATCTTGATCACTTTTTCCCAAGGAACAAATACGTCGCCCGTCCTCCCACTGCCAAAAAAGCCTTTCCCCCGGGAGGAGGCCATGATAATGATGCCTTTCACAATCCCTTTTTCCAAATCCAGATCAAGGTCGATGACCGGCCCTAAGCGCCGCCCGTCCTCTATGTTGATAATATCGAGTACCCTCAATTCAGAGACTCTCATGGCAAAGCCCCTCCTCTCACTTACTATCATATGAGGAGGGGGTGCAATCATGACATATTTGAATTGAATTCAGACATGCTTGCGCATATACTTAAGAGCTGCCTTTTCCAGACGGGAAACCTGGGCTTGGGAGATCCCAATTTCGTCGGCCACTTCCATCTGGGTTTTGCCCTGGAAGAAGCGCAGCGAGATAATCTTCTTTTCCCTTTCTCCGAGTTTGCCCATACCTTCCTTGATCGAAATCGATTCCAGCCAAAGTTTGTCCGACTGTTTGTCATCACCGATCTGATCCATGACAAAAATTGGATCGCCACCATCATGATAGATCGGTTCAAAAAGCGACACAGGTTCCTGGATCGCATCGAGCGCAAAAATAACATCTTCATGGGAGATTTCCAGTTTCTCGGCAATCTCATTGATTGTCGGCTCCCGCGAGCACTCGGACGCCAGCTTGTCCCGAACCTGTAGGGCTTTATAAGCGATATCCCGTAAAGATCTGCTGACTCTGATCGGATTGTTATCCCTTAAATAGCGCCGTATCTCCCCAATAATCATTGGGACAGCGTAGGTAGAAAACTTGACGTTCTGACCAAGATCAAAATTGTCGATCGCCTTCATCAGGCCAATACAGCCTACCTGAAAAAGGTCGTCCACATGCTCCCCTCTATTGCTGAACCGCTGAATCACGCTGAGCACCAGCCGAAGATTTCCCCGGACTAGCTGTTCGCGGGCCGACTTGTCCCCAGCCTGAAATTTCAAAAACAGTTCTTTCATCTTGGCACCACTTAAGACGGGCAGTTTGGACGTATTCACCCCGCAGATCTCAACCTTGTTTAAGACCATTAAAATACCCTCCAGATGTGGTTTTTCATGGTTATTCTCTGGAGAGTATGCCCTAACCGCAGACAAGTTATTCCAAATCGTTATTCCAGCCGGACAAATTCTTTCCGCAGTCTGCGTATGATGCGCTTTTCGAGTCTAGATATGTATGATTGCGAGATTCCGAGGCGGTCAGCCACCTCCTTTTGCGTCTTTTCTTCGCATCCGCCCATGCCAAATCTGAGCTCCATAATCAGCTTTTCCCGCTCACTCAGACTGCCCATTGCGAGGTCCAGCAGCTGCCTGTCGACCTCCTCTTCGATCGGGCGCGAGATGATATCGTTCTCGGTTCCCAGTACATCGGACAGAAGCAGCTCATTGCCGTCCCAGTCGATATTCAGAGGTTCATCGAAAGAAACCTCTGTCCTTATTTTATTATTTCTGCGCAGATACATCAGAATTTCATTTTCAATACAACGGGAAGCGTAAGTGGCCAGCTTGATTTTCTTGGCGGGATCAAAGGTATTGACCGCTTTAATCAAACCGATCGTCCCAATCGAAACCAAATCCTCGATACCGATTCCAGTGTTCTCAAATTTGCGGGAGATATAAACAACCAGTCTTAGGTTGCGCTCGATCAGCATATCTTTCACCGAAAGGTCCCCATGCTCGAGTCTCGTGATCAGATACTCCTCTTCTTCCAGGCGCAGCGGGGGTGGCAGGGCTTCGCTGCTGCCGACATAAAAGACCTCCCTTACCCGATGCAGTTTCAGGGACAAAAAAATTAATTTTTTCTTAAATGCCAACATTACTGCCCTATAGTACTGTTTGATGCGGTTCATCAGGCGATCTCCTCCTTGCCAACTGGCATTTGAATATGTTCCGGATGCAGCAGGGCCACAAATTTACCTTCCGAATTCAGACCATGCGGGACCAAGGCGGCGGTAACGGCATGTTCCCATACTTTTTCCCCCTGACGGATCTTAACAGATCCGAGCCGGATTCCCGGCAGCCAGGTTTGGCCATTGATTCCCCTGGCGGAGATGAACACCATTTTTTGTATACAGGGGTCTTCACTGTTCCAGATATAAGTCCAGGGGTTGGCACTCTCCCTCCAGGGCATAAGCAGAAACCTTTGAATTTCTTCCGGTAGGGCCTGGGCCACAGCTTTTTCTTCCACGACCATCACAGGTGTCCCGGTCAGCGGGTCCCGCAGTTCGTTTCCGGTATCCAGCAGTGCCTTAATCTGTGCCTGCCGGCCATTCTCAAAAGACAGCTCAACCTCGTAGCACACATTGTCGAGAAATAACGTCGTTTTTTGGATTTTCTCCCAGACCCGGCATCCTGCGGTCAGAATCAGGGCAATCACAGGCAGGACCCATAAATCCTTTAAAGCCAGCCCTGTGCCTTTCAACCCAAGCCAACCCGCCAGCGCATAATAGATTCCGGCGCTTAAGGATGCCAGAAGGCTGAAATACAGGAGTCCTTTAGCCAGATCAGGGATTGTTTTGGTCTTTAAAGCCACTGCGACCATGCCGACAGGAATCAGGATTCTGGAAACAGCAATGACCAACGAGGGACCAAAGATGATGAATACAATTGGCAGCTCGCCAAGAAGAACTGCTCCCAGTAGATTTCGAACCTGAATCTTTTTTCGAAGCAGATGGGCCGTAAAAACCAACAAAAAAGCATCCATAGCCCCATTGATGAACAGAATAATATCCAGGTAGACCATACCCGAAATCCTTTCTGCGCGAAGTCATTTCATTAACAAATTATACCTCTGCACAGAGAGAAATCCTGTCGCTTTACGTGGGCTTGGGATGCGATTTTTTTGGCTAAGGGAATACAGATTATGGGGGATATTTGGTTATTTTTTCTTTTCCGGGGTATCAGCCTTGCCCAGAGCACCCCGCTTGCACGTTCTCGCAGCTGCTCGCTCTAATCTAATCCTCGCTGACGTGCCAAAACCTCAGGAATTCAATGTATGTGGTCGCTAAATTAACCGCCAGCATATTGGTGGTAGTTCGTTAAATATTAACGTTTGTAGAAACTACATTGTCCTGCGGCGGATTACCTGATTTAAAGCTGTAAAGGTCTGCGGTCCTGCAACACCATCTGGGATAAGTCCATTATCTCTTTGGAAAGCAATCACAGCTTCCCTGGTCTTAGACCCGAATACTCCATCAGCCATTCCTGGGTCATAACCGAGTTCTTTAAGGATTGACTGCAGTGTAGCAACTTCCGGACCTCGGGAACCGACTTTGAGAAAAGCAGGTTCAGTAAGGGTTCTGTTCAAAGCAGCTGTCGTTACCGGACCTACAATTCCGTCCCGTACCAGCCCGTTATTTTGCTGAAAGGCCATTACTGTTGATTGGGTACGGGGACCAAAAATACCATCTGGAGTTCCAGGGTCATAGCCCAGTTCAATCAGCGCAATTTGCAGCTGTCTGACATCATTACCACGCATCCCCAGCTTGAGAGTTCTAGTTAGCCGAAGGCTCATTGAAGCTACCCCCTCGATGTTAATTATCCTTATATTTTCTAGTAAGTTCTGGGCATTATTTTTTTATAAGCTTACCACCATCTTATGTTTTCTTAGGGCGACTATGTGAAAAAGACCTGCCCCAAAATTCCCAAGCGCTTGGAAGCTCTTCGGTTATCAAAAAAAATACATGGCGGTGCCGCAAAGCTACAAAAAAGTAGTTATGCAACACCGCCTTCTTTTATCGTGAATGAAAAGCCAGTAAAATTTTAGGACCTCTGTTTAAAATCCCAGATTTGAAGTTTTGCTTTTTTTAACAGGCATAAACACGGAGAGGAAGGATAGAGCCAAGCATATAGCTCCAGCCGACAATAACGATGTCATTGGTTTAATCATATTGCTGCCGGCAAAATAGAAGAAATCCCGCATCACCTCTACGCCAAAGCGTAAAGGCATCCAGGAATATAACCAAAACTTTGACGCAGAGGAAAGCATTTCATAAGGCAGAGAAATCATTGGCAGCCCAAAAAAGAATATCAGCATGACAAGTACAATTCCCTGAGCACCTAATCCGTTTACCAGCATTGACTGCATTAGGAAAAAACTGAAGCTTATCAGTGTAAAATATAAACAGAACTCAAAACTGTTCGGAATCGTCATTTTCAATAAGCCGTTTCCAACAATCAAGATAACCAACGAAGCAATGAAGCAAAACGCAATGGCACAAACGATCTGTATTCCAATCGTAAGCGCCTTTTCCGTTTTTTTAGTTGGCTCAACTTTCTTTATTACAAAAAAGAGGAGTATGGATGATGTTAAGCCGGTCATCCAAGCCAACATTGTGACAGAAACAGGTGCATTGCCATTGGCACTGTGATCGGGAATAACGTTAACTTTGTCAATTGTAAAACTTACGAGCGTATTCTGCTGCAGACTTTGCATCATTTGCCTCTGCGCTTGCATTGCTGCGGCTTGGGCGGAAGCCGTTTGACTGGTTTGCTTTGACGGGCTTTGGCCGATCTCCGGAGTTTGTTTAGTCGCGCTGGCTAGCTGAGCTGCTAGCTGTGTTCTTAATTTGTCATTGATACCCGTCTCCATTTTTTCCATAACCTGCGTCAAAACATTGGCTACGGTTTGACTCATTCCGTTATTGATATATACCTCAACTTCACCAGGCGTCTGGTTTGCACTTGTGACAGACATCACCTTTTTACTAAAGTCCTTTGGAATAATCAGAGCACCATAATATTTCTGATCATTCATTGCATCCATCGCCTCATTTTTGTCAGTGAGAATCGTCCACTTAAAGGCTGAGTTGTCCTGGCCGCCGATTGATGTCATTACCGAGTCTACTATTTTTTGCCCAAAATTCAATTCTACTCCGGACTGCAAGGCTACTCCCTCATCCTGCAAAACTAAAGCCATAGGCGCACCTTTCAATTCAGCATTAATCGTTGATCCTAAAAGTGCAATTGTCAGCACCGATGCAAATAGAATCACCACTGCTAATCCAATCCACAATATTTTTTGTTTTAAAATACCAACAATAATCTCCATTATCTCAACCCTTTCCCTATTTTCTTTTTTAGGCTGTAATCTTGGGCTATGTAATTCACCCACACCGCTATTGAAATCAACACAGTGTTGATTTATTATAAAAATATCATAGAAGGTTACCGTGATCAATCAACAGATCATTTGGAAATGTTTATATTTCCACGTATCTCCCTAATTGTTACATAGGAGTGATTTTTATGACGAGAATCGCTGGTCCAAAAAAGTCCATTCAGACAAAACGCATTTTCATGGATGCTTTCATTGCGTTAAATCATGATAAAATGATCGATAAAATGAGTATTAAGGAGCTTTGCAATCGAGTCGGGTTAAATAGGGGAACATTCTATCTTCATTTCCAGGATATTTATGATTTACGTGAGCAAATTGAAAACGAGTTGCTGAATGGTATGAAAGAAATTTTTCTTGAGTTTAGCAAAGATATCATTATAATAAGAGACCCTCATATAGCAAGAAATGCCTTCAGCAGTATACTTGCCTATATCCAAAAGCATCACTTGTATTTTGAAGCCCTTCTCGGCCCAACCGGTGACATTTCGTTTATTAATAAAATCAAAGATTATGTAAAGCTTGTGCTCCTTGATAATTTATTATTACGCGATAAGGAAAAAAACATAAATAAAGACCATTACAGATTAATTTTAGAATATGGTCTATCGGCAAATGTCGGTATTATTATATATTGGATAAAAAACGGTATGAAAATACCCATAGATGAACTGGTTACCTTATATAACGAACTAATGTTTAATGGCTTGGCTCAAGGTATTTTAACCCCCAATATTCCCTCCTGAATTCTGAAGGAAATATAATAGGTTATGAAGCACATGGTAATCAATGACATGTACTATTTTTTTGAATTTTTTATAGTTCAAACTTAGCTAAGGTTCATATAATAATATGAACAGTGATCAGGCAAAGATGAGAGGGGGCGAGGCCACCGGCAAATCCTGATTGCCGTCAGCCTGCCCCCTCTCTTAATCTTTTATGCCGGTACTGCCCGTTTACGCTTGTGGAGGATCATGAAGGTCATTGTCCATTGTTTCGATGACCTTTATATCCTTTGTTAATTCGCTCATACATACTATACTTAGCTTGTTCAAAGGTTCTAAAAGAATCAGGAATGAACTCTAAGCGGTTTCTTGGGGGGCGGCCACTCTTTAATCGTCTCTGCCATGTATTCAATCAGCCGGTTGGCCTCTTTTCTTTTTTCTTCTTTCAGGTTCGGATCGATATGCGCCAGATTGGTGAGCGCTGTCGTCAGATCGAAGAAGGTATCGGCAATTGTTTTGCAGCAAGTGTCGCACTTTTCTACATACTTGATATGAGCGTCGGGGTCATATTCGGTTTTAAGGTTGTGGGTCGGCAGGGCGGGTTGACCGGCAGAAGGGGCCATACCGAAAGAAGGGGCTTCTGCTTTCTCAGGATTCGTTGGCACTGACGCAGCCTTAGCCTGCTCCTTTTTTAATTCGGAGATGGTGCTGTCGATCGTCTCCAGCCCTTTTTTGAGTACTTGATTCACCTGAAGAGCCTGGTCCTTTTCCTGAAGCGCCTGTTCCTTCGCCTGATTAGCCTGATCTCTGTCCCTAAGCGCCTGCTGCAGCTCCTGTTTCGTCATACTGCCGACGTTATTGTGCGCGATAAATTCCTCCCGCTCCTCTTCTGGTAAACCTAGCAGGAGGAGGGCCTGGGTGTAGGTCAAAATCGACACTGGTGTCGATTTTGACCTGTCGGATCCGTCAGAAAATTTAGGCCCGTATTCCTCATAGAGCTTGATCAGTCTTTCGGCAGTTTTCTGGGAATAACTTACAGACTCTGCCAGCCACTTACCCCATTCCCCGTGTTTGACCAGATCCTTGGCTTCCAGCAAACGACGGCCGATTTCAATAGCGCTGGCAAGTACTATTTTTTTGGTTTGGCAGGTTATCATATTTATTTCAGCCGCTATGACAAGCGGCGTGCGTTCGCCGGTCGAGTTATCCATCCCGCCCACCCTTTCATTATGAGTCCAACTACAGCATATGCAGATGGGCTTCGGATGGTGAGGGCTTGGCTTTTATTAAAAGATAGGTGTATGGCCTTACCAGCACTGTTCATGAGAAAGGGAATGTAACGAAAACTTTAGTTTCGATGCGTCCCCTCATATGATCTTTATGCTGATTCCTTCAAATATTGCAGACTTGGAATAAGCCCAGAGGTTTCAAAATGTTAGCGAGGCTGCGACAGCCCATGAAAAAGTTAAAGACAAAGCTAAAGACGCCCAAATAAGACGCCTTCAGCATTGAATAGAACCAACTTTTATGCTTAAAAGTTGATGTTATCTTTTATATTTCAGGAAATTCGGGATATCCACGTGATCCTTGAATGGATTATAGTCTTCCATCTTGGTTATCTCCTGCGGGTTCTTTACTTTTTTGACAAAGCTGGACCGCTGGTCAAAGCCTGTGGCGATGACCGTTACCCGGACATCATCTTTTAGGTTTTCATCAATGACTGCACCGAAGATAATGTTGGCCTCCTGATCGGCTGCTTCACCGACAATCTCGGAAGCTTCGTTGACTTCAAGCAGGGTCAGGCTTGGACCGCCGGTGATATTCAGCAGAACACCCTTCGCACCTTCAATCGAGGTTTCAAGCAGCGGACTCGAAATTGCCTTACGGGCGGCGTCGACCGCTCTGTTTTCTCCGGAAGCCTGTCCAATACCCATCAGTGCCGAACCGGTATCGGACATGATGGTCTTGACATCGGCAAAGTCAAGGTTGATAAGTCCCGGAATAGTGATCAGGTTGGAAATCCCCTGTACGCCTTGCAGCAGTACGTCATCCGCAATGCTGAAGGCTTCCTGGACCGTCGTATGTTTATCGACAACCTGCAAGAGTCTGTCATTTGGAATGGTAATCAGCGTATCAACCTTTTCCTTCAGTTCAAGGATTCCTCTTTCAGCCTGCATGGCTCTTTTGCGTCCCTCGAACGAGAAAGGCCTTGTAACAACGCCGACAGTCAGGGCTCCAATTTCCCTGGCGATCTCGGCAACAACGGGAGCGGCTCCCGTTCCTGTTCCCCCTCCCATACCGGCGGCAACAAAAACCATATCGGCACCGAGCAGCGCTTTGGCAATCTCGTCACGGCTCTCTTCAGCCGCACTGTGACCGATTTCCGGATTAGCTCCTGCACCGAGTCCTTTGGTGAGTTTAATGCCGATTTGTATTTTTTCAGCTGCCCTGGACATTTGAAGCGCCTGAGCATCTGTATTCAGCCCGATGAACTCTACTCCTTTAAGACCAACGGAAATCATTCTGTTTACGGCATTGTTTCCGCCGCCGCCCACTCCTATTACCTTGATCCGTGCAAACTGCATCTCATCACTAATGAATTCGAGCATCTTTTCCCCTGCCTCTCCTTATTCTAGTCCTCATCTATTGGTTATGTTTTTCCGATGCAAACGGTTAATAGTCAACCCAACTATATGAGTTCGAGATGAGAAACTATTACTCCTCTTTTTCCGTCATAATATTTAAATTTTTTTGGTTCCAATCAAGTTTTATGATATTTATTAATGATATGCCGGCGAATAATACTGATGTTTTGGAATAATCTGGTGCCAAAGGCCACCACGGCAGCAAGATACAGGTCGACGCCTATTCTGTCCCCGATAAATGCCAGCAGGCTGGCCATAATGATATTGACAATAAAACCGCTGAGAAAGATTGTACTGTCAAAATGATCTTCCTGATAGGACCTTATACCGCCCATGACTGAGTCCAGTGCGCCTAAAATCGCCACTGAAAAGTATTTGGTATAATCAACCGGAATACTAAACGGACTTACAAACCCAATGAACAGTCCAATAATTAATCCGAAAACCGGCAGCAGCCACATGATCTATCCCTCGCTATCTTCCTAAAACAGGTTTCCCTGCAGTTAAATCGATATATTTAATTGCTTTTTCAACTGTTTTGTATTCTTCACTGTTTAACAATTCCTGAAGCAGCGTCAGCTTTTCTGTAAACTCGGCATCAAATCCTATTTTCACTTCAATGCCGGAGGTCATATAAAGGCTTATTTGCCCGTCCGTTGTACTGTGAACCTCTCCAATCAGCGGCAGAAGTTCCGCAGGGGCTTGTCCCAGCAAAAGAAGGGCTTTGTTCAGATTCACATTGTCAATCTTTTGCCCAGGCCCGATTGTTCCAGGGACTTCGATTCCGGTCAGCACTGGGTTGTCTTCCGCGGGCCAGGAATCATAAAACTTCAGAATGACGCCGTGCAGATCCACGACGACAACCCCGTCACCAGTTAATATCATTGCGACCGGAACACGTTCCTGTACTTTGACCACCAGCGTTGCCGGCAGTTCTTTTTTTACCTGCACCTGATCAATCAGAGGGTGCAGCTTGACCTTCATCGCCAGGGCTTCGGTATCGGTCAAAAAAATATTCTCACCCTTTACTGTTCCCAAAAGCTGTAATACTTCATTCGCGGTGACATTGCTTAATCCTTCTGTCCTGACTTCCTTCACGTTAAAAAAATCCGATTTGGAAAACATATAAAATCCTACAGCAATGAGACAGATCAAAGCCGCTGCGTAGATCCAAAATGTATTTGATCTGGTTTGAACCAAAATCTTCCTCTCCTGCTCTCGTTTTATCTATTTTACATTATCCGGCTGGCAAGGTGCAACACTATTGTTTGACAACCCGCTGTATTTTTGCTCCCAAAGCCCTGTATTTTTCCTCAAGATCTTCATAACCCCGGTCAATATGATCGATTTTCTCCAGAACCGTACCCTCTTCAGCAGCCAAAGCTGCCAAAAAGAGAGCTGCTCCAGCGCGCAAATCAGTTGCTTCCACAAACGCACCTTCGAGGTTGGGCCGGCCGTTAATAATTGAGGTTCTTCCCTCAACGGTGATCCTGGCACCCATCCGTCTCAACTCAGCGACATGCTGGAAGCGGTTTTCGAAAATCGTCTCGGAAACAATACTCGTTCCGTCAGCAATCGTTAACAGTGCCAGGAACTGCGGCTGCATATCGGTCGGGAATCCTGGATAGACCAGCGTTTTAATTTCGAGCGCTTTAAACTGTCCTTTTTGGCGTACCCTGACGCTGTCTCCATAAGGGGTTACTTCAGCCCCCCCCTGGCGCAGTTTGGCAATAATGGGGCTGATATGTTCGGGAATCACGTTTTCCACCAGGATATCCCCGCCTGTCATGACAGCAGCGACCATATGCGTGCCGGCTTCTATCCTATCAGGGATAACGGTATGTTCCGTACTCTTAAGTTTCGCGACGCCGTCGATGCGCAGGACGTGAGTCCCGGCCCCTCTGATCCTGGCTCCCATTTTATTCAGTAGATTCTGCAGGTCAACAATTTCCGGTTCTCTGGCCGCATTGCGGATGATGGTTGTGCCTTCGGTCAGAACCGCAGCCATCATGATATTTTCCGTAGCCCCGACACTCGGGATATCCAGATAGACATCTCCGCCTCTGAGTTTCCCCGCTGTGGCCTCTATGTATCCATGTCTCTCTTCAACACGTACGCCGAGCTCCTGCAGTCCTTTAATATGTTGATCCATCGGACGTGTCCCAATCGCACAGCCGCCCGGTCTGGATATTTTTACCCTTCCGTTTCGTGCGAGCATCGGGCCTAAAATCAAGTTGGATGCCCGCATTTTTCGCATTAACGCTTCATCGACAATGCAGTCATTCAGTGAAGAGGAATCAATGGTCAGTTCATTTGAGCTGAATTGTGTTTTACAGCCAAGGCTTTTCAGAACTTCGCCCATACAAAGGATATCTGTGAGATGAGGAATTCCCTGCAGTCCTGTTTTTCCATCGGCCAGAATGGCGGCTGCCATGAGCGGCAGTGATGCGTTTTTTGCTCCGCTGGTCCGAATACTTCCCTCAAGTCTTTGTTTTCCCGTAATGACATAACGATCCATCGTCATGTCTCCTCCCCCTTTAGCCAATTAAATGACGCGTATTTCTGTTTCGAGCTGAATATCAAATTTTTCGGACACATCTGTTTGAATTACCTGAATAAGCGTTAAAATGTCAGTGGATGAGGCGTTCCCTCTGTTCACAATGAAATTGGTATGTTTCTCAGATACCTGAGCATCCCCAAGGCGGCGTCCTTTCCACCCTGCCTGCTCGATCAGCCTTCCCGCGGAGTCTCCGGCAGGATTGCGGAATACACTTCCTGCATTGGGATACTCCAGCGGCTGATGTTCTTTCCTTTTGGTCATAAGACCCTGCATCTGAGCCTGGATCACGGCCTGATCCCCTGGATGGAGGGACAGCGTACATTCCAGGACAATGCATTCCTTTTCTAAAAGGGAACTGCTGCGATACCCAAAAGCAATCTGGTCCTTCGGTATAATTTCAATTTTTCCCTCGGCCGTCAATACACTAACTTTCTTAACCAAATCACCAATTTTTCCGCCATAAGCACCTGCATTAATGGCTGCTGCTGCGCCGAGTGTCCCTGGTATCCCGCAGGCAAACTCGAGCCCGCTAAGGCCGCTCTCTCCTGCCTCCCGGGCCAGACGCATCAGAGAATAACCTGCTTCGGCCGTGACTTCTTCACCATGCCAGCGAATGCTGTCCATGGCTGTAACAACAATCACCACACCCTTGAATCCGTGATCCGGCAGCAATACATTTGAACCCCGGCCCAGAAGCAGAAACGGTATGTTATTCTTCCTGCACCCATCAATCACGGAGACCAGTTCCTCAGTGTCCCGGGGCCAGACAGCAAGTTCGGTCATACCGCCGATTCTCCAGGTATTCAGCTTTTTTAAAGGATAATCTTTTTCAATCCTACCCTTTATGTTCGGTAAGTACATGATATTCCTTTCCCTCTTCCTTACAGCATATCTTATGCTGATCCGGCTTGCAGTGTTAAAGAAGTTTATCTCCAGGCAGTCTGCAGGCAGAGATTGATAATGCGGTTCAAAGCTCCAGGCGCAAATACCTCCCTGGCCCGCGCGGCCATTTCTTCCAGTTTAAATGAATTCAACAGTACTTTTTGAATATTGTCCCACAAAATCTCCGCATTCAGTTCCTTATCTAAAATAACACAGGCTGCTCCCTTATTTTCAAAAACCCTGGCGTTATATTCCTGGTGATTTTCAGCCGCATACGGGTACGGGATCAGGATACCGGCCTTCCCTGCAGCCGAGATTTCTGCCAGCGTGGATGCCCCAGCCCGGCAGATGCACAAATCGGAGCAGGCCAGAGCTTCAGGCATATGCTCAACGTAGGCTAAGATTCTCCATTGTTCTCTTTGCCAGTTAATGTTATGCGTTTCAAGCTCATGTAAAATCGTATCATGCGTCGCTGTCCCGGTTGCCCAGATCAGCTGGACATCCGGGTATTCGGCCAGCTTTGGCAGGAGTCCGGTCAGCGCCTGGTTGATGCTCAGTGCACCTCTGCTGCCACCGGTGACCAAAATTGTTCTCTTGCCGGGATCAAGACCAAAGGCCTTAGCTCCGACTTTGCGGTCAATCTTGCCAATTTTTTCCCTAACCGGCAGGCCGACAACCTGAAGCTTGTCTTTAACCCCAAAATATTTTTCACTTTCCGGAAAAGTCAGTAAAATACGTTTAACCATTCTGGCCAATATTTTATTGGTCTTGCCCGGAAAAGCGTTCTGTTCGTGTAAAACGGTCGGGATACCAAAAAAGGCTGCTGTCAGGACGACCGGACCGGATACATAGCCACCGGTCCCTACAACCAGATCAGGATCAAACTCCTTCAAGATCCTTTTCGTTTCCCATAAGGCCCGAACGTTCGTGCCGGCTGCTTTCAGTATTTCGGCGCTTAACTGCCGCGGCATCCCTTGACCGGATATCCCGCGGAATTCGAGACCGTTTTCCGGAATCAGCTTCGCTTCCATGCCGCTTCTTGTTCCAACGTATAGGACGCGAATATCATTCAGCTGCTCCTGCAGCGCTTTGGCGATTGCCATTGCAGGATAGATATGCCCGCCTGTACCGCCTCCGGTTACAATAACCCGCAATTAAAAGACCTCCTCAGATCTGCCCGCAGCCGCAGAAATATTCAAGAGCAGCCCGGCTCCGATCATTGTAAATAAAAGTGATGTACCCCCATAGCTTAGGAATGGCAGGGTGATTCCCGTTACCGGCAAAACGCCCGATACCACACCCATATTGATCATTGCCTGAATCCCGATCAGGGATGTCAGACCCACAGCCATCAAACCAAGAAATGGTTCCGGCGCCAGCATGGCTGTCCGGAAACCGCGCCAGATGAAAAGGAAAAAGAGCAGAACAACGAGTGAGGCACCGACAAAACCAAGCTCTTCTCCAACCATGGCAAAAATAAAGTCTGTATGGTTCTCAGGCAGATAAAGAAATTTTTGTCTGCTTTGACCGAGTCCCAGTCCGAATAATCCGCCAGGCCCGAGAGCCAGGAGCGACTGGATCGTCTGATAGCCCTTGCCTGAAGGATCAGCCCACGGATCAAGGAAAGCAAAGATCCTGCGCATTCTGTACGGAGCAGCTGCAATCGCGGCAACCACCATCGCCAGCCCGGCCAGACCAAGGCCTGCCATGTGCCACATTCTGGCCCCTGCGGCCAGAAGCATAAAGAAAACAGTAGCGGCAATTACCAGCGTTGTGCCGAGATCAGGCTGCAGCATAATCAGGGCACAGACCACACCCAGCAAAGCCAGGGAAGGGATGATGCCCTTACGGAATGACTTGATCTGATAAGGATTCACGGTAAGGAACCTCGCCATGGTCAGCACCATGGCCAGTTTCGCCACTTCGGAAGGCTGGATGGACATCGGACCAAGTCCAATCCAACGGGTTGCACCATTCACTGTCCTGCCGATTCCCGGGATCTTAACCAGGATCAGCAGAACCAAAGCTGCGTATAAAATAGGTTTCGCCCACTTATGCAGAAACGCGATATCGATCATGACGGCGACACCCATGGCTGCAAGCCCCAGAGCCACCCACAGCAGATCCGCTTTGAAATAATGATAAGGATCCTCATAGTACAGGTAGCCTTTCACAGCACTGGAACTATAGGTCATGATGATCCCGATCAGCAGCAGGATAAGAATCACGCCTAGCAGAACCGGGTCGACCTTTAGGAATTTTCGGATCACATAGCTCCCCCCTCCAAAATCATTCGGGTTCGCTATAATGCTTACGCACCAAATCCTTAAACAATTCCCCTCTTTCTTCATAACTTTTAAACATATCCCAACTTGTACAGGCTGGCGACAGTAAGACGACGTCACCCGGCACTGCCTCGGTAATAGCAATATTGACAGCATCCTTAAAATCAAGCGTCCGGATAATGTTCGGGAACCCTAAGCGGACAGCAATCTCCTCGAGCTCCGGAGCCGCCATCCCCACTAAAATCAGACTTTTTACCCTTATGCGTGCTTCCTGCAAGAATTCCGTCATATCAAGGCCTTTGTTCTTACCTCCGGCAATCAGCACGATCGGTTCCTCATAGGACTGAAGGGCTTTGATCGATGAGTCAGGATTGGTTCCCTTGGAGTCATTAATATACAGAACATTATCAAATCTGCCGACGATTTCCTGGCGGTGTTTCACCGGCTGGAAATGACGCAGTACGTCAGCAATTTTGGAGATATCGAGTCCGAACTCAAGCGCAGCTGCCACTGCAGCCATCACGTTCTCAAGATTATGGCCACCCCTCAGCAGCAGTTCCCTGCGTCCGATGATCGTCGCGGCAACGCTATGATCTTTTTTTAGGACAATATCCTCTCCGTTTAAGCAGATTCCGTCTGGCAAATTTTCCTTCAAGCTGAAGAATACCACCCGAGCCTTGGCTTTAGCGGCTAATTCTTTAACAATCGGATCATCCCAGTTTAGGATGGCCAAATCCTGTTCCGTCTGGTTTTCAAGGATCCTGGCTTTGGCTGCAGCATATTTCTCCAGTGAACCGTGCCGGTCCAGATGGTCCGGTGTCAGGTTCAAAAAGATCGCAATGTTCACCCTGGTCCTATTAATCAGTTCCAGCTGAAAGCTCGAAAGCTCTGCAACGATAATCCCATTCTGATCAAGATGTTCAACCTGGCCGCATAAAGCAAGCCCAATATTCCCGGCGACGACCATCTCACGTCCGGTTTCCTTAGCCAGCTCTCCGACAAGCGTTGTGGTCGTCGTTTTGCCGTTGCTTCCGGTTATGCCGGCAATCACTGCCCTTGAATCCCTCAAAGCAAGCTCTACCTCGCTCCAGAGTGGAATACCCGTCGCTGAGGCCTGCCGGATAAACGGCAGGAATGGGGAGACACCCGGCGATAAAACCAGTAAATCAGGCCTGATCTCCTTTATATCCGGTTCCCTTTCCAAAATAAGATGAGCAGCGTCCAGTTTCAATTCATCTATACCTGTAAGCTTGGCCAAAGGCTGCATATCGGTGAGAAAGACCTCAGCTGCTTTGCTCTGAAGCTTATGAGCCGCAGCCAGGCCGCTTCTGCCACCGCCTACGACCAGCACTCTTTTTTCGGCTAATTCCACAATACGATCCCTCCAACCTTAATTGATCATCAACCAAAAGGCGCTAACTCCAATCAACGTGAAGATGGCTGCAGCCAGCCAAAAAACGCGTACAACCTTTTTTTCGCTCCAGCCGCCCAATTCAAAGTGATGGTGCACCGGACTCATCCGAAATATCCTCTTCCCCCTGGTCTGAAAAGAAACAACTTGAAGAACAACGGACAGACCTTCCAGGACAAAGACCCCGCCGAGAATTAGCAAAACAAATTCACTCTTGCTGAGGACCGAGACCGCAGCCAACGCTCCGCCCAGAGCAAGTGATCCACAGTCGCCCATAAAGATCCTGGCCGGGTGGATGTTAAACCTTAAGAATCCCAGACAGCCTCCCGCAATGGCCGCGGCAAAAACCGCGAGGTCGCTGGAAGAAACATCGATGCCGTCAATAAATCCTGTCCGCGCAGCCAGATAAGCAATGCCGACATAGCCGACAGCTGAAATAACTGTACAGCCTGCGGCCAGTCCGTCCAGTCCGTCTGTCAGGTTAACCGCATTGGACATATACACCACAATAAGTATGACCAGCGGATAATAGAAAATCCCTAAATCTATTTCCAAAGCAGTGAACGGAATATCTACCGCTGTACCCCTACCAAGGTACAGGGTGGAAACTCCGACTAATATCACCGCAAGCAGGATTTGCCCGGTCAGTTTCTGCCATGCTCGTAAGCCAAGGTTCTGCTTCCTAATTACTTTTAAAAAATCATCTAGAAAACCAAGCAAGCCAAAGCCCAAGGTCACAAGGAGCATGGTTATTATTCCGGGTGAATAAGGTTTTTCCGCAATAATCAGCACCCCGGCTGTAATTCCAATTAGAAATATAAGTCCGCCAATCGTCGGTGTCCCGGCCTTGGCAAGATGCCGTTTGGGGCCATCTACCCTGATACTTTGACCAAATTTTAACGTACGCAGAACCGGAATCAAAAAAGGTCCCGCCAGAAGACTTACCAGCAGGGCAATTCCTGCCGCCAAATAGATTTTTTCCGTCACTTCCCGAATGTTCCTTTCTTAGCCTTGATAATTGAATTATTGGGGCAGGTCAGCGAGCCACAATACCGCTTTTCGGCCGTTGTGCCCTCCGTGGCACAAACGTCCGCGCTCCGCATCCATGCTCCGCTTGACGCGGAACTGTGGCTCGCTGACTGATCACCGGAGATAATAGACGTATTTGGGACCAGTTCAAGATGCTTTGTAGTTCTTTGCTTCAAAGAAGTGCTATGCTTGATACCTATTTGCCTCAGCGTGTAAGCGGTGGTATGAAACACCTGAAAGAAATGCTTTCATATCTTGTAATTAGTCTGCAGGCCACAGTTCCGCGAAAAGCGGAGCACGGATTGCGGAGCGCGGCATTTGCGCCATGGATGGCGCAATTCGCCGAAAAGCGGTATGTGGCCTGCAGACAGACCCGAGAAGAATTCACTCTTCACGCTTCAAAGCAGCGCTTACGCGCTCCATCCGCATGCCGCGAGATCCCTTGACAAGAACCCAGACATTACTGCCCATCTCCTCTATAAGCGTCTTTGCCACAGAAACGGCTTCAGTGCATTCGCTGCAAACATGAATGCCAGAGGCGGGAAAACCTGCCCCAGAGGCTCCCTGCGCAATATCTTCAGCCATTTTGCCAACTGTGATCAGTGTGTTGATCCCCAGCTCCGCTGCAGCCCGGCCGACATCCTGGTGACCAGTAACGGCAGAATCTCCCAATTCATACATCTCACCCAGTACTGCGATCGTTTTTGCCCCTCCCCTTTCAGCCAGCACGCGCAGTGAAGCTTTCACGGAGGTAGGATTGGCATTATACACGTCATTAATGATCGTACTCCCAAAAACGCCCTGCTGAATCTCGAGCCTCATTTTGGACAGTTCCAGTTCTTCGAGTGCTTTGGCTCCTTCAGCCAGGGATACCCCTTTGGCCAGTCCAACACTCAAAGCCGCTAGTGCATCGAGTACATTGTGCTCTCCTGGCAACGGGAGGCGAACCTCAGCTCTGTCCTCTCCGGATACAACTTCAAAACACGTCGTTAGCGTCCCGGAGCTGTGGATATTGACAGCATAAACATCTGGAGACGCATATTTACCGGAAATCCCGTAGAAGACTTTTTTCACATCAGCAGCGGCTGCCTTGTTGACACTGAACGCATCCTCCGCATTCAGTACGGCTATGCCTCCTTCCGACAGAGCAGCAACCAGTTCCCATTTGGCCTTCGCAATATTCTCCTGTGATCCTAACAGCTCCAAATGTGTTGTCCCGATATTCGTGATCACAGCAACCGAAGGGCTGCAAATATCGCAAAGGGCCCTAATCTGCCCGAGTCCGCGCATTCCCATTTCCAGAACCATGATCTCGGTTCCTGCCGGTGCATTCAGGATGGTCAGCGGCAGCCCGATCTCATTATTGTGGTTTTCCAGATTTTTATGGACCTTAAAGCTTTTGGCAAGTACGGCAGCCGTCATATCCTTGGTCGTAGTTTTGCCGCAGCTGCCGGTAATCCCAATGACCACAGGATCAAGCGTTTCTCTCCACGCTCTGGCTAAATCCTGCAAAGCCAGCAGTGTATCCTTTACAGCAATGATTGCTTTGTCGGCAGGTATGACTGGAAGGCCGTATTCCTCCAGGCTTCGTGTTTCTGCCAGTGCAATCGATGCCCCGCCTTGAAAGGCTTTATTGATAAATAAGTGTCCGTCGGTCTTTTCTCCGCGGATCGCAGCAAACAATACTCCCTCAGAAGCTGCTCTGCTATCAATGACACACCCCTTGAAATATGTGGATGCTGATCCGTAAAGTTTGCCGCCGAGAATTTCCGCCATGGTACCACTATTCCACATAACCCAATCTCCTAAGAACTTTATCTGCTTCTTCCCGGTCATCAAAATGTATTTTTTCCGTGCCTAGAATCTGATAGTCTTCATGTCCTTTGCCGGCGATAAGTACCGTGTCCCCGGAACCGGCTGCCGTACAGGCTTCGTCGATCGCACTGCAGCGGTCTTTTATCACCTTGTAATTGGCTGATTTAAGCCCCGGAATAATATCTTCAATAATTTTATCAGGATCTTCAGTCCGGGGATTATCCGAGGTTACGACAATATAGTCGCTAAAACGGCCGGCGGCTTCTCCCATGAGCGGCCTTTTTTTTCGGTCCCTGTCACCGCCGCAGCCAAATACTGTGATCAGCTTTCCAGCAGTGATTTCTCTGGCCGTACGCAAAACATTTTCCAGGCCGTCCGGTGTATGTGCATAATCGACAATAACTAAAAAAGGCTGGCCTTTGCGAATACTCTCAAATCTGCCCGGAACCCCTTTGATACTGTGAAGCGCTTGCACCACAATCTCAGTCGGATATCCGCTTTCCAGTGCCCAGGCAATTGCGGCCAGAACATTGTAAACACTAAATTTACCAGGGGTACTATAAAAAATCTCGGCGCTTTTCCCGTGAAAAATCACGTCAAATTCAACACCTCTGTCTGAAAGCCGGATATTCACAGCCCGGTAGTCCGCCTCGTGGTCAACACCATACGTGACTGCCCTGCAACCCGCCTGTTCTTTCAGAAAGACACAGGAGACGTCGTCAGCATTGAGCACAGCCAGCTGGCCGGCTTTTCCGCCGTTCAAGCCGGAGAAAAGTAGCGCTTTCACTTTGAGGTATTCCTGCATATCCTTATGGTAATCCAAATGATCCTGTGTCAGATTGGTAAAAATCCCGGCATTGAATACACAGCCATTGACTCTTCCCAAATCGAGTGCATGCGAGGATACTTCCATCACGGCGAGATCCACATTTTCCGCAACCATTTCAGCTAATAAAAGTTGAATTTCCGTCGATTCAGGCGTGGTATGCTGGCCGGGATACGCATTGTTTCCTATTCTGCTGCCAAGTGTACCGATCAGACCAGTTTTCTTGCCGCTTTGCTGAACGATCCGCTCAATCAGGTGCGTCACTGTGGTTTTACCGTTCGTCCCGGTTACACCGACAAGTTCAAGCCGGTCGGATGGATTCCCGAAGACCTCAGCCGCTAAAAAACCCATGGCCTTCCGGGTATCCGTAAATTTAAGCTGGGGTACGGCTAGCGGCAGGAACTCCTCCACGGCTAACGCTGTAGCGCTGGCCCGGACCGCAGCCTCGGCAAACGCATGACCGTCCGCCTGATAACCTCTAATGCATACATATAGATTGCCTGGAGATACCGTTCTTGAGTCATGGGTGATCCCATTAATTACCGTCTGCGTATCTCCAAGCACTTCAACCTGTTTCATACCGTCAATGATTTCCGCCAGCGTTTTTTCAGAACTAGACATGAGCTACACCTCTTCTCAGCTATCTTACCACAATCATGTTTTTTTTTCTAACTCCATCCTGATTATGACATATCGTCTTTATTCGGCCAGGTCCGGATTCAGGCTGATCGGGATCCGCTCTCCCAGGTTTTCAATTGCTTCCACATCCGGGTCACTCACTTCGAGCCATGGAGCCAAGGTTTCTTTGCCTGTTTCTGTTCCAAAATAAAGCAGCACCGTGGAGCCTTTTTCGACCTCTGAGTCTCCATGCGGGATCTGGTCAACTACGACCGCACCACTGCCTTTCACTTTCACGTTAAATCCCTGCTTTTTCAGGGCAGCTTGGGCCTCAGCTGAAGTATATCCCAGAACGGAAGGTACAGTGGCGGCTTCTTTGACAGCGGGGAACTCCACACCATAAAGCGGTTCTCCCGGAGTGAGCGGAGCATCCAGATCAGGCTGGACGCCAAGATATTTCAGGGAATCGAGCATAACGCTCGAGAATACCGGGGCTGCCACGACCCCGCCGTAGAACGGGACACCATCAATGACGACCAGAATTGCCAGACGTGGATGATCTGCCGGTGCAAACCCGATAAAAGAAGCAACATATTCTCCCTGGATATAACCACCGCTGCCGACTTTCTGGGCTGTGCCGGTTTTCCCGGCTACCCGGTAGCCGGGAAGAAAGGTCCTTCTGCCCGTGCCATTGGTGACGACAGACTCCAGGATTTCACGCTCGAGCTTGGCAGTATCCTCACTGATGACCCGCCGCACCGTCTTCTTCGCAAATGGGACAAGTACCTCATCTGTCGGCACTGTAATTTCCTGAACCAACTGGGGCTCAAGCAGCGTACCTCCGTTGGCAACCGCCGAAACTGCTGTCAGGAGCTGAATGGGGGTAACATTATTGGTTTGGCCAATGGACATCGTGGCCAGATCCAAGGCCGTTGCTTTCTTCTTTTTGGCCAGGATGCCTTTCGCCTCTCCGGACATTTCAATCCCTGTCTTCTGCCCGAAACCGAACGCCGTCAGATATTGATAAAACTTATCCATCCCGAGGCGCTGCCCCAGCATAATAAATCCCGGGTTGCAGGAGTTCTCGACAACTTCCACCATGGTTTGAGTTCCGTGCCCGCCAGCTTTCCAACAGCGGATTTTTTTGTTTAAAATTGTCGCATAACCGGGATCTGTAAAGCTTTCATTCGGCTTATAGTCACCCTCTTCAATCGCTGCTGCGAGTGTAATGATCTTAAAGGTTGACCCTGGCTCATAGCCATTTTGAATTGCAATATTCCGTCGGGTTGACGCATTGGACGCTTGGTAGTTATTCGGATCATAAGTGGGTGCAGAAGCGATCGCCAGCATCCGTCCTGTTGAAGGCTCCATAACAAGAATAGAGGCATTCTTTGGGACTTTGCCTTCCATGTTGACACCCTGGCCGGCCATCAGTTTAGCCAGCTCTCTTTCGGCAAAAGCCTGGATGTTTTTGTCAATGGTGAGTTTGACTGTATTCCCCTGAACCGGCTGGATAAATTCATGCTGGCCTCCGGGAATTTTTATGCCGTTTGCTCCGTATTCGGTAAGGATGCTGCCGGATGTTCCTGTAAGTTCTTCATCCCTGGAGTATTCAATTCCTTCCAGCCCCTGACTGTCAATTCCGGTAAAACCTAAAATATGCGCCGCCAATGAGCCATTCGGATAAAACCGTGTACTGTCTTCGATAATACCTATACCCGGGAAATTTTTCCTGGTGATCTCTGCTGCAGCTTCCGCAGATACTTTCTTTTTGACATACTCGACGGAAGTCCGTTTCGTAATTTTTTGCAGAACCTGTCCTTGGTCCGTGTCCAGAATAGCGGCAAGTCCGGCCGCTATTTCATCCTGCCGCTTGGATTTTCTGACTTCGGCCGGAATCGCATAGACTGTCTGGGCACTGACACTCATCGCTAGGATATTGCCGTTGCAGTCTTCAATATTGCCTCTTTTAGCTGCGACCGGAACACCGCGGTAATGCTCGGCATCCGCCAGGTCTTTTAGGAAAGGGCCATCCCGCAGCTGAACAAACGCGAGCCGGATAATCAGAATCAGCAGGAAAAGGCTGCATAGCCCAAATAATAAGAGAATTCTTTTACGCGTCTTGATGTATTGCACCATAGAAAATCTACCCCTTTTGAACAGAGGTAGATTAAACTCAGGCGACGCTATCTTTGGGTTGAAGCAAAAAAGCTAGAAAATATGCTGAATACATTTTCAAATATAGAATTGGCTTTGCCTTCAACCGGCACCGCCGCAGTCTTCTGAGTTTGGTCAACCTCTGCTGTACTCTCAGGCTGGATCAGGCTGCTGGCAATATAGATCGTTCCTTCCGGCTTCTCCATACCCATTGCCAGGGCAACCTTTTCAATTCTGGAAACGGAGCTGAGCTTGTCGACTTCAACCTGCAACAGATCATTTTCTACGTTCAGGGTCTGAATTTCCTTTTGCAGGGCTTTGATTTCCGCAGCTTTGACCACGGTGATATGTACTGTTTTGGCCCCAATCAGACCGAACATCCCAATAATCCCCAATATGACCAAGAGTGCCATGGCCCGATACTTCAGCATCTGAGAGGTCTTTTTGGACGGGGCGGCTTTTTTGGCCTTTGGCTTGCCTTTATCAAGAATTTGATCATATTCCTGATAGGCAAAGGATTCATTGAATTGTAGTTTTCTCTGTGCTGTTAACATCGTATTCTTCTCCCCCCCTATTTAGACCTTGAGTTTCTCAGCAGTACGAAGCTTGGCGCTCCGCGATCTGGGATTATCATTTTCCTCTTCCCTGGATGGAACAACCGGTTTTTTATTGACCAGCCTCGCAAGGGGTTTTACCCCGCAGCAACATACCGGAAGAGAAGGAGGACATGTACATTTGCCCATCCAGGACTGAAATTTGTTTTTAACAATTCTGTCTTCCAAAGAATGAAAGGTAATGACGGCTATTCTTCCGCCATCCTGCAGGCAATGCAGAGCCTGATCCAATGTTTCTTCCAGTACCTCAAGTTCTTTATTCACAGCAATCCTTAAAGCCTGAAAAGTGCGCTTGGCAGGATGAGGTCCTTCTCTGCGGGCTGCAGCAGGGACCGCATTCTTTATGATTTCAACAAGTTGCCCTGTTGTTCTGATTCTATCGTGAGTCCGGGCTTCGCCAATAAACTTTGCAATTCTCAGCGCCCATTTTTCTTCTCCGTAATCCCGGATAATTCCGGTCAGGTCTTCCACACTCCAGCTGTTGACGATTTCTTCGGCAGTAAGCGGTTTTCTGCGGTCCATGCGCATGTCGAGCACTGCATCCCGCATATAGCTGAAGCCTCTTTCCGCTTCATCCAGTTGGGGCGACGAGACCCCTAGATCATACATGATCCCTGCTGCCGGTAATAAGCTATTCGCTCGGATCGTATCTTCAAGTTCCACAAAGTTCTTTTGAAAAACAGTGACCCTTGGGTCATTGGCAAACTTCATGCGGGCATTGGCAACAGCAGTTTCATCCTGATCAAAACATACCAGCCTGCCCGAAGCGCTCAATCGCTGGAGCAGCAGTGCCGAGTGTCCGGCTCCCCCCAGCGTACAGTCCACGTATAATCCGTCAGGGTCTGTAAACAGCATTTCAATTGTCTCTTGCAGCAGGACGCTTTGGTGTTCAAAAACCACTTAGGGCCATTCCTTTCTTTGCTTTATCGCAAGCGTACCCACTTTTTGTTCAACCTATGTACGATGGTATATTCTGCTATATCATTAAACCCATCGCAGCAAGGGACTCAGCATCATCTTCATAATTTTGGGCTGCGTTGGTGCTGTATTCTCTCCATTTCAAGGAATCCCAGACCTCGATTCTATCCATGACACCGACAACAACGACATCTTTTTCCAAAAAAGCACGCTCCCGTAAATTTGCAGGTACCAAGATCCTCCCCTGCTTATCAAATTCGCACTCGGCAGCGCTGGAAAAGAACAAGCGGGTAAATTCACGGGCTCTGGTTTGCGATACCGGAAGCTGTTTCAGCTTCTCCACGAAATCAAACCATCCGCTTTCAGGGTAAAGAAAAAGACAGTCCTCCATCCCCTTGGTAATAAACGACTTATTGCCAAGAAGCTCTCTGAACTTTGCCGGTATGATCAGACGACCTTTATTGTCTATCGTATGGAGAAATTCCCCCATGAACATAATCTTCACCCCACCAGGCACCACTTACTTACCACTTCAACCCACTATACCCCACATATTCTCTATTTTTTTAAGAATTCCTGCTGACAAAAAAAAGAAAACAAAAAAAATAGGAATTTAGTCCCTATTTTTTATGTTTTCCTTAAGCCGTTAACCAAAAAAAAATCCAAACATAATGGTTAGGTAATGTCCTGCGAATTTTTATTTGGCAGGATCGCAGCAGCAAAATTCTGTTCTTGGAAAAGTTCACGAATCAGTTCCCGCAGAATCAGATTTTTCACCATCTTGGGCAGAACGCCGCTTTGCTTCACGAAAGCAGGCAGGGCGAATGCTTCCCCGCTGCTTTTTGTTTTCACTTCCCGTAAATTCATACTGACCAATTCCAAAAAATCCTGAAACGAATAGACTCGAAACCTATAAATATCCTGTTCCAGGGCAATAAATTCCAAAAGAGCAATTACCATTTCCTCATAACTTGTTTCTTTTTTCATATCGAGCAAAGCAGCAATCTTCGGTATAATATATTCATAAAGCATCCTCCTGTAAGGAATGCCTTTAAAGCCCAGCTTTTCTCCCAACGCCAAAATTTTTTTCTCACCGAGAGACAGCATCATGCGGATAAAAAAGTCCTCATCCCCTGTTGGTTCAATATAATATTTTTGGCCTTTCAGACGCCTGAACTGCCTTATAACATCGTAATAACCAAGTTTAAGATGGTATCTGGCCTGTTCATTGCTGAAATCCAGGATACTGCCAAGCGTCTCGGCGGGAGAAATATATTGAACATGAACCTCCCTGTCCGCAAGCTTTCTGCGACGGCCCAGCGCGTTGGTCCTGATAGCAATGATCTCTTTGAAACCTTTGCCCACCAGCATGTTTAAAGGCAGATTGTCATAGAAACCGCCGTCAAGATAGTGTTTTCCATCGATTTTTTCTTGCTGAAAAGCAGGAAGGTTTGAGCTTGCCAGTAAATACTCTACAACTTTACCCTTGGGGACATCCTCGAGAAAAAATTCCATGGGTTTCATATCCGACAGGGAGACCGTCGTAAATCCGAATAACATTTTGGATTCTCTAAGCTTGTCTTCATCCACGATTTCCTGAAGCAGTTTTTTGATAAATGTGATATCCAGACCTTTGCTGGAGGCAATCTCCTTGGTCTTCTTCATATAGTAAAGCAGTCCGTCATGAGATATGTCCAACTTTTTAAGTTCTTCCAGCCGTACTTCTTCAATATCAAATACCTTCGAGGGAGACATCTCATACCACAGCTCATACGCTTTATCCAGTTCACCCTGAACAATCATCGCCCCATTCAGCGCCCCGATGGACGTACCGGCCACTGCCCCGTAGCTTATGCCCAATTCCCGCATCGCCTTACAGGCTCCGATCTGATAGGCGCCTTTTGCGCCTCCGCCTTCCAAAACAAGACCGTACATCCTTCCACTCCTTCACTCAAACTCCTGAAGTTAATACCAGATAAGGAAAACTTAATCGGCGCCAAACTTTGGCGGCAACCTCACCTGCACTTACTTTTATCAAAAATACTTACACTTTTATGATACACTAAAAAAGCCCTGCAGAATATACCGCAGGGCCTTGTTGTTGCGAGAATGATCGGGGTACTTGGAGTCCTTACTGTCCGACGGCTTTGTTAAGCTCTGCCACCAGATCATCAGGGTTTTTGCCATGCGTGATCGCAGCGCCTTCAACACTCTCCCTTGTTGCGGACGGGCATCCCAGGCAGTGCATACCAAGTGCCACAAAAATTTCTGCAGTTTGCGGGTATTGTCTGAGAACCTGGCCGATAACCATATCTTTCGTGATCATTCGATTTCCTCCTGTACAAGTTAGTTCAATGCTATTATAAAATATTTCATTATAAGAAGCAAATAAATTCATCCACGATTAGAATTTAGAAATAGATATTAAAACAATTGAAAAGAAAAGTCGATGTTGGGCAAGACCATTTGAATCAGATAGGAAAAATCCTGGTAATGCCATAAACACGTGATCAGAATGCCAAAAAAGACTGTAGCTGGAACGATCAGCAGGCGTGAGTGTTTCCCACCGGCTTTCCAGGAGCCTCTGATCCTAGCAGGCAGGAATATAACAGACAGAAGGATATACGTTGCAATCGGGAAATAGTAAGGCATGCCGTATATTGTCAGCACGAAAGCAACGCCAACAAGAACAATCCAGCCGTATTTTCTTTCCATCCAGCATGTCAGCCCCAACGTCCCTGGATTTCGAGGGAAGGCTGAAGCTGCAACACCAACCTGCAGCAGTCTTAAGACGATCAAAAAGAAGGAGATAAGGATGCAGACAAGTGCGAACGGGAGATCCTGTACTTCCTTAAGCCAGGTGAAGTCGTAAGAAATCCAGGGCGGTATGGTATCGACCGGTAAATTAAAAAGCGGAGAAGCAACAATCGCTCCGAGCGTTCCCATGCGGGCGACGAGTGACAGACAACACCAAAAAAAAGCTCTGCGCACGGCCCTTTTGGGTAAATCATTAAACAGCTCCTGGTATTTCCATTTAATCGAGAAGAAGTTTTGGGCACTTAAAAACACGAGACAGATCAGCCATAAAATTACGGCGACTTTCTCCGTTTTCCATTTAGAATCTGATGGTTGCACCACGTTGGCTGACCCATCGGAATAATAAGTCAGCTTCCCCCATTCGCCCTGCAATCCTTCAGGCAAGATCAAAATATTCTCTGTTATGCTTGAATCGACCGGATCTTTCGGAAATGAAAGTTGATACTGCGAAAATCCGGAAATCATATCCCCGGTCTTCTGAAGGTATTCTGAGGAAGCCGCGGAATCATCAATGCCTTTGGCAACCGTCCAGGCTAATACCGACGGATGCTTTGCCGCAACGGCAGCAAGATCTTCAAAAACCGCCGGATTCGGTATTTTAGACGATGCCGTGAAACCGACAGGCATTTCCAGCCATACGCCCACGCCAAGCTTGTCTGCAGCATACAGCCAGCTCTCATCAGGGAAGAAGCCCATAAAGCAGATCACATGATAGCCGCCGGATTTAAGGTTCTTCAGAAAGGCCTCCGTCTGGCGCTGATTTCGAATTGTGTACTCCTGTTCCTGGGAAATGATTTGGCCCCGGACGTCCAAGGCTGTACCGTTCATTGTCCATTTTCCGTTTGCTGTTCCCAGCTGACGGATTCCGACGGGGAGCTGAAGACTATCATAGCCTCCGCGGTTATTGGTTATATTCAGATTAAGCTCATACAGGAAAGGATCTTCCGGACTCCAGGAATGCGCAGTCGGCACCTGAAAAATCAGCTCCGCGTCTTGCTCAAATTTGCCGTTGGTACTCAGCGGAAGCACACATTCGGCGAGCTTCTGCTGATTAGTAGTTAAAGCTCCGTTTAAGACCCAAGGTCCTTGCTCCAGCATATCGTGATGCTTGATCTTCACGCGGGCCTTCACTTGCTTTTTCGCTGAATCATATGAAACAGCTATGCTCGATAAATCAATGGTCGTTTCTGATACTGCCTCCAAGCGTATCTGACCGGTAATTTTTCCTTGTTCCGGCCATAACCAGCCAAAAATTCTGTTCTGCTGAATGCTGTTTTTCTCAGTCTTCAGGTACAACGTGTTTTCCTTGCTGAAATCAAATCTAGAGGCAGGAAAGTTTAAAATATATACGCCGCCGTTTCCTTCAACTTCACCGATCAAATTCACATCATCAATGCCGTTTAAGAATACGCTGACCTTTCCGTTTACCCCTTCCAAAACCAGCTGAGCCGTCTTGTAACTCCATTTGCCGGTAACAGAAAATTTTTTAGCGGCAACATCGAACCCCTGACTCGAAGGTATAATCAAATCTTTGGCCTGGTTGAGGTCCAAAACATCAATCATGTTATCCATTGCCTCATTTTCATAGGTCAAAGCCTGCCTTAAGCTTGAATAGCTATTCCATTTTCCGCCTAAATCCTGGGCAATCCTGTACGGTTTAGTGACAGGATTATCACTGTATAGTTCAACACCCTGAATATTTTCCCAACATATGGATACTGCAAGAGCAGCAATAATAAACATTGAAACAAGTATGACTGTAAATCTTTTAAACATAAAACCTCGCAAAATCTTGCATTTCCATATTTATTTCGAGCAAAGCCCTAAAAAAACCTGCAAAAATTTAGAAAACTTGGCTGCCAAAGCTTGGCTGCCTTAGTTACACTTAGCTCTATCAGAAAGATGTTATGACCGCGGCATTTATCCATCCACGAACATCAAAAATGCTGATAACAGTCTGAAACTATTACCAGCATCATATTTAGAGTTCTCTTGTTTAGAAGTTCACCCTAACATTTGACTAAGAGCCTTATTCTTTGCTGTCTTGACAGCCTGGACATACCCCATAAAATACCAGGTTATGGGTATGTACATCAAATCCTGTTTTATCAGTGACCATTGCATCCATATCAATCAATGAGCTATGAAAATCGACAACTCTGCCACATCTCGAACACATCACATGATAATGGTTTACCGGATTACCATCGAAACGGCTGGACATATCCCCACAAGGAAGTTCCAGAAGAAACCCATGTTCCTTGAGCATATTCAGTGTGTTGTAAATCGTGCCCAGGCTCACACCGGGGAACTTCGTCTTCACCTGTTTGTAGATCTCTTCCGCAGTGGGATGGGAATCAGTAACTAATAAAAATTCCAAAATTGCCTGCCTTTGGGGAGTAAAGCGTATTCCCTTATCCTTTAATCCCTTTAGAATTTCGACAGCATTCACGGCTTTCAATTCCTTTCGTCAATTGTTGAGAAACTTTGAGTTTGTATATAAATTTAGTCTATTTTTAGAATCATTATAATTATTTGTATTATATACCCACTGGACAAATGCCGTCAATAAAAAGAAAGAGCATCCTTCAGATACTCTTTCTTTATTGCAGTATTTAATTATCCTTCAATAATTGCACCAGAAGGACAAGCGTCTACACAAGCGCCACATTCTGCGCAGGTATCAGCATCGATGACATATTTGCCGTCGCCTTCGCTAATAGCTCCTACTGCACATTCGTCAACACAGGATCCGCATGTTGTGCAGTCGTCAGTAATAACGTATGCCATAGTCCCAACCCCCCTTTTCCTATTTCACCAGCAACTATATCAAAGTGCAGACAAAAAAACAAGTGTATTTTTGAGCTAAGCTATTTTCGGAAAGAAAAATAATTGCCATGCAAACCTTAAAATATTTGAGGTACTAAGGCCTGTATGGCACCTTGTATAATCTCCTCAGGCAATAGGAACAGTATGGAAGCATCCGGTTGCTGACGTGGTTGCGGCGAAATATGACCCTGGAAATATCATCGTGTTCGTGTCCGCAGGAACGGCATCTTTCAATCATTGAATTTCCATCTCCCATTTGTGTTATTGTGAACAAAGAAAACGTCAATTGTTTAGTTCTATTATTCTCCAATCAACCAGTTTTTAAACATCAAAGCATGAGGTCTTTGCCCCGCAAACCCGGTTATTTCTTTTACGCCGAATAGCTTTAACTGCTGGACAACCTCTTCAAGATCACGTCCCACTGCACTTGGTTCATGCGCATCTGAGCCCAGGGTGATTGGGATGCCCATCTGGTAAATCAGTTCAAGCAGTTTCGGCTCCGGATAAAATTCCTGCACAGGCTTATACCGTCCGTTGGTATTGACTTCGATGGCCAGTCCTTGCTTCCTAATCGTTTCCAGGGCCCTGGCTGCAAGAATTTTTACGTCTGTCCGCGGCCTTATTTTGAACAGTTTGATCAAATCGAAATGCCCGATAATCTGAAACATTCCGCTGGCAGCTGCTTTTTCCACCAGCGCGAAGTACTCCAGATACAAGCTGTCAGGGTCCCGCCTGAGATGTTCTTCTTCTTCCTCGGGATAATCGAAGAACCATCCGCTAATTTCATGGACAGAACCAATCGTATAGTCAAAAGGATATGAACTAATCCGTTTGCGGATCAGTTCTTCATTTTCTTCCCGATAGTCGACCTCAAGACCTATTCTCACCTGCAATTCAGGATACTCTTCGGCGACGTCCCTGATCAGATCTAGGTTTAGGTCATTCCAGTACATATCATGATCTGCAAAACCGATCTGAACTAAATTCTTCTTTTTAGCCTCGTCAAGAAAAAGACGGATATTTCCCCTTGTTACTTCCCGGTCAAGATGTCCGAGCAAATGAACATGTAAATCAAGCATAACCTACCTCGTAACCTTTAATACTTTTTTTAAACCTTAGATCGACTGATTCATTCTATCTAAAGATTATCCGGCGGAATATGAAACATCAGATACGGATGATTGTACAGTGGATGATCCGCATAAACTGTATCTTCTCTCCACAGAATGTCCCAGAAATTCCCATTTATTCTGACATCCGTTTTCCCGTCGACAACTCCGTTTTTAATGCGCAAAGCGCAGGGCGCAGTCAAGGAGAAAGTGCCGGTAACCGGATTCTGCGTATGGAGACCGAGAACAGATAAGATCATGATCCCGTCTTCAATCGTTCCGACCAGATCTTTCCAGCTTATCTTCCTGGTATGCTTCACACGTATCCCTGCCGAACTGTAAGGGATGGCAGTCGGACCTGCCCCGAAGCGTCCGGCGTCTTTCAGATTCAGATACGGTGTTTCCAAGCGCCCATCACGAAGCAGCTCTGTGCGCATTGCAGGTACACCTTCATTTGTGAGCACATAGCTTGCCCATTTGCCCGGCAGAAGAGGATTGATCTCTATTGTCAGTTCCGGATCAAATAATGGTATATGTCCGGAGAAATCCTGCGTTGTGAATCTGCTCTGCCTCTCCAGAACATTTTCTCCTCTGAAATTTGGCAGGATATATTGATCGATCATCTGGGATACCACCGCAGGCGTCAAAATTACTTTTGTTGCAGACCGGACCGGTTCTCCCTGATTCTCAAGAAGACGGTATCTACAGACAGATTCTTCCCATAACCCCAACCATTCCTCAGCCGTAATCAAGCGCCTTTCCGCAAACCCTTCAGCAACGATACTGTCAAAGGACCAAGATACGGCGTATCGGCTCTCCTCAAAAGCGACCTGGACCCCTGTCGATGTCAGGATATTGCTTTTTCCCCAAATTGCCATGATTTGTCCGTTTTTTAAAGCTTCGACAGGTTCATCCGCCCTGATCCTTCCCTGCTGTTCAAATAAACAGCTGTGGTCTCGGCAGACAATATCATGAAGCTTCTGTTCGGCAATCCCGACATCTGGAAGCTCCGAAGGTTCGGGAATTTTTGCTGCATACTTGTCTTCAAAGGCTGCTGCCCGCCAACCGTTTAATTCCGTTTGCCAGTGATCTTTCCGACCCGGAGGCGGATTCTGAACGACGGAGCGGCTGCATTTTCCGTCTTCCCAGATAAGATAAATCTCTGCTTTTTCCGAATCTTTTAACGCCGGCGGAGAATAAACACCGCCAGTGGCATTGTTCTTAATCCCCAGCGTTATCATCTGGGTCTGAGAACAGGTAATTCTCCAATCCAGGATCCTTAAACCGCCGGCCATATGCTTGCCAGCCTGCGCTTTCCGGAGAACATCAAGAATTTGATCAAGCAGGCTGCTCAACAGTATCCCCTCCCAACTTGACATTCTCGTTTTTGTCCAAAAGAATGTAACCACTTCCTCCGCCGCTGGACGGAACCATTTGACCGGCTTTGCCGCAGGTTCCGATGGCATCGTAGCGTGCTTCTCCAAGGCTTAATTTGACAGAATCTAACACAGAAAGGATTTTCCCGCTAAAAATTCCGGGCCGGTAAACCGGCAGCTTTGAATCGGCGAGGTTTACCGCCCCATCGCATTGAAAAACAAAATCTCCGGTTCTGGTATTGACCTGCCCTCCCCGATAACCTAAAAGTAAAATATGAAAACCCTCCCCGAGCAGGCCTGCATCTTGAAGTCCCCGCCGCAAGCGGCTGATTTCTTCCGTCAAACCGTCACTTGTAGGTATTGGTATATGCGTAGCTGTCACCAATCTGATATTGGTCATCCTGGGCAGCGCAACGGAGCCAAAATATTCTGATCTTCCTGCTCCGGTTACCAGCATGCCGGCTTTGGCGGCCGAAAAAATGTCGCCAAGTCCTTGTTTAAGTACCCCATTTTGGACCACGTGTACGGTTTCCCGGAAGAGACCGTTGGCCGAATAGGGCTGATAAGCCCAATCCCCTTCAAGGGGACCGTCAATGATATCGACATCAGGACGTGCAATAACAAGTCCGGTTTTCAGCTTGCCGACCTCGCCCAGGATCGATTCTTCCATTAAATCAGATTCCACCGCATGCCCGAAAGCCTCATGGGCCAATCCCTTAGCAAGCCCATAGTCTATGAGCAAGGGATAGCTTCCCACCGGCAGAAGCGGAGCTGTACATACTTTTTGCACGAATCTTGCTTTGTCAATCGTTTTATGCAGCAGTGCGCCGCTGCTTCTTTCATCCAGCAGTACTCCGGCATCGACACCGCTGCTGTTTACCGAAAAGCTTTGTGCCTGCCCGCCTTCTTTTACCGTTCCCTGATGAGACAAGACGGCTCTAGGAATAAAAAAAGAAACTAGAGTCCCATCCGACCTGCCAATACACCAAAAATCCTCGATTAGCCTGAAATTTGTCTGCCAGGAAATTTCCGACTTTTCAGACCCTTTTTCTCTCAATTGCCGGTGAATTCCTCCCGCTAACTCTGCAAGTTCTTCCGGTGTAAACGAATCAAAACCATAAACCGCTTTATTCGGAATCTCACTGAAAATTTTGGGAGCGCCAAAGATTTCCCGGTTTAACTCACAGCCTGTATTCTCGTTTTCCTCAGCCAGTTCCATCGCTTTTTGTGCTGTATGGACAGCCTCTGCATCGCTGATGCGGTTTACGGAAGCAAATCCACAGGCTCCTTTTTCCGTAAAGGCCTGAATTCCAATCCCATTTTCACTTGAGGTAGCTATATTTTCAAGCCTTCCATTATTCAATCTAATATTGATTTCCCGTCTGGCCTGGGCTCTGACGATCAGGTATCCACACGGCAGGCATCCAGCCGTTCTACCGACGACCATTCTGATTTTTCTTGGGTTCAACACGTCCCCCCCTAAAATGGATGTATGCAATCTATTTTCCATAAAAAGCACCAAATTCCTGCAAAAAAAACTTTTGCATAGTTTCTTAGAAAACAGGACACAATGATATTAGTCTCACGTTTTCCAATTTTATCCCCACTCCTCTCTTTTCTTAACTTGCGGCAGATGGTCGCAAGTTTTTTTGTTATTTAACGGAAATATATAAATTAAAAATCATGTTGTTAGGGCCCCTTGTGTAATTATTTAACGAAAGTTGTACTAGCGTTTGATAATTCAGACATGCGGCTGGTTCAAGCGAATAGAATTAACCGAGTAATCTTATTCTGAAAAGCTGAAGGAGCTGCTGATGCTTGTCCCTATCTGTTTTACTTTTTTAGGCCTGATGATATTATTGACAGGAATAAAAATTCTTAGAGATGGCCTGGAAAAATTCACAGGGTCTTATTTTCAGCTCGTTCTGCAGAGATTCACCGCAACCACCGCGAGAGGATTCATCAGTGGCATTCTGGCGACGAGTATCCTGCAATCGAGCACAGCGCTGACCGTAATGGCAATTTCCTTTGTTGACGCCGGTTTGTTAAGCTTTCAAAATACGCTCGGACTGATCCTCGGAAGCAATATTGGCAGCACGGTAACGCCCCAGCTTTTGTCTTTGCCGCTCAAAGATTTCGCCATATGGCTGGTCCCGCCCGGATTTCTAGGGTTCTGGCTGCTGAAAGGCAAAATAAAATTCTTTTGCTATGCGTTGGCCGGCTTAGGGCTGATGTTTTTCTCTCTTTCCGTTTTGGAATCCGCGATGATCCCGCTTGCCTCGACCTCATATTTCCAGGAACGGCTGCTCCATCTGAACAGCAGCTATCTTGAAAGCATTGTGGCAGGTACCGTTCTCTCGGCGGCCCTGCATTCTTCAAGTGCAACGGCAGGCCTTGTGATGGTTTTAACAGAAAGAGGCTGGCTTGATTTGCCAACCTCCCTTGCTTTTATTTTCGGAGCCAATATCGGGACCTGCTTCACCGCTTTGATTGTCTCAGCTTTTACCTCAAGATCCGCTCAATGGGTTGCGTTATTTCATGTGTTCGTTAACGTTTTTGGCGTTCTGATGTTTTACCCGCTTCTGGATCCGCTGACCGAGACGATCAGGTTCCTTGGAGGTAGCCTAAGCCGCCAGATTGCCAACGGTCATACAATTTTTAACATCCTGTCTTCACTTATGGTTCTTCCTCTGCTGCCCTATATCAGCCGGTTACTGGCCAGACCCCGTTAGCGCGTACTACCGTCCCATCTTAGCTTTCCAACCTGAAGGTTCCCTTTGTCCCTGAAAATATCAACTTTTTGAGCCGGTTCATCAATCTTGATCAGCTCTTTGCCAATGAAAATTTTAATATTGGCGTGGCAGAACTCGATATTGATATGGCTGTTTTTGGATGCCTTGATTGTCGTGGCACTGATATTCGAGCCGCCAAGTTCCCAAATGTAAAGATCACCTGAGCAACTGATTTCGCCACCACGGCAGACACCATGGATTTTAATTCCGCCTTCAATTTTCAAAATGGAATTATACACGCCTTTGTGGCAGAAGAAATCGCCCGCGCAGCTGATTTCAGAATTTTGGACATAACTAACATCGCAGAGAACACTTACTAAGGCGGCCAGTCCTTTGGTGGCCATGAATAAGCCTACAATCTTCAGGGCATTTTTAAGGTAAAGCGTGTCTTTGAGCTGAAGCGGTCCTAATCCGATCATAAAGTGCTTCATCGAACGTATCGCCAGATCAAGTTCCTGGGATACAAACCCGGTTTCCTGGCTGTTAAGCAGTCTCTCCAGCTCTTCAACTTTTTTGGGCAACTGCTGGAAATTCTTCTCGAGGATGACCTTGAAAAGCTGGCCAACACTCGTATTAGTGGATGCTCCCTGCAGCTGCTCAATCTGATGAACACAGAGCGTGAGCTCTTCACTGACTTCATGTATGGTTTTGATAAACTCGGATCTAGAGACATGTTTCTCTCCAACAAGTATTTTACTGGCTATAATATTATTTCTTACTGCCAGTCCCGTTTCTGCTTTAATATCAGCGCCTGAGATAGAACCCTGTACTTTGACTGTGCCGGAGGAATGAATATACAGTCCGTCCGCAACATTGCCCCCGATAAACACATCGCCTGGAAAGTCGATGCTTCCGGTACTCAGATCAACATCTTTGTTTTGAATAAACGCGTTTTCAACCAAGTATGTATTTTTATTGACCCTTACTGGTGTACCGGAACAGGAGGCTTTAACTTCCATATTCCCAGTCAGATAGACATTCTTCTTCATTGTAATAATGAAGTCTTTGATTTTATCAACCTGAGTGGCTTTTCCGAAAATGTTCGTACCGGGGACCCCTTCTTTACCCGGGATCTTCCTGGCCAGAATATCATCCTTCTGGCAAAGGACAATCTTACAGGCGAAATAATCAATTTTTTCTTCATTGCTTTCTTCATTCTGAAATACGGGTTCACCAACATAGTCGATTAACTGGGGCTGAACAGTTGGAATCGGCAGGTTTGCTTCAGCGATGACAATTTCGCTTTCACCATCGACTACCATAAAATCCGCCCAAAGATTGCTTTTTATTCCATAAACAATTCCTTTGTCATTGATTTCTTTCAGTAGGTTTGCTTCCGTTGGCAGCTCATCAGGTTCAGGAGAAGCATCCCAGGAAACATGTTGTTCCAGTACAAGCTGCGAATAATTTGGGAGAGAATTGGCCAGGACAAATTTACCCGCACGGGCATGTCTGACTCTCGCGACAGCTTTGCTGCCATCCGGCTCAACTGAGATTTTCCACGATAGTTCACCCTGCTGGACCAAAGGATAGAATTCAAAGGTATCGCCTTTATTAACAGGCATTTCATATCCAATCTCGTTGCCCAGCATAAATAATTTTCCGGCATGCGGATAAGGAACGATGCTTTGAACCCGCGATCCGGGATAAATCGTATATTTGACTTGATCCCAGAGGACCCGGGTATCTTCCTCCTGGGTATCTTCCTGTGGAAAATTTTGTTTGTCCGGATTCGACAAAATTACGTTTACCTTATAGAGCCTGCTGAAGACTCCCGGTTTCTCTATGGTTTCTATCTGCAGCTCTTCAGGATCACAGCCCCATTCCCGAGACCATTTCTCTCTGATTTCTTCCAACGTTTTACCTGTTGCAATCATTTCTTTCATGGCCCGCACTCTCCTTAAACAACCTGGAAAAATAGTCTGATTTCAAAAACAAAGCACATAGGACTTTAGTCCTAAAAATCGTATATATTAAATAAATGTATTAGATTATTAACTAAAATAAGCCAAAGAATCATCTGTTAAACTACAATTTTTTTAAAAAAAGAATACTGTAATAGCATGATTACAGTATTTTATGATCATTCTCTCTCATTTTACTGACTATTTCGATATTTGTCTACAAGAGAATTATTCAGGAATGATTAATAGCTTTATTTCCTTTGTCTTTTTATCTGAAGCATTGCCATTGTTCAAATTACTTTCATCCTGGCCCAGGCTGTTGCCCTGGTCCGGACTACCCGCACCCTGTCCAATGTCCGTACCGGTTCCGTCGCTTGTTCCCGTACTTCCGTCATTCAGCTCTGCTCCGGATGGATCTTCACTGTTCCCGCTCGCACTGCCCGAGTCATCGTGACCTGGAGATGCGGTTCCGTTTGGATCTGAAGAGCTTCCGGGTACCGTGATATGGGACTGCAGTTCCGGGCTCAGCAGGTCGAGGACTGTCCCGTCGATGGTTATATCGGTGGTAATCCCGAGCAGAAGATTCTTAGCCACTTGTTTGGCATGATCGGGATTGACTTCCCAGTAACTGATATTGTCAAGATAAAGTCCATAGCCAGGCAGTGTTTGATTCACCATGTTTGAACTGTCGAAAGCCGCGGCTGCCTTGGATAGTCTTAGAATATCCGCGAGTTTCAGATCGGTTTCAACAACTTCATTGATTTGAGGAATAAGTTTTGGTAGTTTAATAATGGTTGAGGGCTGCAGGACTGCTTTGGCCACCGCTTTCAAAACCTTCTGCTGCCGTGCAGTTCTGCCGATGTCCGCGGTGCTGTCTCCCCGGAATCTGGCATACTGGAGCGCCTGAGTCCCGTTCAGATGCTGCTCTCCGGCTTTCAGGTCAATCACGCCGTCAACTTCGTCTCCGGTCTCTTTGTACATATCCATTTCAACATCGAGTTCAATTCCATCCACTGTGTCGATAATACTTTTAAAACCGTCAAAATTGGTTACGACATAGCCGTCAAGCAGTATACCCGTCAGTTCAGTAACCTCATCCATCAGCTCAGGAATTCCTCGGTACATCACGACCGAATTGATTTTGACGTAAGAATTTGATCCGGGAAGGCTGACCCTGGTATCCCTGGGAATGGACAAGAGAGAAATTAATTTCGTATCGGGATCCACACTCGCAACAATGATAGTATCCGTATTATAGGAAGTTTGTCCGGGCCTTTTGTCTGCACCGATTAACAGGAAGCTTATCCGTTTGTTAAGAGAGTCCGTACTTGAGTTTTCTGTGCTGCCTCCCGCGCCTGTACTTCCTTGATTTAAGAAAAAGTAGCCAAAGGCAGCCGAACCGGCAATAATCCCTGCGAGCAAAACTGCAATGATCGTAAAAGCTTTCCTTTTTGTATTTTTTTTCTTCCTCAAGTCTGTCCCACTCCATTTATCGTAGTCTTGCCAAAGGCATGGGTTCCCCCACGAATTAATACTTTTCCGGGTTCTCCCTTCGATACTCTGCCAATGATCTCGACAGGATGCACATCCCTGTTATGACATTCCGTGATTAGCATTTCAATTTTTTCTTCAGGCACTGCCAGAAGCAACCCCCCTGAAGTCTGAGCATCACCGAGGATCAATTTCCAGTCCAAACTGCACGCTGCTTCCAGATAATCCTCGAGATAAATCAGGTTGGACAACGTTCCTCCGGGGATTGTTCCTTTCTCTAGGCAGTCCCAGGCACAGTCCAAAACCGGAACATTCCCTGCAAAGATCTCAGCCTGCATACCACTGGCTTTCATCATTTCGTGAAGATGCCCCAACAGACCAAAGCCGGTAATATCCGTACAGGCATTTACCCCGGTCAAGACTGCAATCTCCGACGCTTCCTTATTCAACCGTGCCATGACCTCAATGGCGGCTTTCTCATCCGTTGCTGGGACAATCCCGTTTTTTATCCCAGTCGTGATAATCCCAAGTCCTAATGGTTTTGTCAGAACGAGCAAATCGTTTTCCCTGGCGCTGGAATTCGTCAGCACCCGATCAGGATGAACAATGCCTGTTACGGACAGACCATACTTCGGTTCAGGATCATCGATCGAATGCCCGCCGATGATTAATGCTCCGGCTTCTTCAACTTTGTCTTTTCCCCCTCTTAGTATCTCCATTAATATGCTTTTATCAAGCTTATCAATCGGAAAAGAAACAAGATTCAGCGCAGTCAGCGGACGCGCACCCATGGCATAGATATCACTGAGGGCGTTGGCTGCGGCAATTTGCCCGAAAGAATATGGATCATCAACGATCGGAGTAAAAAAGTCAACGGTCTGGACGATCGCCTGATTGTCATTAAGACGGTAGACACTCGCATCATCTGACGTATCAAAGCCGACCAGAAGATCCGGGTTGGACGTTTGCTTTGGAAAGTGACACAAAACTTGTGCCAGGTCACCAGGACCAATCTTGCACCCTCAGCCAGATTTGCTCGAGTACTGCGTCAGTCTTATTTTGTCTCCGGACATTGCTTTCCCTCCTTTCGTTTTCTCCTTTTTGTTGCTCACTTGCTTTTTTCAAAAGCAATTATAACATAACATGACCTGCAGACCTAATATAAAATAAAAAAGGATAAATCAACAGTTTAGTAAGTAATTTTAGAATGCTGTACGAGTATTTTGTCACGGACCCCATTTCCGTAAACGGTCTGCAATCACCTGATAATCCTCCGGGAGTAGCGTCCGAGGGTCAAAAATAACTGCATCTTTCACAATGCGGGCAAGAATAGGTACGTCTCCCTGTCTTAAAAAACTTTCAAGATCAACTACGGAATTCTGCTTTGGCTTTACCGCACATACGCAAGTGGGAAGCACCGCCGTCGGGAAAGCCCCGCCTCCGACGCAGGATTCAGCGTCCATAACCTCTATTTCCAAACCGGGCAGGCCGGCAAGCATTTCACTAAGCTTCAGCGCGTCTTTCCAAAGATCATCTTTTGTATGGGAAAGCATATTCCAGACAGGTATTTTACCAGTTTCCCCTCTCTGATAGAAACGGAGCGTCCCGATCAAGGCAGCCAGAACCAGCTTATCAACTCTCAAAGCCCGAGTAAGCTGATTTTTTTTCAAGCGGTCAATCAGTTCCTTTTTGCCGATAATAATTCCGGCCTGAGGGCCTCCCAAAAGTTTATCCCCACTGAAAGAAACCAGTGAAGCCCCGCTTTTCAGCGTATCCTGCACCGTCGGTTCCTGCGGAAGACCATATTCCGATCCATCCAGGAAACTGCCGCTGCCAAGATCCACGACAACTGGGATCCCCGACTCTTTACCGAGCACCACAAGCTCATCAACCGGAACTTCATGCTGGAATCCCTGAATCCGATAATTACTGGTATGTACTTTCAACAGCATCGCCGTCTCCGGGCCAATCGCCTCCTGGTAATCCTTTGGCCAGGTCTTATTCGTTGCTCCGACTTCCACCAGTTTTGCCCCTCCTGCTTTGAGCACTTCAGGAATACGGAAAGATCCGCCGACTTCCACCAGTTCTCCGCGGGAAACAATGACTTCTTTATGGACGGCAAAAGTATTCATGATTAAAAGTACCGCTGCTGCATTGTTATTCACAACAAGGGATGCTTCGGCCCCGGTCAGCTCTGCCAAAATCTCTTCGATATGGCTATACCTCGAACCACGATTCCCGGTTTCAAGGTTAAGCTCAAGATTGCTGTAAACAACAGCCTGTTCCGCGACATAGGCGGCGGCTTCCGGAGCAAGCAGTGCGCGTCCGCAATTCGTATGCAGAATTACACCTGTAGCATTGATGACTCTCTTCATACTTCCATAACCTCTCAATTGTGCTTGGATCTCCTTATACAACCACGCTCGAAAGACCGGTACAAATTCCTCAGGCTGACAGTACAAAAAATTGTGAAGTTTTTTAGTTTTTCCACTATTCAATTCTTCACCATCTTGATTCAGATCATCCAAAAGAATCTTTCTGGCTTTTTCCAAAGCCTTCCTTACAGCCCAGGTAATTGCCGAAAGTTCATAACCGTTACAGTCATCGTTTTTTGCTAATTCGGCAATGACCTCGTTTACCGGAGGAAGAAGACGCAGTTTGCTGTTTCTCAAAAAAACACCCCGAATTCTGCAATCTAAGACAAAATGTTCATTCTTACCCGCTTGGTTTTTTTTAGGATTTCGACAAGCCGGATCGTTTAATATGATTATAATAACATTTCAGCCCACTAAAATAAATCCAAGGGGGAAAGGTAATGGAGCCTTCCGGAACAAAGATATACGACTTCCGCATGTTTCATGCTAAAAAAAGATCCAAATGCATTTTCTGCAATGGCACGGATCAGCTTCTGTTGTTCAAAAGACAAACCGTTTGTCCAGATTGCCTGAACAGTATCCGCAAACTCTACGAGACAGGCCATTTCAATCCTGCCGGATAGTACTTATATATAGCAAAAGGAGCTTTTAGCTCCTTTTCTTTTTCTCGAGGCGTTTTAAGATTTTTACGGCATCTTCCTCGATAATCGTTTCACCGTGCTCTTTGAGGAAAGTATCCGTAGTCATTACAGATTCCCCAAATTCGTCCAGTATCGCTTCAGCCAGTTTCTTTTTACGCGGGTTTCCAATGTTGCTGATTGTCAGGTAATATTCATCCTCGTATTGGAACAACGCGGATTGAAGCTGGAGAATCCCCGGTAAAAGACGGACTGCGGAAACCACATCTTCAAATTCTTCAAATAAATATACCCATTGCTCTTCAGACGCAAACTTCGGAGAAGGGCGCGGATTCTTTTTCTTTTCTCCAAAAGCGGTTTGAATAATATGGTTAATCTCCGCATCAATTTGTTCTTCCTGCTTAATTACCGTTATGACAAATTCATCTTCTGAAGCAACAGTAGCCTGGATCCAGAAAGGCTGATCTAAACTAAAGTCTACCTCATCTCTGGCTTTTGAAATCAATTCCCAAAAAAACTGTTCAGTTCTCGCGGAACGTTGAAACAAGTCAGCAAGAGATATATTGCGATCTGCGAGCTCGGTAAAGGAGATAAAGATGCGAACCGTATTGTCATTTACCTTAAGAATACGCATAAATTCCACCTCTCCTTTCCATGGACGTATTGATAAAAACACTATTGCTTAATTATATTATATCATGAGACGTCAATAATCAATTCCATTAAATGTCAAACATAGAGCTATGCTATTATATGAAACTGTCAGCTTGTCGGGTTAATACGCTGCATTGAACTACCTGTTGTTTCTGGTGAAGATAAGTGACTTCCACTAAATCGTTCTTATGAAGCTTATGAAAAGCAGCTGCATCAATACTTAACGTGAGTATCTCTTCTCCGCTGCGTAAAATGAGCGTATACTGCTCAGCTTCCGCCGCGAGGCTTTCGATGACTCCTTTCGATACTACCGGATCGTTCAACCAATCCTGATTGTAATCCATAAACATCAGGACGTAAATAAAAACGGTCGAGACCAGGAAAAGCGATTTGGCTGCAGCAACAAATTTGCTGAAATAATTCTTTTCGGCCAACGCCTTTCTGAGTATAGAAAGACATTTTGTCCCTATAAAAATGCAGACAAGAAAAAGACCGCTCAAAGCCGGCCAACTAATTTTAAAAAGATATAAATAATAGTCGATATGCACTGCTAATCCTTTTTCACTATCTTTTCTTTATCAGCGCCGCATTCGGGACATTGTTTTGGACGACATCTTCCTTCAGAGACCTTTTTGCATACACTACATTCCCACAAAGCCATACTCAGATGCCCTCCTTTTCTAATTTAATTTAAAATGAATTCAATTTTAAATTAATATAAATCAATATCTGAAAAAAGTCAAGTTAGCCTACCAAACCTCCAGCCACCAGTAAACAGGCAGGCGGAGCCAATCAGGCCAAAGCCTTTAAACCTTCCAGCTCATCGGTTCTAAAAATAAATGCCGGATCAAGCTGAACGATCAGTCTGTCCGGGAGATTGACAATTCCTCCGATAAATGAGGCAGCAACCAAAGGAGGAGCCTGGACAACATTCTCGAGTGTCCTTACCTCAATGATCTCATCAACGGCAATGCCGACAACATTATCATTAATTTTCATAATGATTGCAAAACCAGCCTCATTCCGGGACGGAATCTCAAATTTGGCATGCAGATCAATCAGCGGAATTGCCTGACCTCTGATAATAATAAGGCCCTTGACATATTTCGTGGACTGGGGTACAGGATGAACTTCTGTCAGCTGTGTTATTTCCTGCACGACCTCAATCGGGAGGCCATATTCTTCGCCACCCAGCAAAAAAATAACGGATTGGAAGCCCATAGTTATCACCTCTTACGCATGTTCTGCTTTTTCAGAAGCCGGTTACACCTTTCCTATTTCATTGACGGCTTTCTGTAAAATTTCATCATTGGTTTGGACCACTTTTTGATTCGCTGAATACGAGCGCGTTACCTGAATCATTTTGACCATTTGCGCATTTAGGTCGACGTTTGATTCCTCAATAAAACCCTGTTCAACCCGGATGTTTTTCGGTAGTATTTCCGTAGGCTGATTCTGGCTGTTATAAAGACTTGTAAGTCCGTCACGATCCAGATCTTCCGCAGGGATGTCCACAATTGTAAGTCTGTCTATGACCTGGCTGCTCTCAGTACTGATAATTGTTCCATCCTGCAGAATGGTGAAATCGTCCGGCAAAGGGCCGATTGCTCCGTTTTGACCAAGAACAAGATTACCGCCTGCTGTTCTGAGCATGCCGGAAGGATCAACCTGAAAATGTCCGTTTCTGGTATAACGTTCCCCGTCAAGCGTCTCAACGGCGAAAAAGCCGTCACCGTTAAGCGCCACATCAGTCATATTTCCGGTTTCCCGGATCAAACCGGGTTCTGTGCTGTATAAGACTTTCTCCGCGTAGACACCCGTTCCCATGATTCCCAGCGGAACATTTTCCGAAGGCTTATCACTGGTCGTAGAAGGGGTAAGCCTACTGACCAGCAGACGCGGAAATGAAGTGACTCTTTCACTTTCCTCAAGATAACCGGGATTGTTCATATTTTCAAGATTCCGGTCTATTGCCTCACTCTGTTGGTTATTCATAATCATACCTGAAGCTGCTGTATATAATCCTCTGAGCAAAAAACTCACGCCCCTCCAACGAACGTCTATTCTTGGATAGCTATTCTTGAATTGCCTGTTTCAGCATGGAAAGATGCATCGTCAGCATCCTGGATAATGAATTGTATTGAAGCGTATTTTCTGCAAGCCTGGTCATTTCGAGGTCAATATCCACGTTATTTCCGTCATTGCGGTAGGTGGTGTTCTCATCCTTAACTACAAAGCCGTCTGAAGTCAGCCCTGTCCCGGTGATAGGGATATGGCCGGGCTCTGTGCCGGATACTGCTGCTGTATTGTTCATGCTGTCCATCGTGGCCTGCAGGATTTTATCGAAACTAACATCTGATCTTTTAAAATCGGGCGTGTCATTATTAGCAATATTGTCGGCTAAGACACGCTGACGTAGTCCGAGTCCATCCAACCCGCCCTCGAGTAAATTAAAAATTGGACTATCCAGCCAACCTGCCATACTCATCTCCTCATCGCAATGGTTTGGACCGTCATCTCATCCTCGTCCTGCGTAATCCTGACATCCACCTGATATGCTCTCTGGATCCGTATAAGATCAGTCATCGCCGTTAATAGATTCGTATTGGATCTTTCCAGCATCGCGCTCTTAATGACGCCAAATCCGTCTTTCCCAGGGACCCCTGCAGTCGCCTCGCCCGAGGCTTCGGTTGCAAAAAAGACATTGTTTCCAGCCTGTTCTAAGCCATCGGAATTCGTAAAGCGGAAAACAGAAATCTTGCCCAGGGTGACGATGTTGCTCTGGTTTTTCTCTTCCCCAGTAAGGACAGTCGTATCCGCATTTTCTGCCGCTGTCCGTACGCCATAGATGGTACCATCGCTGTTAACACTGATGTCCGTCACATTGTCCGGAACTGTCACCTTCGGTTCAAGCAGCATGCCTTCGTTGTTAACCAGGTTTCCGGCAGCATCGACACCGAAAACCCCTGACCGTGTATAGCCAAGCTTTCCGTCCGCGGTTTTCACCCGAAAAAATCCATCTCCGTAGATCACGAGGTCCAAAGGATTCCCGGTACCCACCAGAGACCCTTGAGTAAAATTGATGCGGTTTCCATCGTATTGATTGATGTGAATTACCGGATTTTGCGTCACAGGCATACCGCCGTACTGTGCCATCGTATTACTTCTGTCTTGAACGTCGTAACACTCTTCGATGGACAGCAGCTGCTCCTTGAAACCTGTCGTGCTGGCATTGGCCAGATTGCTGCCAATTATATCGATACGATCCTGAAGCGTTTGCAAGTATTCCGTTGACAACTTCATCGTTCGCAATCTCCTTTACCGCTTAATAGTTCTCCGTCAACGACAAATATCCTTCATTCTTAGCTGCGTTTCAGGTTGATCAGTTCTTCAAGCAGGGTGTCGGAAACTGTAATTACTCTGGAGTTAGCCTGAAAGCCGCGCTGGGTTACAATCATGTCCGTGAACTCCTGGGAAAGGTCAACGTTGGACATTTCAAGGTATGATGTCATGATATCGCCCTTGTCGCCACTGCCTGCAACCCCGAGTTCAACGTCACCTGAGTTGTTGCTTTGTGTATAGAAGTTGTTCCCCTCATAATTCAGTCCGCCTTCATTGTTGAACGTAGCAAGGGCCAGCTTAAACATTTCACGGCTGACAGAATTGCCCGTTACATCCGTGAAGACTCCGGTAACGACGCCTTTGGAATCAATCCCGTAGCTTTCCAGCGTATAATCAGTACCACCGATCTGATACGTCTCTCCCTGCTGAATAATGATATCGGACAACGTGGTCATATCATAATCGGTTGTTGAAGGAAAATGATCATTCGTATTATCAGCTAATGCATAATCTCCATTCAGATACCCTTGGACTTTCGCTCCTGTGTTCGTATCGACCAGCATACCGTTTTCATCAAGATCAAAATTTCCGGTTCGGGTATAATAGGTGTTTGGCCCAATCTCAACAACAAACATTCCTTCTCCCTGGATCATCATATCTGTCGGTTTGCCGGTATAGGAAGAGCTTCCCTGCGTCATAATCTTATCGACGGATCCAAGCACGCTGCCGAGACCTATTGTAATGCCATTGGTCCCCCCTATCGTTGCTGTTGAAGGATTGCCCGCAGTGGCTAGGCTTGGAGCTGAAGCTCCTTGGGAAGCCTGCCCGAGCATTGTCGCAAAACTGGCTCTTTCTCTTTTATATCCACTCGTGTTGACATTGGCGATATTGTTACCAATCACGTCCATCGCGGTCTGGTGATTTCTTAAACCCGTAATTGCGGAATATAGTGAACGCATCATAAGGCGTTTCCTCCTGTTAGTTCAATTTTATTCAAAAGTTGTTCTGATCAAACGCATTTTCTTTGTTTTTTGCTTACGGTGCAGTAGTGGAGCCTTTGATCTCTGTAATATCCTCTAAAGACAATTCAGCGTCCCCGACCACCAGGGCCAGCGAACCATCGGACCATTTTACCGAAGTGACCGTTCCGCTCTGCGATGCTCCAGCACTGTCAGTCCAGGTTACCTGTTTGCCGATCATGGCCGCTCCCTGAGTCAGAAGAGACTGGCTGTTCAAAGTAACCAGGCTTTCTTTCAGTTCCGTCATGGCTGTTGACATGTTCGAGAGCTGCTCGAGGGAACTGAACTGGGCAAGCTGGGCAACGAACTGGGTATTATCTGTCGGAGACATCGGATCCTGGTTTTGCAGCTGAGCAATCAAAAGTTGAAGAAAGGCCTGTTTATCCAAGGTAGCACCGTCAGTACTGCTGGTGCTGACGTTTGTGGCTGTATCCGGAGTTGTGCCGGTTACATTATAAACGCTTGTCATGATTTCCTCCTCGTTTCAGACACTGACATTAATTCTATTACCCTGTATATTTGAAGTCAGGTAAGACGTAAATACCGGTAACATCGTGCTTGCTTCTTCTTGAAAAGTTAAGGCTGTTTCCTGACTGCGGTAGTTATTCCTGTCCTGTGAAGACTGCTGGCCATTCTGGCGGTAACCCATTTCAAGGGTTCCGCACGAAACGCCGATCTGCGCCAGGCCGTTCCGCAAATCCTGCAGATTGTTCTGAAGCAACGATCCCGTAGCTTGTTCAGAAGCATTGATAATCAGATGCAGTTGCCCATTTTCAAGCTTCATGGATACATTCAGCTTCCCAAGGTCCTGCGGCTGCAACTGAATGGAGAGTTCCTTAATCTCCTGAGAATTCAGATCCTGTTTGTTCAGGATGCCCAGAACCTGGTCCCAAACCGCACCTGGATTGAGCAATCCTGCCTTGACACTGCTTACATCAATCGCCGAACTGGCAAGAGTACCATCAGTCCTGTTTCCTGAAACCAGTATCTGGTTCGGATCTGTTGAGCTGTCCATCAAATAGTTTTGAGAGTTGTTTCCCGAAGAAGATGAATTCTGCTTGTTTTCTGCAGAATCGTCCGCCGCTGTAACGCCGCTCAGGCTATTCTGAGTGGTTGTCTCCTGGGCTGTTGCGGCAGAATTGTCCGCTCCGTTCTTATCTTGAATCAGAGACAATTTGTCAGTCAGCCAGTTGAGCAGCTTCGCATTCGTATCCAAAGGTTCTGTTGCTTGATTATTCTGGTTTTTTTGTGAAACAATCTTCCCAGAGAGCTCTTTTAAATATCCTAATATATCATCCAACTCCGCTGGATCGAGAGAATCGGCCGTCGAACCAGAAATCCCTTTAAGTCCGAAAGCCTGCAGGTAGTTCCCGAGGTGTAAACCTTCGCCATTGGTCATAGTCTTATTGGCTTGCCCTGCGCCCGAGGAAAGAACTTCTTCCAAGGCTTGTCCGAGCATCATCCAGGCAGCATCGTTTCCTTTCAGTGCTAAACCTGATACCAGGGAACTATTTTGATCTCCATTTGATCCGGAAGTGGCCTCCATGCCAGCCGGAAATAGGTTTTGAAGAATTTGCAGATACGTGCTCAGTTCCGAAACAGTCCCGTCAGAAATGGTGACTTCTCCTGAATCGGAATCCGGACCGGCTTCCGCCAATTCTCCAAGAATTTGTTTATCAGCCTTGTTGGAAGGATTCAATTTCTGCATAAAAAGCGCAAACAGAAGGTTGTTCTGGTCAATGCCCTTACCTTCTTTTCCTGCTGCAGAATCAGTTTTTGTTCCTTCAACATTTACAGGCGTCAAAACATTCGCTACATTCATCCTTTCACCTCCTGTATACTGTTATTTAATATATCGGCGAACTTTGACCCGAACTTTAGTTTCTGCCAAATAAAAAAACCATTTTGTCCTCCAAAATGGTTTAGAAAATATTCTTTTTCTGTCTTCCCAGATAGCCTCGTAATCGTAAGATGGCCTGAGAATGAATTTGTGAGATCCGTGATTCTGATAAATTCATCACCGCCGATATCTCTTTTAAAGTCAGTTCTTCCCGATAATATAAAGCGACCACCAGCTTCTCTTTCTCCGATAATCTCTCAATGGCTTCCGTCAAAATCTGTTTCTGTTCCTCTTTTTCGATCTGGCCAAACGAATCCTGTGAGCTCGGGTCAATAATCAGATCAAGAGGTGAACTGGTGATGTCCTCGTTATCGTTGGAATTGACATCTTCAAGCGACACGAGTGTCATATACTGTCCCTGCAGCAGGGTGGCATTCAATTCCTCAACGGAAATATCGAGGTGCCGAGCTGCTTCTTCCAGGGTTGGGCTGCGTCCGAGTTGGTTTTCCAGCCGGGCATAACCCTGCGTAACCTGCTTGACCTTCTGGCGCGCTGAATGCGGAACCCAATCCATCGTTCTTAATCCATCAATAATCGAACCTCTGATTCGTAACGTTGCATACGTTTCAAATTTTACGCCGCGAGAAGGGTCAAATCTTTGAAGCGCATCCAGCAAGCCAAATACGCCGTAACCAAATAAGTCCTCCTGATCAATATGTTCTGGCAGAGACATGGCCAGCCGGCCTGCAATCCTTTTCACGAGCGGCAAGAATTTCTCTAAATGCTCTTCTGTCCATACAGCTTGTTTGGGTGTATCATATTGTCCTTTATACATGCAGTATACACCTCCTTACTGATCATCGCCCCAACCCATTTTTCTGACAATCTCCGCTCTGGCCGCGGCATCCGGTAAATGATCCATGATCTGGTTGTTGATTTGGCCCGGAACCCGTTTTTTTAGCGACAGAAGGCTCTCTGCAGGCTGCCCCGTCTTATTCGGGGCGTTCTCGTCCTGACTTTCAGTATCCCCAAGGAAGATATCAATTTTGGAAGGTGTTTTTTCTTCTTTGACCGGAGGAGAGGCCTTGTTCCATAACAGAATAAGCCCTTTGCCCAAAAGATAAATAAATAAAAAAGCCAGCACGGTTCGTAGTATGATAGCAGGATAACGATAACCGTTGAATATGGAGAATACCAGAACGATTCCGGCGCTGATAACTGATAATCCAAATGCGTTTTTTTCAAGTATTTTTTCTGGCTCTGCCATCAGATCACCTTTTCCCCATGGTTAATGGTCCTCACATGCAAATCGCCGGATTGAATGTCAAAAGTGATCGTTCGCCCGAAGTTGCCGCCAACATCGTGGACGAGCAGCGGAATCCCGGACTTTTTTAATTCCTGTTCCACTGACTGGGCGTTGCGCTCCCCAATTTTCAAGAGCGGTGCCTTATTCCCAAACGAAAACATCTGAGCCCCACCGGCCATTTTGGCTTTGAGTCTCGATTTTATAACCCCAAGCTTAAACATTTCCTCGAGCATCATGGTCAGGCATGTATCGGCATACTTCATCGGATTGCCCTGAAGGCTCTCCAAAGAATTGGGAAGCATGATATGGGCCATTCCCCCAATCTGGGATAACGAATCATAAACACATACCCCGATACACGAACCCAGGCCTGCCGTCATCAGCTTGTCAGGAGCCTTTTCCACTTTGTAATCAGCCATTCCTACAATGATTGTCTTGCTCATATACCAAATACTCCCAATAATTTATCAAGAGAACCTTTACTCGGAATAAAGAAAAATTTCCCTTCCACTTCTTTAACCCCGGATAATTTCGTATCAATGATTAAAACGTCGTCATCGATTATTCCTTCTTCCAGCAGGACACCGTCAATAATCGCGCCGACCATGTCAATGGCCATGGCCGGAATTGACGGATGCAGGAGGACTCCGGAAAACTTGGACAATGCGATGATGAAGGAACTGACCAGAATATTTCCGACTTCCTGCAGCGCCGACTGCGCCATTTCGTCACTGAAGATATCCGGACGTTCCGGAAGTGAAAGCAGTTTTTGGGCTATGACCCTGGCACTTTCAATCGGGAGGACAAAAATAGCCTTTCCGGGTGCGTCCCCCTCGACTTTCAGATAAAGGGCCACCTGGACGGTATCGTATTCACCGAGCGCCTCGCCGAGTTTTTCGAGCGGGACAAGCCATACTTTCGGCACGGACATGTCTATTCTTGCCTGCAGCAGTTTAGAAAGTGATGTTGCCGCATGCCCGGAACCTATATTTCCAATTTCCTTTAAAGCTTCCAGCCTGATTGCAGATATCTCCATGTTCAAACCAGTCCTTTCTTACGCATTTCTCGTTGCAGCTCAAACACATAGGTAATAATTTTATCACGCGTTTTTTCAGAAATCTCATAAAACTCCGCAGAAACCAGATAAGAATCTTTTTCTTCTTCTTTCATGCAGCGAACGACAATTGCCGGAATCTGCATCGGCGTATCCCCGATGACAGGCTCCACCAAAACCGGTGTCTTTTCAGGTATGGATTCTCTAGCGTGAAAAAGCAAACCGCCGCCACTCAAATCATGCATAAATCCTTTCTGCTCTATCCCTAAACCGTTTCTCTCCACTATCCTGTATTGGAGAGGCCTAACCACCTGGACTCTGACATATTTTCTTCTTTGAACTTTGGATATTTTCTCGGGAAATTCGATGATAAACGTTGGAATAGGAACAGAAAACCTTTTGATCAGGACGGTCGAAAAGGAATACGCCGACAGGTCGTCGACAAATACCACTTCCAGCTGTGTTCCCTCTCGAAGCGGAATAAACTGGCCGCCAGCGACCGGTACCCCGATGGTTATGATTTTTTGCCCAACCTCTTCTACCCTGGTCTTATATCTGCCCTGATATTCTCCTTCAGGGACAACAATTTGGACACTTAAGCCTTCATATATTTTGTCTTTATAAAGCATCTTCATCACTCCCCAAATAGCTCTGACCAGGCTAGTCACATCGTTTGATGTCTGACGTTATCTTAATTCATTATTTCAATTTTAGTAGAGAAGAAATAAATCCTCTGATTCCGCTGCTTTGAGTCGGAGGCTGCATATATACGCCTGCAACATTTCCGGCGATCCATTGCACGCAGCGATAGGCATAACTATCAGGATCCGATAACCCGACCGGCTTCTGTTCCATCACGGAACGTCCGACTGATGGGTCGTCGTAAACCCATCCCAATAAACTGATGGGCATACCCAAAAACTTCGTAACCGCATGCTCCAGTCTTTCATAGGCCTGCTTGGCTTCTGCCTCACTCTTAACCCGATTCACCACAATGTTGAGATTCACTTTCCCGGTCGGACTTTTAATTGATTTGATCAGTCCATAAGCATCGGTCATGGAAGGCGGCTCCGGCGTCAGAACGAGAATGACATCATCCGCCGCGCTGATAAAGTTCAGTACGGTATGTCCTAAACCCGCTCCGGTATCAATCAGTAGAATATCTGCCATTTTTTCAAGGCGGCCAAGATTAACAAGAACATTTTTCAGCTGTCCTCTGTCCAAATTTGCGAGCTCTACCATTCCAGATGCTCCAGGCAATACTTTGATTCCTTTGCCAATCGGGTAAAGAATATCTTCAATTCTTTTTTCGCCAGTCAGCAGGTGTTTAATATTGTATTTCGGCGTGATCCCAAAAGCTACATCGACATTGGCCAGTCCAAGATCTCCGTCGAGAATAATCACCCTGTAATTGTATTCAGTCAGAGCAAGCGCCAAGTTCACCACAAAACTGGTCTTGCCCACACCGCCTTTGCCGCTGCTGACTGCAATGACCCGCATATTTCTTGGCATTGCAACTTCTCTTTCACTCGCCATCTGCCTGAGTATACTTGCTTGGTCATGCATATAGATTATCCTCCCCAAGAACGTACCGGGTTAGTTTCTCGGATGTAGCTGCATCAATATCATCCGGAACATTCTGTCCGTTTGTTAAATATGCAACAGGCAAATTGGTCTTTGCCAGGAGATCAAGTATGGAACCGAGAGAAAAGCTCTCATCCAGCTTTGTTAAGATCAGATGCGTGGATAACCCATTGAACCTTTCGTAGACTTTCATCTGGTCTGTCAGATTGGTCGTGACACTCATGACAAGCATTGTCAGGTCAGGTTTGGCCTTGTCCAAAAAAGCTTCCAGTTCATCCATATGAAGGTCGTGCTGTGGACTGCGTCCGGCTGTGTCAATAAAAATAAGTTCTTTGTCGGCATGGATATCAATCGCTTCCTTCAACCCTTCCGGCGTCATGACGACTTCAACGGGAACACCGATGATTTCTCCGAAAGTTCTGAGCTGTTCGACCGCCGCTACTCTGAATGTGTCGGCAGTCACCAGTGCCACCTTTCTTCTTTCAATGATACTGAAACCGGCTGCAAGCTTCCCAATGGTTGTTGTTTTCCCGACTCCGGTGGGTCCTACCATCGCGACCACTAGTGTCCTGGATTTGCTAGGCCTGATAACCTCGGTATTTGAACATAACCTTTCTACTTGATTTTTCAAAAGTTCAAATACTTTTGCATTGTTTTTCCACTGGTCTTCGGCAAGATCGTTTCTGATAGGTTCGAGCAGCTCAGCGGCAGTCTCTCTGCTGGCACCTCTGTCCGTCAGAAAATTAACCCAGTGGGAGTAGGGTTTGGATTCAGCACTGCTGCTTAAGTCCCCTTTGGTGATATGCCCTTTGATTTCTTTTAGAATATTGTGCATCTGTTTGATTTCGGACTGGGCATCATCGGAAATACTCTGCTCTCTAGTGTTTTCATTTTCTTTTTCTCTGTAAGCTTCATAGGCCTTTTTTATCGCATCCGTATTAACGACTTTGACAGGTTCATCCTCCGCTGGCTTCATCGCGGCATAATTTTGCTGTCTTTCTTCAATCGCTGCGGTAATTTCCACTTTTGTACGCGCAAAAAAGCCCAGGAATCCTCCTTCTTTAATCTGACGGGTCTGCAGAATCACTGCCTCCGGCCCAAGCTCCCGTTTAATCTTCCCCATTGTATCTGCCACATTGTCACCGACGAACCGTTTCACCCTCATTAATCCAACACCACCATTCCAAGAGCCTGAACCTCTATTCCCTGTACAAGTTCATTATAAGACAGGATGACCAGGTGAGGAAGCTGACGCTCTGTCATTCTTTTTAAACTTATCCTGACCACAGGAGCACACAACATTACGGGATTGTGTCCCTGCAGCATAATTTTTTCTACTTGAGCGCCTATCCTTTTTAAGAGCTTCTGTATGACATTCGGATCAATATTCACGTAACTGCCGAAGTCCGAGGGGCGAAGATTATCCAAAATCATCTGCTCAATCTTGGGCTCAAGCGTAATTACCGGCAATTTTTTTTGAGGATTCAGGAAGGGCTGTACGATCTGGCGGGCCAAATTCTGCCGGACATATTCGGTGAGCCTGTCAATATCTTTTGTCAAAGGAGCACAATCAGCAAGCGTTTCCAGGATCGTCACCAGATCTTTAACCGATACTCTTTCCCGCAGCAGGTTGCTGAGTACCTTCTGAACCTGCCCTATACTAAGCAGGTCGGGAATAAGCTCTTCGACAACTGCCGGCGACTGTTCCTTGGCATGATCAATTAATTTCTTCACATCCTGCCGGCTAATAATCTCATGGGCATGTGTTTTTAGAACTTCCGTCAGATGGGTGGCGAGTACAGTCGGTGCATCGACCACGGTATACCCGGAAAGTTCAGCCTGCTCTCTGACCGACGCGTTAATCCATTTGGCATCAAGACCAAAGGCCGGTTCTTTTGTCGGAATGCCCTGGATGGAATCATCCTCAATCCCCCCACTGAAGGCCAGGTAATGATCGGTCATCAATTCCCCGGAAGCAACCTCGGCGCCTTTCAGTTTGATCGTATACTGATTCGGCTGTAGATTCATATTATCCCTGACCCTGATCACCGGAACGATAAATCCGAGTTCCCCGGCCAGCTGCCTGCGGATCAGAATAATCCTGTCCAGAAGGTCCCCGCCCTGACCGGCGTCAACCAGCGGAATCAGCGCATAGCCGATTTCCAGTTCCATATGATCAATTCCAAGCATATTCATTACATTTTCAGGCTTTTTGGTCTCGTCAATATCGCTTCTAACTGCTGCCTCCGATTCTTTCTTGGCTGCCTGAGCAGTGTTGCGCTGAAGGTAGTAACCCATTCCGGCTGTAGCGGTGGCGAACATCAGCATCGGTACCTGAGGCATGCCAAAAATTGCAAGAGCTACCAATACCCCAGAAGTAATATAAAGCGCCTTTGGAGTCCTGAACAGCTGTTTGGCCAGATCCTGCCCGAGGTTACTATCTGATGCAGCTCGGGTTACGATAAGGCCAGTAGCGGTTGAAATCAGCAGCGCCGGGATCTGGGTTACCAGACCGTCTCCGATCGTCAGCAGCGTGTAGGTGTATAGAGCGTCGGTGACCGCCATACCCTTGGTTACCATCCCGATAATAAAGCCGCCGATAATGTTAATTAGCAGGATAATGATTGCCGCAATGGCATCCCCTTTGACAAACTTGCTAGCGCCGTCCATCGCACCGTAAAAATCTGCTTCCTGCTGGATATGCAGTCTTCGGGCTCTAGCTTCCTGATCCGTGATGATGCCGGCGTTCAGGTCGGCATCGATGCTCATCTGTTTCCCGGGCATTGCATCCAGGGTAAAGCGGGCCCCAACTTCGGATACGCGTTCCGCACCTTTGGTGATGACCAGAAACTGTACCACGACCAGGATACAGAACACAATAAAGCCAACAATCGGATTTCCCTGGATGACAAACTCTCCAAACTGCTGAATGACCTGCCCCGCCTCAGCCTCGAGTAAAATCAGTTTCGTCGTGGAAAGATTCAGGGCAAGTCGGAACAGTGTCATGGTCAGCAGCAAAGAAGGCAGTACGGAAAACTCCAGTGGATCCTTTGTAAAGACAGCCAGCAGAAGAATCAGAACTGATCCAGTAATGTTTAAGGTAATAAGAAAATCAAGCCAGCCTGCGGGTACGCCAATGACCATGACAACAATAATGCCGACAATGCTGATGGCTGCGATAATATCCGTATTTCTTGCTAATCTGCCCGCGCGAGTTGTCGTGGCCATGATGCAGTATCCTCCTGTTTCTTAATTCAGTGTTTTGCGATGATGATATTAGATCTATTCAAAAAAAGCTTTTGGGGTAGGTCTCCGTAATATATAGCCGCTTTCGGCCGTTGCATCCTCCTTGACGCAAAAGGCCGCGCTTCGCACTCCATGCTCCGCTGACGCTGGCTATATATTACGGAGACTTATCTCTGACGCTATCTTTGTTTGGGTATTTCTCCAAGAAGAATGCTGCTTGCGTATTCTCATAGCTTGGAATGGATCTACAAACACAATACTCTTCAAATAACTACTAAGCTGATTAGAAAGCATAAACAATCTTCGGGATAAGACTTACATAAGCAATCATAAGATCAGTCTGGGGGCCACAGTTCCGCTGTGAGCGGAGCAGGATTGCGTAGCGCGGCCTTTTGTGCTATGGATGGCACAACGGCCGAAAAGCGGTATTGTGGCCCACAGACTTGCCCTAACATAATGGTTTTGTATATACAAGAAGTTAAGTCAACAAGTAATTTTACATGCAGTGCTAGTCCTCTACGCGGAATAGGATCGTCTCTTTTTGTTAAGACGGAAGACAAACGCTAGGACTTCGGCGACTGCCTTGTATAATTCCCTTGGCACGGACTGCCCAAGCTCAACCTGGGAATAAAGCGTTCTGGCCAAAGGCTTGTTTTCCATAATCACAATGTTGTTTTCCTCGGCGACCGCCCTGATTCTTAAAGCTATTTCATTCTGCCCTTTGGCGACGACATAGGGAGCAGGATATTTGGCTGTATCATACTTCAGGGCGACTGCATAATGTGTCGGGTTCGTAATAACAACATCGGCCTGCTTGAGATCCTCCATCATTCTGCGCATGGCCATCATGCGCTGGCGTTTCTTAATCTGGCTCTTAATGAGCGGATCTCCCTCAGTCTGTTTATATTCTTCTTTGATTTCTTCTTGGGACATTCTGAGGTTTTTCTCATAGTCCCACCATTGATAAAGGAAATCGGCAAATGCAATAACCAGAAAGGCCAGCGCTATTTTCCAGGCCATTTCAAACAACAACCCGCTTAGGAAAATGAGGGACTGACCAACTTCTGCTCCTTGCAGTGCCGAAAATACATCAATGTTTTTTCGAATGACATCGATAAGAAAATAACCAATCACCAGCACTTTGAACAAGGACTTAACCAAATTGACCAGGGCCTTTAGACCAAACATTCTTTTGACCCCTTCAACAGGACTCATTCTTGAGAATTTCGGGATCATAGGCTCGGTAATGAACACCGGCCCCGTTTGCAGAAAATTTACGGCAAAGGCGATCACCAGCGCGGCAGCAAATACCGGAGCCAGGATCAGCAGGCACTGCCAGGAAACATCGATGACAACCTTCCAGAGGGACTGAACATTCCAGTCCACGGAGAGACTTGCTGTATACGTAAAAATGTTAGCTAACCTTTGAAACACATATGGCAGCCATATTTTCAGCAAACCGATAATTGCCAGAAGCATTACCGCCGAAGTCAGTTCCTGACTTTTAAGTATCTGGCCTTTTTTACGAGCGTCCTGCTTTTTCTTGGGAGTCGCCGGGAACCTTTTCTCAGCTATACACTCCACCCCCTGAACAGTTCAAAAATCCACTGCATCGTAATATCGAAAACTCTTGATACCGTATCTCCAAAGAAAGCAATCATCAAATACAGCATGGCCAAGCCAAAAATGATCTTTACCGGGAATATCACGGAAAACATATTCAGCTGCGGTACGATCTTCGCTAAAAGGCCGACACCGACATCCGCCAGTAATATGGCGCCAAAGACCGGCATTGCAATCTGCAGCGATAAACTTAAGACCTTCCCGGTAATTTCAATAAAAAATTCTGCGCCATAGTTCACCCCGGCAGGATTAATCGGCAAAAACTCATAACTTTTGGTCACCGCAGCGATGATATAGTAATGGGAGTTTGTGGCCAGAAGCAGCATCGTTGCAATCATAGCCAGGAAACTTCCCGTCATCGGACTTTGCATACCGTTGATCGGATCGACAACATTCCCAGTCATAAACCCGAGCTGAAAATCAATCAGTTGCCCAGCTCCCTGCATGACCATGGAAAGCAAGTTGATAATGAATCCTATCGTAAGGCCCAGAAGCGTCTCCTTCACCAGTATCCCAATCAAAGGGAGCAATTCATTCGGTATGACAGGGTTTTGGGCTTGAATCAGTGGGTATACTACAACGGACAGTCCTGCGGCGAGACCAAGTCTTATCATCGCCGGAACGCCTTTTGCGCCGAACACCGGAGCAAGCATGACCATTCCTGCCCAGCGGGAAAAGATAAGCATGAATAAAGTAAGATTCCACTGTAAGTAATCAGACAGGTTCAAGTTACTTCCTCCATTGGGCTGCTTTTAATACCGGGCATATGTGGCAATCTCAGTAAAGAGCGTTGCCGTGTAAGTGGTCATGACATTTAGCATCCAGGGACCCAAGATAAGCAGAATCACGGCAACTCCCAATAATTTTGGAATAAAAGACAGCGTTTGCTCCTGTATTTGCGTCATGGCCTGGAAAATACTCACAATAAGACCGATAAGCAAGCTTACCGCCAGGACCGGTCCGCCAACAATGACTGCGATCGCTATTGCTTCTTTGGCCATAGCAAGAATTTGATTTTCAGACATTCCATTTCACCTCTGGCAAATTTCTTGGAAATCCATTTAACTGAAACTTGAAACCAGAGACTTCACCACCAATGACCATCCGTCAACCAGAACAAACAGTAATATCTTGAACGGCAGGGAAATCATCATCGGAGGCAGCATCATCATCCCCATCGACATCAGCGTACTCGATACAACCATATCGATAATAATAAAAGGAATAAAAATCGCAAAACCCATCTGGAAAGCCGTCTTTAATTCACTAATGACAAAAGCCGGGATTAAAACATACGTCGGGATATCCCCATACGTTTTGGGCTGCTCAATTTTTGCCATATTCACAAACAACGCCAGATCTTTTTCTCTGGTTTGTTTAAACATAAACGTTCGCAACGGCTGTTGGGCTTTGTCCAGGGCTTCCTCCTTCGTTATCTGGCTTTGCAGGTAAGGCTGAAGCGCATTGGTATTGATTTCGTTGAACGTTGGCATCATGACAAAAAAAGTAAGAAATAAGGAAAGTCCGATAATGACTTGGGTAGGGGGCAGCGTTTGTGTTCCCAGCGCATTACGGACAAAAGATAAAACGACAACAATCCGGGTGAAAGAAGTCATTAATACCAGAATAGCCGGTGCAAAGGAAAGGATAGTAACAAGTAAAAGGATCTGAACCGCTGAGCCAGTCTGCCCTACATCAAGTGTTATGTTCATTTTTTCTCCTCCTTGAGATAGTACTCAAGTTCAGCAGAGAACGATTCATTCTTTTGCTTCCTTCTTAACCTCTTCCAGATGCCGGACATCCATCTGTCCATTTTTTCCTGCGGTTGTCGGGCAATTTCTTCAAGAATTTCAGCAGCAACATCAAGATCGTCAATCTCGGCCACCTTTGTGATATGATGATCCGTCCCGCCAAGCACCTGAATCTTACCGGCAATTTCGACCAAATACAGGGTCTGTTGGCCGTTTAAGACCTGCCGGTCAAGGACTCTTACCCACGGAGACTGAATATTGCGCACCGAAAAGCGGTTCAGACGTTTCATCAGCCATAAGGCCACGACGAGAATAATCAGAAAGACGACAATCATCCCGATCAGACCGGCCCAGGAAAAAGGTTCCGTTGCGGTTGTCGCTGATGCTGCAGCTTCTGAAGCACCCGGATAAGGCTGATTTTCATATCCGTTCATGGCTATTTCAGCGCCTTGGCGATCGCTTCAAGTACTCTTTCCGCTTGGAAGGGTTTGACAATAAAATCTTTTGCTCCGGACTGGATAGCTTCAATAACCATGGCCTGCTGACCCATTGCACTACACATGATGACTTTGGCCTGCGGATCCTTGGTTCTGATCTCTTTCACAGCCTGAAGCCCATCCATTTCGGGCATTGTAATGTCCATAACCGTGATATCCGGTTTCAATTCCATGTATTTGTCGACACCAACCATCCCGTTTTCTGCCTCACCGACAACCTGATAGCCATTATTGACCAGGATATCTTTGAGCATCATTCTCATAAATGCGGCGTCATCAACAAGCAAAACTGTTTTACCCACTACTCTTCCTCCTCGTATAATTGATTTAGTTCCACCCCACGAGTCCAAAAAACTAATGGAACGTGGGGTATTTAAATGACCATAGAAAACTGGAAATTCAGTTAGTATGGTTAACATCAACAAGATGCGCGCAGGATAACGCATACTCCATGTACTGATCGTGCCTGTGGGCAGTGTGGACAAGTCAACCCCAAAGCATACTTCAAATTCAACTTGTCCAAAGCCTGTTGGGAAAGCTCTTTTAAGACAGACCCCAAAGTGCTTTTCCACAGGATGGCACTGCCCACAGGCTCAGGATGAGGAATACTTGATTTTGGGAAGGGGGTGCGGGGGAAACCCTTTTTGTTAGAGACTCTTTTGATGACTAACAAATGGCTTTTCCCCTTTAAAGGAACACACTTTCACTAAAAAGATTCCTCAGATCGTTCTTTAACAAAATAGTATTTAAGTTTGTTGGGATTTCAGGCAAAATGGTACCGTGAGGTTCGTTCTGGCAAGGCCTTCTCCTCCTTGAGGCTTTGACCTCTTTATTAAGTCTGACTGCCAGCCCACAATTTGAACTTTTAACTCGAAGGTTGCACAGCTTAAAGGGAATCCCCTCCGATGGTAGCAGATCGGCTGGATCCAAGGTCTTTTTAAGACAAGTGCTGATTCGGCGAGGTTGTTGACCTGTTGTGGTGCCTGGTCCCAACGTTAATCTTACACATTCTTCGGCTCAGAAAGTGAGGTGATTTTACTTGAGTTTATTTGTCGGTATTGATGTGAGTTCCAGTGATTTTAAAGTGCGAATCTTAGATGAGCGGGGTAATGAACCGGTAAAAAAACTGCGGGCTTTGAATGATCAGCCTGGTTGTGAGCAAGTTACCCGATATCTCTCTGAAGCCTGCGCTAAAGAGAATGAGGACCGGCTGGTTATTGGTTTAGAGGCCACTTCCGTGTACAGTTGGCCGTTACAAATGTTCTTGGCGGAAGACCCTTGTTTAGCACCTTTACAGCCCCAAATCTATTCCTTTAACCCCAAGGTCGTTGCTAATTTCAAGAAAGCTTATGTGGACCTTCCGAAGAACGACTGGATTGATGCCTGGGTCATTGCCGAACGTTTACGCTTCGGCCGGCTCCCAGAAGGCTCTCAGGTTGATTTCCGCTACTTACCATTACAGCGCCTCACTCGCTTTCGTTGTCATATGATTGAGATGATCTCCAGAGAGAAGAACTATTTTCTCACGAACTTGTTCTTGAAGTTTAGCACGCTTGCCCAAGGTACGGTTTTTAGCAACACTTTCGGCGCTACTTCTGAATCCTTGACACTTGAGTTTTTTTCTCCAGAAGAGGTTGCGGCTCGACCGCTTGATGAACTGATTGATTTCCTCATGGAGAAAGGAAAAAGTCATTTCGAGGATCCAGAAGCCAAAGCCAGAGAGTTGAAGGAAGCCGCCCGCAAGGCCCATCGACTACGTGGAAGCCTATTGCAACCCATTAACCTTATCCTGGCCACGAGCATCGAAACCATCCACACTTTAGAGAAGCAGGTAAAGAAAATCGATAAGGCGATCGAAGCAGAAATCAGGCATTTCTCTAATACGCTCATTACCGTTCCCGGTATTGGCCCAGTGCTTTCAGCTGGTATTATTGCTGAGATTGGAGACATCCGTCGTTTTCCAAATGAAGGAGCCTTAGCAAAGTTTATTGGGTTAACCTGGCGTTCTCACCAGTCAGGTGATTTTACAGCCGATGACACACCCTTAACCCGAACCGGCAACACCTACTTGCGCAGTTATATCATCCAGGCTGCTAATTTAGTACGCCAAAAGGAACCGGAGTACAAAGCCTTCTACCACGTAAATTCTCGGAAAGTAAGACTCACCATCATCGCCGTGCTCTAGTGCTTACTGCACGTAAACTCGTCCGTATGGTTGATGCTCTGCTACGCAGCAACCAAATCTATATGCCACATGGCAATAGGGGGAATGCAAACTAAGCATGAACTACGATAATTGAAATCCCATTTTTGTAACTTTTTCCCATATCTTTTTGGGAATGAGATGGTTTCTTATTGTCTTTTTTACCCACTGATTATTAACTTACTGAAAAATTGACTCGCTTAGGGTCTTGACATATTACCGAAGGACTTGATCTAGTTTAATGTGTCGATTCTTTCATTTGGATTCACAATTTCTGTGATACGGATTCCAAAGGTCTCGTTGATTACGACAACCTCGCACTTGGCGATAAGTTTGCCGTTAACAATCATATCGACCGGCTCGCCTGCCAGGCGGTCAAGTTCAACGACGGATCCGGGACCCAAATCCAGGATTTCCTTGATCGTTTTTATTGCTTTACCGAGCTCAACATTGACCTGGAGCGGAACATCATAAATCAGTCCTAGATTGCTTGGCAGACCTGCGAGCCCCCCCGAAGAAAGCGGTGCAAACTGCGCCGGCTGCACAAAGGTCGGTTGAACTCTCTGGGAAGGGAAATCCACAGGCGGCTGCCATATTGTCTCCATCGGCGAAGGTGGCGGAGCCTGCGACTTCGGTATCTGTGGCTCAGGCTGTACAGACATGGCTGGTGCAGTGTATTGGGGCTCCGGCACTGTCTCCTGTACCGGCGAGGTATACATCTGTCCCAGAAGCCTGTCGGCCATGCCTTTGGCAACTTCAAACGGGAGCACCTGAATCAGAACGCTGTCAATGATTCCTTCTATGATCATTCTAAAAGAAACTCTGATCAATGGTTCATCGGCATTCAGATTCTTGCTTAACTCATAAACCTCATTCTCCTCCTCCGCTACGATGACGCGGGGAGGCGTGATGTCCACAACCGAATTGAACATCGTAGACATGGATGTGGCTGCCGATCCCATCATTTGATTCATGGCCTCTGAGATACCGCTTAACTGGATATCAGATAGTTCATTTGTCGGACTCTTGCCGGTCCCCCCCATCATCAGATCCACAATAATGGAACCGTCTTCGCGGGAAAGAACCAGCATATTGGATCCTTCAATCCCTTTTTTATATTTGACATCAATGAGAACATGCGGCACAGGATAATCTTCAAATATTTTCTGCGCTGTGGTCAGGTCAACTTTTGGAGCAGTTATCTCTACGCGCTTTCCGACAAGTTGAGATAAAGTTGTTGCCGCTGTCCCCATCGATATATTCGCAATTTCCCCCATGGCGTCTTTTTCCATATCGGTAAGCTGAATCGTCTGGCTGCTACCTGAAACAGGCTCGTCGGCCTCTTGGGAATTGATATCCATCGAGCCGGACAGCAAGGCATCTATCTCCTCCTGCGAAAGCATTCCGTTACCCATCCTCATTCCCCCCTTTTTTAATGACATTAGTAATCTGCACTGCCATTCTGTTTCCGAATAAACCAGGCATTCCTCTGAATTTGATGTATTCTCCGACGTAGACAGCGAGAGGATCCTTGATGCCCTGATTCAGAGGGATCACGTCCCCCCGTTCCAGGTTGATCAGATCCTGTATGGTAATCTGGGCTTTGCCGATAATGGCTTTCATCGGTACTCTGGCCCATTCAATCTTTTGCCGGATCAACTCTCTTTCCTCAGGGGATATGACCTTCCCTCCCGAAGAAAACAGCAGCAGATTATTTAATTTTTCTAAAATTGGTTTCATAACAATATAAGGAAGACAAACATTGATCATCCCAGACTGCTCTTCAATCTTCACCTCCATGGTCACAACAACCACCATTTCGTTTGAAGCAACAATCTGCGTAAACTGGGAATTTGTCTCCACATTAATTAGCTGAGGATTACCTTCAAAAATTTCAGCCCAGGCTTCCCCCATTAACTGAACAATCTTGCTGAGCCGGCTGACAATAATCTTACGTTCGATTTCCGTCAAATCACGGTTTTTAGCCGGTTCCATCCCATGTCCGCCGAGCAGTCTGTCCACCAGAATGAAGGCCAGTGAAGGACTGAGCTCGAGCAGACCATTTCCTTCCAGCGGCGGCATGCTGAAAATTCCAAGGATTGTCGGATAGGGCAGAGAACGGCTAAATTCATCATAAGTTACCTGCTCTGTAGACAGCACTTTGGCATCTACAGCAGTGTGCATGTTCCCAGCCAGAAAAGTCGCCAGTGAGCGGCAAAAATTTTCATGGATATTCAGCAAGGAGTTCAACTGTCCTTTGGAAAACTTGTTGGGCCTTTTAAAATCATAAACTTTAATTTTATGAGGGCTGGACATTTTTATGGTTTCTTCATCAACTGAGCCGTCTGATAATGCATTTAGCAAAGCATCGATTTCCGCCTGGGATAATACTTCACCCATCCAATCCCTCCTCCTTTTAAACCATTTGAGATTTGTTAATCATAAATGAAATTTTTGAACAATACTTCTTTGATCTGGTCACCGCAGACATTATTCAGCTCGGTCAGCAGCTCCTCTTTGAGTTTTTCACGTCCTTCATTTGTCCGAATATCGTCAATTCCTTTCGAACCAATCACGGAAATGATACGGTCTCTCAAGAATATCTCTTTTGCAGTAATCTTCTCTTGAGATTTCTTGTTCACGCCTTCCAGCACAATATTCGTCTTTACCATTCCACCTCCGTCGAGGTTGATCATGAATTCGTCTTTCATTTCAATCAGCGGTCCGACTTCCTCCGTAACTTTTTCGACCTGTGCGGTGCCAGAACTGGAACCCGGGAAGATTTTATCTTTAGCAATCGTGCCGCCTACGCCAAGCCCTGCTCCGATAACAATAAAGATAAGGGGTACAATAATTCTTTTAATTTTCATTACCACGGGTTCCTCCTCTGAATTCTGGATGGCAGCGTCTTCGAAATTCTGCAATCCTTTCGATGAGCTCATCAATGGATTCTTTGACGACGTATTTCTTTTCAGTGGTCAGTGTAATGACCGTGTCGGGAGTAGCCTCCGCCGTCTCAATCAAATCGGGGTTTATTGTAAATTCTTTGTTGTTCAGTCTTGTCAAATAAATCACATCAATCCTCCTGTCATTTCCAGCCTCTGAGGTTCTGGGCAATTTCATCAATCTCAGATTGTTCTTTTTTTAATTTTGTCATATAAAAAAGTCTTATTTTTTTTTCTTTAAGCCTTTTGTATTTTTCTGTTTTAATTCGGCATTCCAGCAGCTTTTCCCTTTGTTTTTCGACCCGAATATTTTGTTCTTCGACTTCTTTTTCTCGCTTCAGCAAAATATTCTTTTGATCACAACAGTATCTTTGCCAGAGGTTCAGTATCTGCGGCTCTTCAAGACAAGCTATTTTTTGTTTCTCGAAGGCCTTGTTCAAAAGCTGCGTTTGGAGATCTCTTTGTTCAGTCAAGTTGTGCAGCGTTCTGAGCTCCTGCGCCAGTAACCCCTGCTCGATGTCCATATCCTGCTCGGCAAGCCGCAGAGAAGCCTCCAAACGGAATTTGAAAGGCATCACTTATCGCCCTCTTCAAAAACATTTTTCATGAAGCTCAGCATTTCGGCAAAACAGCATTTTTCATCCGTATTCTGACAGACGAAAGCGCGTATCTTTTCATGATGCTTGATAGCCTGGTCAATCCGACTGCTGCTTCCCGCCACATAGGCACCGATGTCAATCAAGTCCTTGGCTTCGTGATAGACTGCGAGATGCTCCCGGATTTTCCCGGCGAGTTCCCTGACCTGCGGATCCGCAACATCGCTCATTAAGCGGCTGATGGATTGCAGGATGTCGATGGACGGATAATGGTTTTTCGACGCCAGTTCCCTGGTCAGAACAATATGGCCGTCCAGTATTCCCCTTACAGCATCCGCAATCGGTTCATTATGGTCATCACCGTCAACAAGGACGGTATAGATCCCTGTAATACTGCCTTTTTCGGATAGACCAACCCTTTCCAACAGTTTTGGCAGCATGGCAAATACCGACGGAGGATATCCCCTGGTTGCCGGAGGTTCTCCGACTGTTAAGCCTATCTCCCGCTGGGCCATCGCGAAACGGGTCACGGAGTCCATCATGAACAGCACATTTTTACCTTTGTCGCGGAAATATTCGGCGACTGCAGTTGCCGTGAAGGCGGCTTTCATTCTGACGAGAGCAGGTTGGTCGGATGTCGCGACAACGATCACAGACCGGGATAGACCCTCTTCTCCAAGGTCTTTCTCCATAAAATCCCGCAATTCCCGTCCGCGTTCCCCAACGAGCGCAATCACGTTCACATCGGCTTCCGAATTCCGGGCCATCATCCCCAAAAGGGTGCTTTTACCGACACCTGATCCGGCAAATATCCCCATTCTCTGGCCTCTGCCCATTGTCAGCAGCCCGTCGATGCCTCTAACCCCAACGTTAAGAGGCTCACAAATACGCGGTCTGAACAGCGCACTGGGTGGCTTATTATGAAGCGGATACGATTGATCCGTATTCAAAGGTCTGCCATCAAGCGGCTGACCAAGCCCGTCAAGGATTCTGCCCAGCAATTCAGGCCCGACTTTGACATTCAGCGTTTCATCCTGGGGGATCACCTTATCGCCCGGGGCTACACCTTCCAACTCCCCGAGAGGCATAAGCAGTGTTTTTGTTCCTCTGAAGCCAGCGACCTCAGCAGGGATCGCTTTGGAGTTTGAAGCCATAATATGGCAGTATTTTCCGACGCTGGCCCTCGGGCCATCCGCTTCAACCAAAAGGCCGCTGATTTTAGAGACTAATCCCCGGGCCGAAATAGGCTCGTATTGTTCAATTTTCTGGGCCAGCGCCTTCCAGTCGGCCATACTTCAACTCCTCCTTGAGGTATTTCTCTATCTTTTCCAGCTGCAGTTCGATCCGGGCATCAAATATTCCCTCGGAACATTCCAAAAATGCATCTCCGGCCTTGAGCGTTTCATCGACAATGACCGGATAACCAGGTTTGTACTCAGCCGGGAGATCTTTATACCAATCCCAATCTTTACTGGACAGATGAATTTTTATGCTCTGTTTGTCACTGGGCAGCAGGGTAAGATTCTTGATGATGCCCAAAAGAATTTCAGGATCGATGTCCAATGAGGTATGAATAATTCTGCTGCAAATCTTCAGGCAAAGGTCTGACAGTTCCCTGTCTGCTTTATTTAATTCATCCGCCAGGATCTTTTGAGCCATCTCCAGATAGTTTCTGGCCTGCTGGGTAATCACGTCGGCCTGAGACTGAGCTTCTTCAAGCCCCTTATTATAACCTTCCGTGAAAGCGACAGGTGCAATCTCGCTTTTGACTTTTTCCTGATACTCGACGGTTAAAGCTTCGCTTTCCTTCCGAGCATTTTCAATGATTTCAGCCGATGTTTTTTGGGCTTCGGCAATCAGCTCATCGGCTTCAGCCCTAGCTTTCGCCAGGATATCGGAGACCTCCGGTCCCCAGTCTTCCTCTGCAATCGAAGCCGTTTCAGTCACACACTGCTCCATGACCGTACGGTCCTCAGTAACGGACAGCACGGCCAAGGCAGACGAAGTATCGTAAACATTCGTCCTATTTCTGTATTTCTCCGGATCAGGTGACTCCAGAATACGTGGAGAAGTAATTTCAATGACTTTGCTCTTCAGAACTGAGGTTTTAGTAGATAATTTCATCTGCACCACCTCTGGAGATCACAATCGCTCCAGCTTCTTCCAGCTTACGAATTACTTTGACAATCTTCTGCTGGGCCTCTTCAACTTCACGCAGCCGAACGGGGCCCATAAACTGCATATCTTCCTTCAGCATACCGGCAGACCTGCTGGACATATTCGTGAGAATCTTCTGCGTGACATCTTCGTTGGAACCTTTCAGGGCCAAGGCAAGGTCCTTGGTTTCAACTTCACGCAGCACCAGCTGAACAGAACGATCGTCAAGCAGGATGACATCATCAAACACAAACATCTGCCGCTTAATCTGTTCGGCGAGATCCGGATCATCCATTTCCAGAACATCCATGACGGTTTTTAACGTACCAGGATCTGCCCTGTTAAGCATATCAACGACAGACTGCATCCCGCCTGAAGATGTATAATCGGTCGGGGCAAGATTGGAGATTTTGTTTTCAAGGACCTTCTCAATTTCTTTCAGCACTTCCGGGCTTGTTCTTCCCATCAGGGCAATCCTTTTTGTTACTTCAGCCTGCAGATCCTGAGGCAGACTCGCTAAAATCGTAGCTGCTTTATCCGGCGGAAGGTGAGTCATAATTAAAGAAATTGTTTGCGGATGCTCGCCTTGGATAAAAGAAAACAGCTGTTTAGGATCCGTGCGGCGGACAATGTCAAACGGACGCATCTTCAAAGAAGAGGACAAGCGTCCAATAATATCAAATGCTCTTTGCTGTCCCAAAGCCCTTTCTAATACATCCCTGGCATATTCAATGCCGCCTTGCGCAATGTAATTGCTGGCCAGACACATTTTATGAAATTCATCAATGACCGAGTCTCTCTGTTCCTCAGACACCTTGCGCATATTAGACATTTCCAACGTAAGCTGTTCGATCTCCGGCTCCGAAAGAAATTTAATGATCTCCGAAGATCTTTCCGGACCCAAGGTAATCAGTAGTACTGCTGCTTTTTGTAATCCCGTAAAAATTCCGCTGCTCATCCTTATTGCTCCTCAGTCAGCCAAGTTTTGACTAATCTTGCCACATCATCCGGATTTTCCACCGTATATTTTTCGACTTCTTGACGGATCTTCTCTTTTTCAATTTCTTCCGTAGTTTTTGCTTTCTTCCGTGCAAGTTTCAAGTCGGCTTGACGTTCGGCCTCAATCTGCGACGCCAGGATCTGCTCAGCTTCCTGCAGCGTGACAAATCTCGATCCATCTGCCATATTCATCGACTCGATCGCCAATTCTTTCTTTTTCGATCTGGACCGTAAGAATGCAATCAGAAGAGCAATCGCCAGCAGCACACCTCCGCCAATCTCCGCATACAGTAGAATTTGAGCCTTGCGGGCGGCTTCTTCTATCGCCGCCTGCTCTTCAAGCGCCGTCGTCTTTTCAAAAGGCAGTCTGGCCGCCTCAATCACATCACCGCGATCCTGATTATAACCGACCGCGGAAGAAACAATATTTTTGATATTATCAAGCTGTTCATCCGTCACACTGTCCGAATCCGCCAGAACAGATACGGTCAGTCTTTTGATTTGCCCGGGACTTACGACCGTTTCTTCCTGGGTCATGCTTGGCTGGAAATTCTCCGTCAAACTGTTTTTTTCTGAAGTCGAAGTTGTGCCGTTCTGTCCGGTGACAGGATATCCGGGCACATTGGTTTCTGTCCCTGCAACACCGCCGTTAGAAGAAGTATTACTACTTTTCTCTGTGACTTCCTGACGGCTGGTAACAGCCCCGGTTTCATTTTTCTGACTGGTAATCTTTTTTTGATCAAAGTCAATGGTAGCATTCGCTCTGACAATCGTTGTACCGGCCCCAAATACTTTATCCAGCATCGTTTGCACGGAATTCTGAATGTCATTTTCATATGTTTGCTGAACCTGAAGCTGGGTCGCGGATAATTTTTGCGGGGAAGTGCTGCTCCCGAGAATGTCGGATAAGACATTGCCATCGGTATCAACAATCGTCACTTTATCAATACTAAGTCCTTCGACCGAATAAGATAAAAGATTTGCGATTGCCCTAACCTTATCTTCCGACATCTCCTTTCCGTATTTTCGTTTGATCGTTACAGCAGCGGTTGTGTCTTTCTGTTGTTCGGAGAACAGCGCGTCTTCCGGCATAACAATATGAACCCTTGCATATTCCACACCGTCAAGCGTTCCAATCGTTTGTTCCAGTTCAGTCTGCAATCCCAATACATACCTCAGTTTACGGTCTTCGTCAGTTTCACCGATTCTCATCTGATTCAGATAATCAAAACTGAACTTGCTTTCACTGGGCAGGGCTTGATTGGCTAGCTGCAACCGGACTTCTGCAACATCCTTTTGAGGAACCTCGATAGTTGAACCCCCATCCGCCAGTTGATATTCAACATTCAATCCTTTGAGTGCCTCCGTGATCGCTCCGGCTTCCGTAGTTTCCAAATTAGAAAACAGAACCGTATACTGAGGACGGCTTGCCCAAAAGATAAGGCTGATCAAAGCAGTCGCAACAATAACCGGTGCGGCCACTAGAATAATCCTTTGCGGGCTGGTCAGTTTTTCCCAAAAATTACGTACAGCATTCAGTATTTCCGTTAAGGAAAAATTCAACTACCTTTCCCCCTAGAATTAGATTTGCATCTGCATGATCTGATTATAAGCATCAACAACTTTATTGCGCACGGTAACCGCCAGTCCTAAAGCCAGGCTGGCTTTTTCCATCGCAATGACCGGCGTATGGAAATCATCGACTTGACCCGTGGCCAGATCTGCCGCAGCCTGTTCAGCTTCAGACTGCGTACTCTCAAGCTTATCGAGCGCGTCACTCAGGAAAGAAGAAAAATCAGCGGAACCATTGGTATTGTTCGCTTTGGATGTTTGGGAAGTACCAGAGTTATCCAAAGGGGAAAGCGGAACAATTGTCGTGAAAGGACCAATCGCATTACTCATTTTTTACCCCTTTCCAATCCCGAGGGCTGTGGAAGCCATCGCTTTACTCGCGTTCAGGGCGGTTACATTCGCTTCATAAGACCTGTTAGCTGAGATCATATCAACCATTTCCTCTACAAGGGTCACATTAGGATAGCGCACATATCCGACAGGGATCCCATCTTCGGCTGTTTTGGCCGCGTCCGGATTATTCGGATCGTATTCCAGCCTGAACTCATTGTTATCCTGAATAACAGCAGTGACCTGAACTCCTTCGCTTCTTAACTTGGTGCGGGTATCCTTAAATATATCTGCAAAATCTGTTTCAGATGGGCGAGAAGAAAAGACGGCAACTTCGCGCTGATAAGGAATGGGGTTACCGGCCGCAGTTGTTTGTCCTGTATTGGTTGTATTGATATTGGCAATATTATTGGATATCAGATCAAGCCTAAGTTTTTGGGCGGTAAGACCAGAGGCGCTGGTATTCATACCGGTAAACAGACCCATGTTTTTACTACCTCCTTTTCACACACTCTATCATTGTATTCCCGATATCAGGAAGCATTTCGATTCTGTCGGCCAATTTCGCTTCAATAATGGAGCGGGGCATACCGTAGACAATGCAGGTCTTTTCAGATTCGGCAATTGCATAAGCCCCTTTGGCCTTCAAGGCTTTCATGCCTGCCAGACCATCGTTCCCCATCCCTGTCATCACGACACCCAGCACACCGGCTCCGGCTTCTTTCGCCAGAGACAGAAACATTACATCGACAGAGGGCTTGTAAAGTGTGGCAATCGGCGATTCCGCGGTGACATTCGCGGTAAGCCCGCTGCTGTTTCTTGCCACCTGGAACTGTTTCCCGGCCTGTCCGATATAAACGGTACCTGCTTTCAGCAGCTCGCCGTGCTCAACTTCCTTCACTGTAACCTCACAGATACTGTTCAGCCTGGAAGCCAGGGAGGAGGTAAATCCAGCCGGCATATGCTGGGCGACAATTACGGGGACCGGAAAATTTTTGGGCAGTTTGCTCAGAACATTCTGCAGGGCGCTTGGTCCGCCCGTCGAAGTACCAATTGCAACAACTTCTATTTTGCGGCCAATTGGCTGTATTTGCTGTTTGACAAGCGTTGGCGCAGACCCCAGGCTTTTTTTGTTCAAACGGGTAGGATCTACCCCGGCGACACTCTTTATTTTCAAAACAATCTCTTCAGCCAGGGCCGAGAGATCATCTCCTTCTTTGCCCGAGGGTTTCGCGACAACATCAATAGCGCCAAGGTCAAAAGCTTTCATCGTCATCTTAGTGCCGTCAGTTGTTACGGAACTTAACACAATGACCGGCGTCGGCTGCCAGCGCATAATCTCTTCCAGGGCTTCCAAGCCGTTCATCACCGGCATCTCAACATCCATGGTCACGACATCCGGTTTTAGGGCCTGAAGCTTTAATATTCCTTCTTTCCCGTCCTGTGCAGTAGCCACTACTTGAATAGCCGGATCACTGCTCAGAATTTTTTTCAGGGACATCCTGATGAAAGGTGAATCATCAACAATCAGGAGCTTGACCGGCTTAAGCAATTTGTTCATTCACGCCATCTCCACCCATAAGTTGATCCAGCTTCAGGAGGATGAGCAGTCTTTCACCTATCTTGCCAACTCCGCGGATGTAATTTGAATCCATGCCAAGTGCAATCGGCGGGGGTGGTTCTATTGCTTCGCTGTCCAACCACAGCACTTCTGTCACGCTGTCAACCATAACGCCAAACACCCTGCTGTCGATTTGCAGAACAACGATCCTGCTTAAATCGGTTTCTTCCCTAGGGGGCATACCGAAGCGGGACCTGAGATTAACAATCGGGATGACGTTCCCGCGCAGGTTGATGACACCCTCAATATAGCTGCGGGCCTTCGGCACCCTGGTAACAGGAGGGATCCGGATAATTTCCTGGACTTTCATAATATCGACTCCAAATTCCTCCGAACCTAACGAAAAAGTAACCATTTGTTCTTCAGCCATGTATTTGAGTACCACCTTTCTTAGCGCTTGATCAAAATATCCTGAAGAAGTGATCCGATGTCCAAAATCAATGTTACTTTGCCATCTCCGAGAATCGTCGCCCCTGCAATCCCTGGCAAACCGTTCAGATAATCTCCTAGAGACTTGATGACAACCTCCTGCTGGCCCTGTAGTTCATCGACAATAATTCCTACGGTTTTATCGCCCAAGCCAACCACAACGACATAAACTTCCTCATTTATGGTTTCACTTTCGGGCAAATCAAATTTCTGTTTCAAGGAAATCAACGGCAGGGTATTCCCTCTGAGCTGAACCATCGGCAGGCTTCCGACACTCTTGATATCACGCTTGTTGACAAGCAGCGTCTCAACAACAGAAGACAACGGCACTGCATAAGTCTCTTTACCTACTTCAACGAGCAGCGCCTGAATAATCGCCAGCGTCAGTGGCAGCCGGATTATCATCGACGTTCCAACGCCTTTGCTTGTCTTTATATCAATGATGCCGCCCAAATTCGTTATGGCTTTTTTCACAACGTCCATGCCAACCCCGCGCCCGGAAATATCCGTCACTTGATCGGCCGTGCTGAATCCCGGCAGAAAAATGAGATTGGCTATATCGCTCTCGGATAGACCCTCCCTTTCACTGACGAGGCCCTTTTCCAAGGCTTTTTTGTAAATCTTGTCAATGTTAAGTCCGGAACCGTCATCCGAAACGATGATCGCAATATGGTTTCCTTCATGGTAGGCATCGAGCGTAATTGTTCCTACTCCAGGTTTCCCGACTGTGAGTCTTTCTTCCGGTGCTTCTATGCCGTGGTCAACCGAGTTGCGGATAATATGCGTCAACGGGTCACCGATCATTTCGATGACGGTCTTGTCCAGCTCTGTTTCTTCGCCGTGAATAACAAGTTCAATCCTTTTCCCGGTCTTCCGGCAGAAATCCCGGACGAGACGCGGATAACGGCTGAATACCGTGCCAATCGGCACCATACGCAGCCTCATGACACTTTCCTGAAGATCATTCATCAGACGCCCGAGGTAGACATTTGCTTCATTAAGGCTTGCAACAAGCGGATCAGACTGGTTTTCCGTCTGCAGGTCCTGGCCGATCTTCACCAGTCTGGTTCTGGTAATTACCATTTCTCCAACAAGATTAATCAGATTATCCATTCTGGCTGTGTCCACACGGATCGTATGCACCTGATTAATATCTTTCTGGGGCTGTCCATTCGTGTTCTGCTCAGCAGGCTGATTCGCTTGTTTAGAACGGCCCATTTGAACGGGTTCTTCAACGTTCTTCTCTGTCCGGACAGGATTTGCCTCTTCAGCCTGAACGGTTAACCCGATCTCCGGAGCATCTGTTTCCGGCAATGCGTAATTCGTGACTTGGGCGTCGTAAATTTCGGATACTTCAAGGATGTCCGCCCGAATGTCTTCCTGCGATTCATTGGTCACAAACAAAATATTGAACTCCAGCGCTTCACAAACTTCAAGCTCATCAATCGAGGGAATGATCTTCACGACATTGCCGAGCAGCTCAAGCCTTTGAATAACCATAACCGCCCTTACTGCCTTCATCATGGTATTCGGTTCAAGCACCACGTTAAGCCAATAAACTGACTTACTTGTAAATGCTGCTTCACTGACCGTCCCAGTTTCCTCCGGTGACAGGGCAAAGTCAATCCCGGGCTTTTCTTCCTGTTCTTCCACCTGATTTTTCCCGGCAAACGGCTTACTTTTTTGCGCCAGAGCTCCGGTCTCGGTGATGGTCCTCATCTGAGAGGTCAGATCACCATAATCGACTGAAATATCTGAACGTTGCTCGACCTGCGCCAACATCATTTTTACTTTATCAGTTACCGCCAGCAGCACATCGATGATCTCGTTAGTGACCAGCATCTTTCCCTGTCTCAATTTATCGAGCAGGTCTTCTGCGGCATGTGTTAATTCAACGATCGGAGTAAATCCCATGGTTCCCGAGGCGCCTTTTAAGCTATGCGCACTTCTGAAAAGATCATTAACCAGTGAAATATTTTCACCGTCTCTTTCCAACTGCAAAAGACCAGAGCCAAGCTTTTCAACCTGCTCCTGTGAATCAAGCAAGTAGAACTCCAGAAAGTCATCGAGGTCTATTCCCATATTCTTCTCGCCTTGGCTCAATTTTCTCCCCCCCTTTGTCATCATTGTTGTTCCGACAAGTTCTTCATATAATTGTTTAAAGAAAACTGAAAATTTTATAATTAACCTAAATTACAAAGTTCGCCGTTTCTTGTTAAAATCCTCCAAATAGTCTAGATAATATGCAATTTTTCTGCAGCATTGTCGAAATTTATAGTTCATTTTATTTTAAATTAAATCGTAAAATTTTCAACGCCTGAAATATAATAGTTAATAACTTACAAACAACTTACAAACATTGGGTTTTTCCAAAAAAAAATCCCTTGCGCAGGATTTTCTTTTGGGACTATTTTATTGGAGAACTATTTCGATTTGTCAATAAACCTTGGTTCACGAGACACCGGGCTGCCATAGGCAAATTTCATTTTTTTTACCCCTCTGATACGGAAAAGCTCTATTTTTACAGATTCTAATTCTGTCTGGATTTTAGGTATGATCTGCTGATCTATCTCCCGGATCTTATCCAAGGAGATTCTCAGCGCGTCATGAACCTCACAGAACTGACGATATTCAGCATCACTCAGATAAGACTTCAGCAGCTCATTGCGAAATTGCAAAACGCCGATGGCCTGACAAAGTTCATTTTTCAGCTGTGATGTCTTATCAATATTCGATTTGAAGCCGACAAACGTCTGTGCCCTGGTTTCCGAAAACTTCTGAAGCAGCGCGTCAAATATTTCTTCCTGATCGGTAAGTACAAGAGCGTCCGCTGTTTCCGGATGGGAAAGGGTTTTTTTATCCTGCTTGCTTGTCTGGTAATCATCCAACACTTTATTATATTCCGTTAAAACCGCCAGGTGCTGTTCACACTGCGGAAGAAGACGCTGATAGATTTCCAGTAAGGCTCTGATCGTTTTTTTCGGCATTATTTTGCCCCCAAACGGCTGATCCTAGCTGCTTCGATCCAGACATCCCTGAATGCTTCAAAAAAATCAAGCACGGGCGGCAGAAAGCTTGGATCCTTTTTGACATTCGCCTTGATCGTTTCCATGTAGTAAAACCGATAGAGCTCACGCAGATTCTGCGCGATTTCGCCGCCATTCTCCATATCCAGGGTCCTGTCCAACTCGCTGATAATATCCTGAACCCGCAGGAGATTATTATGAATCTCTTCCAGCTTTTTTTCCTCAAAGGCTTTCTCCGTCTGATGCAAAAGCAGAATCACCTTCGAATAAAGCATTGTTATAAGCTTTTCGGGGGAGGAAGTCTCGACTGACGCCTGCTTGTACGCAGTCTGAGAATTTTGATAGGCATTTTGTTGTAACGCTGTATTCATTGCCCAGCCTCCTGACATAAATTAAACCAGTATTAAGTAACCTGTATAAATGAACCTGCATATTTTGAGTCGTGCCTTGGTTTGATGATACTCTTAGCTTTTTGAGTCGGAGCTGGAACTGGAACTGCTCATCGAACTAAGCAGGGAGGTCATATAGGTGCTCTCCGAACTCAACGCTGAGAGTTGTGCTTCCAGCTTTGAATATTGGTTTGTAATCCTCTCCGTGTAGGCATCAATTTTTCCCTGAAAGTCTTTCATTCTGCTCTTCAGGTCACTAATCTGACTGGCATAACCATCTTCTGTCTGGTCAAGAGACCCGCCATACTTCACCATCGGATCCAGATACTCTTCCAAAATGTTGGCCAGACCCTGGGCCTGCGTTGTTTCGGTTGTTTCTGTGACTGGGGTCACCCCGCCGGCTGCTGCGCCGAACAAATTGGCTACATCGTCAGCATCTTTTTTCAGCGCTTCTGCAAAGGCCTCCGTATCAAATTCCAGCAAAGCACTTTTGCCAAAATCATTGGACGAAGTATCAATACCAACATCCGACAGAAGACTAAACTTACCGCCCATACTCCCCATCGAATCAGCCAAAAGGGTTCTGAGCCTGGTTTGAATACTCTGAACCGTCGGATCCCCAAATAAGACACCTTTCGTGTTAGCCTCTTCATCATAGGCTAAATCCGTTTCTATTAACGTTTGCAGGGAATTATACTGGTCCACAAATGCCTGAACAGCATCCTGAGCATCTGTATAATCCGCCGCAACTGTTACATTGACCGTGGTTCCGACAGCTTCTTTATTCAGGTTCAGAGTGAGCCCGTCAATCGCCGTAGTAACAGTATTCGACGAACTGGTGATATTCGTGATCCCGTTGATGGTCAGCTGTGCATCCTGAGCCTGCTGAACTACATTCAGCGTTCCGGTAGCAGCCGGTTTGACCCCTAGAAAGTCAAGCACGGTTCCCGAAGTATCCGTAAAATCAGCAGCATATTCTGTTCCGGTTTTGGACGATACCAGTGCGAGCTGATAGCCTCCGTTGACTTTAATGACCGAAGCGTTCACGCCTGCTCCGGCATTATTGATGGAAGTGGCAATATCCTGAAGGCTTGCGCCGTCCGCTACAGAGATATCCGCCGTTGTACTCCCGACACTGATTTGAAATGTCCCCGCCGTAAGTCCGGCAAGCGACGTAGAGGCGCTTGCGACACTCTGGACAGCACTAGCAGCCGTCTGTGCTTTGGCCAGCTGGATCACTTCAACCGCATAAACGCCCTTCAGCGTCGAAGAGCCACTGGAAGCTGTCAGGATGGTTTCATTGCTCGATACCGCAGAAGTCCCTGTCCAAGTTGAAGACTTTTTCAAATCAGCCAGGGTATTTTCCAGCGCTGACAACCGCGTATTGATATCCTGCCAGGCATATTTTTCTTCCTGAAGACTGCTCAGGCTGTTTTGCATCGTTGTCAGCGGTTTGCTGTAGTTGCTGATTAATGCTTCGGTGATCCCGCTGAAATCATATCCGGATATTCCGGAAAGTGATAAACTCGATGTCATGATGGTATCCCCTTTCCCTAGGCTTTTTCATCCACCAGTAAGCCTACCGAATCCTGAACGGATTCAAGCATTTCGACAACTCTGGCCGGCGGGATTTCACTCAGGATCTCGCCGCTTTCCTGATCAATGATCTTAACGACAATCCTGTCGGATTTTTCGGCGACTTCAAATTGCAGCTTTTTATTAAAAAGCCCCATCAGCCGGTTCATTTTTTCCGCAGCCTGTTCGACTTGCTCCCTCGGAAGTTCTTCCCTGGCCGAAGCAGCATTGTCTTTCTGATCGACTACCAGACGGGGTGCCTCATTTTTCCCCTGCTCAAGTTTCTGGCCAGGAAAAGTATCCTGCGGCATTACCGGATTCAGGTTAGTTGGCTGGACAGCGCTAACCATCTTTAATTCCTCCTCATAATGGATTTTTCTAGTATGCAAAAACGAACAATATAGCTGTGCTTATGTTAAATCGCAAATGATATTATATGCTTAGTTACGATGCGTTTTCTTTTGGAAGAAGAGCTGACCGAGATGACCCGGCCAGCTCTTTATTTATGCCGGCTATTTAGAAAACGAATCTTTAGGACAATAATTTAAGAACGTTCTGCGGAACCTGATTGGCCTGAGCCAGCATCGCAACACCAGCCTGGCTGATAATCTGATTCTTGGTGAAGTCCGACATTTCAGCAGCCATGTCGACGTCTTTAATGGTCGATCTGGCAGATGACAGGTTCTCAGAAGCAACACTCAAGTTGGCAATGGTATGCTCAAGTCTGTTCTGGTTCGCACCAAGTTTGGCACGTTCGTCGGAAACTGACTTGATTGCAGTATCGATGGTTGTAATCGCTGCTGCGGCACCAGTCTGCGTGGTCAACGTAATGGCACCCGTACCAACGCCCAATGAAGTGGCATTCATCTGGCCAAGTGTAACAGCCAGCGTCTGTCCATTGTTCGCGCCGATCTGGAACGTGAAGGAATTGCTTGCAGTGTTCAGCAGGTTCTGTCCGTTGAACTGGGTCCTATTGGAAATATCCGTTATTTCTGTCTGCAGCTGAGTGATTTCAAGAGCGATTTCAGTACGGTCAGCGGACGTATTGGTATCGGTGGCTGCCTGAACAGCAAGGGTTCTCATTCTTTGGAGAATGCTGTGGGTTTCAGTTAAAGCACCTTCTGCGGTCTGAATCAGCGTAATGGCGCTTTCAGCGTTGTCAACAGCCTGGTTTAAGCCGTTGATCTGGCTGGTCATCTTTTCGCTGATGGCCAGACCTGCAGCATCGTCAGCTGCTTTGTTGATGCGGTAGCCGCTGGACAGTTTCTCCAAGGAACTCTGCATGGCTTTGTTGGTTGTGTTAAGGCTTCTTTGAGCACTCAGGCTCGATAAATTGGTGTTGACTATCATTGTTTTCCCTCCATGAATTATGATTTCTCGCATCCTTGCGATTTCCATTATTTTGTTTTTAGCTAAAACTCAGAGAAATTCGTCTCATACATTAGAATTAGGATAGAAGCTTCAGAACATTCTGCGGAACCTGATTGGCCTGAGCCAGCATCGCAACACCAGCCTGGCTGATAATCTGATTCTTGGTGAATTCAGACATTTCAGCAGCCATGTCGACATCTTTAATCGTCGATCTGGCGGATGACAGGTTCTCAGAAGCAACATTCAGGTTGGCAATGGTGTGCTCAAGTCTATTCTGGTTAGCACCAAGTTTGGCACGTTCGTCGGAAACCGACTTAATTGCAGTATCGATGGTTGTAATCGCTGCCGCGGCACCGGTCTGCGAACTCAGGTCGATGGAAGTACCGCCAACGCCTAACGAAGTCGCATTCATCTGGCCAAGAGCAACATTCAATGTCTGACCGCAGTTGGCACCGATCTGGAACGTGAAGGAATTGTTTGCAGTGTTCAGCAGATTCTGTCCGTTGAACTGGGTTCTATTGGAGATATCCGTTATTTCTGTCTGCAGCTGAGTGATTTCAAGAGTAATTTCAGTACGGTCAGCGGACGTATTGGTATCGGTGGCTGCCTGAACAGCAAGGGTTCTCATTCTTTGGAGAATGCTGTGGGTTTCAGTTAAAGCACCTTCTGCGGTCTGAATCAGTGTAATGGCGCTTTCAGCGTTGTCAACAGCCTGGTTTAAGCCGTTGATCTGGCTGGTCATCTTTTCGCTGATGGCCAGACCTGCAGCATCGTCAGCTGCTTTGTTGATGCGGTAGCCGCTAGACAGTTTCTCCAAGGAACTCTGCATGGCTTTGTTGGTTGTGTTAAGGCTTCTTTGAGCACTCAGGCTCGATAAATTGGTGTTGACTATCATTGTTTTTCCCTCCATGAAATTTGATATCTCGCATCCATGCGATTTTCATTGTTTCAGGTTTCCGCCGGCAAGGGAAACCTGCTCTTACTACTATTTTCGTACATTTGAAAATATTCTTTAGGACCAATATCAGCATATACATATGGTTAGATCTTTTTTCCTTTAAATTACTCTTATTTTCTCTCTTTTTCATTAAATATTTTGTTCAGAGTATTTTTTTATCAACTTTGTTTATATGCAAAAAGCCCGAGAAATTCCCCGGGCTCTCTCCTATCGCATTTTTTAATACTGCTTAACTTCAAAACTTGAAATCGCCTCAAAAACAATATACTCATTTTGACTCTGGTATGGTCCTAAGTTGTAATCCTTATTAAAAATAAAATAGGCCTCACCCGATCCAGCTGCTCTTTCGTCATACCAGTCAATGAAGTCGTTTACCTCCGTCATGGATAAATCGTATTCTTTGACATTTCCATTTGTCATTGTGATGACAAGTATTGCATTTCCTGTAACTACTGATGCAATGGGAGTAACTGATACTTCATTTGAGTTTAAACTTTCTCCTTCTGCATTTATTGCAGATACTACATAATAATATGTTGTATCGTTAGTAACTGAAGAATCAGTATAATCAGATGCTGTGATATTATTAGCAATTGTATTATAGGGTCCTCCAGCAATAGTAGCTCTTTTTACATTATAACCGGTTGCATCTGTAATGGCTGTCCAAGTTAGGTCTATTTGAGAATCACCTGCGGTAACACTTAAGTCAGATGGTGTGTTTGGTGTAACTGCGATAGTGTTATCATACGATTTAATTTCTGCATTATTATCTATCTCAATCGCGTCAAAATCAAAGTATGAACTTGCGCCTATAGCAGTACTCGTAATAATACAGTAATGTTCTTGATCAGATAATGTTAAATTCTCGTATACTAATGTTCTCGGCTGAACTCCTGATCCAAAAGAAACGTTTGTTATAACTCCATCAATATTTACATCAGCTGTTACTAGGTTTTCATGCTTACTAAAGATTAATCTTATTTTATCACCAGTAAAATTAAATTGTATACTCGAACCAATAGCTGTCGCGTAGGTAGAACTACCACCAGAGTAATGGGTTTGAGATGCTATAGTCCAACCTGATGGTAAATATGAGAAACTCGGATTTGTATTTTCTATTCTTTGCCATCCTTCCTCAGCCGCAAATGTTAATTGATCCCCTACCATTGCCGCATAAGCAAATACACTACTTACCATCAGAATTAATACTGTAAAGATAATTAAATAACTTTTTCTTAATTTAAACATTTTTACCACTTTTCTCCTCTAAATGTATTTTTTTATAATTTTAATATATTCTGTCTAAATTAGCAATTGTTACTTGCAGTATTTTACATACCCCTTAAATGAAAATCTAACTTCCGTTTTGAGCGTCTAATCAGAAGTTAGTATTGCAGAAAGCAGAATTTAGTGTTGCAGCCGGATTTTGTTTTGTTAAGATTAACTGGATATCTGTCCTGATCATGTCAGGAGATGTAGTTAATTATGAAACACAAGAAGGCTAATAAAGGAAAACGCTTAACACTAGAGGATAGACACTATATAGAAGACGCGCTGAACCAAAAATTCACGCTCAAGGTGATCGCTGATCGTTTAGAAAAAGATCCTACCACTATTTCTAAAGAAGTTCGGAGAAACAGGATAAAAAGCAGACGAAACAAACAGACTGATGTCATCAGCTGCAGCAAGCGCAGAGAATGCATAAAGAAGCATATATGCAGCGATTCCTGCAATCATTTATGCAAGAGATGCCCCACTTTGAACTGTTTAAGAATTTGCTCCAGTTTTGCTCCTGTAAAGTGTCAGACTCTCTTACGCTTTCCGCATGTGTGCAACGGATGTGAGCGTACAATCGTATGCCGCGCAGAAAAGCAGCAATATTACCGTGCTAAAGTAGCAGATGCAAATTACCAAGACTTGCTGAAATCATCAAGGGAAGGTCTCGATATCACGCCTAATGAGCTGTCAAAGCTTGACGACATGATTTCTCCGCTTGTCCTTAAAGGACAGTCGCTTGCGCATATATTTGCCAATCACCGTAAGGAAATCCCCTGTTTACAGAGGACTCTGTACAACTACTTTGACATGAATGTTTTCACAGCAAGAAACATCGACCTTCCGAGGAAGGTAAGGTACAAGCCATACAAGAAGGCTCTTCTTCAAATGAAGTGAGTACAGACTCACAGACTCGGACGAACTTATGATGACTTCAAGGCTTTTATTGAATCTAATCCAGAAACTTCGGTCATAGAAATGGATACGCTTTATGGAAGGAAAAGCGGCAAGGTTCTGCTTACGTTTTTCTTTAGAAACTCTTCTTTAATGACTGCTTTTCTAATGGATTCATGTACTCAGGAATGCGTAAAGAAGGTAGTAGACTGAAATCTATTGCCGCATCCAGCTTCCGAAGGAAGTGTCCTTTAGGTACAAGGTCTTCCATTAATACGCACAGCATCCGGTTTTGTCTGTTTTTTTGCTCTGTCATCATCAACTCACCCTTTTTCATTATACCATTTTGGCGGGTGATATTTCTTAGTTAACAAGACCCTTGGGGGAAGTTAAAAATTCGTCGTTTTAGAATTTGAGTACACTAGTATAGTAAATTAAAAAATAGTCAAATTTTAAATTGAGTTTATCCTACACCGTTTGTCAACAGACCCGAAGGTGCCGATTCTTGAGCAGTTTCTTGGCAATAGACCGCCTTCTTAGTCAGCGTTCAGCCGGTTTTTCAAGCACGACTTATCTTGGCTTAATAGGAGTCTTGGACGCCTTCAAGCTTTTTGCAGCACCCCTTAAACTACCTTTAGTGAAGGGGATATTGTCGCTTTGGATGATACATCTTTATGGAATAAAATGCCATTTATTTGTTGGCTTTTCGATAATGCTGGAAAAAAGCATCTTTGGTGCATGAATCCGGTCTCAACCCTTTTAATCCGTTCAAACGGCTTGGTCACTCCGCTTTTATGGCGTATCTGGAACTAGGATAAATCTGTTTCTGTAAATGGGAAACGGACAAAACTGTTATTATACTAAACTAATGATTCTTCTCTATGACCATCCAATCCGTCCCATCATTTCCATCAATCCGCTTAGCACCAAATTTCCTGCAAAATTCTTTTTCCATTTTAACTATGTCCAGCCCTGTTAATTTACTCCGTATGCAGACTGCAAGTTTCCCGCCGGGTTTTAGGCGCGCGTATAGAGTTTCCAGATAATTCATTGGCGAAGGCCGTTTTTTGAAGTCGTCCTCTATAACGATGTAATCAAATAGTTGCCCCTCAAATACCCTATTGATGTCATCAAGAGAATCCATCCGTTCAAATCTGTCCGAAAAACTTTTCAGGTCTGGAGCAAAGGTGTTGTCGTCCGTGACATTGTAAAGGGTGACGTTAGTATTTTTTACATTCTGTTTCAGAAGTTCACGAATATGCAGCGAGTTTTCTCCCATTCCACAGTTAATACCCAGGATGTCGGTATGATCCACATTGCAGGGGTCAAGTGCCTGCATAAGGGCATAGCAGTAACAGTAGCCTGTTCCCCAGGGATCTATACCAAAAATACGCCTGTAATCAAATCGACCTATTGTATAGACATCACTTTTAGCCTTGCTTTTTGCAATATCATCATTTATTGTCACGCTTCCAAAATGATGAACATATGAATCTTTGCAAAGCAGGTTTCTATATCCGTTCCGTCTCAGCAACATCGTTGAACTATCATCACCAAAAGCAACACCACGTTCTTGATATATATAACCATATCCCAAAAACGAATAAGCGTAGAGGTTTATGCTTGAAAATATACATACTGGCGGAGTCAGCCGGACTCGTTGTTCCCATCTGAACGGATCGCTGATATTATTTTTCTCTGCAAAATTATTCAGTTCTTCTATACCCTGGTATTCGGCTGGAATTGACTGCAAATTGGATATATTGGGAGCTACCGACGCAGCCATGCCAATTTTTTCGTCTGATTTTATACAGGTCAGCAGATTTTCAATGGAACGTGAGGTAATAATAACATCATTGGAAACAAATAAAAAATATTTTCCTTCAATAACACGACCTAGAACGCTTAACGTTTTCACATTATTTTTAAAATCAATCTGTTTTGTCGGATACAGGCTTTCAAAATATTCCTGTGTCCCATCACTGGAACCATGATTAAAAAGGATTAACTCAAACTTTAGACCTTCGGGTATATTTTGCAGAAGGCTGTTCAGGCACTGTATGGTCGTATCAAGGTGATTATATGCCGGTACGACAATGGACAGCTCATATTTATATTCGCCGTTTTTTTCCGACTGTTCTGCATATGGCAGTGGACAGAGCTTCGGCATGTCCGATTTAAAGTAATCAAGTATTTTTTCTTTATCAGGATAGATAACACCGTAGAAGTAAATGTCAACGTACAATTCACAGATGATTGGATATAATTCAAATTCAATCTTTTCAGCGGCTCTGTTGCGGTCATTTTTATACAATTTACAGATACGTTCCAGTGAATATTCCGCATTTTCCTTGAAAAGTTGCGCTGTCAGCGCTGGTTCTTCTTCTGCCAATACATTGAGCGGTTCCTCCAGTGCAGAAAGCATTACCCTCATCTGTGATGTATAACTTTCAAAGCCGCCGCCGCCATTCCGACATAGATCCATGACATAGTCCGACGCTTCAGAAAGTGTCTGAACAGCTTCAAGGACTTGCACGCACAAATCGATATTATTAACCATCATGTACTCCTAACTATCCTGGCATAATACAGCAAAGCCAAGACTCTCCTTGATAACGACATAATTTGATTTACACAAGCTCAACGAAGGCTGTCAATATGCCGTATAAAACTTTTTTCAACCTCTATGTCGCAGTTGTCCAGGATATCCGTCAACTGCTCCATTGTTGAGCAACTGACAAGTGCTATCCCGTCAACGTCATTTGATGTGATATACCCGTTTACTACAGCCGTCGGTGAACAATGATGCTCTCTACAGTACTGGGTAATACCTTCCAGAATCTTTAGATTGTTCTCTGTCGCAATCCTTTGTTTCAGAAAACCATCCAGCTTGTCAAGACCAACAGCCGCCGCCTTTTGAAAAAAGCCTTTGGCCTGAGAAGTGAAAGCCATCCCAACAAGATCATTCTTTTTAATATAATCATAAGTTTTCTGGTCCATATGCGTTGTTGTTAGGTCGTTCCACATCTCGTCTGTATAGGCCGCAATCGACCACCAAGTCTGGATCATGGTAAGCAGCTTGTATCCCTGCCTTTCAGCATATGTGTTGGCAGATGCAATTCTTTGCGCACTCCAGTTGCATACCCCGATGGCCTTGACATCTCCGATTTCAGCAATAAGCTGAAGGGTTTCCATGATCTCCTCTACTGGACGTTCAGGCTCATCGCGGTGCAGCAAATAGATATCGATCTTTTCTCTCCTCAGCGCATCCTGGCTGCTTTTGAACTCGCAGCACAGGTTGTCTCTGCTGAGATTGATAAAAAACTTTCTTCCCTCGTTTCTGACGCCACCTTTAGTGGAAATGTATACTTTATCACGCGTTCCTCTGGAATCCATCCATTTTCCAATTGTTTTTTCACTGGCTCCACGACCGTTTTCAACCCATTCATAATAGTTTTTTGCCGTATCAATGACATTTCCTCCGCCAGCAATAAATAGATCAAGCATTTCGAAAGATGTTCTCTCATCAACAAGCGTTCCGAATCTGCCGGTCCCCAAGCCAATTTTGGACATTCGCATGCCATATTTGTCAAGATATTTCATTTAAAACCATCCTCACCTTTCTGCTAGGCGGCACCGCATACAAAATGGTCTCCTGAATATTCATATAGCTTCTGATAAACAATGAATAAAACGGATATTTTTCTTTTATCTTCAACGGGATTTCCCAAAAATCCCGCTCTTTGTGATAAATCGCAACGGCCAGTACAGGTTGATAGGCCTTGATCATGCTTTCAGCTCCGTTTAAGACATTTTGCTCATACCCTTCCACATCAATTTTAATCAATGTCGGGATTTTTTTCGAAAGCAAATAATCCAGCGGCAGGCAATTGACACTTGATTCTCCATCAGCAACCACAACTAAGTTCTCATTAGCATAATTTCGGATGTTTACGATACCGATGCTGTCACTTGCAGCAACAGGAAGAATCGCAATTCGGTCGTCACCGTATTCTTTCTTCTTTTTTTCCAAAATCTTTACATACGCTGTGTCCGGTTCGATTGCGAGATATTCTCTGAATTTTGCATGATTTCTGCTTATAAAGATATCCATGACCTCGCCTTTGAACGCTCCGCAGTCAACGAAAACTTCGTTATCTTTCCGCTCATATACGTCATAAGCAAAATACTGTTCCCTTATTGGCAGAGACGGTATAGAAGCATCGTAATCCTGTATCAAAAATTCCATCAATTTCAGGTAGGTATCCTTGGATAATTCATCACTGAGCAAACCGTGTACTCTTTCAATAGAGGACTTGTTTTTTCTCAACAACAATAAGTCGGGTGAAATAATTAAATTTTGCCCGTTGAAAAACTTCCTGTCATACCTGATTTCGTAAACGTGTATGACATGGGCATAGCCCATACCTGTCAGCATTTCCTTAATTTGATCGAAAAGAATTCCTTTCTGAAACATGCAGACGACAACAAAGTATTGCTCGGAATTTTCCAGGGTCTTTGGTAGGCATATCTTCGTTCCCATCATTTCAGCGCCCGCTTTGGCTTCGTTACAGTCGAAAAAGCAGACCGGTCTTATGTCAGCTTTCAGCATCAGTTCACAGAACAAGGCACCGCAATAGCCTGCACCATAGATGATTACTGGTTGATTTCCATCCAGTGCACAAGCGCAACCATCTTTCTTTGTATCAAATTGCAAATTCTGCAGTAACTGTTTTATAGTCACATTCATTTTCTCTCACCGCTACCTAATCAACCTTTAAATAATTGTTTTAGCAGGGTATTCGTCTTTAAAGATCGTCTACCAGCTTTTCCGCAGCCCGATTTCCGCTCAGCAGGCTCTGATCTACCCATAGATAATCCCATTCTCCGAACCGACCGGCATATAAGATTCCCACAGAATCCAAATAGTCGCGCACGATTTTTCGGTTATGATAGATTTCCGGCGTGAACATCACATTAGCATATTTTTCAACTCGCACATCTTTAACCAAAATCTCATTCTCTTTGAAAAGACCCATCCACGCCATCTGTTCAATTGCTTTTTCGGCGATAACTTCCGGCAATTCCGTCAAGGGCTTCCTCTTTGAAAAATAGATCTCCGCTTGAATAGAACTGCAGCCTTCCGGTACGTTGTTCGGCGACTTGATACTCGGTGAATAGACCCTTGAGGGATATATCTCTTCATCATAAATATAAAACCACAAGGATGGTGAGACATTCTTTCTGTTAAATCCCAGCGAAACCATAATTCCAGATGTGTAATCCAGCCCTTCAGCAGACTTCCTCACTTCCCAGGGTACATTCTTCATGATCGGGATCAGCTCCGTAAGCGGAATTGTCGAGATGAGCCTGTCATATGCCATTGGTTCATGATTCAAAAAGCTCAGTGTCTTGCTTTTCTGATCGATTTCGCAGACTTCCATCGAGAAGCGGATATCCGCGTCTTCGGCTAATGGTGCCAGGAATGCTTGAAAGCCGCCGAACTTCGGATAATGCATTTCCTTGGAATAATGCACATTTGGCGTATCCTCAGACATTGCTCCGCGAAGCACCTCGTCAATGGATGGCTTATACATTCTATTTTCCGCCCATTTTGATTCCAGCTCACAGGATTCCACCGTCCAGTATTTTCTTGTGTATCTAGCTGGAAAATGATCGGTAAAATAGTCACCGTACTGGTTTCTCAGCCAGTCATCAAAGTTAAAAACTGACCTATCCCAGCGTCCGATAAAGCCTTTGATAATTTCTATCTTCTCCTCAACCTTTAGTGAAAAGAGATTGTTTTGGACAGGATTTCTTACCCAGATACCATCATAATAGTTCAGTGCTTCGGGCATATGAACAAAATATTCCGTTTTATCTTCAAATAAGCCGTTGAAATACGAATTTTTGGAAAAAGCCAGATGAGCAAAGGTGTCAAAGGTAAATCCGTCAACCGTAAAGCTGCTGCAAAGGCCCCCATAATGGTTCTTCTTCTCAAAGACTGCCGCCTCTATTCCATTTCTCCTTAATGTATACGCCGCAGAAAGCCCCGAAACTCCGCTGCCCAGGACAGCGACTTTGACATCTCCCATGATAACCTCCATCCTTGATTCGTATTGAACTACGCTGAAACTTAAATGAAATTTGTCATTCACTCCTTATCCAAGAACGGCCACAAATCGTCGAATTCTGCAGCCTTTAGGGTGCCGTCCGGCATTACTCTGGAGGCTATTCTCGGTGCGATAATGCCAAATTCCTGCACCATAACCTCGCAGACCACCGGCCCGTCGTAAGTTAGGACTTCGTGTACCTTATCTGCGATCTCTTCTCTGTTAGAGATTCTTACGGCCTTGATACCGTAGGCGCAAGCGACAGCACAAAAATCAGGCATTTCTAAGCCGCTGTCAGGGCCAACGCCAAGGAAACGATCGTTCATATAATTGTGCTGATTGTGCCGTATCAGCAGATAGCCATGATTGTTATAAACAAATAGTTTTATAGGAAGGTCATTATATTTCAGTGTAGCCAGTTCCTGGATATTCATATGCGCGGAACCATCCCCCGCCAGAGCAATGACTTTATCCGACATCGCCGCAGCCCCGATAGAAGCCGCCCAAAAGCCCATACTGGAAAGCCCTCCAGAAATTATATAATTCTGTCCTCTTTTAATCTTCCATGTCTGAGATACAATATTGCACACGCTGCCCGTGTCCACAATAATGTTTGTATTTTCGGGAACCTGCTCCGTCAGCAGTTCAGTAAAATGATAGCTGTTGATCGGATGTTCCTGACGGTATTCTTCCTGCACAACGGGATACTTTTTCTTGTTATTCAAACAGAATTCCAGCCACTCCATCCTGTCATCCATCATAACTTTCGCTTCAGCAGCCAGCATCTTCTCCAAAAAGCTTTTTACATCATAACAGAGTTTTATATCAACAGACACATCGTTTTTATCCAGCTCTTTCGTATCGATATCCACCATGATTTTTTTTGCTTCACCCGCAAGCCTCTCTGGATAATATCCGATCGTGGAAACCGCAAGCCTGCTGCCCAGGATAAAAAGTAAATCACAGTTCTGTATTGCAAAGTGTGAAGCTCTGTCACCATAACTTCCTGGTCTTCCGACAAAGAGCGGATGATCAGATTCGATAACGTCAATGCCGCCGCGGGAGGTAACAACCGGAATTTGATATTTTGCAGAAAATGCCTTCAACATATCTGATGCGCCGGCGCTTCTTACGCCATATCCAGCCAGGATCAAGGGTTTTTTTGCAATCTTAATCATATTAACGATCTCAAAAATATCAAAATCTTCGCAAACCTGCTCGGGGACAATAAAGCCTTCCATTTCTAATTCGTCAGGAACCTGCCTGTTCTGAATATCGACGGGAACATCCAGCCATACCGGGCCTTTTCTCCCGTTCATGGCCTCAAAATAGGCCCTTTCCATATGATAGCGGATATCCTTGGGGTCCATGACGGCAGCAAAGTATTTGACGATCGATGAAACCAGCGGCTCCAGGTTGAGACTTTGGGTACCTTTCTGGCGAATTCCGGTATCTATCTGATACTGCAAGATCCGGGAGTTAGCCTGTCCGGACAACACGAACATTGGACAGGAATCCACATAGGCACCAGCTACTCCCGTAATAGCATTGGTAGCTCCCGGTCCAATAGTAACGAGGCACGCGCCGGGTACTCCTCCGACTCTACCGTAACAGGCGGCTGCCATGGCAGCTGCCTGTTCATGATGGCAGCAAACAGCCTGAAGTCTTTCGTTGTTCTTGAGTGCGTCGGTCAGCCACATGGCGGAACTCCCTGATACCATATAAACTGTTTTAAGTCCTTTTTTTTGCAAAAAATCAAAAATATATTCAGATACAGTCATGGCCTTGTCCTCCAGCTATGATTGAGTTTATACAATCGTGAACTGTCAATTTGATGAGAAGAACAACGAGATACCTTCATCCAAATCGACTCGTTGGCTCCATCCCAATTGTTCAATTTTCAAGGTCGACGGAACCATATCCAAATAATTGCTTGGAACAGTTAATCCAGACGATTCCACAATAATGTCAAATGTCTTTCCCTTTGCGGCATGCTGAATTTTTTTAGCGAGATCTAATATCGAAATTGTTGAACTCTTACTGCCTATATTATAGACCTGTCCAATTTCTCCATGAAACATTACATGAACCATAGCTTCTACTGCGTCATAGATGTAGGTAAAATTTCTTAATTGCTGCCCGTTCGAATGAATGATGATGTCACGATTATTATTTGCACAGGATATAAATTCAGCGACAGTATTGTCCTGATGCATTTCTGATCCATATAAATGAAACGGACGAACAATTTTTATCGGCAATTGATATTCTTTGAGATATAACGCACCGAAAAATTCAGTATTCAGTTTACTAATCGCATACACATTATTAATATTTCCATAATCTATAAACCCAATATCACTCTCAGACAATACTGCATTTGAGCTTTTTCCATATACACTTGCGCTGCTAATCAACAACACCCCTTTGGCATTAGTTCGAACTGCAAATTCAAGTAAATTTTTTGTGCCGTTAACATTGACCTCCATTACCTGCATCGGGTCTTCTTGACACCTTTTTGTGTCACATATTCCGGCAGCGTGGATGATATAATCCGCTTTGTTTTCTAATGAAAATTCTTTAGTAATATCTTGAAAGATCAATTCTAAATATTTGGATTCTCCAAGGGTCTGACGAGCTTTATCCAAATTATGCACAACCGCAGTTATCTTTGAAGATGTAAATCCATTCGCAATGAAAAATTTCTTAAGAAATTTTACGATATTCCGACCAATGAATCCATCCGCCCCGGTAACAAGAAATACATCTCCGTCCTTAAGGCAATCATTAATTATAGTGTTCGTATACTTCTTTAGCTGATTATCCATTAGTAAAACCCTTCAATTTCGACACTGTTTCAGCCAGTTTCTCCTGCGGTATAAACAAATAATTCATTTCTTCAGTATCTTCATTAACCTCCATCAAGATGCGTTTCTTTCCATTTCTGTTTAACGCAATACAGACATAATCCAAACTTGCGAGAAGTAAAATAATATCGTTTGGGTGGTAATCAAATGCCGAGGACCATTTCCGCAACATTTCGGTAAATATGACTGGTCTGCTTTTTTTAATCGTTCCCAAACCGCCACGGAAAACAAAAAACTCAGCACCTTCCACATCACATTTTATGAAGTCAACATGATCAATTTTTTGTTCAGTACAAAAATCGTCTAACCGACGGATTTTGCATTCTATTTGTTGAGATTCATCATTGATATATTTCAGGTCTCTCATGGAGCTGGTTTCTGTACATTTATTATTAAAATAAAAAATGGCCTGTTTATTTTCATCGGACAATCCAATGTTATAGATTCTTTCTGTGCTTAAACTGTTCAGCTGCAAATTCTTTTTTAAATATAAAAACGTGTAAAAGATCGGTTCAAATGAGAATACCTGAACATCTGGATGGTGTTTGGCTATACAAACGGAATACCATCCGATATTTGCTCCAATGTCAAATACTACAGCATTTTCTGGGATAAGTTCGTACAGATTATCTTCCAATTCCGCTTCAACAGTATTTGTCGCAAGAATATTGGACACAACCGAAATGCAGGCGCCTTGTTCTGCACAGAGTTTGATTTGTTCTTTTTCATATTCGATTGTAAAGACAATATTTGTTCCATCAAGCTCTATCTTGGAAATACACGATTCCTTTATTAAATCTGAAAGGTCATATAGAACGTCCAATACTGGCATTATCAATTTATTAGCTTCGAATCGGGTAATCTCAGCCTTTTTATATGCATTTTGTACTTCCCTTAGTCGCATTTGACACTTCCTCCATTGAACTTTATTAGTTAGCATAATACACAAACGAAATATGATTCATATAAGACCGCAGATATAGTGTATAATCGTCCCTATACTGTTTTATGATTAAAGGGATCTCCCAAAAGTCCCATGTTTTGTGATAGCCGGCCACTGCGAGGCGGGGCTTGTACCTGCATATCGTCTGTTCTGCACCTTTCAGGGCTTCAATCTCCGAACCCTCGATGTTCATTTTGATATAGGTCGCCTGGACCCCGCCAAGAGTTTCATCAATCGTAACCGTCCTGATGCGTTCCTTTCCGATATCCGCTACAAAACTGCCGGGGCCATTCAGCGAATAGAGGTTTACACCCCTGTCATGACTGTAAACACCGGCTTTAATAAGATTGATTTTTTTTCGGATATCCTCCGGCATTCCGGCCACATAATCTTCCAGCCGTTTAAAGTTGCTCCCGTCCGGTTCGAAGCCGTAGTAGCCTTGAAACGTATTATCGTTCTCTCCGAGGAACGTCTGCAGACTAATCCCGTTGAAAGCCCCGCAGTCCACAAAAACCTCATCCGGGCGCTTTTTTAAAAAGTCATCTTCAAAATACTGCTTTTCCTGGGTCATCGTCGGAATGGCAAGTGAATCATCCAGCATTCTGAATTCAAGGATCTTCAGGAATACTTCCCGGGAGAGGTCGTCCGCAAGCATCTGATAGACTTTCTCGATATCGCCCCTGTGACTGCTCATCTGGTAGACATCCGAGCACGAAGGCAGGTTATACCTATCTCCATCAAACAACGCGTGGCATCTTCTGAAAAACGTATAGTCTATCAAGTGACGGCACCCGAATTCCCGCAGTTTTTGATGTACTCCCGTGTGCCCGCCGGTACGCAAGGCTTCATCAAAGCTTTTGCAGTACCTTTTTCCGTCCGTATTGATGGTAACGATAACCAGCGTGTTATCTCCTGCCCTGCGAATAATATCCTGCGGCGCGATAACTTCAAGCCCTTCAACAAAACTGCCCCATTTGGCATCGCTCCCGTCGGCAAAATACTTTGGCTCAATTCCGATATCCCGTAAAACATACAAGAAGGCAATCCCGGCACTGCCTGCACCGTAGAGGACAATACCGTTCGTAAACCGTCCAAGATCGGATTTCATTTTTTTAATAGAAATCTCAATGTTTTTTTGCTTTTGGTCAAATTCGTAAAAAAGTTCCTGAACTGATTTCATTGTCCTCACCTTAACGTTTGTTCTATCTTTGACTTAGTGTTTCTTCGATGCCGGCAGCAACACCTACAGGGGAAATCCCGTACAGTTCATTCAGATATTCCCTTGATCCGGTCACCGGAGCAAAATCATCGGGAAAACCAAAAGGCCTTAATTTCACGCTGAAGCTGCCCATATGCCGCGCCAGCACTTCGGATACCGCACTGCCCAATCCGCCGATCATACTGTGTTCCTCAAGCGTAAACATCGCCTTGTATTTCCCGACGCAATTTAATATGAGCTCTTCGTCAAGAGGTTTTATGGTATGCATACTGTAGAGCGCCATGGATATTCCTTTATGTTCGAGCAGCTCACAGGCCTTGACGGCATCCTTGACCATCGTTCCCGTGGCAAACAGTACCGCGTCGCCGCCGTCCCTCATTTTTAGTGCCTTACCGATCCGGAAATCGATTTCCTTGTTGTGCACAATGGGATCTACACTGCGTCCTATCCGGATATAAAGAGGCTTGTCAAAGTGCTCGGAAGCAAGCATGGCTGCCCGCATCTCCACCGGATCAGCAGGGCAGATAATATTCATATTGGGCAGCACCCGCAGCATCGCGATGTCAAAGGGCGCATGATGGGTCGGCCCCGCGTTCCCGTACGCCAAACCTCCGCCGACACCTACCATGACAACGGGATTCTCCTGAAAACATACGTCCAGCACAATCTGTTCCATTGCCCGCAGGGTCATAAACGATGCAACATTGTAGATATAGGGTTTTAGCCCCATGGCCGCGAGCCCGGCACCAAATCCGACAAAATTTTGTTCTGCAATACCAACGTTAACAAAGCGGTCCCGAAACTCCTTCTCAAAATCTTCAAACACGGAAAAACCCGTGTCGCCAATCACACAGACGATTTTAGGATTTTCTCGAGCCATCTTGGTCAGGGTGTTGATATAGGTGATTCTCATCTGCTCAACTCCTTCAACGCAATCACAAGCTGTTCGTCACTCGGGGATTTAAAGTGCCATTCGAGACGGTTTTCCATAAAAGACACACCTTTCCCCTTCACGGTATTCGCAATGATAACAGTGGGCTTGGACTGGTTGCGTCCGCAGGCGGTCATCAATGCCCGGTAAATCTGATCGTAGTCGTGGCCGTTTATCTCAAGCGCATTGCATTCAAAAAAGGCAAATTTGGCTTTGATGTCACCCATATCCATGACTTCAACGTCGCTTCCATAGGACTGAAGGCGATTTCTGTCTATAATGAGTACCAGATTCGAGAGATGGAATTTCGCTGCAAACATAGCAGTTTCCCAAACGGAACCCTCGTTGCACTCCCCATCACCCATCAGGACATAGACATTGCCCGGCAGCCCCTGCAGCCTTTTGGCGTAAGCCATTCCGGCACCGACACTTGGTCCGTGCCCGAGCGAACCGGCTGACATCTCGACACCGGGCGTAACATAACGGCGGGTGTGGCCGGCATAGTTTTCCCCATTTTGCGTGTGTTTTTCCAGATCCTCCATCGGAATGATCCCCATATGAGCCAGCACGGTATAGTAAGACGCCGCAATATGACCCTTGCTGAGGATAAAGACGTTTCGTCCCGGATCGTCCAGATTGTCTTTGGTGAGATTCAGGATACGTTTGTATAAGACAGACATAATATCAATAGACGAATAGCCTCCGCCAATATGAGAATCCCTGGTACGGTTTGTTATCCTGGCAACGTCCATACGGACCTGCCGGGCAAATTCAGCAACATCGTCAGTTTCAATTCTAGTAAAACTCATTGAATTAACCTTCTTTCCAGTGTTCAGCCAGTCATTAGAAGTAGATATGATAAAATCGATGGATCTGTTCAAGGCAGAGTTCACGTTCTTCTCTGCCGGAAAGCTGACCTTTGAAAAATCCCACAATTTCACGGAGCATATCGTCACAGCTGAGCTCAGGTTCCCAATCAAGCTTTGCCAGTGATTTCGTTATGTCCAGACCCAGCGTCTTTGACTCTATCACCTGCGAAGCGGCTTCACCGATAAAATATTCTGCGGGTCCTTCATAAAAGCCTTGCATTTTGCGTACGACCCACAGGACCTCTCTGATTCCATCCTTGGTGGGACCGATGTTCCATTGGCTTGAATAGTCCCCGGGATTAGAATACAGCAGGCGTCCGACAGACAAGTATCCGTTCAGCGCGTCTAGCATGGACTGCCAGGGCCGCGTCTGGCGAGGATTGCGAAGCTCGACAGGTTTTCGCGCCGCAATCGATCTTAATATGGACGGGATCAGCCGTGACTGCACGTGGTCACCGCCGGCCAGCACGTTGCTGGCCCGAACAGTGGCAACACCCACCATCCTCTCCCCGGTCTGAAGATAGGATCGCTTGTACGTCTCAGCAATATACTCCATACATGTTTTGCTACTGGAATAAGGGTCAACCCCGCCGAGTGGATCGGTCTCCGCGTACACAGCACCGTCGCCTTTGTTCTCATACACTTTGTCGGTCGTAATGACAACAACGCTTTTAACACTGTCGCAGGCGCGGATAGCCTCAAACAAGTTCACTGTGCCCATAACATTGGTTTCATAGGCATTGCGCGGATCGTCATAACAGTCCTGGACAATGGCTTGGGCTGCGAGGTGGATCACAATTTCCGGCCTGAAAAAACAAAGTGCCTCCTTCAGGTGCTCAGCGTTCCTTATGTCACCCGTCACACTGTCTGTCATTTTGCCGCCCTTGATTTTCTCAAACAGGCATTCATCCTCGGGAGCAAGCGCATATCCTCTGGTCTCTGCGCCCAGCGCATACAGGATTGCAGTAAGCCAGGCACCCTTGAAGCCTGTATGACCGGTTAAGAACACCCGCCTTCCCAGGTAAAATCTTTTATTGGTCAGACTCGCTTTTTTATCCATATGCCACTGTCCACCCTTACGTTCCATGTTTTAGGTTTTGACAAGGTATCAGACTTATTTAACATTTATTAATACGGAGATCATCGTCGACCATCCCGTCCGCGATACGCTTTTTCAGGCACTTCAGACGAGTACACTTATAGCCTGTGAAAGTCTCTTTATCAAAGCCGACTAGCTCGTAGAACCTTATCAGTTCTTCAGCGCCTTTCGTAATATCCCACTCAGGTTTGTAATAATCCTTCAGCACTGTAAGGATCTTATCTGACGAAACACGATAGCTGCGGGGGTCGGTATGTTCTCCCGTGAAGATCAGCTCCGTTCCCGGTACGCATCCCTGAGCCGCTTTAGCCAACTGGCTTACGGTAAAATTATTGTTGGCAGTACCGACATTGAAAGCCTCATTTTTAATAAGTTCCGAGGGTGCTTCCACGCAGGCTATAAAAGCAGCCGTGATATCGCGGATATGAGTCATCGGGCGCCAGGGTGTGCCGTCGCTCATAATCTGGATAAGTTTATTCGTAAACGCAAAAGCTACAAACTGGTTAAAAACAATATCAATCCGCAGGTTCGGACTTGCCCCATAGGCAGTGGCTGGACGAAGATAAACAATCACAAAATCATCTGAACACATTTTTCTCAGTTCGCATTCGCTTTGCCATTTTGTTTTGGCATAGGCTGTGATCGGGTTTTTCTCTCCTTCTTCATCCACCTCTTTTGAAGAAGATGAGATCCCGTAAATGCTCTGAGATGAGGTATAGATAAAACGTCCTACTCCTGCCTTCTTGGCACATTCCGCTAAGCGGATCGTCGCTTTGAAATTGATCTCCTCCGTGAGATCGGGGCTGAGATCTCCCAACGGATCGTTGGAAAGTCCCGCCAGATGCAATATGCAGTCGACACCTTTCAGATCTTCTTCGGTTACTTCGCGTATATCCTTTTTAATTTGCTTCACAAGCTTCTGGGGTGCAGGGACCAAATAACAGTCATCATAATAACCTATGTCATAACCGATCACGTCATAGCCGGCATCCGTCAGGATAGGTACCAGTGTAGAACCGATATAGCCCAGATTTCCAGTCACTAAAAGCGTTTTCTTTTCCATATTTAACGTCTCCTCAAATCTTTATACCTGATATACCTAACGCCAGCATTGTTACCACTTAATCCAAGGCGCAGTTCCTTTCTCAACCAGCATGTCCAGATGAATCTTATCACGCAGCGTATCCATACACTGCCAGAAACCTTGATATTTATAGGCCATGAGCTCATTGTCCCGAGCAAGATTTTCGAGAGGGTCCCGTTCCAAAACGCTACTGTCCCCTTCCAGGTAGTCAAAGATTTGCGGCTCCATCACCATATATCCTGCATTAATCCAGCCGCCGTCTTCCTTGTTCTTCTCTGCAAAATTGGTAATAGCCTGACTATCATCAATTTCCAGAACACCAAATCGTCCGCCGGGCTGTATAGCAGTCATTGTGGCAATTTTACGGGATGCTTTGTGAAAGTCCACAAGCTCGCTGATATTGATATCAGAAACACCGTCACCGTAAGTCAGCATAAAAGTTTCCTCTCCGACATACTTTTGTACACGTTGAAGCCGTCCGCCCGTCTCGGTTTTTAAGCCTGTATCCACAAGTGTCACTTTCCAGGGTTCTGCCACATTGCTGTTGACGATCATCTCATTGTTATTTTTAAAATCAAAAGTAATATCGGACCGATGCAGATAATAATCGGCAAAATACTCCTTAATTTTGTATCCCTTGTAACCACAGCATATAATAAATTCGTCATAACCATAGTAGGAATAGGACTTCATGATATGCCAAAGGATCGGTGCATCACCTATTTCGATCATTGGTTTCGGCTTCAAATGACTTTCTTCACTAATCCTCGTCCCAAATCCTCCTGCCAGAATCACTACTTTCATGCTTACCCCTCCTGTTACTGTTCATTCGTTCATTTGTTCATCAGCATTTTGGTCATTAATTTATATATTCATAGCAGCTATACTGTTCTTCAATTCAGTAATTTCCGGATCATTCGGAATAATTTCCTCATAGCCCTGAATAATTTCTCTGGCTTCTTTGAACATCCCGTTCTGGATAAACTGCTTCAGATTGGCTTTCACAATCTGCGCATATTCCTGCATTTCGGCGCTGACACTAGGCTTCGCCTGATCGTCCATTTTCTTTGTCAGCCTGTTCAAAAGCACTTCTATTCCTTTTTTCATATCAGGATACTCGAGAAGTGCTTTTTTCAAATACCTTACATATTGGGCCCGATCGGTAGTTTCAACAAAACGGGCTTTATCAAGGTAGTAGAAGAATATTTCTTCCTTATCGGCCAGAAGATAGGGTTTGTCATCTTCAAATATTTCCAGTCTGTAGATTCTCCTGATATAACCGATACCGTCTTTGATATACCTATCCAGCACCTGATCGTACTTTTCCTGATCAAGATGTTCCGTTTGAAGCATGATCCTCCGCAATATTTTGTGAACCCTTTGTTCTTCAAGGGTGGAATCTTTGTCCTGACTCTGCAGATAGGTATCACACAACACAGCAAAATCTGGATATTTTTCATTCAGATATCTGAAGAACAATTCCAGCTCCTGCTCCTGAATTTCAAGATTTATGCTGTGTAAAGAGATCTTCCTTTTCATGATGAAATAGAACACATCTCCAAAGTAAAACCCAAGCTCATTAAGCGGTAGTTTGCTGATCTCATCCAGTAGCTGATTTACATTTTCCTGATCCCAGAGCCTGATTCTATTTAATAAACCATACTCCGTATCCTCGTTTTGGAAAAGTTCGGCTGCTTCTTTCCTTCTATCGTCATTCTCACTCAGTAATAAAGACTCTAAAGCCAGGCAAAAACTTTTTTCCAGGTCTCTCTTGGCAAATGCTTTTATTTTATTGTAAAAACCTTTAATCCCTTTATATTTTTCGAGGCTCAAATATAGCGCAATTTGATGAGGAACAGCTTTTTCGACCAATTCAATGGATTCGATCTTCTCCAGTACTTCCAGCGCATCAGCTTTCTGATTCATTTCCTTGTACATAACGCCTAAGTCATAGTATACTTCTTCTGTTTTGGAGATCGAATTCGCCAAAATTCTTGGGTCTTTTCCGAGATACTGTTCATAGTTCTCAGCGTAATATAAAAACTTCTGGTAACTTGCAATGGCTTCCTGGTATTTCTTTAACATCCCCTGAGCTTTAGCGAGACAAAACCATAAGTCAATGGCCCATTCCCTGTATTCTAGGCCTTCCTGAGCTATTTCTACAGTCTTCTTGTACTCACCATTATCGTTGTATAAAATAGCCAGGGTGCCATACACATAGAAATACTCTACTGGATCCAAGTTCTTTCTTTTGGCAGTCTCGTAAGCTCTGATTGCGGGCTCCAGGGCGTCCTTATGATTTTTAAATGTGGCAATCGTATTGGAAAGATAAAATAATAAGCCAATATTCTCCGGGTCCTTCTCGATGGCTTGCAGTAGGATGGGCTCGTAAAGCTTAAACTTCCGCTTTTTAAGTTCCGGATCATCGGCAGGATAGCCATAATGAAGCAGCACGGTATCAATGACTGCCAGGGGCGGGTTGAAGATAGGCTCTTCGTGAATAACGCCACGAAAGCCAAATTCGGCGGTCTTGCGAAATAGCCGTGTTACGACGCCGGTGCCAATTTTGCTTGGTTCATTAAAATGATAAATATTGTTAATTTTGATTGCTGCTGCGTTAATATTTTTAGATGCCTTTGTTGTCAAAAATTGAACAATCGGCTTATGATCCACCAGCTCTTCATCGGCATCCACAAACATAAACCAGTCTCCCTGGGCATACTGCACCGTTATATTCCTCATTTTTGAATAGTCATTTTCCCAGGGATGGAAATATATTTTATCCGTGTATTTTCTGGCGATTTCCACTGTCTGATCCATTGAGCCCGTATCCACAATGATAAGTTCTGAAGATACTGCGTTTAAAAGTGGCTTAAGGCTTTCCAAACATCTTTCCAGATTTTTCTCTTCATTTTTTACCATCATACCGATGCTTAATTTCAAAGCGTCCCACTTCCTTCAGTAAATGTCAGTTATCATGACTCTCAATTATTTTTTCACTAGTTCCTGCCGCATGATATATTAGAATTAGGGTTGACATGGTATTAAATATATTATCGGCTAAGATGCTGTCTTTCTGGAGAAGAAATTTTTCTCATTTCAGCTCTTTCATCCGGGTTGATGCTGATTCATAGCCATCTGCTGCAGCTCTGGTATAGTATTCTTTGGCCTTGGTCATGTCGCCTGTTGTTTCATAGTACACGCCCAGATTATATGCTGCCAGGAAACTTCCTGTCCCTGTCGTTGTGCTGTACTTATCCGTCTCTCCCAATTGAAGACAGGTTTGATACTCCCGTTCAATTTCTGGAAAGAGGTGAATATATTTGTCCACATCAGAAAAAACAAGTTCCATGTAGAAAAGAGCGCATACAAAATGAAAGTCCGGATAATCAGCAAACTGTGCTCTCTCTTTTTCAATCATGCCAAGTCCTTTAAGTAGTTTCCCGGTGGCAAGAATATTGTAAAGATAGTCAATCACAACAAGATCTCTATAGCCTGCGTTTCGACCCAGAAATTGATAGCACTTTTCGAAATAGTCGTTTGCCGTCTGATATTGACCGGATAATTTGTATTGTTTAGCCGTCTGGTATAGAAGATAAGGGTCACTAGGATGATTGTCCAATTCGAGTAGCAATAAACGTAAATTTCGGCCCGTTTTGTCCGTTTCGTAGTAGCCGTCATGATTCACTTCGATTTCCGTATTGACCCGTGGAAGGTTTGATATAATTTGCTCATGAACTCTGCCTTCAAAATAGATTCCTTTCGGAATCAACCTGGAAACCCAAGTGCTGGAAGTTCTTATTTCATGATCCTGCCTAATCTTACTGACCACTTTGATTCTGCCGATGGCCTCAGGCTGCTCCATAAAGCGCTGAATACGCTCTTTCGTTCCCTGTGTAAGAACTTCATCAGCATCGAGGATTAGATTCCAATCCCCTGCCGCGTAACTCAGCGCAAAATTTCGGGCCTTGGCAAAGTCATCCTCCCAAACATAATCGCATACTTTAGCACCATAAGCGTGAGCAATTTTTTTCGTATCATCCGTGGAACCCGTATCCGCAACAATCATTTCATCAACAAGATGCTTAACACTGTCCAAACATCTGGCTAAGACCTTCTCTTCATTTTTAACAATCATGACCAATGATAGCTTTCTCATCTTGCTCTCTTAACTCCAAAAATTTATCTTTTAACGAAGTAACCACAATTTTTATTAAAAATCAAACTCTCCAAAATTAAGAGAGTTTTTATCGTATGCTCTTTATTCTTTATTCCCGGGCAAATTCCCCTTAAGCATCTGTTTCAGCTGGTCGGATAATTCCGCTTCCGGAAGTTTGGATGCAGCGGAAGCCTTCATATTTTGATTCTGCACTTCTTCATAGACTTCGCTGCGCAGAATCTTAATATCTTTGGGGGCTTCAATGCCAATCCTGACCTGATCTCCAACTACCGCAACCACCACAATCTCAATATTGTCGCCGATCATGATTCTTTCATTGATTTTCCGTGATAAAACCAGCATCAGTCCACAGCTCCTTCTTGATCGTTTTTTGTTCCGATAGAATCCTGCTGTGTTGGAAACAGTGGCTGCCTGGAAGAATGAATCTCATCACTTAGGATTAATTGAACCCCTTTATGGGTCCTCGCATTCAAAATCAGAGGAGCACGCAGGTTGACGGTCGACTGGGTCAGATCATTGGCGTGTACGGTAATGATATTCCAAACATCCACGTTATCGGCAACTGCAATGTCCAAAATCTCTGTTTCGCGCGAACTCAAGTCCACCTGAGGCAAATATTCCGGAAAAAAGAGCTGTGACCGGATCAGAAAAAAAGCAATTTCCCGGTTGGCGACGGCATCCATCCTAGCCAGGAAAGTATCCTCTTCAATATTCAGAGAAAATTCTTTTAACTCTTCAAATCCGGGTATTCCATCAGGAAAAAAGATAACTGATTCAATTCCTTTGCCATCCATTGTTTATTCTTCCTCCTTGGTCTGTCTCATTCCTATTCCTATTCCTATTCCTATTCCTATTCTTATTCTCATACTCATTTTCATCTTCATTCTCATTGTTTAATATCAATGGCTTGTCCTACCGCTTTGATTTCGAGGTAGGCTTGCTGCTCAATAAAAGAACGAACAGACGGATACTTGAAGCCGTCTATCGATACCTCGCCCAAATCGGTGGAATAGTGAACATCACCCTGCTGAAGATTAGAATGAACTTCAGCTGGGGTATACTGAATCTCAATGGGTGCAAGTGAAGCAATCGTGACCTCGTTCTCGGGCGGGACCATCGCTTGAAATACCACTTGTCCAATCGGCACATTATTTTCAATCTCGCCTATTTGACGCCCCATTTGAACGATCGTTTCCAGGTCCTGTTGGAATTCAGCATCGGCATTCGCTTTAAGGCTTTGGTGCATAAACCAGATCCCTCCAAACCCCATCGATTCGCGCATTGAGCTGGAGTCAATTTCGAGGTTCGGTTGTGATGTTCGAACCTGAACATTCGGATTAATTTGATCAATCTGTAAATTAGGCTGCTTTTTATTCAGTTCATAACTGGCATCATTAATATTCAAGCCGATTCTGGCAAACTGCTGATTAAACTGCAGGCTAATCATACCGGCACCTCCGGGCAATCACTATCTGTGGAAAGAAGAAAACAAATCTAATTTAAGATAACATTGTTGAAAATGACTTTATCGGAGAAAATCAACCAAAGAAGGCTGGATAATTTGGGCGCCGACCGACAACGCCGCCCGGTACGTATTCATGGTGGAGTTATAATCCACGATCGCTGCTGCCAGGTCCGTATCCCGAAGATTGGACAGGTTCGTCTGTGCATTGATGATACTGGTCTCAAGGTTGTTATTGATTGTTTCTACCCTGCTGATCTTCGCTCCGAGTTCTGCCCGGCCATCGATAAACGAGCTTAATAGCGAATCAAGATCCGAGATGGAATTGCCGACTGCGGTGTAATCACCATTATTCAGTGCCGTTGAAAAATTATTCAGCGCTGTAAAAAAATCGCTGACCCCGGTCGCAGAATTGACGCCAAAAAGCTGCTGGCCATTAATCGAAATATCAAAACTGACATTGGCGCCCAGTTCGACGGACAGCGATTCGGTATTACCTGTCCAAAGGCCCGTTCCCGGCCAGGGGGCTGTGTCCGTATTTGTTCCGCTGAAAATATAACGTGAACCGACTTGGCTGTTGGCCATGACGCCGAGTTGTTCAATAATCTGATCAGCTTCCTTCTTAATTTCACCCAGATCTTCTGGGGAATTGGTCTGGTTGGACCCCTGGACCGCAAGCCCTCTTAACCGCTGCAGCATCGAAGTCATGTTGGCAGTCACCGATTCAACACTGGACATATAGTCAAGTGCCTGGCTGGCATTGTCCTTCCATTGCTCCATCGATGTAATATTCGTCTTCAGCCCTAGAATAGCCGTAATTTTGGATGGATCATCCGAGGGTTTCGATATTGCTTCGCCTGTGGAAATGTTGTTCTGGAGATCAATCATTTTATTGCTGGATTTTTGCAGATTTGACAAAAGGTTGCTGCTGAGAATATTATTCGTTATGCGCATCGCTTATTCCTCCTATTTCGTGACACCCATGCCCAGAAGTGATTCCAACATGGTATCCAGCACCGTCACAATTCTGGCTGCCGAACTGTACCCTTTCTGAAATCTAATCATATCAATCATCTCTTCATCCAAAGAAACCCCTGACAGTGCTTCTCTGGAATTGCTGAGCTGTGTGGCAAGTACATTTTGGCCTTCAGCCATTCTGGTGCTTTGTTCCACATCAGAACCAAGTTCTGCCGTTAATCCTTCATAGTAGTCCAAGATTGAACTGGTTCCCAGCGCAGTAACACTGGCCGGCACGGAAGCATAGGTCGTCAGACTGTTCCAGCCTGATGACAGTGACGAGATGGCCAGGGCAATACTGCTGTCACCAGACGAAACTCCAGTAGCATCCGCAATTCCAGACGCAATGAGATTGACGTCATCCTGAATGTCTTGATTCACAATAATATTTGCGGCCGTTATCGGACTGGTTAAATCCGAGCTGGTAAAGAAGTCCAGTCCCGTATCTGTCGTGAGTCCTTGACCTGACTGGTGAAGCGCATTGACTGAATCGGCAATAACCGTAACCAGTGTATTCAAATTGCCCCTAAATTCGCTCAGATACGTATCCCGCATTTCGATGTCGGCCTGAAGAAAACCCATGCCGCTCCCGAGATCAACCTCAGCGGCAGTTTTTGTCCCGTCCGCGGAAGCTTCCCACCATACCTCGCTAAAACCCGTGGCTGCATCTGTCGGAACCGGGTTCTCCTGTAGGTGATATGCCAAGCCGTTTGTGACGAGCACATTATCGGCAGCAGTGGAATTCCCGATTTTCACCGTATAATTCCCTACGGATCTATCCGTAAAATTGGGATCCAGGGATTCCTCCACGGTAACCGGCACAATTTTGGACAGCTCATCAACAATTTGGTCTCTCTGGTCCTTTAAATCATTTGGGTTGTCCCCTCTGATCTCAGCATTCCGGATTTGATTATTCAGCAGCTGTATCTGATTGGAAAATGTATTAATCTTCGTGATCGTTGTATCAACGCTGTTATTAAGGTCATTCTGCAAAGAAGTGATCTGCTGATCAATATTATGAAAAGTTTCCGTTAGCGATACTGCTTTTTCCCTGACAACGATACGAGAGGCACTTTCCTCCGGAAAATTAGCCAGATCACTCCAGGCATTCCAAAATTCCGACATATCGGAGCTAAGGCTGTAATTCGAAGTTTCATTAAAAAACTGCTCAGTCAGACTTAAGGTCGCTTCCTTTCCAGACCAATATTCGTACTGTGATGTTTCTCTGCGGTACTGCTGGTCGAGATAAGCATCTCTCACCCTTGTGATATCCCTTAAAAAAGAACCCGTACCGATGCTCAAATCCTTGCTGTTAGCAGTAATCGTCAGCGGCGTTGTTGCCTGCAAATTGGCGACTTGTCTCGAATAGCCCGTAGTACTGGCATTGGAAATGTTTTGGCCGGTCGTATCGGTAGCTGCCTGCGATGTAATTAAAGCTCTATAGGCTGTTTCCAGCCCCATAAATGTTGAGTACATACCCGTTACTCCTTTTTTATCAAGTCCTTGAGCTTATTGCAGAAAAACCTGTCGTGTTTGAATCTTACGAATTGAAAATCAGATGCTCTTATTAATCAAATTATTTTGACTGAATTCATTTTTTACACCTTTATTTGAAGGATTTGAGTATGTTGTATGCTTTTGGCCCGTTAGAAGTCTCAATGTAAAATCGGCAATACTCAAAGCACTTTTAAGCAATTTGGCATTGATTTCATGTAAATTTTTAAGTTGGCTAATGGCTTTTTCGAATTCCTGGCCAATCGGCTCAAAGCCCGGAGAATATTGGATCAGATCCGTTAAGGTAATATCCTCTGCTTTCTTGCCAACCTCTTTGCCAAAAAATTCTGCCCAGTAAAGTCTTTCCTCTTCCAACTGTCCGACTTCGAGCAGAATCTTTTCTTCCTGAGCGGTGATGCTTTCTATTTTCTCAATAACATTGTCCACGAGCGCTTTCTGCTTTTCCTGTTCTAATTCGACCAACTGCCGATAGAAAGCAATTTGCTGTTGTAGGTTATTTTCCAGACCTGCTACATATTCTGCCACTTATTTTCCCTCCATCCCGCTTGGAGAAAGAATTCCTTCTGCAATAGAAGCTGCATCAAGGTTAAATTCACCATTGGCAATTTGTTCCGAGATTGCTCTGACCCTATCATCTCTGATGTCCGGCATCTCCTTCATCTTTTGCAGCAGCTTTTGAAAAACCTGCGCATTTTCAGATACAGCCAACTGATCCTTTTCTGAAACCGTATTGACCTTACTCGTCTGCGATACCCGAGTCGCAGCCTGGACACTACCGACGGGGGAAATCGAGGTACCATCTATTTTCATCACATTCACCAACCTGACTGTTTTATCTTTTTTAGTTTTATACAGTTTTCTTATCGTCCAGCAGCCCAGTAATCTGAACAACCTCCATGACTGATTAAGGTTAATTACCTCTTTACAACTCTTAATATCTCCTAATATCACGCTATTATGCCATTTATAAAGTTTGGAATAATCTTTCTCGTGTCATTATCCGGCAGAATGCTGTATAATATTGGTTGGCTTGATAAAAAACGATCAAAAAACCTAATGTTTTCGGTTAAGAATTACGTTATTAATAGTGTATAGACGTATATGAAGAATTATCTGCAAAGCAGTTATTAATGAAGATTACACAGGAGGAACATCGGTCAATGGATATAACTACCATCTTGGGGCTTGTCCTGGGATTTTTCGGTATCTTATTCGGTTTTGTCTTAGAAGGTGGACATCTTGGTTCTTTGTTTGCTGTATCTCCCATATTTATTGTTGTTTTCGGCACACTGGGCGCTACGGTAATCGGTATCCCTTTAGACGAGCTTAAGAAATTGCCCAAATGGTTAAAAATTGCTTTCATGAATCAATCCTTCGGTGTGGAGAAAGCCTATTTCACCCTGGTGCATTTTTCCGAGAAAGCCCGTCAGGAAGGACTTTTAAGCCTTGAGCAGGAATTGGAAACCGTCGATGACAAATTCACCAAACAGGGCATGCAGCTGGTTATTGACGGTACAGACCCGGAAATCACCAGAAGCATCCTGGAATCAAATATTGCTGTTTTGGAAAACAGACATAAGGTTGGGATCACCTTTTTCGAGTCCGCAGGCGGCTACAGCCCGACTTTGGGGATTATCGGAACAGTCATGGGTCTAGTTCACGTTCTTGGCAATCTGACGGACCCCGACAGTCTTTCCGGTTCGATTGCCGCAGCCTTTATTGCCACCCTCTACGGTGTTTGTCTGGCTAACCTGGTCTATCTGCCGATCGCAGCCAAGCTGAAAATAAAAAAACCAATGGAAGTGCAGACCATGGAAATGATTCTTGATGGGATTATTTCGATTCAATCCGGGGAGAACCCCGCGATCCTGAAAGAAAAACTCAAAACTCACCTCGGTTATATGCCCGAAAAAGAAACCAAATTTGAAGGTGCATTTGAAGCCAGTGAAGTGAATTATTAATAAAGTACTAAAAGCATTAGAACAGAAGCGGTGATAAAATGAGAAGGCATAAAACACAAGATGGCCACCCCCCTGGTCAGGAACGGTGGCTTGTCACCTACTCGGACCTCATTACGCTATTAATGATTTTTTTTATTGTGATGTATTCAATGAGTCAGGTTGACGCCAACAAATTTAGGGCAATGGCCCAATCCCTGAGCATAACGCTTGGCGGTGCGGCACCTTCTGCGGTTAACCTGTCGGAAACACAGGCCGGGGATTCTTTCATTGAAAGCGGGAGTACTGAAGGTTCAACTTCGACAGGCCAGGACGACCAGCAAGGAGTAGAGCAGGAGATCACCCCTTCAGAAGGAACTGGTCAAGGAGATACGGATTATCAGGAAAGCCTTACAATAGAGGGGATCAAAGCCAAATTGGACCAGTTTGCGAAAGAAAATGGAATTGAAAATAAACTCGTATCATCCATTGAGGAACGAGGCCTGGTCATCAGTATTCAGGACACCTTGCTATTTAACAGCGGCTCGGCAGAAATATCAACGAATTCGCGGGCCATCCTGAAAAAAATCAGCACGGTCCTGTCCGCCTCACCGAATTATATAAAAGTGGAAGGACACACCTGCAACCTGCCAATCCATACCGCAGAATTTCGAAGCAATTGGGAACTGTCCGTACTCAGGGCGACCAATGTCGTCCATATTCTTGTCGATGACGGTGAGATCGATCCCCTTCGGCTGTCAGCAGCAGGGTACGGTGAATACCGCCCGATTGCCGATAACAGCACAGAACAGGGAAGAATCACCAACCGCAGAGTCGACCTGATTATCCTGCGTTCCAAGTATGATCTGCTCGAACCGGGCAGCAGCAGTAACAATACGGCCACAGGTGCCGACAGCAACGGAAACAGCAGCAACTAGCAGTTACAGGACTCCGAATCGATCTACTAGCACACTTACCGCTTTAGTAAGCCAGGCTTTTGATGGCTCTATAGATAATATTGCACGTCATTTCCAGTTTCTCTTCGTTGACTGCGGATATTTTGTCTTCCGGCGTATGATTGTTCACCAGCCACTCCTTGCCCAGAATGGTTACCGCAGGGATGCCGGTGCCTGTAAAGGATATTTCATCGCTGTGATGGCTGCCGCCAGAAACATGCTCAAGGACCGCCCCATTTACCCTACCGGCTTCTTTCATGGTCTCAATCAAAGTCTGAGAGCCTTCACTGGCTGACCAGAGAATATACTCGCCCACGGCCCCACTGGCAACTGTATCAGCGTTAATCACAGCTATGATTTCGGAGAGCGGGATCAAAGGGTTCTGTACAAAATATTTGGAGCCCAGAAAGCCCATTTCCTCAGCACTCCAAAAAGCCACTGCAATATTGATTTTAGGCGCAAAACCGTCCTGTGCCTCCTTCACCAGCTGACGCATGACTTGAAGAATGCAGCCTACACCAGAAGCATTGTCATTCGCCCCCGGATAGACTTCCCCGTTATAAATACCGAGATGGTCAAAATGGGCAGAGAGGATAAGTGTCTGTTCCGGGTTATTCCCGGTAATACCAGCTAAGATATTGGCCGCCGGGACCCGAAGTGTGTCCGTTTCATCAGGTCGAAAGAGCGCTCTGCCGTCAATCATCTTTTCTTTCATCGAAGGAATTGAAAAGAGCTGCCAGTAGTTGTCCGCGCTAAAAGACTCCAGCAGCAAGGCCTTGAATTGTCCTTCCAGGTAAACAAGCGCTTTGGTCTCTCCCGCAGTTCCCGCCCGGCGGCCTTCGAGATTGGCATGAGACAAGTACTGGACATCTTCGATGGCTTTTCTGGAAATCGCCTTGGTTGAAGGCACCCAAACAGTACCTTCGCCTGAAGCAAATTCAATACTGGAAGACGGAATTCCCAGAAGGCTTCCGAGTTTCTGCCCCCAGGCCCCAGGCAGGACCGTCCAGGGGATAACAAATGCCGCCATTCCGGCTGCAATTTTTAGAAAAGTCCGGCGTGATTTCATATTTTATAATCCTTTCACGGAGGGAGTAACATGTCACTAAAAATCAACAGTTCCACCCAAAAAAATAACTTTGGGATTGACCTTCATCAAACTTCAGAAAAAAAGGAAAGCAGCTTCAGCAATATTTTATCACATTCCCGTCAACTTCAAAGCCAGGAAATGCAACTTTTTCTGGAACGTCTTGAAAAGCAGGGGCAAAAGCTCTCCGAGAACATATCTTTGGAAAATCTGACGGAATTTAAAACCATGGTCAAAAGTTTTCTTCAGTCAACCTTTGGAAAAAGCAGAAATATGCAGGAGGAAACCTTTTGGGATTACCGAGGCCAGCCGAAAGTCATGGCCAGGGTAACGAAGATCAACAAGGCACTGGAAGAATTGGGTGAACAAGTACTCTCTTCTCAGTCTGAACCTTTAAAAATCCTGGAAAAAATCCATGAAATTAAAGGACTTATTATCGATCTATTCACCTGATATTAAAAACGAGTTGGTCTTTACAATATTTTGAAAAGTATTTAAAAACGTTGTACCAGCGAAAGGAGTAATAAAAAGAATGATGAACAGCACTGGCATGATTACGGATTATCCTAGATTCGTTAAATCTTTCCAAAATGTCAGCGGTCTTGACTTGAACTATTATAAAGAAAACCAGATGAAAAGGCGAATCCTGAACTTCATGAGCACCAGGGGGTACCAGGAAGATTATACGGACTTCCTGAAAGATCTCAGTCTTAAACCTGACCTCTACGATGCGTTTTTTAAACATCTGACCATCAATGTCACGCAGTTTTTCCGCGATGTCAAGCAATGGGATGTCTTTAGGGAAAAAATTATCCCCGACCTGTTAAAGACCAGATCTTCCTTAAAAATATGGAGCGCGGGCTGCTCAGCAGGCCAGGAAGCGTGCACCATGGCGATCGTCATGGCAGAATATTTTCCTGGAATAAACTTCAGTATCCTAGGAACAGATATTGACATCAACGTCTTAAAACAGGCCCAGTCGGGTATTTATGACGAGCGTGATTTTGCCAGCACTCCCCCCCATCTTCTCGATAAGTACTTCAACAAGTCTGAAAAGAAGTTCCAAATCAAAAACACGCTGACCAGGAATCTGACTTTCAAGGCGCAGAACCTGCTTACCGACAAGTTTGACCGTGGCTTTGATCTGATTGCCTGCCGCAATGTCGTCATCTATTTTACCGATGAAGCGAAGGATGTGCTGTACAAAAAATTTGCAGACTCCTTGAACCCGAAAGGGATACTTTTCACAGGCTGTACAGAGCATTTATTCGGCCAAAGCCAGCACGGCCTTAAATCCGTTTCCTCGTTCTTTTATCAGAAATTATAAAAAAGCTGCTCCCCTCTAAAATCTTACTAAACCTTAAACGAGAGCACAAACCGAATAAGATGCTGCTAATAGTTTACAAACTCTTGGCAGCATCTTTTTGAATTCATCCCAGCGGGTTTATGCTGTCAGGTTTATCCCACCAGGCTCGGTTGTCCCGATACCATTGAATCGTATCCCGAATTCCCTCGTTAAGATGATACCGGCATTGCCAATCCAGCTTCGTTTTCAGCTTCGTGCTATCCAGCGCGTATCTCCAGTCGTGTCCGGGCCTGTCAGCAACCTGAACCAGCGCATCCGCCGGTTTACCCAGCATGTTCAGTATGGTCCGGGCCATCTCTAGGTTCGATGTTTCCTCCCCGCTCCCAATATTATACACCTCTCCTGGTTCCCCGTCCGAAAGTATCTCCGCAAGCGCCGCACAATGGTCCAGTACGTGGATCCATTCACGTTTATGGGACCCATCCCCATAGACAGTCAGCGGCATATCCTGTAAAACCTGAATGATACTATGCGGAATAAATTTTTCTTTATCCTGATTGGGTCCATAGTTATTGCAGCACCGGGTCACGATCACCGGAAAGCCGTAAGTTCTAGCAAAAGCCCTGGCCATTAAATCAGCAGCTGCTTTGGATGCCGAATATGGGCTGTTTGGACGAATCATGGAATGCTCCGAAAACTGTTCTGCCTCATTATCAAGACTTCCGTATACTTCATCGGTGGAAACCTGAATAAAGCGTTTTCCCGTAAAGCCGTTCTTCTCCCAATGTTCCTTGAAACAATGAAGCAGCGTTAAAGTCCCCATCAAATTGCTTCGGCCGAAAACCAGAGGATCGGTAATACTTCTGTCCACATGCGATTCGGCAGCAAAATTAATCACATCATCGGGGTCACATTCCTGAATAATGCGTTTGACCTCTTTCGCAGTACTGATATCCCCTTGCGTAAAATAATACCTTGGATGAGCTGCCAGGTCTTGAAGATTTTCCACCTTTCCTGCGTAAGTCAGTTTATCAAAATTAATGACGATAACATCCTGATTGCGCTGCAAAATATATTTAATAAAATTGCTTCCGATAAAGCCTGCGCCACCGGTAACCATAAGAACTCTCATATTCTACACCTCAAATTATATTTTTTCGGCCAACTCAACTGGCAAACTAGAGATCGATCTGACAGTGGTCCCCAAGAAAAAAAGTACTGACTAAAGAGCTTTTTTCGGGGCTACCTTGAATGGAAACCTGGTTTCCGATTAAGCTTCCGCTGATTTTCTTGGAGACATTGGCAAGTTGCGTATCCTCTAGGATAATACAATTTTCGATCTCACATTCTGTAATCCGGGTTCTCCTGCCCACTGTCGTATACGGTCCGATAAAGCTGTCCGTAATGACAGCATCATCGTCCAGATGAACTGGCCCCTGAATAATACTGTTTCGAATGGTCACATTGTTTCCCATTTGGATTTTTTCGGCCAGCGCTGCATCAAACATCAAGCGATTTGCTTCAAGAATGTCGTCTAATTTTCCGGTATCCTTCCACCATCCCCGGACCAGATCGCAAGTGACCCTGGCCCCGTTTTCCAATTGATTTTGGATTGCATCGGTAATCTCAAGTTCTCCCCGGCGGGACGGTTTGATTCTGTCAATCGCTGCAAAAATGCTGTGGTCAAAGGCATAGACCCCTGTGATGATCAAGTTGCTGATATACTTCTCAGGCTTTTCGTAAAGCGCTGTTACAAATCCGTCTTTCACCACCGCAACCCCGAATTGGGAAGGATTGCTGACCGTATGAAGCAATACGCTGGTGTTGGCCTTTTGCTGGTAGAAATTTTGAATGAAGCTATCCAGCTCCATATTGAAGATGTTGTCTCCAAGGATCATCACAAAATCATCGCGGCCAAGAAAGTCGGCCGCAGTCCGAACAGCATGGGCAAGCCCCAGGGATTTATGCTGACGAATATAGGTGATTGCCGTGCCCCACGCTTCTCCGCTGCCGACCGTTTTTTTTACTTGTTCCTGCGTATCCCCAACGATAATCCCAATATCATGGATACCTGCCCTGGCTATCTTTTCAATAAGATAGATCAGTACTGGTTTGTTGACCAAGGGAAGAAGCTGTTTCGCCTTGGAATAGGTCAGCGGTCTGAGCCTTGTTCCGGTTCCTCCGCTTAAAATCAGAGCTTTCAAATTATTCTCCTGCCTTTAACCGGTAAGATTTTCTATAAAGAGAGGGTTGTCTTTCTAATATAATATTGCGCAAGAACCGCAATGGTGTAACCACGGACAACTCCTCCCATATAATAAAGTGATAGTGCCCTATCAGAACCTAAAGGGATGATCAAGTAAAAAGACAATTAAGTGGAGGGAGATATAGGAATGGTAGCGCCGCTCCTAAGCTATGTAACCTTTAACCGCCTGGGCCAGACAATCAGGAGCCTTTCAAGTGTCCTTGAAACGCCGGAAAACTTTGAATTAGCAATTGTTGATAATAATTCCACAGACGGGACCTGGAAATATATCCAAAGTCTGAAGGATAGACGGATCAAATTCAAAACAAGGCTCCCTGTCAATCTAGGACAGGTCTACGCCTCAAATCTAAATCTGTCCAAGAGAAGAGATGATCAATATTTTATCGCTGTCGATCAGGATGTTGTGATTGAAAGCAAAAATTGGCTGACCTACATCCTAAGGGTGTTTAAAAATACTCCGAATATCGGTTTACTCAGTATTCATGCCGGGTTTCCGCCCCCAAATATGCCTCCGACTACCCCGGTCATCAAAAATGATTTGGTTTATCTGGAATTGACCAAGAACAGGTCTGATTATTCGCAGGATTATATGCCCGGTAGCATCCTGGCCTTGAGCCCTGATCTTATCTCTAAAATTGGCTTTTGGAGTGAAGAAAATAATTTTGGCAGCAGAGAGCTGTTTCTAAGGGCTAATCATTTTACAGCGTTTAAAACAGGAATTCTGATGAACGTGAACATTTCTATCCCGCAACAAATAATTTGCGGCAAATGCCCCGGTCAGTCCTTCTGCCGTCTGTCAAAAAACGGAGAGACAAAAACCGGAGAAACCTGCTATACCATCTACGAGAAATTAAACCATAATAAATTATTTCGAGAACAATACCGCTGGAAATTTGACGAAACAGTTAAGGATCTGCAGAGCGGTGCCCGTTCCCCATACTGCACTTCATTATTCAGCTGTAACTCCACTGCAGAGGAAAGCTACAACCTTGACTGGGCAACTGAAAACTTTCAATTCTATGCATCCAAAGCCAACTGAATATTTGCCAGGGGAGAAAAAAATGTTAAACAATGATGGTTTTTCTGAACCGGTCTATGTTACCGAACCTTTGCTTCCAGACTTGGCGGAGACTTGCAGCATGCTCGAAATAATATGGCAAAGCAGGCAGCTTAGTAATAACGGGAAGATGGTCCAAGAACTAGAAAGAAAACTGTCTGCTTTCCTGGGCGCCCGATATTTATCGGTTTTTGCAAATGGCACGAATGCCTTGCAAATTGCGTGCAAGACCCTGGATCTGTCCGGGGAAGTTATCACAACACCGTTTACCTTTGCCGCTACGGCCAACGCGCTGGCCTGGAATCATCTTACGCCGGTCTTCTGCGACATTGAAGAAGCCACGTTCAATATTGACGCCGACCGTATCGAGTCCCTGATTACGGATAAAACCACTGCCATCCTGCCGGTACACGTTTTCGGCCATCCGTGCGAGGTCGAAAAGATTGACCGGATTGCGGCAAGGCACAACCTGAAAGTACTTTATGACGGCGCCCACGCTTTTGGTGTGAAAATAAAGGGTAAACCGGTCGGCGCCTATGGAGATATCACCATGTTCAGCTTTCATGCCACCAAAATCTTTCACACCGTCGAAGGCGGCGCACTTATCTTTCGAGATCAGGACCTCCAGCAGAAAGCCAAGTGTTTGAGAAATTTTGGTCTAAAAGAAGACTATAGTGTGGACGAACCCGGTATAAACGGCAAACTGAACGAATTGCAAGCCGCTATCGGCATTTTGCTCTTAAAAGAAGTAGAAGCTGAAATAGCCCAAAGAAAATATCTTACCAACCAGTACCGGCAAGTGCTGGCTGATGTCCCAGGCATAACCGTCTCCCAGGAGGCTGAAGAAATTACAGCCAATTATCCGTATTTTGTTATCCGGGTTGATCCGGCCGCGTACGGTATCTCCCGGGACGAGCTCTATAGCCGATTGTCAAGCTTCAATATTTTTTGCCGAAAATATTTTTACCCGCTCTGCAGCAATTTCAAGTGTTTTAAGGGTCTTCCTTCATCCTCCCCAGACAATCTAGCCACAGCCAACAAAGTCGCGAAAAGTGTTCTGGCTCTGCCGCTTCACGGAAGAATGTCAGCGTCCGACGTTCAAAAAATAGGCGGTATCATCAGGGAAATTAAAATTAAAAATTAAAAATTAAAAAGGAAATCAACAAAATTTTCAATTGAATTGGGCGTGTGATCATTGGCCATAAAAGATCTCATCATTTTTGGAGCCGGCGGCTTTGGCCGGGAAGCTACCGAGCTCGTCGAAGATATCAATACAGAAAAAAAGCAGTGGAACCTGTTGGGCTATATCGACCAAACTCCAGCCAAACAAGGAAAGGTTATCAATAACTATCCTGTTCTGGGCAACCTGGACTGGCTCGAAAAAAACACAGGTCACCCTCTCTGGATTGTATGTGCGGTAGCCAGACCGACGGATAAATACCGTCTGATCGCCAGCCTGTCCTGTTTCCAGCTATATTTTGCCAACCTGATTCATCCCGCTGCCCGAATAAGCCGCTCCGTTCAATTGGGCTGTGGCAATATCATCTGCTGGAACAGTTTTCTGTCGACGGATGTCAGGATAGGCAGTCACGTAGCCTTAAATCCAGGCTGCAGGATTGGCCACGATACGGCTGTCCGGGATTACTCCTCTTTATACTGGGACGTCACCCTGGCCGGAAACGTGCAAATCCAAGAAGGTTGTGAAATCGGTTCCAAAACTGTGGTGATTCCCGAAAAAGAGATTGGCAGGTGGAGCATCATCGGGGCTGGCGCTACCGTCACCCACGATATCCCGGAATACTGCACGGCCGTCGGCGTCCCTGCCCGACCGATTAAACATTTTAAAAATTTGGTTGAGACCCATTCCCCTAAAGGACTGATGATATGAAGGAACTTTCTTCTATTTTGATCAAAACTGCGATACAGCTTGTTCTTGAAGCCATTAATCAGGCCCAGGCCTCTGCCCTGCCAAAGCGCGTCAGCCCCTTCCCTGTTCAGGTAGCCGCTGACACCCCTGCTGCGGAAATTTCTCTACAAGCGGTTCCAAAAAACATTGACTGGGAAGAATTAGACGACGACGCCATCCTTCAACAGATTCTATATCCTGGGATCCTGGAAGAAATCATCGAACCTTCTGTACAGAACCCGACAGACAGCACCTCCCCTCCTCCTTTTATCAGCTATGTTACCTTCAACCGTCTCGGGCTTACCATGCAGAACCTAAACAAGATTTTGGATTCAGACGAAGATTTTGAAATGCATATCATCGACTGCAACTCCAAAGATGATACCTGGAATTATATCAAAAGCCTTCAGGACAAAAGAATTAAATCCAAAACACGCTTTAAGGTTAACCGGGGGCCGATCTATGTCCTGAACTACAACCTCAGAAAAAGAAAACCCAACCAGTATTTCTTCACGATTGACAGCGATGTCTATATCAAGACCAAAAACTGGCTGACCAGGTATATGGAAATATTTGAAGCTTTTCCGGAAGTCGGTCTCTTAGGAACCATGCGAGATAACCCTTATCCGAGATTTCTCCCTCCCGTCATTCCTCAGGTCAATAATGATCTGTCCTATCTTCAGCTGAGAAATGCCGGCATTGATGTAATCATGGATTTTATTCCGGGATGTCTTCAGGGGTTACGGCCCGAGCTCATTGACCGGATCGGTTATTGGAATGAGGAATGCGGGTATGGCGATGCTGAATTATCACCAAGGATTGTGCATTATACACCTTTCAAAGTCGGCTTTGTCACGACCGTGGAAATTGATATGACCCAGTTCATCGGCTGTGACAAGTGTCAGGCCCAAAACCTCTGCACGCTGAACAGAAGCATAAAAACCTGCTTTATGCTGGCCAAGCAGGCCAACAGTAACGAAAGCTTTGCCAAAAAGGCCAAATGGAAATACCTCGAAGTATTTCAAGAGCTAGCCGATGGAAAAAGAACAGCCTATTGCGCCTCACTTTTGGACCCTGCATCCCGGGAAGGGAATTTGTACCATGATGCCTGGGCACTCGAGAATTTTGAATATTATTTGAGAAGATCGAACTGATCTTTACAAAACATGAACGAAGATGCTATACTTCTTTTCTAGACACAATCCGGTTGATCAGGATTTTTCAGATTTCAATTAAAATATAATATGGTTCTTAATGTGTTGGGGCAAACTTCACGAAAGTGAAGGACGCTAAAGTCATGGGTCTAAATCAGGGAATTTGAAAATGCATGCAATACAAAATGAATGGAATCCAAATGCATTTCCAGGATATTCTGACAGGATTGCCAGACTACAAGGATTTTGAACTTCTCAGGGGAGAGCAGTTCCTTTTATGGATCTGCTCTTTTTTATTTCAACTATTTTGTATATTCTAACCGGTTAGGCCAATAAAAATTGACCACACTAATGATGGAGGTGTACGATTCATGACCTTGATTCTGACCCTTGTTATTTTTGTAGCTACGTATGCACTGATCGTAACGGAGAAAATCCCGCGGGCTGTCGCCGCGGCCCTCGGTGCCTGTCTCCTGATTCTTTTAGGTATATTCCCGCAGGAGACTGCTGTGGAACACATCGACTGGAATACGCTGGGCTTACTTATCGGCATGATGATCATTGTCGATCTGACCAGACGTTCCGGTGTCTTCAGCTTTCTGGCTATTTGGGTCGCTAAGAAAGTCAAAGGCAATCCAATCAGACTGCTGATCTCTTTGGCTATACTGACTGCCATTTTATCGGCTTTTCTGGATAACGTGACGACTGTTTTGCTGGTCGTTCCGGTTTCCATTGTGATTGCTGAAACCTTGAAATTAAACCCAATACCTTTTCTGATTACCCAGATTCTAGCCAGCAACATCGGGGGAACCGCGACCCTGATCGGTGATCCTCCGAATATCATGATTGCCGGACCGGCAGAGCTTACTTTTATGGATTTCATGGTGAACCTGGCACCTGTGACGATTGTGATCTTGGCTGTTACCCTATTGGGCTTTTATTTTCTTTATCGCCAAAAGCTAAAGACCGATAAGGAATCCATCGCCCTGCTGCTGTCGCAAAATGAATACGACTATATTAAAGACTGGGCCCAGCTCAAAAGAAGCCTGGCCGTGCTCGCTCTGACCATTGTCGGTTTTATGCTGCACGCCGTCATCCATGTTGAGACCGCTACGATTGCGCTGGCCGGAGGCATGCTGCTCATGGTGCTGAGCCGTGAGGAACCGGAAGAGGTATTTCTGGCGATTGAATGGCCGACGATCTTCTTCTTTACCGGATTATTCGTTTTAGTCGGAGGATTGGTCGAAGTCGGCGTCCTGGACAAGGTTGCTGAATGGAGCCTTGGGCTTACCGGCGGTGTGCCGGTCGTCATGGCGATGCTGATTGTCTGGCTTTCCGCTATTTTTTCAGCTTTCGTCGATAATATTCCGTTCGTGGCCACCATGATTCCGTTGATTCAAAAAATCGGGGTCCTCGGCGGGCTGACCCCAGAACAGCTCCAGCCGCTCTGGTGGTCTCTGGCTCTGGGCGCCTGCCTGGGCGGAAACGGCACCATTGTCGGTGCCTCGGCCAACGTCATTGTCTCAGGGATTGCCGAAAAAAACGGCTATACGATCAGCTACAAAAAATACTTCCTGATCGCATTTCCGTTCATGCTTCTATCCATTGTGATCGCCTCGGCGTATATTTTGCTGCGGTACTATTAGATTCTTTCTCTCTCTTCAAAATGAGTATGAAGCAATCTATGGGCAGTGTCACTGAAAGGCTGGCCCAGATATTCCTGATAAAGTTTCTGGATTTCTGAATTCTCATGAGATTTTCTGATCTTTTTATTTTTATCTTCCTGATAGATCGCTTCCTGACGCTTGCGGACAATTTCAAAATTGCCGTGATGGTAGGGCTGCCCACCTCCGGCAACACAGCCTCCGGGACAAGCCATAATTTCAATGGCTTCATATTGATTCTTACCGTCCCTGATTTCCTCGAGCAGGGTCCGGGCGTTTCCGAGCCCGCTGGCAATGCCAATCCGTAGCATCTTGTCGCCGATTTGAACTGTGGCCTTTCGCAAACCTCCATCTCCCCGGAGCTGCTCGAACTCAACTTTCTGTAATTCTTCACCGGTCAGCCACTCATAAGCTGTCCGGAGCGCAGCTTCGATAACCCCGCCGCTGGTTCCGAAGATCACTGAGGCTCCTGTGGTTTCACCCAATGATTTGTCATATTCACTCGAAGGCAGATTGCTAAAATCCAGACCGGCTTCCTTGATCATTAGGCCAAGTTCCCGGGTCGTGACGACAATATCGACGTTATTATGCTCATCCTTAGTTAGTTCCGGACGCTTGGCTTCGGCTTTCTTGGCAATACAGGGCATGACGGAGACCACTACAATATTGTCCGGGTCAATGCCATTCTTCTCGGCATAATAAGTTTTAACGATTGTACCGAACATAATATGCGGTGACTTGCAGGTGGAAGGCACTTCCAACAATTCAGGGAACTGATGCTCAATAAATTTGACCCAGGCCGGACAGCAGCTCGTAAGTATCGGAAGTGTTTTATTGTTCTGCAGACGGTAGATCAGTTCTGAGGCTTCTTCCATAATTGTCAAGTCCGCTCCAAAATCCGTATCGAAAACTGCGTTAAATCCGATACGCTTTAAGGCGGTTACAAGCTGGCCGGTTGCAATCGTCCCCGGTTCCATATCAAATATTTCTCCGATGGCTACGCGGATAGCCGGAGCAGTTTGGACAATCACATATTTATCCGGATTATTTAAAGCTTCCCATACTTTATCGGTATGATTAATTTCCGTAAGCGCTGCTGTAGGGCATACCTGAACACATTGCCCGCAGTAAGTACAAGAAGACTCTACCATCGGAATATTAAAGGCAGGGCCAACAAAGGCTTCAAATCCGCGGCCGATCCCTGACAGGATACCGCAGGTTTGGACCTTATTGCACATCGTTTCACAACGCCGGCAGTAAATGCACTTGTTGGCGTCTTTGACGATCGCCTCACTGGATACGTCCTTCGGATAATTCATCCGTTCACCTTCCCAGCGGATATGCCGAACCCCTAATTCTGCAGCTAAGGCCTGAAGCTCACATTCTCCGTTTTTGGGACAGGTAAAGCATTCATTGGGATGATTCGATAACAGGAGTTCAACCGCCATTCTTCTGGCTGTAATTGCTGTAAGCGTATGCGTAAGTACTTCCATTCCATCCGTAATGGTGGTTACGCACGCCGGGACAAGTTTATCCCGGTTTGTCTTCTCATCGATTAGCTCAACCATGCAGACCCTGCAGGAAGCCGTCTGATTGACCATTTTGATATCATGCAAATCCAGATGACATAAAGTTGGAATCCGAACTCTTGCTTTATGGGCGGCTTCCAAAATGGTGATGCCTTCAGGGACCCGTAGATATTGATGATTAATTTTAAAATCAATCATTTTTTTAGCAGGATGCGTTTGTTGAACGTGGGTCATGGTTAGCCTCCTTATGATTTCAGACCAATTTTATTCTTTGCTTGATAATGGCCTTCCCCCCGAGGATGGTCGATGTCTTTTATCAGGGCCAGGTATTCGTCCCAAAAATATTTCATGGTACTGATGACCGGGCTGGGCGCAGTCTGACCAAGCCCGCAGAGCGAACTACCTTTAACCATGTAAGCGAGCTGTTTGATGGCATCTAAATCCGCCATCGTTCCTTTGCGGCGGGTAATTAGATTCAGCTTTTCATATAACCGCTTGGTACCGATCCGGCAGGGGGTGCAGCGGCCACAGGATTCATCCATCGTAAACTCCAGGTAAAACTTGGCAATATTGACCATATTATCGGTTTCATCCATGATGATCATGCCCCCTGATCCCATCATGGACCCGATACTGAGCAGGTTATCATAGTCTAAAGGAATGTCCAGGTGTTTCTCCGGGATCACGCCTCCGGACGGTCCACCCGTTTGAACGGCTTTGAATTTGTGGCCGTTGGGGATACCTCCGCCAATTTGAAAGATAATTTCTCGTAAGGTTGTTCCCATGGGGACTTCGACCAGGCCAACATTTTTGACTTTACCGACCAGCGCAAAAACCTTGGTTCCTTTACTTTTCTCTGTGCCAATGGAAGCGAACCAACTGCTCCCTTTGAGGATAATCGGAGAAATATTGGCAAACGTCTCCACATTGTTTACACAGGTCGGACAGCCCCAATATCCTTCTTCCGCAGGATAAGGCGGTTTAAAATTTGGTTCACCGCGTTTTCCTTCACAGGAGTTAATGAGCGCTGTTTCTTCCCCACAGACAAAAGCCCCGGCTCCATATTTCAACTGGATATCAAAGGAAAAAGACGTGTTGAAAATATTTTCGCCCAGGAAGCCCAATTCTCGGGCCTCCCGCAAAGCAATTTGCAGCCTAGAAATTGCCAACGGGTATTCGGCCCGAATGTAAATGAATCCGGTGGCGGCGCCAATCGCATAGCCACCGATCACCATGGCCTCTAAAACGGAATGAGGATCGCCCTCCAGGATGCTCCGGTCCATGAAAGCCCCGGGGTCACCTTCGTCTGCATTGCAAATAATATATTTGTCCTTGTTTTCTTGATTCTTTGTAATTTCCCATTTGAGACCTGTGGAGAATCCTCCTCCGCCGCGGCCTCGCAGCCCGGATTTTTTTATTTCGTCTATGACCTGATCCTGGGACATTGTTGTCAGCACTCTTCCCATGGCCTCATAGCCTCCGACCGCAATATAATCCAAGATATTTTCTGGGTTAATCAGACCGCAATTGCGCAGGGCAATCCGGTACTGTTTCAGATTCTTTGCTGTTTCTGACATCATAGCCTCCAAATAAATTTACGTACTTTGTAATCTGCGCCCGCTTCTACACCCGATCAAAGTTTATTTCCAAAGAGAGACTTTCAACTGCTTTGCCGTTTTTAATATGCTGCTCAATAATTTCCCGGACCTTGTCTTTGGTTACATTGCCATAGAGAACCGGTTGTTCGCCCGGTTTATTTACCTGAACAGTTGGTTCCGAGTGACAGCAGCCAATGCAGCCAACTGGAACAACTTTGGCATTGGATATGTTCTGGGCAGTGATCTCATCCAAAAAAGTATTGTAGGTCTCCCTTGAACCTGATGAGATGCCGCAGGTGCCCATCCCCACAAGAATTTTGATTTGTCCTTCCAGCTTTTGGACGCCTTGTTCTATATTTATATTTTTTTGGTATTCTTCTTTAATTCTTTTTAAGTCCTCCAACGAACCAACCTTCATACCAGTATCTCCTTCCGGCGGTATGATTCGAGGATGGTATCCAGGTCCTCTTCTCTCACCCGGCCAAATACTTTGTCATTGATCATCATAACAGGAGCCATGCCGCAAGTGCCGATGCAACGAACGTCTTTCAGACCGAAAAGACCGTCAGGTGTAATTTCATTGGATTCAATGCCAAGCTTTTCTTTCAGTCTTTCCATAATTTTATCCGCCCCTTTGACAAAGCAAGCAGTCCCCATACAGACACTGATCGTATGTTTTCCCCTTGGCTTGGTTGTAAAGTAGGAATAAAAGCTGACGACTCCGAATACTTCCGCTCCCGGAATTCCTAATTTCCGGGCAATAAAAAGTTGTACATCCCTCGGTAAATAGCCGAAAATATTCTGGGCCTTATGTAAGATTTCAATCAGAGCGCTTTTCGTTGTTGGTAAACTGTTAATAAAAGCTTCCAGTTCCTCGAATTTTTCTCTGGGCAGATTTTCATTGGTTGGTTCCATAACATCGATTGCCTGTGGCTTAGTCATAGCAGGTACACGATCCTTTCCGATAACAGCAATGATTTTTCTGATTGTTTCAAGACGTGGTTATTTTCAGGGCAAAGAACTATTCAGTAATAGTTTGGAAAAATAGCATAGATTTATTCAGGCAAGAGCGCGGGCATAAAATAATGCAATGAACTTCTGCATGTTCATTGCATTTCTGGTCAGCCATTATCTTGTTTTCTTCATTACTCATATCGTCATTCTCAAATTATTTACATTATTATAGAACGTATTACTCATACTATCCGTATTCCGTCTATTTCCCATTATACTGACACAGCGGATAGAAAGATCTGCTCTCCAAAGATCATTGCGGTAAATATTCCGAGGGACAAAAACGGTCCGAAAGGGATCTTTGATTTCGGGGATCTTTTTTTGACTGTGATCAGTAACAGCGCAGTAAGACCTGCATACAACGAACCAAGGAATAACGCCAACAGCACCGGCGGGCCCATAAAAAGCCCTGCTGCGGCCATCAGCTTGATATCTCCTCCGCCTAGGCCATCGGGGAAAAACAAGCTCAGAAGAAAAAGCGGTACGGAAGCCGCAAAAAATCCAATGACCCAAGTATACCACGCAGCTCCAAAATACACGCTCTGATAGATGCCGTGCAAAACACTTAAGCCCAACAGAAAAACGACCAGCTTATTCGGAATCACCCTTTTCTGCCAGTCAATAAACGACACGACAATCAGCACAGACAAAAGCATCGCCAGAAAAACACTTTCCAGGCTCAGTCCATAGGTGAACCAGACAATCAGGTACAAGATCCCGTTCAGCAGCTCGACCGCAGGATAGACCGGGGAGATTGGCCCCCGACAGTTTTTGCAGCGCCCCCGCAGAAAGAGATAGCTGAAAACAGGGATGTTCAGATACCACGAAATCAGCGTATCACAGTTCGGGCAGTAGGATCTCCCGCCAACAACGCTTTTCCCTATCGGAATCCGGTAAATGCACACATTCAGGAAACTGCCGATGACTAAACCATACAGCAGCACAATGAAAGAAATGATAATATTTTCGATCAAGACGGTACCACCTTTTTAATGCTGGAATTAATTAAAGGCCTAATGCGGATAAACAATCTCAGCCACAGTCCAGAAGATAATCAGCGATCCTACGAGTATTGGCAGAAACACCAGGATCGCCCTTTCCTTTTTCCCAATGATTGCCGCAATTCCGGCAATAAAGCCTGCTAATCCCAATGCAGCTACTGCAAACGTCGGAAAAGGCAGTGCGCCCATCATTTTCAGCACGATCAATACAATAAAAGTAATACTCAGTCCAGCCGACCATCGGCCGGAACGGGATTGGGGCCATAACTTTGCCTTCATATGATCATCCCTTCCTGTCACTTAATACCTTCAACCTTATTATTGTATATGCTCAAAAATTATTTTGATCGTTTCTAATCATTGATAATAAGCTGTGCAGCAGAAGAAACAGAATCGTACAAAATCCCAGAATGATGGGTATCCTGACGAGAATCGTGTTGTCTTTATGTTTACGTACCGCTCTTATTCCTTTTTTTCTTTTATCATTTAGTTGTTTAACTATAGAACTTAACTTTTAAAAGAGATGTTTAGTTAAAAAACACGTTCACAGCGACGCCGCAAAAACTCAGGATATAATACACGCCGATCAGAATCACCAGAAAAACCAGAACCGACCGCTCTTTCTTCCTGATAACAGCTTTCAGTCCAATAATGGCCGCTGCAATGCCTGCGGCAAAGATCAGAACGGTAATGACAACCTGCAGGGGATTATGCGAGATCAGTTCTAAGCCGGAGTACCCTTCCTTGTATGGAAGTACGGAACCCACGACAAACAAAATCCAGCTGACAATCACCAGGATGAAGGATTTTCTGCCGGACTTGCTTTTGGGTAAAATCGTGATTCTCATGACATTCACCCCTTTTTATAAAGAAAACTTGGCTGGTGCCAAGTCTTTGGCGGCTGCTTAGTTGCACTTAGATATATCAGAAAGTAATTATACTTTCTGATATACCCATAAAACCGACCTTGTTAGCGGTTAGAGTTGGCGGCTTCAATATTAATATACCATGGCTTACTGATATCGCCTATAGGCTTTCCGTTTATTCCCACTCAATCGTTCCGGGGGGTTTAGAGGTAATGTCATAAACCACGCGGTTCACACCGTGGACTTCATTGACGATCCTGTTGGAGATGACTTCGAGCAGTTCGTACGGCAGCTTTGCCCAGTCGGCCGTCATCGCATCGTCACTCGTGACCGCCCTTAAGACGATGGGATAACCGTACGTGCGTCCATCTCCCATCACGCCGACACTGCGGATAGAGGGCAACACCGCAAAGTATTGCCATACCTCCATGTGGAGTCCGGCTTTAATAATCTCTTCCCTGACAATTGCATCCGCTTCTCTTAAATAATCCAGCTTTTCCGGCGTGATTTCGCCGATGATACGGATTGCAAGCCCCGGGCCTGGGAATGGCTGGCGCCAGACAATCTCTTCCGGCAAGCCAAGTTCCAGTCCGACTTCCCGGACTTCATCCTTAAAAAGCATCCGTAAAGGTTCGATCAGTTCAAACTGCATATCTTCAGGCAGCCCGCCAACATTGTGGTGCGTTTTAATGGTTTCAGCTGTTTCGGTGCCGCTTTCTACAATATCCGGATAAAGCGTACCCTGTACCAGAAAATCAATCTGGCCTAACTTACGGGCTTCATCTTCGAACAGCCTGATAAATTCATTGCCAATCCGTTTGCGTTTTTCTTCCGGTTCGGAAATTCCTTTCACCTTAGCCATAAAACGTTCCGAAGCATCGACGAAATCCAGATTCAGGTGAAACCTTCCAATAAACGTATCCTTGACCTGCTCCGATTCATTCTTGCGCATAAATCCATGATCGACATAAATACAGGTTAGCTGATCCCCGATCGCTCTATGAACAAGTACTGCGGCGACAGAAGAATCGACCCCGCCGCTTAACGCGCATAAGACCTTTTTATCTCCGACTCTCTTCCTGATCTCCTGTACCTGGGATTCAATAAAGGATTCCATGGTCCAGTTGCCCTGGCAGCTGCATACCCTGTATAGAAAGTTTTCAAGCATTGCCTGTCCTTCCGGGGTATGTTTGACTTCGGGATGAAATTGGACGCCGTAAAAGTTCTTTTCCGGACAGTAGATTCCCGCAACCGATGTATTGGCGGTAAAGGCAGCCCGGATGAAACCGGCAGGCAGTTCCAGCACTGAGTCCCCATGACTCATCCAACACTGACGAGCACCTTTGAGTTCGTGCCAGACCCCTTCATTATATTCAATCGTGATCTCTGTTTTCCCATATTCATGGGCTTGCGGTCTCTCCACACGTCCGCCTAGCTGTACGGTCATCAGCTGCATGCCATAACAGATTCCGAGGATCGGTACCCCCAGTTCATAGATTGCCGGGTCAATGAAAGGCGCGCCCTCCTGATTGACACTAGCAGGACCTCCCGAGAAAATGATTCCTTTCGGGGCCATGTCTTTAATCTTCTCTACAGGGGTCTTATATGAAATCATCTCTGAATATACTTTTGCTTCTCTGACCCGACGCGCAATTAGCTGATTATACTGTCCACCAAAGTCAAGAACCAACACCAGTTCACGTTCCATTTGCATCATCCTTTCAACATTTCAACATTTCAGTACTGAGACTTATGATATGATTTTTCTTAACTGGCAGTAAAATGGAGCAATCTCTTTTGATTTTATTTCTCATAAACCTCGGGCTTCAAAACGCCAATATACGTGAGGTTCCTGTACATTTCGTCATAATCAAGCCCATAGCCGACTGCAAACTCATTTGGTATCACAAAGCCATTGTAATCAGGCTGAATATCGACCTGTCTCCGCTCCGGCTTGTCCAGAAGCGTGACAATCTTCAGGCTTAAGGGTTGTCTCCTGAGAAGGTTTTCCTTCAAGTATTTCAGCGTAAGCCCTGTATCAACAATATCCTCAACAATCAGGACGTGTTTGTCTTCGACACTGGTTTCCAGATCCTTCAGTAGTCTGACGGCTCCTGAAGAACGGTTGGAGCTCCCATAGCTTGAAACGGCCATAAAATCATATCTCAACGGAATTCTGATTTGCCGGATCAAATCTGCAAAAAAAGGCACAGCCCCTTTAAAAATACCAATGGTCAGAAGATCCTTGCCAAAATATTCGTTGGTAATCTGTTCACCCAGTTCAGCCACCCTTTTTTTTAGCTGTTCCTCGGTTATCAGCACCTTCGCAATCTTTCTTTCCATTTCTACCACTCCATTAAGCTATTACCACTGAATTATATCACAAGTTGAACAGGATAAAAAAGAAGGCACTGCAAAAACTGCATTCGAACATCGTTTTTACAGTACCTTCTTTTATGAAGCCAGACATTTACTCTGCCGTTTCAGGCGGCTGGATTGAAATCTTTCTTCCGATATCCTTAAATTCCAGGATCAGGGTCATCGGTTCTCCGGTTTCTTTGTTTTGCGCTCTCACTTCAACCTGCGTTACAGTTTTGGTGCTTCTGGTGATATAGAGCGTGTACTCAAAACCGGTCCATAGGGTTTCCATCATCTGATTCTGTACACTTGGTTTTAGCGTGCATACCCAGCATTTCTTGCTGTTTAGTTCTTTCTCTCCTTTAAGCATCACCTCACCGATCTCTTTCAACTGCAGACTGGCTAAAGGGTTAAGCTCCACCAGAAAGACTTTTTGGGCAACTGATACATCGCTGAATTTTACCCACGCTTTGCTGAAAGGGTCCTTGTTGTAGAGAACATCACCCACCTTAATCATTTCAACTTTGCTTCCCGCCAGCTGACCCTGAATCTGAATGTTTTCACCGCTCTTATAGCCGGTAATCCTCGTCAGTAACCGCGTTTTACCATCCACTGTCTGCTGCTGCGTTAAAGCGTAAGAAAATGAATTGGCTTTGTTCAGGTTTTCCAGGCTCAGGATAACCAGCTGCTGCGGATCGGGCTGACGCATTATGGTAATCATTCCTCCAATGACGAACAAAAAAATGATGATGGAACCAACAATGATTTTCTTTTTCATGCCTTGCCCCCCTGGCGGAGTTCTTACTTAATATTATGACCGGCTAAATCAAGGTATTACTGGTAATTCCTGTTTGAGCTGAATTATCGATTATACGATTGCATATTGGCAAATCCGGAATCAATGGATCAAATGCCGGGAGCCGCCATATCCACACCGGAAATTTGATGTCGGTGGCCGTTGTCTACGGTCGTGTAGAAATCCCAATTATGCGCATGCCATCCATTCTTCAGCGGAATTGAAGCGCTCGAAACAGCTTTGTAGTAATGCGTATGTCCATGCTCATACAAAACGAAATTTTCTGAATGATGAACATGACTATCACCAGTTGGAATAGCTATTCCCGAAATATCCAAGCATTGATGAGAATGCCCGTAATCGCAGGATGTATGCGTTGAACTTCCATGATTATGGTTTGGCGGGCTTTTCGCAGTCTGCACCATAAAAGATAACCTCCTCTTTCGATAAAATATTTTCAGAGGAGATTTTCTGAGCATATCCTATTCTTCCATTTTCAACCAAATAAGTATTTAAGGCACCATCCCGCTTTTTAATATGACTAAATTAGTAGGCCAAGTTCCTCTGCAAAGTTTTTTGCGAGGAAAGATTATTTGGCCATTCCTGACCTGTCCCCGAAAACAACGAAGATACCCAAAGACGTTCACCGAACTCTCTAAAAAGACTATCCATCTCGGGCAGTCTACTTAATTCTTAAGACAAACATTTTAAGTCTAAACTTGTATAACTAGCATATATACTACTACAAATATATTTAGAATAATAAATTTCTAAAGGTAAAGCAACCAATTCTTCTTGAGAGGAGGAATTGGACTATGACAAAACTCTATCAGACAATGATGATCATTTTTGGTCCTGTTCCCTTCTTGTAAGCCTGATCGCTTTGATTATCCAAATAATTAAACTATGTATTTAATTAAAAACTTGCCTAGATCTAGCCTTATGTGTAAAAAGTAGCCGCCTACAAATTGAACTACTTTTTACACCAAGCAATATGGTTGCTTTACCCATCTATAAGGGAAATTCCTTATAGATTTTTTGTTCACAATTTTATTTTATGAGATTGATTAACCATTTATGATAAGACAAAAAAAAGAAAGAGGCTTCCCAAAAGTTCAAAGAACTAATGAGAAACCTCTAACCGAAGGATTTATTATAACCCCTATACCAGGAGATTATTTTTATCACCTTCACGCTACCCTCACGCTATCCCGTAGGGGATATTTTTTTGTCAGCGCATGATATATCAACGGGTTTGGTCTTTTCCTACATCATACCGCCCATGCCGCCCATACCACCCATGCCGCCCATGGCAGCTGCCGAATTTTCTTTCTCAGGCAGGTCGCAGACGAGGCACTCTGTGGTTAAGAGCATAGCGGAGATCGAAGCTGCGTGCTGCAGAGCCGAACGGGTTACTTTCGCCGGGTCAACGATACCGGCTGCAATCATATCCTCATAAACTTCAGTCATCGCGTTGAAGCCTACGCCTCTAGAGCTGTTACGGACTTTTTCCACAACGACGGAACCTTCGAGACCAGCATTATTAGCAATCTGTCTGACAGGCTCTTCCAGTGCTTTACGGATAATAGCCACTCCGGTTTTCTGATCGCCGGATACGTCAACGTTATCAAGTGCAGCAATTGCATCCAGATAAGTTGTGCCGCCGCCGGCAACAATGCCTTCTTCGACTGCGGCGCGAGTAGCTGCCAGAGCGTCCTCAATGCGCAGTTTCTTTTCTTTCATTTCAGTTTCGGTAGCCGCTCCAACCTGGATGACAGCAACGCCGCCGGCCAGTTTAGCCAGACGTTCCTGGAGTTTTTCTTTGTCATAGTCGGAGGTTGTTTCTTCAATCATTTTCTTGATGGATTCAACACGGGCACTGATAGCCTGTTGGTCGCCGTTGCCATCAACGATGGTCGTTTCTTCCTTGGTTATTTTGACCTGACGACAGCGTCCGAGCATATCCAGCGAAGTATTTTCCAGTTTGAGGCCGAGGTCTTCAGTGATGACCTGTCCGCCGGTCAGAACAGCAATGTCTTCGAGCATCGCTTTGCGGCGGTCTCCAAAACCGGGAGCCTTAACGCCTACGGCCGTAAAGGTTCCGCGGAGTTTATTAACAATCAGGGTAGCCATAGCTTCGCCTTCCAGATCTTCAGCGATGATCAGGAGCGGTCTGCCAGCCTGAACTACTTTTTCCAGAACAGGAAGGATATCTGCAATCGCACTGATCTTCTTGTCGGTGATCAGAATGAACGGATCGTTTAAGATAGCTTCCATTTTATCGGTATCGGTGATCATATAGGCGGAAACATACCCGCGGTCAAACTGCATTCCTTCAACAACTTCCAGTTCAGTGGTCATGCCTTTGGCTTCTTCAACAGTGATAACACCGTCTTTGCCGACCTTTTCCATAGCCTCGGCAATCAGACTGCCGATCGTTGTATCGGAAGCGGAAATCGAAGCAACCTGAGCTATGGCTTCTTTGCTTTCTACAGTCTTGGCATTTGCTTTAACGTCAGCAACAATCGCTTCTACAGCTTTTTCAATACCGCGTTTGATTTCCATCGGATTGGCGCCGGCAGCAACGTTCTTCAGACCTTCACGAATAATGGCCTGAGCCAGAACGGTCGCTGTGGTCGTGCCGTCACCGGCTACATCGTTCGTCTTGGTAGCAACTTCTTTAACAAGCTGTGCTCCCATATTTTCAAACGGGTCTTCCAGATCAATATCTCTGGCGATCGTCACACCATCATTGGTGATTAACGGAGAACCAAATTTTTTATCCAAAACAACATTGCGGCCTTTGGGTCCCAATGTAACGCGGACAGCTTCCGCAAGCTTATTGACACCACGCTCCATGGCATGGCGGGCATCTTCGTTAAAAATGATTTGTTTAGCCACCTAAATGTTCCTCCTTTAATTCTATCAAAAAATACTTTCGAATGTTATCTGATAAGTAATACTAGGCTGTTACTTAACCAATGACTGCCTGAATATCGGCTTCTCTTAAAATCAAATATTCGTTTCCGTCATATTTAACTTCCGTGCCGGCATATTTAGAATAAATCACGCGGTCGCCGACGTTAACTTCCATTGGGATTCTTTCACCTTTTTCAACTTTCCCAGGACCTACGGCAATCACTTCGCCTTCCTGAGGCTTTTCTTTTGCGGTGTCGGGCATAATGATCCCGCTCTTAGTTCTTTCCTCAGACGGAACCGCTTTAATAATTACCCTGTCAGCCAACGGTTTGAGTTTCATAAAATAATTTCCCTCCTTGAAACCTTTATATTTTTATATTTCGCTTTATTGTTAGCACTCAATCAAGATGAGTGCTAATGCCTAGGTATAATAATATGCAACGTCTGGTAGTATTGCAACCCCATCCACGCATAACCACGGACGATTAGAATTGATTATCACTTATTTTCTTCATCAATCTTTAAATTGCTATAACGCTTAATAAATACGTTATATAGAATAACCGTAATTTTCCTTATTTATTCATTACTGTTAGCAGATTTTAATCAAGAAAATTTTCTCCGGTACGGATCCGGCGGAAGTCCTCAACAGCGGTCACCCAGATGACGCCGTCGCCAAGTTTACCGGTTAGGGCATTCTCCCTGATGATTTCCTGAACGCTTTCACTTTCCGTATTATTGACAATAATTTCGAGTTTGACTTTGGGCAGCAGCCGGACGGATACTTCCGTTCCGCGGTAAACCTCGGTGATATTCCCTTTCTGCCTTCCCCAGCCAAGTACCTGAGATACGGTAATCCCGCTGATTCCCAAATTACTGAGCGCCTTTTCCACTTGGTCAAGTTTATTGCTGCGAATTACTGCCTCAATCTTTTTCATTCCAACCTCCCCAAAGCATTATTGGATTTTTTGTAAAATGAGTTCCCACTCCTGAGGCGTATTGACATTCAGGAAACTTTCCTCGATCATTTCCTTCAGCATGCTGCCTTCCATCTCCTCAGAAATATTCGCGATCTTATGCCTGCATTCATCAGCAATATCAAAGAGACGCAGTTTGTCCTCTTTAATCCGTTTCTCGACAACATTAAGCACATTTTTGTGGTAAAAGGCGTGCAGAGGATGTAGTCTGTCCCGAACATACGGGAAAACCAACTTATAATCCTCAATCCGTTCATAAATATAGGCAATGGCTTCACTGTTTAAGAACGGCATATCACAGGCAGCCACGAAGACATAGTCATACTTAGCCACCGGAAGGATGGAATACAGCCCGCCCATCGGCCCTTTACCTTTGATTTGGTCTGCAACCGCCTGATAACCGTATCCAGAATATTGTTCAGGCTCCCTGCAGCTGATCAGGACTTCACTACAGATACTGTCCAGCACTTCCAGATTTCTTTCCAGAAGCGGTTTTCCGCCTATCTCAAGGAATGCCTTGTTCTGGCCCATTCTTTTGCTTTCTCCTCCGGCAAATAGCACTCCTGTGATCTCCAGCTTTTTCTTTTCCACGCCCATCTACCTTCAAACATATTTAGACGTTACTATTTAGACATTCCCTGCGAAATACCTTCTAATACTTGTAAACCCTAAAATAATTATAATGGTATAACAGGTACTAAGTCTGTACTTAATAATCTACCATATTTTCAGTGGAAATTACATAAATTATTTTCTCAATAAAGCTGGAAGATCTTAAAAATTAACTATTTTATGTCTTAGAAAAATAGATTCAAGTTTGATTCCTCAGACTTGGCAAGCATTGTGGCAACGCCACCGATTTCTACGCCATCAATCAGTTCTTCCTTTTTGATTCCCATCACATCCATCGACATGGAGCAGGCTACGATCTTAATACCCATTTTCATCGCATTATGCAGCAGTTCTTCCAAACTATCAACATTTTTCTTTTTCATGACGTACTTGATCATTCTAGCACCCATGCCACCCATATTCATATTGGAGATAGGCAGTTTTCTTGGTCCGCGGGGCATCATGATGCCAAAGGCTTTCTCCAGAGAATCCTTGCTTACCTTAGGTGCGTCATATTTCTTAAGAATATTCAGCCCCCAGAATGTGAAGAACATCGTTACTTCTTTACCCATGGATGCCGCGCCGGTCGCAATGATAAATGAGGCAAGGGCCTTATCCATATTCTGCTCGAATACAATCAGCGTCGCGCCCTTGGGTTTTTCCTCCACCGCAACGTTTACGTTTACCTGCGGCTGGTCGGTAGGCTTCATGCTTCCTTTGCGCAGATAGGCTTTCAGATAATCCCCGTTTAATTCTGTTTTAAGCAGCGTATTGCCGGTCTTACTGCACCAGGCCTCAATATCCCTCGCAAAGCCGGGATCCGTAACCAAGATTTCCAGGACCTGGCCTTCTTCTAGGATTTTCATATTTTCAAATACCTGTTTGATCGGTCCGGGACACTGTAGACCACAGCAGTCGATCACTTTATTCGCTCTGATTTTGGCTTCCGGGGATTCGGTAAAAGCTTTTCCGGTATCATCAACTTTTACCGCTCCTTTATCCTTCTTTTCAACCGCCCAGTAAACACTGGCATACGTCCGGAAACCTCCGTCAAGGTTGATCGGGTCATAACCATGCTGTTGAAGGATTCTAGCCGCAATATATCCCCTGAGGCCAATCTGGCACGTCAGGTAAACCGGCTTATCTTTCGGCAACTCCCCAAGCCTCTTTCTGAGCTCCGGAAGCGGGATATTGATTGACTCATTGATCTTGCCCAGTTCTACTTCTTCAGGCTGCCTGACGTCAACCAAAATATTTCCAGCAGCGACAATATTGTCGATTTCATGGTATTGAACAGTCTTGACCATATGATCCAGCAAATTGGCCGCAGCATACCCAATCATATTGACCGGGTCTTTCCCGGAGGAATATGGCGGTGCATAGGCCAGTTCCAGATCCTGCAGGTCATAAACCGTTAAATTGCCTTTGATAGCCGTCGCGATCACATCAATTCTCTTTTCTGCACCCTTGCGCCCGACGGCCTGCGCACCAAGTATTTTGCCGTTTTCAGTAAAGACCATCTTCATATCGAGCACTGTCGAACCCGGATAGTATCCGGCATGGGAATTCGGGTGAATATGAATGACCCTATACGGTATTCCCATTTTAGCTGCTGTTTTTTCATTGATACCTGTAGAAGCGGCCGTCAAATCAAATACTTTGGCAACTGAAGTTCCTAAAGTCCCGCGGTAAGGCTTACGGCTGCCATACAAATTATCGGCTAGAAGCCTACCCTGCCTGTTTGCCGGCCACGCCAGCGGTATATTTGTCGGAAGACCTGTAACATAGTTTTTGACTTCAATTGCATCACCGATTGCATAAATATTTTCATCACTGGTCTGCAGATATTCATTAACCCGGATAGCTCCTCTTTCGCCGATTTCCAGACCGGCCTGAACGGCGAGCATGCTTTCCGGACGAACGCCGATAGCCATTACGATTAGATCTGCTTCAATCTCCTGGCTGCTCTGAAGATAGACCTTTGATCTTTCCAGCTTCACGACACTGTCCTTCAGAATCAGCCTGACACCTTTTTCGCGGAGATGCGTGTGCAGAAGGCTCGCCATTTCATAATCCAGTGAGGGTTGCACCTGATCAGTGGCTTCAACCAGATAGACATCAAGGTTACGTTCTTTCAGATTTTCGGCCATTTCAAGGCCTATAAATCCGCCGCCTATAACGACCGCTGTTTTAGCCTGGTTTTGATCAATATAACTGTCAATGGCTTCGGCATCGGGAATTGTTCGAAGCGAGAATACCCTCGGGTTGTCGGTGATGCCCTCAATCCCTGGAACGATAGGACTTGCTCCGGGCGAAAGAATGAGTAGATCATAGCTTTCCTCATAGACGACACCTGTGTCGAGGTTTTTTACCTGAATCTTTTTATCCTGCCGGTTAATCGCGGTTACTTCTGATTTTATCCGGATGTCCAGATTGAATCTGTTGGTCATTCCTTTAACGGTCTGGACAAGAAGTTTATCCCGTCCTTTGATCGCGCCTCCAATATAATAGGGCAGTCCGCAATTCGCAAAAGAAATATGTTCGCCTCTTTCGAATATAACGATTTCCGATTCTTCATCAAGTCTTCTTAATCTTGCAGCAGTGGTTGCTCCTCCAGCGACCCCACCGACAATCACAATTCTTTTATGCATTAGATACCAACCTCCTCGACCCTATATTATTATTGTTTATTTTTTTAGTTTTATTGCTTAATAATTCAAATTCAAAATATTTAGTATTGTTCGGAAAACATCAGGTGGATCAACTTTTTCACTAATGGATTCTGAACCGAGTAAAAGACCTCGAGTCCTTCGCGTCTACCCCTTATAATTCCCTTATTTCTCAGCGCAGATAAGTGCTGAGAAATTGTCGACTGCGGAATACTCAGACAATTCTGCATGCCCATTACATTGCTTTCCCCATTTTCCATCAGGCCTTTGACAATGCAAAGCCGGACAGGGTGGGAAAGTACTTTTAATATATCCGCCTTTTCTTCGAAATAAACCGGATTATCCTTATAAGTCAACAAGCAAATCCCCTCCATATCCTTATATTTGTATATTAGGATATATAAATATATTTGTCAATTCTATCATTGCCGTTATTCATTCTTTTCTTTCCTCTATCCGTAAATTCTATTTTTGACATGCTAAAAGACCACACCTCCTACTGAAGATGCGGGGCGAATCATCATAAACGGGTCTGTTTCCCTATCCGAAACAGCTTATTCCTATGCAGCCTGCGCCAGCGTGGGTTCCAATCACAGGGCCCAGCGAAAATACCACAATTTCTTTTGGCGCATATTCTTTGAGAATGATCTGTTTAAATTCCTCCAGACTCTCAGGTGCTGCAGCCTGCGCAATACAAATTCTCTTATTATTTAAATCCACATGGTTGTTTTTTAGGTTCTCCAGAATCCAAAAGAAGGCTTTCTTTCTTCCTCTGGCTTTTCCTACGACAATGACCGCTCCGTCTTTAATAGAAATAATTGGCTTAATACCCAGGATACTGCCGGCAAATGCACTGGTCGCTGATAGTCTTCCGCCTTTTTTCAGATTCTCTAGATTGTCAATAACGCCATAGAATTGAACCTGATCTTTCAGAATCTCAATTGTTCTAACAATATCCTCCGCACTTTTACCTGCAGCAGCCATCTCGGCTGCCTCAACGACCAATAGTCCAAGTCCGAAAGTAGCGCTATTAGAGTCGATTACATAGATTCTGCCCTTATTCATGATCTCCCTGGCCATTACAGCGGAATTATACGTTCCGCTCAGCTTGGAAGAAATAAAAATACCGATGATTTCATCGCCTTGGTCTACATGTTTGGTAAATTCCTCGACAAACTCACCCGGATTCACCTGGGCTGTCGTCGGCAATTCTTTATGCCTTGCCATTTTGGCATAAAACTCTTCGTTGGTAATATCAACGCCGTCTCTATATTCCTCCTCCCCAAACAGGACTTTCAACGACACGACAGTAATGTTATATTTCTCTATCAAATAGCCGGGGAGATCACTTGTACTGTCCGTAATAATCCTAACTGACATTCTTTCCAACCTCCCGTAACTGACATTCTTTCCAACCTCACGTGTCTGTGCAGCTTGCTCTGTTATTTTTCTCTTCTTTTCAAATTGTACTTGACCTTAAAATACCCGTTAATATTTTCGAGAGCCGAGACAAGTACTTCCATTTCCTCATCCGAAAGTCGGGAAATGGTTGTTTGGATCATTTCATCATGAAACCCGGCATGATGCTTATAAGCCTGTACACCTTTGTCGGTAAGAGAAACTAGCACAATCCGTCGGTCATCATCACTTCTGATCCGGTTTACATAGCCTTTCTGCACAAGGTTGTTAGCCGAAAAGGTCAGAGTCCCAATCGTAATGTCCAAATCTCTGGCTACAGAAGACATGTTGGCGCTTAGTGAGGCCAATTGCTTCAATCACATGTATTTCTGTGATAGAGAGGTCGCTGAATTCATTCTCCTTAAGGGACAGTTCTTCGATTTGGAGAATGTCGTTGAATAGTTTTACCAGGAGTTCATTTAAAGTCCCATAAAGATTATTCATCTGAAGTTTCGCACCCCTCAAAACCCTTGTATCTCTAATTTAAAGGTATCCTAATGCCAGTGGTTCCTTCTGATTATTACCGATTAACTGGCATTTTTAAGGGCTATAAGCTGATTACTAAGAAAAGAATTCTCAAATAGTTCTTTCAAATGTTCATATTCACTGGAATTCCTAAATTCCAAAATGTCCACTAAACCAGACTTGGCGATGCTGGTGATCACCACTTGCAGCAAATCATCAAATAATTCCCAGAGCCGCTCCGCTACATTCTTCTCTATGAGTTCGTCCTTGATTTCCGCAAATAATCCTTCTAAGGATTCGTAGGCGTTTACTCGTCGAAAATAGGCTAGGAGTGTATAGAGGAGATAGCAGGTCGTGATATGGGCAATCTGCGCATCGAAATCCCTCGATTGACAAGTCCCGAGCTTCAAATGCTGCTTGGCTTCCTTAAAAAAGACTTCGATGGTCCAACGGATACTGTAAATCTCCAACATACTCAATAAACTAAGAGATATATCCGTCGAGAGGAACAGTCTAAATTTCTTTTGATAGGGAAACCGGCAAAAATACAGTTTGATTTGTCCGATTCCTTCATAATCAACAAGGACTTCGAAATAACGGATATTCCGTTTCCTACAGCGTTTTTCGTTTCCCTCACTTTTGAGGACCGATTTTAATTGGCTGGCATTAAGGGAAGTCTCTTTGTAGCGATACTTCCTCGTATCTTGCCGAACACCACAGACCAAATGCATCGATTTTTTGTCTAATCCTCGAATCGTTTGAATGAACTCGTAACTGCTGAACCAGCTGTCAACCAGGACATATTTAGCCTTAAACCCCTGTTTTACCGCCCGTTTTATCATATCCAGACCGTTCGAAATTTTGCTAACATGGCATTCTCTGATCCGTTTAGCCCCAGCAGATTTGGGGTCTCGTTGCTTTTTGAACCGTTCTTTACGGTGCCTTGCCTTTTTTAAGGGCTTTTCCACTTGTAAAGTGAAGTCTATAGGCGTGAGGCTTTTACCATCGAAGAAACCAAGGGTTAAATTTTTAAAGCCTAATTTGCTACCTTTCTTCCCTGCAACATGGTCAAACACCTGGGTCATTTGTTCAATTCTTCGACCTGTCTTAGCAAGAGTTGTATCATCTAGAATGAAAGCGGACTTTTCATCCACTTCGTTCGTAGGATTAACCAATCGTTGAAACTGTTTGGATATACCGATCAGCAATGCTCTCCAAGGCATTTTTTCATTGTTCTTCAGTCGATATATGGAATCTTTCTTCATAGTAGTAACCTTTTGGAAATCGCTTTTATATAACGCGTGGACACTTTTCAGTAACATTAGGGGCAACATCAACATTAGTGAGAGGATTTCCGCGGAACTGTAACCATCCTGTTTCAGAAAACCAACTTTGCGGCAAAGCGTTTTAAGCTTGAACGTCTTCATAACTTCACATATAATATTGTTAATCGAATAGCCGTGATTTTGGAGTACGTTTTCAATTTCTTTGACAGGTTTCCGCATGATAACACCTCATTTTTGGTTGATTTGGAGTAGCATCTTATTATACCAAAAACCTAGTGTTCATGCGGATTTTTATCGTTTTTTCGTCTTATTCTAAGCCGAATTTTCGGCTGTTTTATGGGTGCGAAACTTCAGATTCATAAAGCACCACTTACCATCATACTTCTTTGTTTGACGCTCAAACTAAATTAGTTTTACTATATGTCAGGCCAATGTTTTTGTCAATTCGAAATATATTTTTTAGGAAGAATTTTTAGAAAAATACCATAAAACCCCTTGGATCATGAACATACCTCAGACAAGCCGAATAATATAAAAAGACAAGTCGATGCTGTGACACAAGAAGAAAGGGGACCATACAATGCTTCAACAGGTTATCCGTACGCAGGAAGTAGATTCGTCAGAGTCTTTCCCTGTCCTCAGATTGATCGGCGCAATTGCTGCCGCTGGTCTGGGGTTATTTTTAGTTGCTTGGCCTTCAATCGTTAACCCAATCGCGATTCTGGCTGGTCTGATCTTGCTGCTTCTCGGAGTCGTCATTTTCCGTTTGAGTTTCTAAAGGGATATGCAGTTTGGGGCTGTCCAAATATTTTTGGGGCAGCCCATGTTCCTCTTATCTTATTAAAGCCCTTTGGGCCTAATCTTCATCTTAAGAGGAGGAATTTCAATGTCATTGCTTTTCGATCAACGGTTGGGCGGCTGTTGCTGTAATCGTTACCCATTCCCCCCTGGACCACCTGTGCCCCCTATTCCGCCTGTTCCACCACATCCACCTGTTCCACCGATTCCGCCAGTCCCCCCACCGCCTGTTATTGGTTTTATCCCGGGATTGATAGCCGGAGTTGTTTTAGCAAGTTTATTCCTTATTATTAACTTTTTTATCTTTTCTCCGGTATTAATCATCGCCTTTGTCATCTTGCTTATTGCATTGATCATTTTAGCCCTCAGATAAGCGTAGTTTCGAATAGGGAACACAAACAGCAGCGTCTGGTCTTACGGAGGATTCCTTGCCAGGAACCCTCCTCTTTTAATATACACAAACCATGCCAAAGAAAGGACATTTCAAAAGCGCCGGATTTGCAAGCAATTCAATAAATGCCGGTCCATTCGTGGCCGTCAAAAAACTCTGGTATGTACGTCAGGTACAAAACCAGAGTTTGAATAACTGCACTAGAACTTTACTTGAAGTGTTTCGAGAACCTGATTGATCGGATTAATAATTGTACTTTGATTTGAGCCGGCAAATAGCAGACCTACAGCCCTGTTTCTGAAATCTACAACCAAGGATCCGCTGTCGCCCGGTTCAGACATTTTGGAAGCAATGATCTGTTTTTCAAATAACAGAATTCTACCTTCTCCATAATTGACTTTTACTGTTGAATTAATTGCTCTGATTTTGCCAATCGTTAGTCCTGTAGTTCTCCCTGATTTTTTTACCGTCATGCCGGGTGCGGCCTCAGTCACACCCGTAACTTTACCGATCTCCAATATTTCTGGGCTCACAGCAGCGGCACTTACCGGTTTGGCGACAGCGCAGTCCACGCAATTCGGATTAGGGTAAACATTTAATGCCGCATACCTTGCAAGATAACCGATAGCTTCATTTGAACCATCTATTCCTGCCGGTTGAGTAATTAGATCGTTGATCGAGGCCCGGGCATTGCTCATCATCGATGTATTCGCCAAGACATGATTATTGGATAAGATCAGGGGCTGGCTGCTTTTTTTATCATAGACTAACGCTCCAAAGGTTCCGGCTCCCCCCTGATAATGACCAATACTGACACCCGGGACTGCAGGTCTGACCAAAGAAATCCTGCTGACCGCCGAAGAACCTCCCCGTTCTTTAATTAGCCATCTCCATAGACTCAGGAAGTCACCAGCATTTATTCTTTCTTTGGTTGTAGCTTTTGCATTAAAATTGAACGTCAGGTTTTTGTGCAGGGTTTTGGGGAAATTTTTCGCGGGATTCCCCACGAGGTTTCGAAGGAAAACAACGAACCCTTGTGCTGCTGCGCGCCTGCCACTGGCTTCATTGTGAGCAAAAATTTCCCCAATTTCGATTACATCGGTGAGTATATTATTAATCAGATTTGGTACACATTCATTGTCCCCGAGTTCCGAGCGGGGAATCTTTTTCTCGACAAAAACAAGTAATGCTTCCGTTCCCGTCGGATGACCATTGGTTTCTTTAATCCCGTTACCAAAGCCTATAACTCCGGGCATTGCCAACATTTCTTGCAGCTGATCGTTCATTGGACACCTTTCCTTTTTTCCATATCCTATGAGAAAAAAGGACAATCGGTGACAGGCTTCCGTTACTTCTCAACAATCTCTGAACTCAATCTTGCGTAACGGGCTGCAAGCTGTTCTGTCAGATTACTGCCCAGGATTTCTGTGATCAATGGGTTGACCAGGTTTAACAAATAGATCTTGGTCTTTTTGATGACAAGGTTTGGATCACGGAATTCTTTTTCTATCAGGCAGTTCTCCGTCAAAAGGTACTGGATAAAATCTTTGACTTCAGAGGCCGCTCTTCCTAGCTTGGTACTTAAATACGACCGAGCCCTGGTGGAAGCAACATAGGGCAATCTCATCTGCATCTCAGCAATCAATTCGATTCCTGTCGGAAAATCATCAACCGGCATATACTTGGCAGAATCCTTATTGAGAAGATTAAAGAAAACATCCAGACTTTCACAGTAAGGAATCAGCAAGTGATTGATTTTGTCTTTGACACCGATGATTCGGACTTCTTTCCCCCAGGCACGGATTCTTCGGATAATAGGCAGAAAATCGCCATCACTTGTAAATAAAAGAAACAGTTCTGCGGCTTTCGGTCTGGTCACCAGAATTTCCTGAACCTCCAGCATCAGTTCCGTATCCGCCGCATTTGCACGGATTTCGGTGTTCACATAGTTATTTTTCCCATAGACATGACGCGTGAAGATGTTTTTCTTTTCAAAGGCAGTTTGGGTCCTCCAGAATTCTTCCTTGTCAAAATTTGCATACAAATAGACGGCTTTTAGATCCACTCCAATATGATCCGCATAGTCCTCCAGGAGCTGAATAAACTCCTCGGGCATCAGCCTATAGCCGTATTCGTGAAGGCCTTCCCAGATATTTTCGTAATCAACAAATGCTATTGCCTTCAATGAAGATACCCCTTTTGCTCATTGTTCCTCTATCAATATATGTCTGCCTCGGACAAGGAGTGACAGGCTTATGTTTATCAAAAGTCTATGGTTTTCTTTCTACAAAAAATAAGGTCTTCCCTCAGATTTAAACTCTGAAGGAAGACTTTTTTAGTTGGTGACAAATTTTTGTATTTTTTGCCTTTCATGCATATTCTTAAATTTACCTTGATGATGCAATAATTAGCAACTGCCCATATTGTTTTACTTCGAAATTCTAACTGCACACACCTTGTATTCGTACGTACCCGAGACCTTATCGCAAGCTGCGTTCGTCAAAACATTGACCGGGGAGTCCACATAGTGGAACGTCATGAAGATCATTCCAGGCGGAACTTTGTCCGTTACCCTGACCTTTGTATCCACTTCGCCCCGGCGTGAGGAGACCCTGACCTTCTCACCGTCACAGACATTTAGGTTCCTGGCATCTTCAGGGTTGACCTCGGCAAATTCTTCTGCCGAATAAGCACTTAACACGTCTGAATAGCGCGTCGAGATGTTATAGTGGCTAAGTTTGCGTCCGGTGCTGAGCAGGAAAGGATAATTCTTATCCGGCAGCTCATCCGAAACTCTGGCTTCAATTGGCATAAACAGCCCATTGCCCCGCGTGCAGCCATCCATATGCAGGATCGGGGTACCCGGATGGGTTTCACAGGTAACCGGCCACTGCAGGCCATGCGTTCCGAGACGTTCGTGCGAAATACCCGCGTATTGCGGTGCCAGTGAAGAGACTTCATTCATGATGTCTGCCGTTGAATGATAGTTGAAATCAGAGCCCATTCTGTTGGCAATGGCACTGATAATCTGCCAGTCTGGTTTGGCGCCTTCAGCAGGCTCAACCGCTTTGTTGACCATTTGCACGCGACGTTCGGTATTCGTAAATGTTCCGGTTTTTTCCGCGTAGCTCACGCCGGGAAGCACGACATCGGCCAGTTTGGCTGTCTCGGTAAGGAAGATATCCTGGACAACCAGAAAGTCAAGTGCCTGTAGTCCCTTGCGTACATGGTGGGCATCTGCATCCGTTGAAACCGGGTCCTCTCCCATGATATACATTGCTTTCAGCTTCCCTTTAAGAGAGGCTTCAAACATATCCGGGATCATGTACCCTTTGTTCGGGTTTAAAGGTACTCCCCAGACCTTTTCAAATTTGTCTCTTGCTTTTTCGTCTTCCACTTTCTGATATCCCGGGAAGAAGTTCGGCAGCGCGCCCATATCACAGGCTCCCTGGACATTGTTTTGTCCCCGCAGCGGATTGACGCCGGAATTTTCTTTGCCAAGATTGCCGGTCAGCATGGCCAGGTTGGCCAGGGACATCACATTGTCCGTACCGGTGATATGCTCGGTAATGCCCAGTGTATAGAAGATCTGGGCACTTTCGGCTGTAGCATAGATCTCCGCAGCCTGATAAAGGAGTTCCTCCTGAACCCCGGTAACCCTGCTGACATACTCGGGCGTATATTTAGGAAGGATCACCTTCAGTCCTTCATATCCTTCCGTTCTTTTTTCAATAAAGGAACGATCTTCCCATCCCTGATTCAGAATGATATGCATCAGCCCGTTGACCAGCGTGATGTCTGTCCCGGGCCGCAGCCGCATCCAGACTTCGGCAAACCCGGTCAGCTCGATTCCCCTCGGATCGGCCACAATCAGTCTGCAGCCGTTGAGTACTGCCTGCTTGATCTTGCCGCCGATGACGGGATGAGCTTCAGTCGTATTGGAACCGATCACTAAAATAACCTTAGAATGCGGTATTTCACCAATTGAGTTCGTCATAGCTCCCGAACCAAATGAAGTGGCCAGACCGGCCACAGAGGGAGCGTGTCAGGTCCGGGCGCAATGATCGATGTTATTGGTTCCGATCACTGCGCGCATCAGTTTTTGCATCAGGTAATTGTCTTCATTGATACAGCGTGCTGAGCTTAAAGCACCTAGCGAATCAGGACCATTTTCGGCCTTGATTGCCGTGAATTTCTCTGCGATAAGATCAATGGCTTCGTCCCAGTTCGCTTCGACCAGTTCACCGTCTTTTCTGATCAACGGAGCTTGCAGGCGGTTCGGACTGTGAATCGTATCATATCCAAATCGTCCTTTCACACACAGTGCCCTGCCATTAACCGGTGCATCGGAATTGGAGGTTACTCCGATCACTTTGCCGTCCTTGACGTTCAGGTCAAAATTGCAGCCTGTTCCGCAGTAAGGACACGTGGTCCGAACCTTTTTGATTTCCCAGGGACGTCCTTTGCCGATCATTTGTTTTTCAGTCAGTGCGCCAACCGGACAAACGGCCAGACATGAGCCGCAGAATACACAATCCGAGTCACCGTACGGCAGGTCAAAAGCAGGCCCAACCTGGGTTTCAAAACCGCGTTTGGAATAATCCAGAACATTATTGACCTGAATCTCGGCACAAGCCCTCACGCATTTGCCGCATAAAATGCATTTATTCATATCCCGAAAAATGAACGGATTGCTGTCATCCGGGTCAGAGCAGCGTTTCTCTCCCTGAAAAGTATTTCCTTTGACCTGATATTCATAGGCATAACGGGAAAGATCGCAGTCTCCCATCTTTTCGCAGGTTAGGCAGTCAATATCATGGTTCGCTAAAATCAATTCCAGGATAGTTCTGCGGGCTTCCCTAATTTCCGATGTTGAAGTCCTTACGACCATCCCCTGTTGTACTTCCATCGTACATGCTGTAGCCAGGTTTCGCATGCCTTCTACTTCGACCATGCACAACCTGCAAGCGCCCCAGTTGGTCAGTTCGGGAGCATGGCACAGTGTCGGAACAGAAATCCCGTTTTTCCGGCAAGCTTCCAAAATCGTAGATTTTGCTGAGGCCAATACAGTTTTTCCGTCAATTTGGAGTTGAACCTTTTCCACACTCTCACTCCTTTTTCACTTTTCATCCAAGCAAACAATACAAATCACTCGACATTCAAATAAACGAATACCTGATCAGCCATTCCTAAGCTTATCTGGATAACCATTTGAAATACTAAGCTAAGCTGATTGCATTAAATTTGCATTTTTTCAGACAAGCCCCGCATTTAATGCATTTCTGCGTATCGATCACATAGGGTGTCTCTTTATCCCCGGTGATGCAGCCGACCGGACAGACTTTGGAACATTGCCCGCAGCGCTTGCATTTTTCATTGTCGACCGTATATTCCATCAGCGCGGTACAGGCATGTGCCGGACATCGTTTCTCAAAGATATGGGCTTCATATTCGTGACGGAAATAGCGCAGTGTAGCGAGCAGCGGATTCGGGGCTGTCTGACCAAGACCACACAGTGATGTCCGTTTGATAACCTTGGCCAGATTTTCCAACGTATTCAGGTCCTCAGCTTGCCCCTCACCCTTGGTGATCCGGACCAGGATTTCCAGAAGCCGCTTCGTTCCTTCCCGGCAGGGTGTACACTTGCCGCAGGATTCCTTTTGGGTAAAGCTTAAGAAAAAACGCGCAATATCGACCATACATGTCGTATTATCAAGGATAACCAGTCCGCCTGAGCCAACCATTGCTCCTGCGGCGGTCAGATTATCATAATCGACTTCAATATCCAGCATTTCCTCGGGCAGACAGCCTCCGGAGGGCCCCCCGATCTGAACAGCCTTAAATTGGTTCCCGTCCTTGATCCCGCCGCCGATATCAAAGATGATGTCCCTCAGCGTGATCCCCATCGGCACTTCCACCAGGCCGGTGTTATTGACCTTGCCGGTCAGAGCAAATATCTTGGTGCCTTTGCTTTTTTCAGTGCCGAATTGCGTATACCAGTCTGTGCCATTCCGTAAAATATACGGTACATTGGCCCAAGTCTCGACGTTGTTAATATTGGTCGGTTTCCCCCAGAGACCTTTGACGGCAGGGTAGGGAGGCCTGACCGTCGGCATCCCGCGCTTGCCTTCAATGGAAGCAATCAGGGCCGTCTCCTCGCCGCAGACAAAAGCGCCTGCACCGGCTTTGATCTTTAGTTTGAAGTTAAATCCGGAATTCAGGATGTTATTGCCCAGTAATCCGTTTTCCTCAGCCTGGGCAATCGCGGTTTTAAGCCTGTCGATCGCGAGCGGATACTCGGCCCGGCAGTAGATATAACCCTCGTCAGCGCCAATCGCGTAAGCTCCGATCAGCATTCCTTCAATCACCGCATGCGGGTCTCCTTCAAGAACGCCCCTGTCCATGAACGCACCGGGATCTCCCTCATCTGCGTTGCAGATCACATATTTTTTGGTGCCCTCTGACTGGCGGCATAGACTCCATTTAAGTCCTGTCGGAAAGCCTGCACCTCCGCGGCCTCTCAAGCCTGATTTTTTGACTTCCTCCACAACCTTGTCCGGGCTCATGGTTTGAATCGCTTTGGCCAAACCCTTGTAGCCGTCTTTAGCGAGATAATGGCTGATTTCCTCTGGGTCGATCTTGCCGCAGTTATCAAGGATGATCCGTTTCTGTTTGGCAAATAAATTCACGGTCTCAAAATTTGCCGCGAGTTTCCCCGATACCGGATCCTCGTAAAGAAGTCTTTCGACTTTTTCATCACGTATAATATCTTTTTCGATGATTTCGGAGATGTCCTCCGCTTTAACCTTCGTATAGAAAGTCTTGTCCGGTTCAATGATCACGGTCGGCCCTTGTTCGCAAAAACCATGACAGCCCGTAGAGCGGACGTCAGCCGTATGGATGCCTCTTTCAGCCAATCCTTCCCTGAGTAGATCGATTAATGTCTGGGAACCCGAAGAAAAGCAGCCTGTTCCATTGCAGACCAGAACCTGCTTATTTTTTCTGTCTGGTTCCAGGATCAAAGACATCAGTTTCTGCCTCTGCTGTTTGCAGGAAACATCGTCATGGCATAACGGCCCTTCCGTCCTGCATTGAACATAATCGGAACAGGGAGTGGATGTTGTATGATGACATTTTTCACAACACGGGTTCGCTAAAACCTTCATCGTTTCCCCTCCCTTATTTAAATCTTTTCAGAATATCCGGCACCAGGCCGGAATTCATATTCCCAAAAACCTGACCGTTGATGGTCATGACAGGAGCCAGGCCACAGGCTCCAATACAAGCAACGGTTTCCAACGTGAATCTTTGATCAGCGGTAGTCTCTCCGGCAACAATTGCGAGTTCACGTTCAATCTCAAAAAGTACTTTCTGAGCGCCCCTGACGTGACAGGCCGTTCCCATACAAACCCGGATCAAATTACGGCCTGTTGGTTTCAGTCTGAACTGAGCATAGAAAGTAACGACGCCAAATACTTTTGCCTCAGGAATCTTCAGTCCTTCGGCAATGGCCCGCATGACGGCCTCAGGAAGATAACCATACACTTCCTGAGCTTCCTGGAGAACCGGAATAAGAGCACCATCATGACCCTGATAAGCAGAGAGGATCTCATTCAGCCTGTGTTGGTTGGAATCAGCAAATACTGCCTCTTGTTTGGAGTCACAACACTTACACATATTCACTCTCCTTAAATTGTCATAATCTTCGCAAATATGATTATGGAACATAGATTACACCATTTTCTGTAAGCAGTAAAGACATTTTAAAATCGTGATCCTCTGCTGCAATTTTTTCAACCAGCTGACAATCGTACGCCAAACCGACGATGCAGACGTCTTTCCTTAATTGAGGCAGAAAACGGTCATAAAAGCCTTTGCCAAAACCAATCCTTTCGCCTTGCCTGTCGAATACGACACCCGGAACTAGAATCAGATCAATTTCTTCTGGGGATACCGGATGCAAGCGGTCGGAACGCGGCTCTCTGATTCCAAAAGTCCCTGACTGCACATCATCTTTAACATTTCTGATCTCACACGGAATGATAGTTTCCCCCTGACATAACGGAATGATCAGCTTTTTTCGTGCTTTGAGCGTTTCTTCGGCAACCCCGGTAGTTTCTGCTTCATCCCAATAATTTAAGTACATCATAATTATCTCAGCGTTCTGATAATCTGGCAAAGACATTATATTCCTCTGAATCCGATCATTTTTTTGCCTACGTTCATCAGCTGTCATGACCCTCCTGATTTGAAGAACTTTTTTTCGAAATAAATCTTTTTCTTTTTCGTTCACGTTCTGCTTCCTCCTGGTCATATGTCTGCATTATAGAGCAAAATTAATCAAATTTTCGACATTAATCACTTCTAAAATTGCAATTTCCTAACAATGATGTTCGTTTAGCATTTTTCCCCTAAGAAATTATCCCCATCCGCAGTAGCCAAAGAACAAGTTTTTTCATGGTTTATCCACATTATCCACAATCGTTGTGGATAAATATTGCATCCTATGTTTTTCTTATACCTATTCTTTTTTGTCGATTTTTTTACCATAATAAATAAAAAATATAAAGTTTTTGATAATTTTGATAATTATTAATGAATAATTGAATATAAACTGATGTAACTGCGTCCTCCAATTTTACAGATTTAAGCCAGGAACTGCATTTAACTTCCATGAAGCATAATCATCATTCATAAAGCGATAATAACCGGCCAGTGCAATCATCGCACCATTGTCGGTACAGTATACCGGTGAAGGGTAAACAAAAGAGATCCCGCGGTGATCCAGTTCCTGCTGCAGCGCTTGCCGCAAATTGCTGTTTGCTGCAACCCCGCCGGCCAGGGCCAAGGTCTTAACCGGATATTTTTCCAAGGCCCGGAGGGTTTTCTGCACAAGCACCTCCACAACGGCAGCCAGGAAAGAAGCTGCCAGGTCGGCAGTATTCAAAACTTCGCCCTTCATCCGGGCACTGTTTAAGGTATTAAGTACCGAGGACTTTAACCCGCTGAAACTAAAATCAAAGCTCCCGGTCTCCAGCATCGCTCTGGGAAAATCAAAAGCTGCTGCGTTTCCTTCGAAAGCAGCTTTCTGGATATTCGGACCGCCCGGATATCCAAATCCGAGCGCCCGGGCTACTTTGTCAAAGGCTTCCCCGGCAGCATCATCCCTAGTTCTGCCGATCACTTCATAGTCTAGATGCCCCCTAAAAATAATCAGATTGGTATGTCCGCCGGATGCCAAAAGCGCCAGCAGCGGGAAATGTAAGTCCGGATGCTCCAAGAAATTGGCATAAACATGCCCCTCCAGATGGTTGACTCCGATTAAAGGAATGTCTGCTGCATAGGCCATGGCTTTGGCAGCAGATACTCCCACCAGCAGAGACCCTACCAGCCCCGGGCCGTACGTCACTGCAACCGCAGAAAGATCTTTAAATCCCATACCTGCTTGTCCGAGGGCCTCTGCAACTACCTGGCTGATATGCAGACAGTGTTCCCGTGATGCTATTTCCGGGACAACGCCGCCATACTTTTGATGGGTACCAATCTGAGATGAGATGATGTGGCTTTTTAAATCCGTGCCATTGGCTAGGACTGCCGCCGACGTCTCATCACAACTCGTTTCAATACCTAAAATTATTACATTCTTGTTATTGTCCACAATACTCCTCCAACGAGACCAGTTAAGTACCCGTAAATCCTTAATTTTTAATTCTAAGGTTAACAAATCTAGTACAGCAATTTCTAAATAACATTAGTAGCTTGCACTAGCTGCAGACTAAGTCTCCGGAATGGATGGTCAACGCCAAGCGGAGCACGATACGAAGTGCGGCTTTTTGACGGCAAAGGATAACGTAATTTACTAATCGATCTACTAGAGACTGGCCCACATAATCAGTGCATCCTCCTGGTTGTCGGAATAGTACCCTTTGCGTACTCCGGCGGCCTTAAAACCTAATTTCTCATACAGATTCCGCGCCGCCTGATTAGATACCCGGACTTCCAGTGTAAACCGCAGCACGCCTTTGGCAATCATCTGATAAATCACGTTTTTCATCAGGTATTCACCCCAGCCCTTACCGCGGCATCCCGGCCAGATTGCAACATTTGTAATATGGCCCTCTCCCATGACGATCCAAAGCCCTATATAGCCAATAACCTTGTGATCCAGCTCTAGGCAAAAATAATTGGCTAAAACATTATTTTTCAGTTCTGATGTAAAGGACTCCGTTGTCCATGGCGTGGCAAACGATACTTCCTCAATCGCCACAATGGATGGGATATCCTCAAGCTGCATAGGACGAACGATAGCCTCCGCCTCAGGTTCCCTATTCTGTTCGGCCTGACCTCTTTTTAACATTTTTATCACCTGAATATCAGTATTCTTTTTAATGATGTTTCAGAATTATAGTATGTTGAGAATACCAATATGACTACTGCATTGTACCTTGTTTCTTAAGATAATTGGTTTCAGCTTCTGAGAGACGAATATAAATGGGTTCCAGGGCCTGAAAATTCCCGTCAAAGCATCTTGCCTTCCACTGTTCCCAAACCTCACATGCTGCATAGGCTCCTCTGGGCAGGTACTGGTATTCGGACAGCAGAACGGCCTGGCTGCCGAGTTGTTCCTCCAGAAATTTTCTGGCTCCGGTAACCGCATCCCCAACAAAAAAACAAGGTTTTTGAAGTTCCTTCAACTTCGCTGTGAGCGCCTCCGGCGTAACAGCCTTCGGCCCGTCCAGGCACTCTCTGCCTTCCCGCCAAATATAGCGGGCATAATACCATTCATTTTTACGGGCGTCAAGGATCACAACAGTTTCTTCCGGCCTGCCCTTTCCGGCCCAGGCTAGCGTATCCAGCGAAGTAATTCCGACCAAAGGGATATTGAGGACCTGTGCAAGTCCCTGGGCTGTGGCAATTCCGATCCTGATGCCGGTAAACGACCCCGGACCCCGGACTGCGCCGATAAAATCAAGATCCACGGGTTTCCAGTCGGCAGCATTCAGCAGCTGATCCAGCATCGGGATCAGTCTTTCAGAATGGGTTTTTCCAGTGTTCAGAAATCCCTCTCCGACCAGCCTGCCATCCTGACCCAGGGCCAGCGCAGTCATCTTTGTCGTTGTATCGATTGTCAGATATTTCATAAGCCTCACTGCTCTTAATTATTTTTTCTTAGGACCACAGATTTATTCTAAAGCTTTTTAGCAAGTATGATGTCAAAAATTGAGCATAATTAAACGTGTTTGATCACCACTTCCCTGAATTCTGATTTCGAACCTGTCTTCCGGCAGTAAATCCACGATGATTTCCGGCCATTCCAGCAGACAGACACAGTCATCCCGGAAATAATCGGCAACACCAATGATTTCTGCTTCTTCCGGGTAGCGGAGCCTGTATAAATCCATATGAATCAGTTTCAGTCCATCAATTTTGGTACTGTATTCCTGAATCAGGGTAAATGTCGGACTTGTCATGGTGTCTGTAACCCCGAGTCCTTCACCGAGCCCTTTGGCCAGGACGGTTTTGCCCGAGCCCAAATCTCCATAAAGACAGATGACCGTGCCTTCCCGGATACTTTGTCCGAGCTGTTTCCCGAGAAGAAAAGTCTCCTCAGAACTTCTCGATTCAATCAGCCGTTCCATATTTTCACGCTCCCGTCTCACTCGGGCTTTACGATCAAACCGTTGATCAATACTGTATGGGGCGTGGCCTCAAAACTGAGCGGCTTGCCCTCCCATACGACAATATCAGCATCTTTTCCTACTTCCAAAGATCCGACTCTGTCAGCTACCCCGAGTATTTCAGCCGGCCAGATCGTGATTGCTTTCAGTGCGTCTTCTTCCTCAAGTCCGTTGCGGACAGCCATCGCTGCACACAGCGGCAGATGCTCGATAGGGGTAACGGAATGATCAGTGATGATCGCTATTTTAAGTCCTGCTTTGTTCAATACTCCCGGTGTGCTGAATGTTTTATCTTTAAGCTCTACTTTAGCCCTGTTTGTGAAAGAAGGACCTACAGCCGCTGGATAGCCATACCGCTGAAGAACATCGGCAATTTTATGTCCTTCAGTACAGTGATCCAGAACAAGATCCACGTCAAACTCGCGGGCTATGCGGATAGCAGTCATGATATCATCTGTCCTGTGGGCATGCGCTCTGAGCGGTATTTTTTTGTCCAGTACAAGATTGATGGTTTCGAGTCCGAGGTCCCGTTCAGGAAGTTTGTCCAAATCCTTTTGGCCTTGTTCCAGTTTCTCCCGATAATTTTGAGCATCTACCAACGCCTGCCGGAGCAAGGCTGCGGTTCCCATCCGCGTCATCGGCATTTTTTTCTGTTCTCCGTATACAGATTTTGGGTTTTCACCGAACGCAATTTTGAGTCCTGCAGGATCTCTCAGAATCATTTCTTCGACCACACGGCCCGCCGTTTTGACAACAACACCTGTACCCCCAATGACATTTGCGCTTCCGGGGCAGGTAAATGCAGCGGTGACTCCTCCGAGCCGTGCATCCCTGAAGCCTTCATCTTCAGGATGGATTCCGTCAATCGCGCGAAGTTCGGGGGTTAGTGGATCCGTCATTTCATTCAGGTCGTCACCTTCATGCTGATAGATTTCTTCTCCAATCCCGACGTGGCAGTGCGCATCAATGAAACCAGGCAAAACCCATTTTCCCCTGGCAGACACAATATGTACCGGCTCCTCTTCTGTACTTAGGCCGAACATTTCTCTGAACGCACTTTCTTCGTCTTCATCTGTCTCCGCAACCGAATGCTTCCTAATTTTTTCAATTTTACCGTCTTTAACCAAAATGCTCCCTGTAAATTCAGGCTCTCCGGTCATCGGCTTGATATTTCCGCCGGCAATAATGATCTGTTGATTGCTCATATGAAATATTTCCTCACTTTAAGGTATTATCGTACAAATACATTTATAATGGCTATTCAAACGCCTTCACGCTTCCTGTGCCGTCGTCCATGCTGCGCTCACCGCGAAACTGTGGCCCCCAGACTGATTTATAGAGTTTTTTTCAGAAGATCTGCATGCCTGAATGTTACTCTTTGTATGAAGTTATTTCAAGAATGATTTATTAAATATCCTTCATCGAGAGGCTGACTCGACCTCTGGCGTGATCGATACCGAGGACTCTCACCTTCACGATATCGCCGACCGAGATAACTTCCATCGGATGTCTGACATAACTGTTGCTGAGTTCCGAGATATGAACCAATCCGTCATTCTTGACGCCAATATCGACGAATGCGCCAAAGTCAACAATGTTCCTGACCGTCCCTTCCAGACTTATTCCTACCTGCAGGTCCTCCAATTTGGTGATATCCTGACGCAGCAGTGGGCGCGGCAGGTCCTCACGCGGATCCCTCCCCGGTCTCAGCAAAGCCTCGAGAATATCTTTAACGGTCGGTAAGCCTGCCTGAAGTTCCGCAGCCAATCCCTCAGCGCTGAAACCTCCCAGCGCAGCGCGCACCTGCTCCGGATTCGTTTTGAGGTCCATCGCTGTCAAATTGGCTTTCTTCAGGATTGCCGAGGCGACATCATAAGACTCTGGATGAACCGGTGTGTTTTCCAGACAATTATTTCCATCCGGCAGCCGGATAAAACCGGCACATTGAATATAGGTCTGTTCCCCGAGCCGGGATACCTTCTTCAGTTCTTCCCTGCAACGAAATTTGCCGTTCTTCTCCCTGTAGGAAACAATATTTTTGGCGACTGTATAATTCAATCCGGAGACAAATTTCAGAATAGACGGAGAAGCCGTATTCAAGTTGACTCCGACTGTATTGACGCAGGATTCGACGACACCGCCCAGAGAGCTTTCCAAAACCTTAGGCTGGATATCGTGCTGGTACTGACCAACACCGATTGCTTTCGGTTCAATCTTGACAAGCTCAGCCAAAGGATCCTGCAGTCTGCGGGCGATGGATACCGCGCTTCTCAGCGAAAGATCAAAATCCGGGAATTCCTCTTTGGCCAGTGGCGAAGCCGAATAAACCGAAGCCCCTGCCTCGCTGACAATAATATATTCCAACGGACGTCCGCTTTCCCGGATGAATTCGGTGACGAGCTCCTCCGTTTCGCGGGAAGCTGTTCCATTGCCGATTGCAATAATCTGGACGCCGTACTGCTCCACCACTTTGGCAATGAGCTTTTTGGCTTCTTGCTTTTTATTCTGTGGAGGGTTTGGATAGATCACCCCTACCTCTCCAAGTTTTCCTGTATCATCGATCAGCGCCCACTTGCAGCCCGTCCTGTAACCGGGATCGAGCCCCATGATCACTTTATCTCTTACCGGCGGCTGCAGCAGAAGCTGCCGCAAGTTGGCGGAAAACACCTTGACAGCTTGTTCTCCTGCCCTGCTGGTAATCTCGGCCCGGATCTCCCTTTCGATCGATGGGTAGATCAGCCGCTTATAGCTATCCCGCAAGGCCTCTTTCATCAACTCCTGACAAGGGCCTCCCTTCAGGTATTTCTTTTCCAGTAATTGCAGAATCTTATCCGCTTCAATCTCAAGCCCTACGGAAAGGAATTCCTCCTTTTCTCCTCTGTTCAAAGCCAGAACCCGGTGCGGCGGGATTTTACGGACAGGTTCCTTATATTCATAGTACATCTCATACGGCGAACGCTCTTCTTTTTTCGCCTTGGCTGTAATTTCTGCCCATTCATAGATCCTGGTCCGAACTAGTTTTCTTGTTTCCGCATCATCGGAAACGTTCTCGGCAATTATATCCCGGGCTCCGCTCAAGGCCTCAGCAGCATTATGAACACTCAAATCGGGATTAAGATACTTAGCGGCCTCTTCCTGCAGGCTTCCTTTGGCAGGCTGGTTGAATAACCAATCCGCCAGAGGCTCCAAGCCCTTTTCTCTGGCTATCGAGGCTCTGGTTCTTTTTTTCTGCTTGTAGGGCCGGTACAAGTCTTCGACTTCCTGCAGTTTGACGGCAGCTTTTATTTTGGATCTTAAACCGTCATCTAGCTTGCCCTGTTCGTTAATCAAGCGAATGACTTCCTCTTTTCTGAGCTCCAGGTTCCGGATATATTCCAGCCGATCTGCCATGGTTCTGAGTACAGTTTCATCCAATTCTCCGGTTGCTTCTTTGCGGTAGCGTGCAATAAACGGAATGGTATTCCCCTGGTCCAGGAGCTTTACCGTTTCCCCGACCTGCCAGGTTTTCAATCCTAACTCCCTCGAAATGACGCTAATAAAGTCCATTATGTTTTTTCCTCCAATCATGGGAACATGGGGACGTTTCTTTTATCCCCTCGAGGGGATAAAAGAAACGTCCCCATGTCTCCCCTCCGTATAAAAAACAGCGTCAGGTGTTAGAAGCCTGTACGCTGCGTTATTCCGTACTATGTAATTTGGCCTCATCCATTGAAATCCTTCAGATCTCCGTCAGCCCAAGGCTTATTTCAATAGCTTCATCAACCCTGAGCATTACTTCCTCGTCGAGCACTGCGACTTTTTCCTTCAAACGGCTCTTATCGATCGTTCTGATTTGTTCAGTCAAAATAACAGAATCTCTTTCCAAACCACTTCGTTTCGCTTTGACTTCCACATGGGTCGGCAGTTTGGCTTTTGAAATCTGGGATGTAATTGCTGCGATAATTGTTGTCGGGCTATACTGGTTTCCAATATCATTCTGAATAACCAAGACCGGCCTGGTGCCGCCTTGTTCAGAACCTACAACGGGGTTTAGTTCCGCATAAAAAATCTCCCCGCGTTTAATACTCATACCCGACACTCCAAGCTAGTTTCCCTTCATAACGCATGGTTGCCTCTTCTTCAGCCTGGCATAAATCTACTGCCATCGACAGGTTGATTTGAGCCATTTCAACATATCCCTGCCGCATCTGCTCTCGTATTCCTGCTTTTCGCCGTTCAATCAATACACTGTAAACAGCTTCTTTGATAAAATCACTCCGGTTTAACTTCTCTGACGATACGATTTCGTCTACTTCCTCAATAATGCTTTCCGGCAAACATACAACAATACGCCTAGTCTCTGCCAAGCAAGGCACCCCCTTCATGGCCACGGAAGGCCCCATTAAGCAATCCTATTTTATTATAGCGACTCACCCTCTAAAGTGTCAACGAAGACACGGCCGGGTACAAGCAATATTCAATAATTCTTCCTGGTTTTAATCATGTAATTTTTTCCTGTTTTGATCCTATTTGGGTCCTGCCCTGAATCCTGCCGTAAGAAAACGCTCAATAACCGCATGATGCGCTGCTTTTTCCAGAGAATCTTCCAGGATTTCCAGATGATAAGCCGGATTCTTTCTTTTTGTCGCCAGTCTCAGCAGCAGGTCGGTAATATGGGGATTTTTCGGCAGCAACGGTCCATGAAGATAAGTCCCGAAAACATTTTTATACCATACACCCTCCTGTAAATCCTCTCCGTTATTGCCATAACCCCTCAGCGCTCTTCCCAAGGAATTCAGCTCTGATCCAAGATAGGTCTTCCCAGAATGGTTCTCAAATCCGACCATGGTATTGAACACCTCAACGCCATCGGTCTGCCGGAGAATATTTCCCGACACGGAACTCAGAAGTTCAGGTGCCATTTCAACAATGACATTGCCAATCAGTCGTTTGTTTCCGGCGATGGTATAGAAGTCCAGGATGCCCAGGCCCGGAATTTTTTTCCCGTCTCCGGTCTGATAATACAGCCCCAAAAGCTGGTAACCGCCGCAAATGGTCAGCATGACAAGTCCATCGTCGATCGCCGCTTTAAGTTCTGAGGATCTGGTGCTTAAATCCTGAACCAAAAGGCTTTGCTCCCGGTCTGAACCGCCCCCCAGAAAAAGAATATCCGCCTCGGAGAAATCCATTTCTTCCCCCAAAGATATTCTGCGTATCTCGACATCAATGCCGCGCCACCTGCATCTGGCAGCCAGCGCCAGAACATTTCCCCTGTCGCCGTATAAATCAAGCAAATCCGGATAAAGATGAAAAATGGTGAGCTTCATATATTTACCGCCTTACGCTGTTTTTCTCCGGTTTTTCTTCTCACCAGAATATCCCGCATCGGGAAAAGGGCAGTGTAGGTTGGCAAAATAAATACGGCTTCTCCATCTGCTATGCTTGCAGCCGCCTCAACCGCTGACACCGTGTTGGCGCTTGGCTGTTCCAGCATCTCCACCGCTTTTTCCAGAGAATGTTCCATTGTAATTCTGTCTTCCTTAATTCCAGCATACTTTAGCCGCAAAGCCATGTCCTCAGCTCTTAAACCGGAGCATATGATTTGTTTCACGTCATCCTGACGCGAAGCCAAAATTTCAAAGTCGACATCCCATAACCAAGATATATCCCGGCCATCGGCCGCCAGATCGTTAATCGCAATCAGCAAGCGGACAGACCGAGGCAGTTCTGCAATGGTATGGATGACCTGATTAAAACCTGTTGGATTTTTCACCAGGGTCAACGTTGCCTCACATCCGGGAAGCGAAAACTGTTCCATTCGCCCGGCATCGGAAACATACCGGTTCAGTCCGGCACCAATATCCTCTCTGGATATCTGCAGACGGTCCGCAGCACAGAAAGCTGCCAGCGCATTATACAGATTATAATACCCTTGCAAAGGTACCTGATAGACGCGGTCGTCATGGTCATCATCTATCCTGAACGAGATCTCCCTGCTTTCCACTTTGACTTCTTTCGCTTCAATATAAGGATCAGGCCGGCTGAAACCGCAGCCGGGACACCTATAGTACCCTAACTGACCATAATGAAACAGCGTGTAAGACAATTCCTGACCGCAGTGCGAACAGTATCGTCCTTCCCGCGTTTCCGTGCTGTCGGCAGAGCTTGTGGGCAGTGTGCTTACCCCAAAGTAAAATACACCTTTCCGGCCGGTTCCGATCTGAGCAACTAGCGGATCATCCGCATTCAGCACCAGTTCTGTTGCGGCAGGCAGCGACTCTTTTACCAGCTTGATCGTCGTATCCAATTCGCCATACCTATCCAACTGATCCCGAAAGAAATTCGTAATCACAGCAAGCCGTGGAGTCAGCTGCCTGCATAGCCCCGGCAGTGTAGCTTCATCCACTTCGAGCAGCAGGACAGAAGCTTGCGGCATACCGGCAAATGTAGTATTCTGCAGCAATGCTCCTGTAATCCCCGTAAGCATATTGGCCCCTTCCCGGTTAAAAGCAATCTTTTTTCCGGCTGTCTTCAGGATAGAAGCGAGTAGGTTGTTCGTTGTCGTTTTGCCATTGGTTCCCGTAATAATCACTGCGCCTTCCGGAAAACTGGAAGCCAGGAGGCCAATCATATTGGGGCAAATCTTAAGCGCAATAAATCCAGGGAAGGTTGTGCCTTTCTTCCGCAAAAGCCGCATCAATATCAATACGATTTTTCCTGTCCAAAGCGCCAGGTAGAAACGGATTTTCATCAGGAGCTGCTCCTTATTTTTTAGTTGTTGTAACAACATACTTCTTTGTTATTTCCAAACATTCTTAAACATCCCTATTAATATAACCTAACTTACACCTAAAATAAACAGCAACTTAAGGGTTTGTTGTTATTTAAGAAAACGTGGCTTCTGCCAAGCCTTTTGTTGGCAGGCCTTTTATACTTCTCGACAAAGGCCGTTCTGAAATCTATAATATTTTTAAAGCCAAAAAGCAAGGAGCAACCATTCTTATGATCATTCCCTATCAAGACGTTAAACCTTCGGTCTCAGAAACTGTCTATATGGCGGAAGGCGCAAAAATCATTGGCAGAGTAACCATTGGAGACTACGCAAGTATCTGGTACAATTGTGTTTTACGCGGAGATATTGCCCCAATTGCCATCGGTAAAAGAACAAACATCCAGGACTTAAGTGTTATCCATGTGAATACTGATCTGCCGACGCTTGTAGAAGATGAGGTTACTGTCGGCCATGGGTGTATCCTCCATAGCTGTACAATTCGTAAAGGCTGCCTGATTGGGATGGGCTCCATCATCATGAACGAATCTGTCATTGGCGAAAATTCGATCGTGGGCGCAGGCTCCCTGGTCCCGGAAAGAAAGATATTTCCTCCAAATTCACTGATTCTTGGTTCTCCCGCGAAGGTAATCAGAGAAATTACGCCGGAAGAGTTGGCCTCCATTCGCCAAATGACAGAGAGGTACGTCGCCAAAGGCCAGGAATATCTTGTTCAAGGATACCCGATATCATCACTGTCTTTTCCCTCTGAATTTTGGTGATTTAAAAAAGATAGTTGAAATACTTTATCAACTATCTTTTCCATTTAGTTTGTTTGTAAGATATGGTTTACTGTTCCACGATCTCAATGCTGTCCCCCGGTTTAATCCATCCCGGAGACAGGACTTTGGTAAAAATCCCCTCACGCGGCATCACGCAGTCCCCGGCAAGCCGTTTAATGGCGCATCCGCTGTTATGGCATTGTTTGCCGATCTGGGTCACTTCCATCAGCGTCTCACCGATTTTAAGCTTTGTACCAATGGGAAGCTCATACAGAATAATGCCTTCGGTCGTGAGGTTTTCCGCAAATCTACCGTTATCCAGCCCGGTGAGTCCGGCCTGTTTTAATTTTTCAACACTTTCAGTTCCGAGCCAACTGACCTGTCTGTGCCAGTTGGCGGCATGCGCATCCCCTACTAAACCATGATCTACTTGAAAATAGCCCTTTTCAATTTCTTGTTTCGGAACCCCTTTTGTTTCACTGATATTGACAGCAATTACTTTCGGCATATTGGATACCCCTTCCTTTAGGTTTATTAAACATTGAATTCTTATTTTATGCTGCTAAACAGATACTTTTCAATGATAAGATCCGCGACACCCTGAAAATCATTAATATCGATCACCGGAACCGAAACAGCAAGATCATTGACATCTGTGATAACGCCGATTAAGTTCTCCAACGGAGAAACGATGTCGGTGCCGAGCTCTCTTCTTACAACTTCAAATCTTGGTCTTTGGGACATTTTGAACCCTTCGACCAGGATGATATCGACGCCTTCAATCATTGCAATCACATCTTCAATATCTTTCTTCATCTCGGTTTTCTGAATGACAGCATATTGGTCGGGCCCGATAATTGCCGTAGATCTTGCACCGGCCTCAGCAAATCGCCAGCTGTCTTTACCTGGTTTATCAATATTGAAACGGTGGGCGTCACTCTTGATCACGCCGACCCTAAAACCGCGTTCCGTCATTTCCCTGATTAGTTTTTCCAAGAAAGTTGTCTTTCCGGTGCCTGATTTCGCGGCAACGAAACATATGACTGGAACATCATTCACAGTGTTCTCCTCCCTGTCGTTTTTGTTAAAATGGCTGCGCACACTCTCCGGCAGTCCCCTTTAAAATTTCTATGCCGTGCTCCAACGACTGCAGAACAACTGTCAGACATTCTTTAACACCTTTCGGGCTTCCCGGTAAATTGATAATCACAGTTTTGCCTCTGATTCCAGCGGCTGCTCTGGAAAGCATCGCTCTGGGTGTAACCTTTAGGCTCTCTAGTCTCATCGCCTCGGGAATTCCCGGAGTAAGCCTTTCGACGACAGCCAGCGTAGCTTCCGGGGTCACATCCCTCGGTGAGAACCCGGTTCCTCCGGTCGTCAATATCACATCAACTTTATGTTCATCGGCATATTCAATTAACTTGGCTTCAATGATCTTCTGTTCATCCGGAACAATTTCCAGAATTCTAACTTCCCAGCCGATCTCTTCGACCATATTTTTAATGACCTGTCCGCTTAAGTCCTCGCGTTCTCCTCTGGACCCTTTGTCACTGGCTGTGATAACGCCTACAGTGATCATCGTTCTTCACCTCTCCGAAGAGTTTTTTTGAATAGTACGTCCGTCATTTTTGTTCTGGATATCTTGTTCATTTCTTGTTCGTAATTTGTTATTTATGAGTCCCTCGGATATTTTATTTTGTTTTATCCGCTCGGATATAATTGCCGCTTTTGCCGCCGGATTTGCTAATCAGACAGATATCCCCGATCACCATATCCTTTTCTGCGGCCTTGCACATGTCATAGATGGTAAGCGCTGCGACAGAAACTCCCGTAAGTGCTTCCATTTCGACGCCGGTCTGGCCGGAGTTATTAACTGTTACCTGAATTTCAATCTTGCTTTCCTGGTCGTTGATTTTAAAAGAAACATCTATTCCCGACAACAGCAGCGGGTGGCACATCGGAATAATATCAGAAGTTTTTTTGGCACCCATGATACCTGCAACCTGTGACACCGCCAGCACATCCCCTTTAGCCATGAGTCCCTCCTTGACTAGCGTCAGGGTTTCAGGCTTCATCCGGATCTCGCCGCGTGCTACCGCCACACGAGTGGTTTCAGCCTTCCCGCTTACGTCAACCATTCTGGCCCGTCCCTCTTCATTGAAATGTGTCAGTTCACTCATGTTATTTTTCACCCGCCTATTTCATGCATATTTCTTATTACCGGCTCAAAGTCACTGTTCTGGATACAATGACGGGTGGGTTTTGCCATGATTCCATCTATCAGAAACTTCTCAAGTCCGTTTTCACCGTAATTCCGGATATCGATCTCGATATTGGAATGAAGACATGGTTTCAGTTTGCCGTCGGGCGTAATCCTGATCCGGTTACAATAATTACAGAAATGACTGCTTAACGAGCTGATCAGACCAACGTTGCCTTTGCTATTCGGAAGTTTGTAGAGACGTGCGACGCTGCCATGTCCTTTAAATGGCATCGGGATCAACGTCGGCACTCTTTTCAGTATTTCTTCGTTGGACAAGAAATGCTCCCGGCCCCATGCTCCAGCTTCTCCAATCGGCATAAGCTCAATAAAACGCACTTCGATATCATCATCCATCGTCATCGCGACAAAATCTTCGATTTCATTGTCATTGAATCCGCCAATAAGAACGACATTGATCTTTAATGGGAATAGTTTTGCTTCTTTTGCCGCCCTGACCCCTTCCAGAACATCCTGAACATTACCGCAGCGGGTAATTTCCTTATATTTGGCCGGATCCATGCTGTCAATACTAATATTTACCCGCGTCAGCCCAGCTTTTTTCAGGTCATCCGCATATTTTTTCAGAAGCAGCCCGTTGGTCGTGAGTCCTAGTTCCTTGAGTCCTTTGTTTTTCAGCAAGGCAATATTTTGGACCAAATCCAGGATCCCTCTCCTTACCAACGGCTCTCCGCCAGTGAGCCTGATCTTGGTGATCCCGAGTTCAACGGCTGTCTCGGCAATCTTTTCCATAGTTTCCAGGCTTAAGATATCGCAGCGTTCTTTTTTCTCAATACCTTTTTCCGGCATACAGTACGTACATTTTAAATTGCATAAATCCGTTACAGATATTCTTAAATAATTGATATCCCTGCCATATGCATCGATCATTGTCCCAACTCCCCACTTACACTCGTATACCCGTAAACTGAATGAAAATTCTTATCTGCAGAAATAGCAGTTTGGATATTGACACATCTGGCAGTTTAAACATAAACCGCCTTCCCCCATGCGGATAAAATCATTTTTGTTCAGTGTCTCTCCAGCAAAGATCTTCGGGAGTACCGCATCCAAGACAGTGGTCTTGTAATAGGCGGCCGCTCCGGGTACGCCTAAGATAGGTATCCCATTCAGATAAGCCAGCATAAACATATTGCCGGGCTGAACAGGAACACCATATGTTACAACATCTGCACCGGTACTCCTGATCGCCCCAGGAGTAAGATCATCGGGATCTACGGACATCCCCCCGGTCATAATAATCATGTCGGCTTTTTGCTCCATATAACCTGTGATCTTCGCTTGAATCAATTCCAATTCATCAGGGCAATATTCCTGACCGATGATTTCCACGCCAAAATACTCAAGTTTTTTCCTGATCACAGGCCCAAATTTATCTTTGATCCTTCCCTTATACACTTCGCTTCCGGTAATTACAATCCCAACCCTGAGCTTTATATACGGCTCAACATGAAATACCGGACCATAAAGGGTGCATAATTCTTCTACTTTGCAAATATTTTCTTCTTTGGTAACAAGCGGTATAATCCTGGTTGCTGCAACTTTCTGATTAACTTCAACCTTGAAATTATTCGGTAGGGACGGTATCGTAACATGTTCGATCGAATTGATTTCGTGCAGCAATGAGCTTTTGATCCTCAGCAAACCTTTTTGAGTCGAAATCAACGTAGTTTTACCTTCCTGAGGTTCCGAAAAACTGATGTTCTGACCCATGACAGCTTGTGCCATTCTGATCGCCGCATCGTCTTCATGGATTTCATCGGCATTTTCTTCCCAGACGTAGATGTGCTCTTTACCAAGACTCAACAGTTCCTCGATATCTTCCTGTTTGATCACATGATTTCTTTTAAAAGCGGGGCCTTTAAATTCCCCAGGAATCACTTTCGTTATATCGTGGCAAAGGGTCATGCCGACTGCATCCTGGACTGCTATTTTTTTCACTTTTATTCATCTCCTTAGGCCATAAAATCCTATAACAGCTTCTTATTTGATTCCCATTCTTATTGAATTCCAACTTTTTCATTTTGCTTCTATTCAATGATATAAGCGGTTAATTTTTCACCGGCTTTGACTGGTCCGCTCTTTTCCGGAATTTCCGCTAGGATATCACAGCCGAGCATGGAGCGCAGCACACCATTGCCTTGTTCTCCGGTCGATTCCATGATGACCATACCATTCTCGTAAAGCATTCTGCCACGTAAAAATCTTCGACGAGGACTTGATTTTCGGAAATCCTTCTTCAGGGTCACTTCAATCTTTCGATAACAATAATCCTTTCTGCCAGTCATTTTTTTAATGTAGGGGACAGCCATCAGCTGAAAAGTTACCATTGCTGCGGCCGGATTGCCTGACAGGCCGATCAGCATCTTCCCGTCCTTCACTGCGGCTAGACACGGTGAGCCCGGTTTAATCTCAATTTTCCAGAAAAGTGTTTTGGCGCCAAGATAATCGGCTGCATGCCGGATCACGTCATAGTCTCCCACCGATACGCCTCCGGTCGTCAGTACCAATTCGGCCTGCTTCCAAGCCTCTTCAACCAGGGCTGCAACATCTTCTTTTTTGTCTTTGCAGATCCCCATCACGACAGGCTCTACACCAAGTGAACGGAGATAGCCTTGGAGTGTATAGCTGTTGCTGTTTCGGATCTTACCGGGAGCTAAAGGCTCCGTTACATCACGCAGTTCATCTCCAGTAGAGATAATCGCAATTTTTGGACGTTTATAAACCAGTACTTCCGCAATACCGAGGGAGGCCATCAGCCCCATCAGCGGTGCCGTAACAACGTTTCCCTCAGCCGCTATCAGATCACCTACGGCAATATCTTCACCCGCAGGCACGATATCTTCACCGTGCATGAAGGCCTTTGAAACAGATATCTTGCTACCCTGAACTTCTACCTCTTCAAATTTGACAACTGCATCCGCGCCTTCAGGGATCGGAGCTCCTGTCAAAATTTTAATTGCCTGACCCTTGCTGACAGCGTTTTGGGCCGTATAACCTGCCGGCACTTCTTCAATCACCTCAAAGGTGACCGGATTAGCTTCGCTGGCTCCCGCAGTATCTTCGGCCCTGAAAACAAAACCGTCATAAGGTGAACGCGAAAACGGCGGAATGTTTTCCCTGGCAACAATATCCTCTGCCAGCACTCTACCAAGGGTATCCGCTAAATGATTATTCTCCTTTTCGGTCAAAGGACAATAATCAAATATCAAACTTTGGGCTTCTTCCAACGAAATATTTTTTTGCATGCATATCCTCCTTATTAATCACAAAAATCCTGCACGGACATGCAGGATAAAGATTTTTGGCTCGGCAAACAAACCAATTCTTTTCACATCTCCTTCGCAATACAGCAAGTAACAGAATTTCTTCTACTACTCCGTGGACTTTGTCCAGACCTTGCATCCATAGCAGCATTGCAACTTTAGGATCCAAGGCTCGGAGAAAAATATTCTAATGTTGTGATCCGCCGACTCCTTTGCTTATATTCGCTTCAGCAATTGAAGGGGGTACCCTACTAGGTGAACACTCCTAGTAGGGTTATATAAAGGGAAGGAACACACCCAACGGTAATGGCATGGTAGGATAAGATTATACTTATCTTACTCGTTCCTTATTCAATAATCAATGCTAAATATGTGCCCGTTTCAAATTTACTTCGTTTAACAGCGTTAATAACCCTGCAAGCCTTGAGAAATGCCCATCATGTTATCACCAAGCATTTTTTCGTTTTGTTAAGCAATGATATCATTTGTTAAAAATTGAGTCATAAAAGTTTTCAAAACAGGAATTTGTTGTTCATCTATTGCCTCCAGATTTAGAAATTAGCTGGAATAGACAGATTATCCAGCAATTCTCAGACTAAAAAATTATCGGTTCCCATCCCGAGACTTCGAAATTATGATATACTATACTGCGTATTATTCAATTTTGAGGTGAAACTGTCGATGGACGAAAAGAAACTATCCAGTCAGGTTGTAAAACGTTTGCCCAGATATTACCGGTATCTTTCAACACTGCTGCAATTGGGAATCAGCAGGATTTCCTCTAAAGATTTGGGCAACCGAATGGGTCTGACCTCTTCTCAGGTAAGACAGGACTTTTTCTGTTTTGGCGGCAACGGCTTACAGGGATATGGTTATGATGTTGGTTTTCTGCATCAGGAAATACACAAACTGCTTGGACTACAGCATTCTCATACCATGATCATTATAGGGGCCGGAAGTTTGGGTCATGCTTTGGCCAAACACGCGAATTTTGAAAAAAGCGGGTTTAAACTTGCCGGGATCTTTGATGTCAAGCCTGAACTGATCGGCGAAAAAATCAGAAACGTTGAGGTCCAGCCCGTGGATAACCTGCCAGATTTTTTGAGCAAAAACCCTGTGGATATTGCGGTTTTGACCGTGCCGGAAAATTGTGCCGGTGAGGTCGCCAGGTTGGTTACTGATTTAGGCGTTAAAGCCTTATGGAATTTCTCTCCGGTCGAACTGATGATGCCGGAAGATATCATTGTGGAAAATACCCATATGATTGACTGTCTGATGGTGCTCGGGTACAACCTTCAGGAAAAGTCGCTGAGGGAAGAGTCTCTGAAAGAAAAACCATAAACAGCAATTATTGTTGAATAGATCATAAAGCAATCAACAATTAGGCGAACAAATAGGCATATATAAATAGAATAATCAATTCAAGAAAAACAACAAATAGCCCTGATAATCTCCCTGTTAAAACTGAACCGGAAGATTTCTTATTTATTGTTAAATAATTAACAGCATTGTTAAATATATTTATAACTTTGCTAGCAATGTCTATTATTTTGCATTGTTATTCTGTTATTTTGTCAAATAAATAACTATTCTTGATTTACATTTTGCCCCATATTACACTGAAGCAAGCACAGGTAAACTTTCCTTCAGAAAGGTTACAGAAAGGCAGTGTGATCAAATGACGGCAATCAAAGAAGTTGTCAACTGGTTTGGGAAAAAAGAAGCCTTGTTGCTTCAAGTAATTTTAGCCGTTCAGGATGCCGACCCCCAGAATCATCTGAGTGAAGAAGCCGTAAATGAAATTTCCCGGGAAATGAATATCTCCCGAAGCAGAGTTTATTCTACGGCATCTTTCTATAGTGAGATCTCCCTGAAACCACGGGGCATACACATTATCCGGATATGTACGAACGCGCCCTGTGAAAATGCTAACAAAGCTTCCATCCTCGCTGCAATTAAACAGGAACTCGGTATTAAGATCGGACAGACAACAGCAGACGGGCTTTTTTCTCTGGAAAGCGTCAATTGCCTTGGTGCCTGCTATATGTCTCCGGCCATCAAAATTGATGATGCGGTCTATGGTGACCTGACTCCGGAAGCTGCGGTCGCCATTATCCGTGACTTAAGAAAGGAATATCAGGATGAACAAAATGCTTGATGACGATCAGATTTTTAATATTTCTCCGGGCAGGCATGTCGACTTGGACCATCATTGTCAAAACGGTGGATATTCCGCGTTAGCCAAAGCCCTGGCCCAGGGTCCTGAAACTTCCCTGAAAGAAATATTGGATGCCGGACTGCGCGGCAGGGGCGGAGCTGCTTTCCCTACTGCTGAAAAAATAAAAATGCTTCGAGCCAACACGGAAAAACTGCGTTATATCATTTGCAATGCCGACGAAGGTGAACCAGGCACCTTTAAGGACCGGTTCATTATGACCCATATCCCTTTCCAACTGTTGGAAGGCATCACCATCGCGGCGTTTATGGCCGGAGCTTCCGAAGGTTATATCTACGTGCGGCACGAGTATCCTGAAGCACAGAAAATCCTGCACGAAAGCATTGAAGAAGCCGAGCGCCGCGGGTTCCTTGGAGACAATATTCTTGGCAGCGGTTTCAGCTTGTCTTTAAAGCTATTTTCCGGTGCCGGAAGCTATCTTTGCGGTGAGGAAACCGCGTTAATTTCCTCCATCGAGGGCAAAAAAGGCCGTCCGCGTCTGAAACCCCCTTACCCGACCCAAGCCGGTCTCTGGCAAAAACCCACGTTGATCAACAATGTTGAAACGCTTGCAAATATCCCTAAAATCATTGAAAAAAGTGCATCCTGGTACCGTTCTTTTGGTACACCGGACAGTCCCGGAACCAAGTTGATCTCGCTTTCCGGCGATGTCCAAAACCGTGGTTTATTTGAAGTACCATTCGGAATGACCTTCGCTCAAATTATCAACGAATATGGCGGCGGAGCAAAGACCGGAAAAGCCATAAAAGCGGTAAACATTGGCGGCGCTTCCGGCGTTCTGATACCGCCGGAAATGCTTTTTACCCCGCTGGAATATCTGGCCTGTGCCAAAACCGGGATTACGATCGGATCAGGGGCTATCTTTGTTTTGGACGACACCCGTTCGATCTTGTCAAACGTTCAAAACCGGCTGCGCTTCTTTCTGCATGAAAGTTGCGGTAAATGCACGCCCTGCCGGGAAGGTCTGCGTCAGGCCAATCTGATCCTTGACAGGCTGCTCGCCGGAGAAGCCGTGCGTCAGGATGTTAGCACGCTGGAGCGGTATACCCGGGCGATTCAGGAAGCTTCCTTCTGCGGTCTCGGCCAAGCAGCCGGCAACAGCCTTCGTTCCTCCCTGGCCTATTACCGGGATGAATATCTTGCTTCCTGCCGTGATAACAAACCATCATTCATTGAGGAGGAGACCGCCTGATGCAAACCATCAATATTACGCTAAACGGTAAGGTAACGGCAGTTGCACCTGAAATCACTATTTTAGAGGCAGCCAGACAACAGGGCATTGATCTTCCAACCCTTTGCCATCATCCTGATCAGCGCGTCAAGGCAAATTGCCGGATTTGTGTGGTCGAGATAGAAGGCGTAAAAAACCTTGTGCCTTCCTGTTCCACTAGGGTAACAGCCGGAATGAACATCACGACGAATTCTCCGAGAGTCAGAGAGACCGTCCGCACGATTCTGGAATTAATTTTTGCTGACCATCCGCAGGAATGTCTGACCTGTATCCGCAACGGCAACTGTGAGCTCAGACAAATCGCCGCCAAATTCGGAGTCAGGGATATCCAAGGAGAAAAAAGAAAACACAGTTTCTCTCAGGATTTCTCAACTCCCTCGCTGGTCAGAAATCCGGATAAATGCATCAAATGTGGCCGATGCGCGGAAGCCTGCCACTATATTCAGAACGTTGGAATCCTCTATAGTCATAACCGCAGTACGGAAATCAGCATTTCACCGGAATACGGCAAACAGTTGGCTGATGTCGCCTGTGTGCTGTGCGGACAGTGTGCTTTGGTTTGTCCGGTAGGTGCAATTCATGAAAGAGATGATACAGACCGCGTCTGGGAAGCTCTCGCCGATCCCCAAAAACATGTCGTCGTTCAGGTCGCTCCGGCCGTCCGGGTATCCCTAGCCGAGGAATTTGGATTCCCATCAGGCGAAATCGCGACAGGAAAACTCGTTTCTGCTTTGCGCAGTCTGGGATTTGACCGGGTTTTTGATACAGACTTCTCAGCAGATCTGACCATCATGGAAGAAGGCCATGAATTACTGGACCGGATAGCAAACGGCGGTGTCCTGCCGATGATTACTTCCTGCAGTCCCGGCTGGATCAAATATATGGAACATTACTATCCGGAATTAATTCCGCATCTGTCGACCTGCAAATCTCCCCAGCAAATGTTTGGGGCCCTGGCCAAAACGTACTATGCTCAGACCAGCGGCCTTGAAGCCAAGGATATCATTGTCGTTTCCGTAATGCCCTGTACCGCTAAAAAATTTGAAGCCGAGCGCCCGGAAATGAATGCAAGCGGCAGCCAGGATGTAGATATCGTCCTCACGACCCGCGAACTTGGCAGAATGCTGCAGCACGAGGGAATTGATTTCCGGATGCTCCCTGAAGCTGAATTTGATTCGCCCCTCGGCATATCAACAGGTGCAGCCGCTATTTTCGGAGCAACCGGCGGGGTTATGGAAGCAGCCCTGCGTACCGTATATGAAGTTGTTACAGGTAGAACCCTGACTGACTTAAACTTTACAGCCGTGCGCGGAATGGTCGGCGTAAAAGAAGCTTCGGTTGATCTTGCCGGAACGGAAGTAAAAGCGGGGATTGCCCACGGACTTGCCAACGCCAAAAGAATCCTGGAAATGATCAAAGCCGGCCAGGCCGATTATACATTCATCGAGGTCATGTGCTGTCCCGGAGGGTGTATCGGCGGCGGAGGCCAGCCTTACGGCACGACCAATGAGATCAGAGCCAGACGGATCGAAGCCCTGTACCAGGTCGATGAAAATATGCCGCTACGCAAGTCACATGAAAATCCGGCAGTACAGGAACTATATCAGGACTTTCTGCTTGATCCCCTCGGAGAATTATCCCACAGGCTTTTGCACACCCAATATTGCAACCGCAGTTAAAAAAGCGATGTCGAAGCAAAAGCACCCCGTCCATGAACACCCTTTTCTGGAATATACTTTCCCTTGAACACTCCTTCCAATGAACACTCTTTATCTGAATATACCTTCTCTGAATACACCCTCCCTTGAATTACCTATTCAAATATAATGCGAAGGAACCGTGGATGTTATTAAATACCCGCGGTTCCTTCGCATTATATTGATTAATCTTCCACCCAAATATAGTTCAAAATCATCAATGCCACTTGAATCTCGTGCCCCGTAAGTTTAGGCGATAATGCTTTGGACAATTAATATCTTTTACGGTGTAAATTTGTAGGTATCCCCATACTCTGACGGTACTTGTTGACAGTTCTCCGGGAGATCCTCATCCCTTTGTTCACAAGCATCATCATAATATCCTGGTCGCTCAGTGGTTGGTTCGGGTCTTCTTTATTAATGATATCCTGGATCAAGTGTTTGACACTTTTGGAACTTATTTTGTCGCAGTCATAAGAACCCACACCGGAGTTAAAGAAATACTTCAAAGCAAACAGTCCGCGCGGCGTCTGAACGTATTTGTTGCAGGTGACCCGGCTTACCGTAGATTCATGGATGCCGACCAGGTCCGCAACCTGACTCATGGTCAAGGGCTTCAGATATTCAATGCCATTGTCAAAAAATTCTCTTTGAATATCAACAATACTTTGCACAACTTTGTAAATGTTCAGTCTTCTTTGTTCAATTCCGCGGATGAGTCCCAAAGCGGAATCAAACTTTTCTTCAAGATATTTTCTTACATCATCAGATAACGCATTCGAATTACGGAGAATATCCACATACGTCTGATTGATTCTCAAATAGTTAAAATCAAAGTCGTTTACAATAACCATATAATCGTTCTGGTCTCTCATAATCGTAACATCAGGCCAGATAAAAGGATTTCTTTCAGCGCCAAACTGCAGTCCGGGTTTGGGATCAAGCGTCCTGATAAGATCATAGACTTCTTGGACCTGCTTCGTAGACACGGAGAGGGTATTGGCTATTTTCATTATTTTTTTGTCGGCAAGCTCCTGGAAGTAGTTTTGAATAACCTGTTCCGCAAGCTCACTGTCCTTGCCGTTTGCTCTCATTTGCAGAAGCAGGCATTCCTGAAGATTTCGGGCACCTACGCCGGTAGGATAGAAAGTATGAATGACCTTTAGGACCTCTTCCACTCTCTCAACGGCAACATTCAATTTTTGGCTGACATATTCCAGTTCTGTTGTAAAATAGCCGTTCCGATCAATACTTCCTATCAGAAAGTTTCCAATGATAATATCCGCAGGATTTTTGATCTCTAAATTCAACTGTAATTCAAGCTGCTCCTGTAAACTTGGCCGATCAGACAGATATTGTTCGTATCCGGTGTTATTTTCATTCTTCTCATTCCAGATATGACCCATATTGCTGTCGCTGCTGAAATGTTCAATCAGGTCGTCCATATTAACCCGGATTGCAGTCTTGCTGACAACCTCATTGTTTTCAGCAACGGGTTCATCTTCGTCCAGAAAAGGATTCTCTTCTATTTTTTTTGTGATATACTCGCTTAGTTCCAGAGTCGACATCTGCAATACAGAAATTGCCTGACGCAGTTCAGTGGTCATGAACAATCTCTGTTGCTGTTCAAGAAATATATCTTGGCGTATCTGCCTCATATTTTCCTTCCACCTTCTGAATCAAACTAAAATACTATACAGATTCCCGGACAGACGGCATTTTCATTTTCTTTTCACATTAAAAACCGGGATTTACTCGGGTATGATACATCAACTTGACCCTTACGGCAAGATTCATGCCAAACGATACCTACGTTCAAGTATACAACTTATTTAAAATACTTTCTATTATTGCTTTTTAATTTTTTTATGTAAATTATTCTTCATTTTCCAGCCAATTTCAACGCTTTGCAGATTCGTTCCAAGGATTATTTATTTCGATTATTTATTTCCTGTTACTTCTTCCACTAAAGTCTTGAAAAATGACTCCATAAATCTGACCCTTTTTCTGGCGATTGCTTTCGCTTCTTCCGTATACAGCCTATCCGGTATTTTTCTTAATTTAAGCTCAAATTCCAGGTTGGTCGTATGTTTAGAAGCATCTTTAATCCTGCCGTTCTCACCGATATTTTCCTTCAGATATTCTTCGACAGAAACTTCATGATATAGTCTTTCCCCGTGCTGGCCAGCAAGCATGAAAGAGCGGGCAATCCCAGTTGCTCCGATGATATCAAGTTTGTCGGCATCAAAGAGGATTTTGGCTTCGATGCTCTCCGGCTGATGTCCTGTTCTGAACCGGTGCGCTAAAATACAGTGTGTGATCTCCTGTCTCAAATCCGGATCATAATTTAGGTCTTGAAGGATCTTCTCAGCCATTTCCGCACCCAATACGGCATGGTCGATCTCTCCGGAATTATCTTCATCCTCTTTGGCTCTGGCAATATCATGAAGCAGGACAGCCGGGATCAATACTTCCGTATCGACATCATCCCGCTGCCCGGCCAGAATCAAACAAAGATGATAGACCCGCATAACATGATCCAGATCGTGGGCCGCATAAGACAGCTCTTTCTCTACAATATCCTGCAGAACCCGATACCGTTTTTCCATCGATATATTCTATGCCTCCCTGTCCTTGCAATAAACGCTTTTAAATGAAGGCGTAAAAGTCTTCATATCATTATAACATAGAGAAATGCCAGTCTTCAGAAGCGTTTCTTTTATAACCACTTAGAAAACAGTTTATTTGACTTAATTACTTAAGTATTTTATAATTTAGTTAAGTAGTTAGTTAATTAAAAATACCCGGAGGATATATGGAGCAAATTGTGCAGGTATTCAAAGCGCTTTCTGACGAAACAAGACTGCAGATCCTGCTAATCCTGTCCAGAAGAAGCATCTGTGCTAAAGGAATTGCGAGACATCTTCAAATTTCCGAAGCAGCCGTGTCCCAACATATTAAAATTTTAAAGGAAGCCGGCCTTCTGATTGGCGAGAAAACAGGCTACTTCGTACAATACAATTTGCAGCAATCTGTTTTTGTAGATATGATCGGATTCATTGAGCAGATATCAGGCACCCACACCTCGGGTCACTATAAAGATGTTTTCAGCGTCCCATTCAATTGTCAATATGCTTGCAAGGCCCAGCGTGAAAAGTGCTGTGAGCGTTCAAGCAATGAATAAACCGCAGAAAAGGAGCTTAAACATGAAAATTTGTATCCCTGTAAAAGAAGACAAAGGACTTGAGAGTATCCCCTATGATCATTTTGGCTCAGCCCCATTTTTTCTGATCTACGACCTGGATAAAGAAGAGATGAAAGTCATCGGCAACGGAGACTCTCATCATGAGCACGGGATGTGCCAGCCTTTGAAGGCATTGGGTGGAGAACAGGTGGACGCGATATTGGTCGGCGGAATCGGTGCAGGCGCCCTAATGAAACTCAATGCGCAAGGGGTGCGTGCTTTACGGGTTGATAATACCACCGTTTCGGATAACATCCAGCTCTTCCTGGATAACCAGCTTCCGGAATTCTCTGCCATGAACAGCTGCAACCATCACGGATGCCACTAACCTTGATAGATTTTTCTGCCCTAAGGGGAAAAAATAACCCCGAAGGGCTACTTTTTTATCTTGTCAGCCATCAAATTCTATTTAAAGAAACATATCGCTTTTTGTTTCCCGACATCAGCAATAATCTCCAGGGCTTTATGCATTCCTTTATTGACATCATATACTTTAATGATTTCTCCAAGGGAGGCGCTCAGTGGTAGCAGCTCAGGAAGCAAATTTTGAAAATGGTTTAATAGTTTTGTCTGAAGGACTCCTCCCCTGCCTTCCGGAAAAAGCGCCACATAAAAGATATCACTTTCAATGAGATCCTGAAAGAAATGGGTTCCGTAAGATATCTCCGGGGTGAACCCGCCCTCTTTAACTGCAATTTCACCAAGGACAGTGATATTATTAATTTCGGAAAAATAAACAGGCACGCCGAGCGAAGGCGTACTGGTACCCCATCGTCCAGGGCCGAGCAGCAGCACGGTCATGTTTTCTTTCTCAATCTGGCTGTTCAATTTGCCGATACATCTGGCTACCCTGTATTTTTCGAGGTCACTTAGCCTGCTGTAGGTTTCAGGCTCGACATAAATGATTCGCTGAATACCATAATGGATATTCCCACCCATGAAAGTATTATGGCTTTGAAAGAATGTTTTTTGGAAATCAATATGTTTCGGGAACACCACCTTACTTTTGAGACCTTTTGCGGGCAACGGCCTGCACTGCAGGAGATTGATCTGATAATGATCCAAATCTTTAAAATTAACGGTAAATTCAATGTCCACCGGATATGCGTAGAATTTTTCCAGGCATTTAAGCATTTTTTGAATGACCCCGACAAAAGTGGAATCGGACAGAAATTGATCAAAATTAATAATCCAGGCCTGCCGGTCTTGTTGGCCTATTTCTTTCATCATTTTTTCTGCAGTATAGTCTCTCTGCGCGAAATAATGCAGTTTGGGATCGTCAATTTCGTTTAAAAGATCGCTAAACGCGATACCAATCATGCTGTTTTTGGTTACCATCAGCGCATCAATGTTTCTTTGGGCATATTGCCTGTAATCATCAAAATCCGTTAAAGGTGATGACAAAGGTTCATCAATCGCAATAATTCTGGCATAGTCACCTGCCGTACGGTTTACAGCCCGAGTGCCTAGACCTACAACTACCCGCAGCATGCCCGCTTTCGGAGACATTTTCTCATCCCAGACATAGATATTGTTTGAGTAGCCGACCCCAGCAAGATCCGGGAAAAAATATTCCTTACGATAAGAACCCGATACGCGTTGAACAAGCAAAGCCATTTGCTCATCCTGGTCGGCTATTCCTCGTTTCAAACGGTACATCAGCGCGTCGTCGCTCATCGTGCTGGCAAAGACTTGTTTCACAGCGTTTTCAAATTCAAGATAGCGATGTTCGAGCGTACCTTGGTTCGTACAAAAAACACTTTCATATTTTCCAGCAAAAGAATTACCAAATCCATCTTCCAAAAGGCTGCTGGAGCGGACAATGATCGGTGATTGTCCAAAGTACTCCAGGACCCGCAAAAAATGGTTTTTGACATTCTCCGGAAAAACACCGCTGAGTATTTTGCTTTTAATGACTCTGGCCAGAGAAAAATATTTTTCAGGTTTTCTCTGCTCCATTCTAAGTTTCCAGAGACCATTTTTAACAAGATAAGTGTAAAAGACATCAGAACCAATGTAGAACGAATCATGGGGTTCCAGAATTTTTTTATAATCAAAATTTTCATCTTCAAGCAAAATTTTTCTGGCCAGAAGCATTCCGACCGCTTTACCGCCGATAAATCCCGATCCAATTAAACTTGACTTGATCTGAAGCAAATCTTCCAGAGTAAAGACCTTCGTCAGCAACTCAAGGAATCTTTCATCGCGACTTAAAACCATCCGGCAGAGCTTTTCTACCAGGTTTTTTCCCTCAGCAGACGGCATACGACTGAATTTTACCTTTTCATAGGTGTCTGACGCTTTCAAAAACATCCGGTCCCAATAATCCAAATGCCTTCGCGGAGCATCAAACACATTCAGGGACATATCTGCAAACAGCTTTGAAGCATCGCTGCTGCTTGTTAACGGAATAAAATCCTGCGCCTGTTTGATATGCGGCAGAAACATCGTCGGTGAATACCTGTCGATCACTTTGACCGGATGGATATAGGTCTGTCCCCTGACATTATAGATATTCATCAATACCTGGGTCGTTTCCCGAATTGCGGAAATCGTTTCATACGAATTCATATTTTTATAAATTGCAAAGAAAGCCACCGTTTTCAGTTCATATAAATACGGACAGGTGATCTGAAAAAAGTTGCCGATCATAAGATCCGTTGCCCAGGTGTACAAAAGATCGGACAGACAATCAAAAACGTAAAAAGCCTCTTCTCCCTCAGCTGCAATAATCTGGTGAACCTGCGTGGAAAAAGCTTCAAAACCGTGTTCGGCGTCAATATGATACACTTTAACATTTTCATTGTCGTCAATAATTGGAGAATGACGCGCAAACCGCATATAAATCACTTTTCTGCCCTCGTCCAGACTCGTTCTGACAAAAGGCAGCACAAAGGATTCATAATCTGCGATATTGTCAACCTGCAGAACAACATTATCGCCAATCCTGAGATGGTCGATGATCTCATCGAGCCCCGGCAGGCCGGATCTTATTTTCTTACGCTGATCCATTACACATCATTCCTTACACCAATTTAGCTATCATTTTATTCTTAAAAAATTAATAGTTGTTAACATTGTTAACACTCAAATCTATACATGCAAACAGCCAATAACAGATACGCAAAAACCAAGCAATGGATCTGGCATCTATCCATTACTTGGCTTTACTATGCGGTATGATAAAGCATAACGGTAGATGCCGTGTAATATCATGTTATCACATCCGGCATGAACATTACACTCTGTTTATCATAACAAGTGGCTAGATAATTATACTTTTTCCCATCAAATATTTGTCCACTTCTCTAGCTGCCAGCTTTCCTTCCTGGAAAGCCCAGACAACCAGACTCTGACCTCTGCGCATGTCGCCAGCAGCAAAAACTCTGTCAACATTCGTCTCAAAAAACGCATATTCCGCTTTGACATTGCTGCGAGCATCCCGCTCGAGCTTAAGCTCTGTGGGGATATTGTCTTCAGGCCCTAAAAAGCCCATGGCCAGCATGATCAGGTCCGCTTCCCATACCTTTTCACTTCCTGGAGTCACCTGTGGAACCATTCTGCCGGCAGCATCTTTTACCCAGGTAAGGTTGACTGTATGAACTTCCTTGACCTCACCGTTCTCATTGCCCACAATCTTTGTGGTGGAAATGCAATAATTCCTCGGATCCTTGCCATAAAGACAGATTGCTTCTTCCTGTCCGTAATCCACTTTCAGTTTTTTCGGCCATTCCGGCCAGGGGTTCGTAGCTTCAATACGATGGGCAGGCGGCTCTGGCAGAATCTCAAACTGGAAAACGCTCTTACAGCCATGCCGTATTGCCGTAGCCACACAGTCCGTCCCGGTATCCCCGCCGCCAATGATGATGACATTCTTACCCTTGGCACTGATAAAACTCTCATCCTTTAAGTTGGAATTCAACAGGCTTTTGGTGGTCGCTTTGAGGAAGTCTACAGCAAAATAGACCCCTTTCAGATCTTTGCCTTTCACATCCAGCCCCCGGGGCTTGGTAGCCCCTGTGCACAGCACAACGGCATCATAGTTGTCTACGAGCTCCTGGGCCTTCATATATTTGCCGACTTCGGTATTCAGAACAAATTCTATCCCGGATGTCTTCAGTACATCAAGCCGCCTTTCAATAAATCGTTTATCAAGCTTCATGTTGGGGATCCCGTACATCAAAAGTCCCCCGGCCCGGTCATCTCGCTCATATACCGTAACCTCATGGCCGACGGCATTCAGATAATAGGCCGCAGACAATCCGGACGGGCCCGAACCGACAACAGCGACTTTCTTGCCGGTGGCTTTGGCCTTCTTAGGGGTTACCCATCCTTCGGCAAACGCTTTCTCGATAATCTCATATTCAATGCTGTTAATAGTCACAGCGTCCATGATATAGCCTTCGGTACAAGCCCCTTCACAAGGTGCAGGGCAAACCCTTGAGGTGAATTCCGGGAACGGCGTCGTTCTGGTCAGCCGCTTGTATGCTTCCCGCCACTGTCCCTTATAGACGAGCTCATTCCATTCTGGAATCAAATTGTGCAGCGGGCAACCTGAAGCGGCGCCGTTCAAGAGCACACCGCCGTGGCAGAAAGGTACACCGCAGTCCATGCAGCGCGCGCCCTGCGTTCGGACAATCTCAGGATCCTGGGGAATCTTGACTTCATTGTAGTCTTTGATCCGCTCTTCAGGCTTTCTTTTCTTCGGATCGATTCTGTTATACTCTAAAAATCCTGTTGCTTTTCCCATGATCAGACCTTCCCTTCAAAGGCAGCCGTCAGGGCTTCTTCACCGCTTAAGCCAGCCTTATGAGCTCTATCGATATTTTCCATCATCTTTTTATAATCTTTGGGTATGATCTTCGTAAATCTTGGCGCGTAATTCACCCAATCATCCAGTACTTTCCGGCCTAGGGGGCTTCCCGTGTGCGCTACATGTTTACGGATCATTTCCCTGATTTCTTTCAGTTCCTTTTCCGAAGTGATTTTTTCCATAAGGATCAGGGACTTGTTGCAGTATATTTCCTCAAAATCAAGGATATAGGCAACACCACCGGACATGCCCGCAGCAAAGTTCCGTCCTGTCTTACCCAGGATCACAACTTTTCCTCCGGTCATATATTCACAGCCATGGTCGCCGACACCTTCAACAACCGCATTGACGCCGCTGTTTCGGACACAGAATCTTTCACCGGCGATTCCGTTGATATAGGCTTCACCCGAAGTTGCGCCGTAGAAGGCGACATTGCCGATTAGGATATTTTCCGCTGGTTCAAAATCCGAAGTTTTTGGCGGATAGACCATAATTTTACCACCCGAAAGGCCTTTGCCAATATAGTCATTAGCATCACCCTCAAGTTCCAAGGACATGCCCTTGGGTGCGAACGCACCAAAGCTTTGACCAGCAGAACCAACAAAAGTCAGCTTAATGGTATCCTCCGGAAGCCCCTCTTCCCCGAAACGCTTGGTTATTTCACTGCCGACAATGGTTCCAACCACACGATCCACATTGTTGATCTTCAGTTTGGCCCGGATTGATTTTTTGTGTTCCAGGGCCGGTTTGCACATTCTTAAAAGCTTGCGCATATCCAGGGATTCTTCCAGTCCATGGTTTTGCTGCTGTGACTTAAATCTGCCGACATCTGCACCGGCATAGGGCTGATACAGAACCTGAGAAAGATCAACCTTAGCTGCTTTCCAATTCTTAATATTTTCTTTGTGTTTGAGCCTGTCTGTACGTCCAACCATTTCATTAATGGTCCTGAAGCCGAGTTTCGCCATAATCTCCCGCATTTCCTGTGCAACAAACAACATAAAATTCTCAACATGCTCAGGCTTGCCGGCAAAATTCTTACGGAGCTCTTCATTCTGGGTTGCAATACCTACAGGGCATGTGTTCAGATTGCAGACGCGCATCATCACACAGCCCATGGAAATGAGTGGGGTGGTGGCAAATCCATATTCCTCAGCGCCTAAAAGTGCAGCGATGACAACATCTCTGCCTGACAGAAGCTTACCGTCTGTTTCCAGGACGACTCTGTCTCTTAAGCGATTAAGCACAAGGGTCTGATGGGTTTCGGCAAGTCCCAATTCCCACGGCAATCCTGTATTTTTAATACTTGTTCGCGGTGAAGCACCTGTGCCGCCATCATAGCCGCTGATCAGAATAACGTCGGCCTTGCCCTTGGCCACACCGGCTGCAATCGTACCGACACCCACTTCAGAAACAAGCTTAACATTGATCCGAGCATCACGGTTGGCATTTTTAAGGTCATGGATCAGTTCCGCCAAATCTTCGATTGAATAGATATCATGGTGCGGCGGGGGTGAAATTAGTTCGACACCTGGTGTCGAGTGTCTGACTTTGGCAATCGCCGGAAAAACCTTCCGGCCTGGAAGCTGCCCGCCTTCTCCAGGCTTGGCTCCTTGTGCCATTTTGATCTGTATTTCTGAGGCATTTACCAGGAAGCTGCTGGTAACACCGAAGCGACCTGAAGCAACCTGCTTGATGGCACTGATCAGACTGTCGCCATTAGGCAACTTTTTGAATCTTTCAGGATCCTCGCCGCCTTCACCGCTGTTACTTTTGCCGCCCAAACGGTTCATGGCAATCGCCATACATTCGTGAGCTTCCTTGCTGATCGAGCCATAGGACATTGCCCCGGTCTTAAATCTTTTGACGATAGACTCGACCGGTTCGACTTCTTCGATTGGAATCGTATCTCCGGCGCTTATTTTGAAATCCAGCAGCTGCCTGAGTGTATAGATCTCCTCGTCATTAATTTTTCTGGAGTAATCTTTGAAAAGATGGTAATTGCCTTCCCGGCAGGCGCGCTGGAGCAAGTAAATTGTTTCCGGATTATAGAGATGAATCTCCCCACTATCTTTACATTGGTAGAAACCGCCGATTTCCAGTGTATCTGTGTAGAGTGCATTCTCATCAAAAGCGCTTTCATGCCGCATTTGATTTTCCATCGTAATCTCTTCCAGACCGATTCCTTCCAAGCGGGATGGCGTCTGAGTAAAGTAGCGGTCAATCAGATCTCTTTTCAGTCCGACAGCTTCAAATATCTGGGCACCATGGTAGCTGCGCATCGTCGAAATACCCATTTTCGTAAGCACCTTTAAGATGCCTTTGATCGAGGCTTTAATATAGTTCTTTTTGGCCTCCCGATAACTTAGGCCATTCGTCATTCCTTTGGCCGCTAGGTCTCTGATCGTTTCGTAAGCAATATAGGGGTTGATCGCGGTAACACCGTACCCGATCAAGGCACAGAAATGGTGTACCTCCCTGGCTTCTCCGGTCTCCAGAACAATACCCACACTCGTCCGGATTTCACGGCGTATCAAATGGTGATGCAGCCCTGAAGATGCCAGAAGAGCGGGGATAGCAGCAAATTCTTTATTAACGCCCCTATCCGAAAGAACAAGAATATTTGCGCCATCAGCGATTGCTTTATCTGCTTCCCGGGATATTTTGTCTAGAGCTCTTTCCATTGCTCTAAGGCCGCCAGTTACCTTGTAAAGAATGGAAATCCTGGCTGTCTTGAACTTCCCGTTATTTAATTTCATAATGGTATCCAACTGATTATTGGTGAGGATCGGTGACTCCAGATATACTGCGGAACTATGCGTCCGGTCAGGATCCAGAAGGTTTCCCGCATTCCCCAGGAGCATTGTGCTGGAGGTAATGATCTCCTCACGGATGCCATCAATCGGGGGATTCGTCACCTGGGCAAAAAGCTGCTTGAAATAATGGTACAGCATTTGAGGTTTGTCTGAAAGTACTGCCAGCGGTGAATCCATGCCCATCGATCCAACAGGGTCAAGGCCATCAGTCGCCATCGGCAGAATCATTTTATTGATATCCTCATGGGTATAGCCAAATGCTTTCTGCTGGGAGATAATATCTTCCAGCATTGGTGCTTCCAATTCGTCGTCAGCAGGGAGATCACTTAAATAGACAATATGCTTCTTATTCCACTCTTCATACGGATGCATCAGGGAAACATTCTTTTTGATTTCCTCATCAGAAATGATCCTTTGTGCTTCCGTATCGATCAGGAGCATTTTACCCGGTTCCAAACGGCCTTTATACTTGACATTTTCAGGTTTGATGTCGAGAACCCCCACCTCGGAGGCGAGGATGACTTTATCATCTTTGGTGACATAATAACGTGATGGTCTGAGTCCGTTCCTGTCCAGTACGCCACCGATAACTGTTCCGTCCGTAAAGCCCATGGCAGCTGGTCCGTCCCAGGGCTCCATGATAAAATTATTAAACTCATAAAAGTCCTTTTTTTCTTTGGACATCAGATCATTCTTTTCCCATGGCTCAGGAATCATCATCATGACAGCATGAGGAAGCGATCTGCCGGTAAGATGGATAAACTCAAGACTGTTGTCAAACATGGCCGAATCACTGCCTGACTCGTCAACAATCGGATATACCTTGGAAATATCATTAAACAACGGTGAATCAATGCATTTTTGCCTGGCCTTCATCCAGTTCACGTTTCCTCTGATGGTATTGATTTCTCCATTATGGACAATATACCGGTTCGGGTGCGCCCGCTCCCAGCTCGGAAAGGTATTGGTGCTGAACCTGGAATGAACCATGGCCAGTGCTGAAACAAAATCGAGATCGGAAAGATCCAGATAAAAGTTTCTGAGCTGTTCGGCTGTAAGCATACCTTTATAGACAATGGTTTTGCTGGAAAGGCTGGCAACATAGAAGGAGCCGCCCTTGTCTTCACACATTGGGATGATCAGTTTTTCTGCTCTTTTCCGAATGACATAGAGCTTTCTTTCAAAATCCATATCATCGGTCAGATCAGGGCTTCTTCCGATAAAAACCTGTATAAACCGGGGCATAACAGCTTTTGCACTATGGCCGACCGTCGATTTGTCGATCGGGACTTCCCGCCACCCAAGAATCTTCTGTCCTTCCTCACGAACAATCTTTTCAAAAGAGTCCATCTGGGTAACCCGAAAATCTTCATATTTGTGCGCAAAAATCATTCCTACACCATATTTGCCCTTTTCCGGCAAATTAAAGCCGAGAACATCACATTCCCGTTTAAAGAAGTCATGGGGTATTTGCACCAGAATGCCAGCGCCGTCACCCGTATTCTCATCCGCACCACTGGCGCCTCTGTGGTTTAAGTTTTCCAGAACGGTTAAAGCTTCCTCGACAATGTCGTGTGATTTTTCACCTTTGATATTCACGACAAATCCCATACCGCAGGCATCATGCTCAAAGGCCGGATCGTAAAGACCCTGTTTTTTTGGCAATTGATTGTATTTCATATTACACACCCTTTGTTGGAGTTTACATCTATAGTTTCTTTACGATTTTACCAAAAATCCATCAACAACATAACTGTTTTAACTAAAAAATATTGTATTCATTTTAATTTTTTTGTATTTTTTAGTTTTTTGTATAATTTTAATGCCAATGTTTAAATATTTAGATTTAATATTATAAATTCATTATTTTGCATCACTAATATCTTATAATGAATACAGTATATTGTTTGTTTTGTTATGTTCAAACGCAAATTAATATTGTAGAATACGGTTATTGATAAAAAACATTATTTTATCTGGAGGGTAAAAATATGTCTTATGTCCAACAAGTCATGGAACAGGCTATCAAAAGAAGCCCGAACGAGCCCGAGTTCCACCAGGCACTCAAGGAAGTGCTGGAATCTTTGGAACCGGTAATTGCCAAACATCCCGAATATGAAAAAGCTGGTATCCTCGAGCGACTCGTCGAGCCCGAGCGCGTGATCATGTTCAGAGTTCCCTGGGTCGATGACAAAGGAAATGTTCAGGTTAACCGTGGTTTCCGTGTTCAATTCAACAGCGCTATCGGTCCTTACAAAGGCGGCCTGCGTTTACACCCGTCTGTTAACCTTGGCATCATCAAATTTTTAGGTTTTGAACAGATCTTCAAAAACTCCCTGACCGGACTTCCAATTGGTGGCGGCAAGGGCGGCAGTGACTTTGATCCCAAAGGCAAATCCGATAACGAAATCATGAAATTCTGCCAAAGCTTCATGACCGAACTTTGCAAACATATTGGTGCAGACACTGACGTTCCTGCCGGTGATATCGGTGTTGGCGGCAGAGAAATCGGTTACATGTTCGGCCAGTATAAGAGAGTCAGAAATCTCTTTGAAGGCGTACTTACTGGAAAAGGCCTGACTTATGGCGGAAGCTTAGTTCGTACCGAAGCAACCGGCTATGGTCTGGTTTATTTGATGGACGAAGCAATTAAAGATATCGGCAAATCCTTTAAAGGTGCTACCGTTGTTATCTCCGGTTCAGGCAACGTTTCGATTTATGCAGCCGAAAAAGCCATGCAGCTGGGTGCCAATGTTGTTGCTCTGAGCGATTCCAACGGCTACATCTACGACAAAAACGGTATTGACCTGAAGACCGTTAAGCAGCTCAAAGAAATTGAAAGAAGAAGAATCAAGGATTATCTGGAATTCCATCCGAAGGCCGAATACAAAGAAGGCTTCGAAGGCATCTGGACCATTCCTTGCGATATCGCTCTTCCCTGCGCTACGCAGAACGAATTGAACGAAGAATCCGCGAAGGCTCTGGTTGCCAATAAATGCTTTGCTGTCGGTGAAGGTGCAAATATGCCTTCCACTCCGGAAGCAGTCAAAGTATTCCATGCCAATAAAATTATCTTTGCTCCTGGCAAAGCTGCCAATGCCGGCGGTGTTGCGACCTCCGCTCTGGAAATGTCCCAGAATAGCATGCGTTATTCCTGGACTTTCGAAGAAGTTGACGCCAAACTTAAAGACATCATGGTCAACATCTATCGCAATGCCAGTGCAGCTGCCAAAGAATACGGCTGTGAAGGCAATCTGGTTGCCGGCGCCAACATTGCCGGCTTCCTGAAAGTTGCTAACACTATGATGGCTCACGGCGTAATCTAAGCCAGAGCTGCCTAATCCGATTCGTGATTCCATTGATACTCACGATATAGTCTTGATACCACTAAAATTAAAAAGACCTCTTGGAGACTGAGTATGTTCAGAACAGCTCGCATCCAAAAGGTCTTTTTTATTAATGTTTTCCAAATACTATTTGCTCTCAACCATCACCCTTGGTACTCTCTTGGAAATACCGCACAGGATCTCATAGCTAATCGTTCCGCATTGTTCAGCAATCCGATCTGCGGAAATAAACAGGTCACCGTTTCTGCCGAGCAGAACGGCTTCATCCCCTTCTTGGATCTCTTCAATTTCTGTTACATCAACCATGATCTGATCCATGCATATTTTGCCGATGATCCTGGCTTTCTTTCCCTTCAGCAAGACCTCACCGCCGTTGGACAGAGAACGGCGCAGACCATCGCCGTAACCGATCGGCAGCGTTGCGACTTTTATGGGCCTGTCGGCAATAAACGTCCTTCCATAGCCAACACTCTCGCCCTTTTCGATGGTCTTCAGCTGGGAAATGCGGGTTTTTAAAGACATGACCGGTTCAAAGCCGGCTTCCTGTCCGGCGTGGTCCATTGGTAAAAGTCCGTACAATATGATTCCTGGACGGCAAAGTTCGTAATGACTTTCGGGAATTTGCATGATTGCAGCAGAGTTTGCGGCATGACGGATCGGAATTTTTATTCCTGCCGCGCATAACTTTTCATATAAGTCATCAAAGATCTTCAGCTGCTGCTTCGCATAGGACAAATCAGTGCTGTCGGCCGTGGCCAGATGGGTATAAATCCCCTCTAGATAAAGGCCAGGAAGCTTTGCAATTTTTTGAATATTTTCGAGTGCATTTTCGCGGAACCCTGTCCTACCCATTCCCGTATCCACTTTGATATGGAGTCTCGCTGTTTTATTCAGCTTCAACGCTGCCGCTGAAAGCGCTTCAGCCTGTTCGATCTGAAATACTTCAGGAATGATCTCTTCTTTGACCAGTATTTCTGAATACTTCGACAATGTAGGTCCAATAACCATAAGGGCAATATCCGGGAATTCCCTTCTGAGCTCCAAAGCTTCTTCCAGGATAGCGACCCCGAATCTGGTAATCCCTTCTTCCTTTAGAGTCCGAACAACCTCCACTGCACCGTGTCCGTAGGCATCTGCCTTGACTATGGGCATTATTTCACTGCCGGCGTACTGCTGTATCCTTTTTAAATTGCGTCTTAAAGCCCCCAAATCAACTTCTGCCCAAACCGGACGAAAAATATTCATTCTAAAAATCTCCTAACTGCTCTATCTCTTTTCTGACCCTTGGGAGGCAATCAGCTACCTCCGAAGCTGTGAAACCTGATAAACCAAACTGATCTTTTAAAACATCTCCGGCCTTGCCGTGAAGATAAACCCCCATGCAAGCTGCACCTAACGGAGGGACACCCTGGGCAATCCAGGACATAATACTTCCGGTCAGCACATCCCCTGTGCCGCCTGTGCCAAGTCCTGCATTACCTGTCGGATTCAAAAAAACTCTGCCGTCCGGCGAAGCAACGACCGAACCTGCGCCTTTCAGGACAACAATGGTACCCCATTCCAGGGCTTTGGCCAGCGCTATCTTCAAGCGGTTTTCCTGAACCTCGTCAATTGAACAGCCGCATAAGCGGGCCATTTCCCCTGGATGAGGCGTCAGAATAAGATTGCCTCTGCCTTTCCTTAAACTGACAACATCCGGTTCGCGGGAAATCAGATTCAACGCGTCTGCATCCAGAACTACCGGTACATCGGTCTCTATCAGTATGTTTTTTATGACATTAAGAAATGACTCCGTCTGCCTGAGTCCGGGACCTACTGCACAAGCGTCAGCTCCTTGTAACCGCTCCTGAATGACCGACCAGGCATTGACGCTTAACATTTCATAATCCTTTGCTGGCCAGACCGTAGCTTCAATGACTCCCAAATCAACCGTCTCAGCAATCGCTTCAGGGGTAACGATCTGAAGAAGCCCTGCCCCGCAGCGCAGAGCCGACTTTCCTGCCAGGATGACAGCCCCGCTCATTCCAAGCGATCCCCCAATCAGAACCGCCCTGCCATGCGTACCTTTATGGCCCAGTATGTGTCTTGCTGGAATCAAAGGCCGGATGACTTCATCCGTCAATAGATAGGCAAAGATTTTTTCTTCGCCTATCACTTTTTCGGGAATTGAAATTTGGTCAATGACCAGCCTTCCTGTATAGATTAATCCTTCTCCGAGAAAATGTCCAAGCTTTGGCAAGCCAAAGGTAACTGTCACATCTCCCTGGACTGCAATCGTATGTACTTTCCCCGTATCTGCTTCCAGACCGCTGGGAATATCGACACAAACCACCGGCAGATCGGCTTTGTTTAAGTCTTCAATGAAACCTGCCAGGGATTCCGGAATTTCTCCTTTAAAGCCTATTCCATACAACGCATCAACAGCAACCTGAGACTGCATCAGGGCAAGCTTGAATAGACGAAGCTGTTTTTCGTCTTCGACAGGAATGATCTTTTCTCCCATTTTCTGGAACAATTCGTAATTCAGCTTGGCATCCCCTTGAAGCTCAGCAGGATTTGCGAAAAGAAAAACGGTCACTTCCATCCCTAATACACAGAGATGCCTGGCCACTGCCAGACCGTCACCGCCATTATTGCCTTTTCCGGCAAGAATAACTGCTCTCAAACCGCGAAGCGACTTTTTTTCATCCTTCAGCAGAATAATCTTTATTTCCCTTACTACTGCCAACGCTGCATTCTCCATAAGAATTGACCCGGGGATTCCAAAATGATTGATTGCGTTGGAATCAATGCTGCGCATTTGTCCGGCACTTACAATACGCATTTTTTTCTATCCTCCTCGGAAAAAACTTTTCCTACTTATTCATAATGAACACCGCCAAGTACCATGTCAACCCTAAAATGCCCGCCCGTTGCTGTCACCGTTCGTTACTGTCTAATATTTTGGATACCAACGATATCTATTCCAGAATAACAGATGCTATGGCCGTATCTTTACTGTGAGAGAGGCTTATTCGGACTCTCTCTGCTCCTCTCGACCGCGCTGCAGTCTGTGCTCTTTCACTCAAATATACGATTGGTTCTCCCACTTCATTCCGCAGGATCTCAATATCATGCCAACTTAGACCGCTGAGCCCCGTCCCCAGTGCTTTAAGTACCGCTTCTTTGCCTGCAAACCTGGCAGCCAGAGAAGATATATGTTTTTTTGATAGTTCAGCCAGCTCCCTGTCGGTAAACAGTCTGGCAACCAGTTTTGAATGTCTCCGGCAGGCCTGTTCAAATCTGGCTATTTCAACAATATCTATACCTGGATACAAATGAAGTTCCCCGTTTCTTCGTAAAATCAATTACCATTTCTGGCCCTGGTACTAGACATAGGGTCCTGAATCCAGGGTTCGGCAGAAGGCTGCTGCGGACTGGTCTGTTTGTATGGAAGCCTCATTTCTACAGTCGTCCCCTCACCTATTTTGCTTTCAATGTTTAATCCGTATTCTGAACCATATAAACCCTTCAGGCGGGCATGGACATTGGCGAGCCCTACACCGTTGCCTGAGCCTACACCGGGCAGCAGGACATCTTTCAGCCGATCCTCTTCAATCCCCATTCCGTTATCAATGACTTCTACAAAAAGTTCGCTTTTACCATCTTCCAGCCCGAGTTCCCTGACCCGGATCGTTACAACACCATTCAGCATGATCATGGGGGTAATCCCATGTTTGACCGCATTTTCAACTAGAGGCTGAATACTCAGTCTTGGCACCTCGGCATCCATCAGTTCCTTGGGAATTTCCAGCTTAATCTTCAGCTTTTTCCCAAAACGAGCTTTTTCCAGCACAAAATAATTATTAACGAATTCCATCTCTTCCCGAAGAGAAATGAGTGCACCTTTAGATTTTAAAGACTTACGGAAAAATTCGGCCAGATGGATCAGAAGTCTTCTGGCCCGGTTCGGGTTGGTTCGGCTGGTGGCAATAATTGTATTCAGAACATTAAAAAAGAAATGCGGATTGATCTGAGCCTGAAGAGCATCGAGTCTGGCTTCCATCGTCAGATTGGTCTGATGGTCCAGTTCAGCTACTTCCACCTGAAGGCTTAAAATCTGGCCCATGCCAAGTGCAAGCCTGATCAGGTCAGGAGAAATCTTTCCGCCCTTCGTTTCATACAGCTTAAATGTTCCGACAACATTTCCTTTGCAGGAAAGCGGAACAATGACTGCCGCAGCCAAAGGACAGTCACACGTGTCCGACATCGGGCAGTTTAACTCTTCCTGCGTCTGAACAACTTTATATTTTGCAGTCTGTATGACTTCTCTAGTCGCTGCCGTCAGGATCTTATCACCGGGATGGTGCCTGTCGCAGCCTGCCCCAAGATAGGCGAGCTGTTTCTCACAATCGGTGATCGAGACTGCGGCCACCTGAGCAATCCCCTGAATGATTTTGGCAATAGCTTCGGCGTTTTGTTTATTCAGACCGCCGCGCAGGTAAGGAAGTGTTTCGTTAGCGATCTTTACACTCAGGTCTGCCCTGCTTAACGTATGCAGCGGTACGGCCTTTTTCTCTAAATTTTTCATATACCAGAAGAAATATCCGGCATCAATCACCATAAAAGCGGCCAATAGAAAAGTATTCTGCAAATAAAGACCCAGAGCGATTTCAAGGGCGATGACCGGAACAAGGATTACATTCATATTTTTCATCGTCACACCTCCCTAAGAAATTATTTCAATAAGCTCCGGACTTTTTTATTGCCATTCTCCGAGCTGACTACGAGAAGAATATCTCCTTCTTCGAGCAGGAAGTCGGCTTCAGGAGAAAAATTCTCATTGCCGTTTCTGACAACCCCTACGACTGTTGCTCCAGTTTCTTCTCTGACTTTAAGCTCTCTCAGGGAACAGCCGATTGCGGATGATTCCGGCTGGATTTTAAGTTCTTCAACGTCATTCCAGCGAGAGATATATCGGTCGGCATAGGTCGAAACTTTCTGAAGCAGCACATCGATTTGCCCGTCAATTTCCTTTCTCTGCTCCATCAGGCTTTTCAACTCGTCAATAAAAGCTTGAACCTCATTTTTTTGGTCAAAAGACTTTAAAAATTTTTCGGCCTCTATCCTGGAGTTCACAATGATGCCAATACCCGGTTTTACTCTGACGACTCCTTCATTTTGCAGAATAGCAATTGCCCGACGGATCGTCTCCGGAGAAACATTGAATCTTCCTGCCAGGGTCGACCTTCCGTGGATTTTATCCCCTTCACGGAACTCGCCGAGAACGACGGCATGCGCGATCTCATTCGCGATTTCCTGATATTTGGCCTGCTCCAAGATATGATCCCTTTCTTTCTTTGCTGATTTCAGATACCTAGTACCATGTCAATCAATCCGTATCTTCTCATGCACGTATCAAATTTTTGCCTTTTACGTAATTCTACCCTAGGGAGTTGGGGAAGACAATCTTTTCTATAAAAAAAGACCATTTCCAGGCAATATTGGAGCAGCGCCATACCCTCAAATCTTTTCATTATTTGACGTGATCGGACATTTTAACCCTCTTGACTCCCGACAACTTACAATGCTATGATTGGTTGGCAGTATAATTTTTAGCGTTGCTATTTTGTATGATATGGAGGTTTTTTCTGTAATTAGCATTTGAAAGGGGGGCTAAATATGGCAATCGAGCTATATAGACCGCATCGTGATTATCACTATTTTTCTATTAAACGTGCCGAAGAATTAAAGCAGCGGATCGAACCCTATCTGCAAAAAGCTAATCAGATACCTGCCGGACTGAATCTGACAGATTTATATTCTGCCCAGAAGGAAAGGATCCTCCAATACTTCGGGGCAACCCAGGAAATTTGGGATGACTGGCGTTGGCAAATGAGCCACAGGATCACGGATGTCAACACGCTGGATTCTCTTTTTCCGTTAACTGATGCTCAAAAAAATGAGATCGCAACAGTCGGCCGGATATACCGCTGGGCTGTATCACCGTATTACCTCAGTTTAATGGATTTTAGCAACCCTGAAGACCCCATCCTTCTGCAGGGAATACCCAAAATAGAAGAGCTGTTTGATAAAAGCGGAGAAGAAGATCCAATGGGAGAAGCCTTAACCTCTCCCGCTCCTTGTATCACCAGACGCTATCCGGACCGCTTGATCATTAATGTTACCAACATGTGCGGCATGTACTGCCGTCACTGCCAACGCCGGCGCAATATCGGCGAAACAGACGGACACAAGGAAAAAGAAGACCTGAAAGCCGCGCTGAATTATATCCGTGAGAACCCAGAAATCCGGGATGTGCTGATCACAGGCGGGGATGCGTTTCTTTTAAGTGACCAGACCATCGAATGGCTGCTTGCTGAACTTCATAGTATTCCGCATGTTGAAATCAAACGCCTTGGAACCAGGGTCCCTGTAACCCTGCCAATGCGGATTACCGATGAACTTCTAGCCATACTTGCCAAATATCCGCCAATCTATATCAATACTCAATTTAATCATCCGAAAGAAGTAACCCTGGAAGCCAAAAAGGCTGCAGATAGGCTTGTTTCAGCCGGTGTTGTGCTTGGGAATCAGGCCGTACTGCTCAAAGGCATCAATACAGACCCCGATGTCATGAAGAAAATGAATCAGGAATTACTGAAAATCCGTGTCCGTCCCTACTATATCTTTCACGCCAAAAACGTCAAAGGCACCCGGCATTTTATTCCGTCCATTCAGGAAGGTCTAGCCGTGATGGAAGCGCTCAGAGGCTTCACCTCCGGTCTGGCCGTTCCAACCTATATTATCAATGCACCAAAAGGAGGCGGCAAAACCCCGCTTCTCCCCCAATATCTTCTTTCCCTCGATGAACACCGGGCTGTTTTGAAGACGTGGGAAGGGAAAATTGTTTATTATGAGAATCATTACGCTGATGAAGGCTAAGTTTGATTGCATGCCTTAGTCATATAGAAGTCAGTAAAATCACTCTCTCAAGTAAAATCCCGTTAACCGCATTTACCAGGTTAACGGGATTTTGGCGTTATAATGAATTCCTTGAAAGCTTCCTCTTCGTTCCATCTCTTGGTCGATGCCGTTTAAGACCTCCCATTTACGTCGGGTCCACATTGGGGCAATGACATCATTGAGAGGTCCGTCGCCCATAAGTCTGTGGATGATCATATTGGGAGGAAGAATCTCCAGGATATTGGCTACGAGATCTATATATTGTTCCATTGAAAGCAGTTGAAGACTCCCCTGGCTGTAGAGATCCGCAAGCGGAGTCCCTCTTAAAATATGAAGCGAATGAATCTTTATACCCTGTATCGGGATTTGACTGATCACCTGTGCTGTCCTGAACATTTCCTCCCGGGTTTCACAGGGAAGCCCCATGATGATATGGGTACAGACCTGGATATTCCTTTGTCTGAGCTTATTCACACCCTCCAGGAAACAGTCAAAATCATGTCCCCTGTTCAGCCAGTCCAGTGTTTTGTTATGAACAGACTGCACACCCAGTTCTACCCATAGATAGGTCTGTTTATTCAGGTCTTCCAGAACATCAAGGATCGCTTCGTTCAGACAGTCCGGTCTGGTCGAAACGGATATGCCGACGACATCTTCCAGCGCTAACGCTTCCTGGTACAAATTTTCCAGATAATCTTCAGGACCATACGTCGCAGAAAACGATTGAAAATAAGCAATATATTTCGCTTTTGGCCATTTTTTCAAAGTCCTCTCCCGAACCTGGTTAAACTGTTCGCGAATGGACAGCCCTCTTTGCCCTGCAAAATCTCCGGAACCTTTTTCACTGCAAAATATACAGCCTCCATCACTTATCGTCCCATCCCGGTTCGGGCAGCTGAGACCTGCATCCAAAGATACTTTGATGACTTTTTCACCAAAAAATCCGCGGAAATGTTCATTTAATGTATAATAGCGTTTGTTCATGTTCAACCCCGGTTTCAACGTGCAATATCGTATCTCTTTTGCTAGGTCATGTGTTAAATAAGTCTCTGCATCATAGACTTGTCTTGTGTCATAGATACTTCTTTGTCTTTTCCTGTATCCTATTATAGCTTTAGTTGGTCTGAAACAAAACAACAATGGCGAAGAAACCTGTAATTTCTCCATATAAAGCCAGAAACCGGAATCAAATGTATTTCCAGCCTAGCGGTGGCATACATCTGGATTCCGGTCTCATTATCTTCATAAGATTACATCTGCATATCATACTTTACTGCATATCATACTTTAGGTCTGCACTTATACCGCAATCTTGTTGCTTCTATAAATTATAGATCGAATTTGCTGTTAATCCTTCAAAATCGGGATAAGCACTTTCTCCGTGTTGGGTTGTATCAAGACCGCTGACCTGTTCAGCGTCTGTAGCTGTGAGCGGAGTGATTGCTCCGATGACTTTCAGTAGGATAAACGTTACCAGACCTGCGTATATATACGTTGCCAGTACTGCGATGAGCTGTATGCCGACTTGATGGAACTCACCAGAGTAGAATAGGCCGTCTTTACCGAGAGGGTTAACTGCGGTTGTGCAGAAGATGCCTGTCGCCAGAGCTCCCCAGGTTCCGCCGATTCCGTGGATGCCAAAGGCATCCAGCGCGTCGTCATAACCAAGCTTATCTTTAAGGATTGCAACTGCAAAGTAGCATAATCCGCCGGCTACAAGGCCAATTACCATTGCGGAGGCATTTGTTACATAGGCACAAGCAGGTGTTATGGCTACCAGTCCGGCAACAGCTCCGGAAATTGCACCCAGGACAGTGGGCTTTCCACGGTGCAGTTTTTCTGCAACGACCCAGCCCAAAAGCCCTAAGGCAGCTGCAATAAATGTGGTCACAAAAGCGATTACTGCAATTCCGTCAGCCGCCAGTTCACTGCCTGCATTAAAGCCAAACCAGCCAAACCATAGCAGGGTTCCGCCCAGAATCACGTAAGGAATATTATGCGGAATAGTCGGATCTGTAGACTTATTGATGCGTTTTCCGATCACAAGTGCTGCGATCAGACCGGAGAAACCTGAACTGATATGAACGACAGTACCGCCGGCAAAATCAAGTGCACCTAAATTTCCAAGCCAGCCGCCCCCCCATACCCAGTGCGCGATCGGAACGTACACCAGTAAACTCCAGAAACTCATCAACAAAACAAATGCGGGAAAACGCAAGCGTTCGGCTGTTGCCCCAGTCATCAAGGCCGGTGTCAGGATCGCGAACATCATCTGAAAAACCATAAAAAGCAGATGCGGAATCGTAGCGCCTTCAGTTCGCGGCTCCAGCCCTACGCCATTCAACATCAGATGGTCGAGCCCGCCAATGACTGAACCGATATCCGGTCCAAAAGCAAGCGAATAACCTAAAACTACCCAGATAAGTGTTACAACACCCATTGCTATAATACTTTGCATCATCATGGATAAAACATGACGTTTTTTAACCAGTCCTCCGTAAAAAAAGGCCAGACCGGGTGTCATTAACATAACAAGTGCGGTGGAAATAATCATAAACCCAATATCCCCAGTTGTGTAATTCATTTTCTTCTCCTCCTTAGTTTCTTGATGTTTCTTAGGTTTTATAGATAGTCTGATACAAGTCTTTAGCCACGCGCCGATTGACTAATAAAAAAAGCCTCAAAAAAGTATTGCACTTTTTTGAGGCCCCGTTGCCTGATTGACTTGCGTATAACAAACGATCTATCTGTACTATATTACCCGGTAAACAATCTGTAAAGAGGTTTTTCGTTTAAAGGGGCTGTATCACAACTTAGCCCCAAGCGAAAGACGTCAATTTAAAAAAATGGCGTCTTTTCTTTTTGGGGTAGTGCAGACTCGCACAGTCCACCGCTCCCCCGTTCTCGCAGCTAAAAACAGAAACCCTCGCTAACATGCCAAAACCCCGCTGTTTACTGCAAGTTAACCGTTGGCATGTTTTAACGCTGCGGATTTCTGTTTTTTAACGCTGCTGCCACTAACGTCCGCTTGTGAATCTGTGCAAGTCTGCAATATTTGAAGAAATCAGCAGATATAGGGAGATATTTTGACGTGAATGTGGTATAATGTCTATGGATATAAATATTGCCATATTTGGAGGTATTTGAATGTCTAAGAAAGGGCAGAAAGTACATACCAAGAAAGTATTTAAACCTTATGTGCAGGAACAACAAACACTGCCGTTAAGCATCGACAGCCTGATTCCTCAAAACCATGTCGTCCGAGTTGTGAATCGTGCTATCGATCGCATGAATCTCGAACCCTTGTTTGCCAAATATCCTGGAGGCGGCCGTTCCAGCTTTCACCCTGTCATGATGACCAAGTTATTGGTTTATGCGTATACGGACAGGGTTTTTTCATGCCGCCGGATAGCAAAAGCGGCCCGTGAAAATATTATGTATATGTGGCTGTGCGGCGGCAATCAGCCGGATTTCATGTCAGTTAACCGCTTCCGGAGTGAACGGATGAAAGAGGTTATTCTAGAAGTATTTGCTGAAGTTATTGAACTCTTAGTCAAAGAAAAATACATCAAGCTGGAAAATTATTTTTTAGACGGGACAAAAATTGAGGCCAATGCCAATAAATACAGTTGGGTATGGGGCAAATCCACGAAGCGCTATAAAGAAGCGTTAAGGGAGAAATGCCGGGAATTATTTAAAGAAATCGATCAGATCAATGAAGAAGAAAATGCGGAATACGGCGACAGTGATTTAGAAGAGCTAGGCAATGGCAAGCCCATTGACTCAGAGGCTATTGAAGAAGCCGTAAGGAAAATTGACGAGAGACTGGCTAAGAAATCGGAAGAAGAGACAGTAGATGCTGAAACCAAAAAGTTAAAGAAAACAAGAAACACCCTTACGAAAGATTATCTGCCAAGAATGCAGAAATATGAACAGCAAGAACTGATCCTGGAAGAAAGAAACAGTTACTCCAAGACAGATCACGATGCCACCTTTATGCGAATGAAAGAAGACCATATGAAAAACGGTCAGTTAAAGCCAGGTTACAATGTCCAGATCGGGACGGAGAACCAGTTTGTGGTCGGTTACAGTGTTCATCAGAGACCGGGCGATACCAGCTGTATGAAGGATCACCTGGAAGAATTAAAAACGCTCCTGCATGGGGAATTACCAAAGAATATTATTGCCGATGCCGGCTATGGCAGCGAAGAAAATTACGACTATCTGCAGGAGAAAAAGCTTGTGTCTTATGTCAAATATAATACCTTCCACAAAGAAGCCAGTAAGAAATGGAAAGAAGACATAACGAAACCACAGAACTTCACCTATGACCATGAAAATGATGAATATATCTGCGGTTATGGGAGAACACTCATTTTCTTATACGAGCGGCACCAAAAAAGTGACAATGGCTATAGGAGTTTGATCCGAATCTATGAATGCCTGAATTGTTCCGGGTGTCCTCATCGGAACCAGTGCGTGAAGTCATCCGATCCATACGCTAACAGAAGAATATATGTCAATCGCAAACTGAATGCCTATAAAGAACAGGCCCGCAGGAATTTGTGTTCAGAAGAAGGTTTGCGCATGAGGAGCTTGAGGCCGGTCGAGGTTGAAAGCGTCTTTGGAGACATTAAAGGGAATCACGGTATGCGAAGATTCCTGTTAAAAGGGCTAGAAAAGGTTAAAATTGAGTGGGGATTACATTGCATCGCTCATAATATGAGAAAAATGGCGTTGATCACTGGATAGGAAACTAAATTTTAAAAAAATTCACCATAAAAAGTGAGGGGGCGCAACCGAAACCTAAAGTTTCGTTACGCCCCCTTTAATATTACGCATATCCGGTTAATCCTAAACCTGTCATTGGTCATAAGAGTCCAACTCCCCAAATTTCTTGACCGCATCGGCATTTCCCTTCTGTGGTTTTAACGGTGACCTGCATGTCTCTGGTAATAACCTCCTGACCGCATTGCGGACAATAGGTTGTGTTGCCTCCTGCCATATTTCCAAGGCACACATACGGTAGGCAATCTTTGGCCAACCCCCATAGTTTCTTCAGCTTCTTTTCATCTGTTGCCGGTATTTTGCTTTTATGCATTGGATGATATTTGCTCAAATGCCACGCCAGCGGAGTATTTAAGCCGGACAGCCATTTGGCCAGCGCCTCAATTTCCTGCGGACTGTCATTCAAGTTCGGGATAACAAGCGTTGTGATCTCGGTATGAACGTTTGACACCAGCGTTTCAACTGTTTTTAACACCCACTCCAGTTTCCCTCCGGTGTATTTCTCGTAGAATTCCGGGGTAAACCCTTTGATATCAATATTGACCGCATCGATGTAAGGGATTAGATATTCGAGGTATTTCTGTTCGATGATCCCATTGGATACCAGAACGACCTTTCCTCCCCGTTCTTTGACCAGCGGAGCTGTCTCCATGATCATTTCGTACCAGACCAGAGGCTCCGTATACGTAAAGCAAATCCCGACGGACTGGTCTTCCCCGGCCATTTCCGTCAGCTGCTTCGGGGAAATTCGGCGGCCCTGCTCATATTTCTGGGAGATCTCATGGTTCTGGCAGAAGAAGCAGTGCAGGTTGCAGCCATAGCCGCCGACAGAGAATATCCAGCTTCCCGGATAGAAATGATAAAGCGGTTTCTTCTCCACAGGATCAAGATGAAACGCAGCGACTTCAGCAAAAGTCAGCGGTATGATTTCACCGTTCCGACACCCTCTGACCTTACAGAATCCGGACTGGCCTTCTTTGAGTTTACAGTGATGCGGACATAGCGGACATTCAGAAAATCCTGTCATATGCTTCATCCCTCTTTCCTGTTATTCAAAAAAACGTTCGACTTCAAAACGCCAGAGCTCGACTTCCTCCTCCGAATCAATACCAGCTTTCTGTTTGGCTATTACGACCTGTTCCTCAACCGTATCAATCCCTTCAAGATGAGGCAGCAACAACCCGACCTTTCCACCCCGGCGTACAACTACCCCGTAACGTTGAGGATCCAGCTCTTCGGGTCCAGTAATCTTCTCCGTGTCTCCAAGAACATCGACAGATACAGATATTAAGGGCAGTTCTTCCGCTTGGATCGGCCAAAAGCGTGGATCCTGGGTACCTGCTGCTATGGCGTTATGTCTAATTTCTGAAGCCAGGTTTTCTCTTACCGGTTGGATCGTACCAATGCAGCCCCGCAAAGTCCCATCCTTTTTAAGGGAAACAAAGCAGCCTTTCTTTTCTTTCAGTAGAGGGTCTCCAGGAATATTTAACCTGTCAAAAGGCTGGGATGTAAGATAGTAAGTCAGGCATTCCCTGGCATAACCGGCAATCGGTGAAGAACGAAAGATCTCAGCAATGAGATAACCTACACCAAACGGTCCTTCATAGGAGAGAACCTTAATCGCGCCTTCTCTCGCCCCGAGTGCAAACAGCAGGGAATGATAGCCGCACTGACCTGCTTCATCCAAAAGACTAGCGGGAATCCCCCTGAGCAGTGTTGTATCTCTTTTCAATCCTTTGACTATAAGCTGGTCCAGTTTGGGGCCTGAAGGGTGGAATCCATAAGGTCCGTCTTCTTTGAGCCGGTGGGAAAGGTCACCGCTTGCAATCAAGGCGCAGCGTTCAGCTGCATCATTTAAAATTTGGCCAACTTTTTTTCCGTAATGTTCCGGACTGCTCATCGGCATGCTTAAGACAACGATCTTTCCGGACCATCCGGCTTGATGAAGAAAGTAAAGCGGGATGAGCGAACCATGATCGAGCTCTGCCCGGACAGGAAAAGCATCAGGAATCTCTTCCTTGATGGTCTCCACGAGTTGCTGATCTGTTTCAAAGCTTAAGCTAACCTGGCCTGCCCCAAAACGGCTGAAACTCCCGGAGAGAGTGTCTCCGTCTAAGATTACCAAACCCTGCTCGGCCAGCTGCGCATGAGGAGATACAATCAGAACCGTCTGCGTATTCATCCCAATGACTTGCTGAACGAGCGTCCTATAAGCCTCTGCTGTTTGCTGACAACCTTTTTCTTCACCATGCCCGACCTCAGGCACGAGAATTGGAGGATGAGGAACAAACCCTACATAGACAAGACTCATAGCAATACCCCCTTAGTTTCTGGTATATTGAGAATTAAAAATTCATTTTATCCTATGATTAATTTTTTATATATTTTCTTTTTATATTCACATTTATCCTGCCAGTGCATCTGTTTGGATTAGATTAATTTGACCTTTTCTCGATAAAACAGACACTCTAGAGTTAGTTTTTCTAATGAATTCTTAGAATTCCTCAATATTTCAATTTGGTAGCAGGAGACCGCCCTCGCCGGGTGGCATAAGGCCAAGAGGGTCTTAGTGTATCCTGGCTATCAAGGGTCTTCGGCTTCGCCTCCGATGAACGAGCGTTACTCGCCCTTGACAACGGCCAAACGACTTTGCTAAGCGGCTCTTCGTTGATATTCATAGTATCTCTTTAAGAATTCAACTGGTGTTATGTTGCCCAATGCTTGGTGTCTTCGCTTTCGATTGTAGAAGCCTTCTATATACCAGAATATATCATTTCTTGCTTCTTTCAGGTCCTTGTACTTCCCTGTGATGCAGCTTTTCTGATTTGATGGTGCTGAAAAAGGTATATTGACCGATTCTCTTCTTGTATCAGCCGTACGATATCTTTCTTAAATTGTTCGTCATAACTTTTCCCATTTTTGCTCATTTTTTCATCCTCCACAGGTTTATTTTACTCTAACTCACCTGTGTCCGATTCCCTATCATTTTTTCTATGGATATAACGCCGAGAACATTTTTTTGGATGATTCCCTTGTAATCAACCGATTGAGGAGCCCAGAACACACCATATAAAATAGCTATTATGGCAGTGAGAAGTAGAGAAAATTGATAATAGTATTCCCATCCTCTTCTTTTTTCCAACACTGCCTTATTTTTCTTTATTTTCACAGTTTTTCGACCTCTTAACAAATTATGAAGATTATTGAGATGGGCCAGTAAGTATCTGAAGAGACACTTACTGGCCCCAATAAATCCTATGGCTTATACTCTAATAGCTAAGCAGAAATAGTATCAGAACTTCCTCTGATTTTTTTTGCCGGACGGTTAGCCAGCCTGTAAGTAATAATCGCAGGAATAAGTGCCGTGCCTCCGAAGAAGATAAATCCCATGGCAATAGCTTGGTATTCACGCTCCGCAAAGCTGGAATATCCCCAGGCTAAAGCAAATACAAAGAAAAAGTTGGCGAGGAACCCGCAGATTTGAAGAGGTATGGTATCTTTGCCCTTCCCTTTCAGATACCGCCAGATTCCGTATTGGATAAGCAATGCAGTTATACCTAGAGCCATCCAAATCAACACATCATATATTTTCATAATACCTTTCACTCCTCGTATAATATTTTTCTCTTTTGATTAATATGTTTGACATTGAAATCACTATCATTTTATAGACTCAGGATTATTCCAGAAGTCTTTTACCATGTTCTGAACATAACCCGATTCAAGTCTTTCATCAGGGTTTACAGGCCCGTTATAGCCGAACCACTCATCAAACTTGCGGGCTGCATCCTGAATCAATGGTATTTGGGTGGCTATTCTGGCCACGTCGTGGTTCCAGGTCTCGAGTTTGTTCCACGAACATACAGCTACACAATTTGCGCAGGGACTACCGTTATAGGTCCAGAAAGAGCCGCAGCGTTCGCCATCAACATGCCATTTTTCAGTATATGGATTTTCGGATTCCTCACAATCCCCTGGCTGCAGAACCTTAGGGTCTTTCTCATGGGAGATGGCCTGGGCGGGGCAGGCATCCGCACATTTTTTGCACAGGCGGCAGAACTCGCGTACCCCGAATTTTCTCGGCTTGTCCGGAGCAAGTTCCAGGTCGGTGTAGACTTTGGCGATACGATGTCTCGGACCGAATTTCTGGGTAATTAAAAGTCCGTTTCTGCCTGCTTCTCCAAGCCCGGCCTGAACGGCCAAAGGAACATTCAATCCGGTATCGTTTCCTGACGACGTTGCATAATAGCCAAGCTTCCTCAGAAAAACCGCGATTTTGTAAGATACTTCTCCCATACTGGAGTAAGCTTTCCCCGCCGCGGCACTGGCAATGACTGACGGTGAGGTGCGCAAAGCTTCAATATCCATTTCAAAAACGAAGACAATCACACTTTTTGGTTTGAAACCTCCATACTTCTCCCAATCAGATTCAAATTCTGTATGTCCGAAAACTTCTATTCCCCCGCCTGACAGCATCTTTGGCAAATCCCATGGCAGATATTTGATTTTGCCGTTGGGTAGTTTAAAAGGTTTTTCAATATCCCTGCCCCAGGAAGCATAGGTCCAACGATCGTCATAGGGTGCGATGCCGACCAGATCGGCTCCCAGGAAACAGGCTGCTTTTTTAACGATTTTACTGGCTTCTTCCTTTGATTTGAATTTCCACTGTTGGTTTTGTTGTCGCACACCTTCAGCATCGCTATTGTCCCAGCTGTACAACCCGGATACCAGGACAGGATCATTAGCCATTTCATTGGTCATAGGATTTATGGGATAAGACGGGATTAAACTTCCCGGACCACCACCAACTGTTGCGTTAAATCCGGAAAAATCAAATTCTACAGCCCAGGCTCCGGCGTTCAAGGCCTCATCCAACGAGGTCCAGCCTGTTTCTTTACTGCGCTGGGGTGGCATGACACCCATATGCTGACTATAGAAAAGAACGCCTGTTTCTGTATGTGTCGCCGGACGCCCTTTGATCCCAAGTCTTTCCGCATTAAGCGTGGGCAGGTCTTTCCCCGTATCTTTCTTGCCTGTGATTTTGGAAACATCGTCGTTATGAAACTTAATAGGAGTCTTGTTTTCTTCCGGATCGAAAGTCTTTTCAAAGAAGTTCTTCATACAATTGTAACGCTGGTACTTTGCATCCACCTTGTATGGAAATTCTGAGGTTTCCGTGATCGGAGCCACGATGTCCGCAGCATCAGCCACCAAGGGGCTAACCATCCCCTTCACCACAGATGCCGAGGCTACAGCAGCTGCAGCTGCTCCAAGCATCGAGGCTTTTAAAAAATTCCTCCTGTTGATTTCGCCCATTCCAATCTTCCTCCTTTATAATAATTGCACGTGCCTGTAAATTATTATAAAACTATTCTATTGATTTTAATGTACAAAGATATACAATATATCCATTTTTTTCAAAAAAATAAATAGGAAACACTTTTCCAAGCCCTATATTACGGGCTATTTTAATGTCAATGTTTATGGATTATATTGTTATATATTGTTGTATAATATGCTGAAATATCTATATATAGTATATAGAGGTGATTGCCATGTTTCTTAAAAAGAGTGTTAGTAACGGAAGAGCATTCCTGTCTTTTGTACAGGGTTAACAAATTAATGGTGAGGTTAAACATAAAACCGTAGAAAAGATCGGTTACCTTGATGATTTGAAAAAAATATACGATGATCCAATTGCCCACTTTAAGTCTATTGCAAAAGAACGCAACCTTTCTGTTCTTCCTCCCGAGCGAAAAATTAAAGTTGCCATTAACCTGCGCCTTGCAGATAATGCATCTTTCAGAAATAACTTGGGATATGCTATTCCTAAGCGTATTTATTCTCTGCTTGGCATCAATACTTTTCTTCAGAATAAGCAGAAACGTCTAAACATCGAATACAGATGTCACAAATTATTACTTTGAGATTCCTTACAATGATGAGGACGAATATGATGATAACGGTATTCTGGAAACAAAGGATTACGAAAAAAAGACCATCAAAGGAACACCGCCCTGATCCGATTGTCCAGATGGGTCTTTTCATAGACTCAAACGGCATTCCTATGGCTTTCAATACCTTTTCCGGAGGAGAAAGCGAAAAGACCTCTCTTCTTCCGATCATCCGCAGGGTAAAAAAGGATATCTCGATGGATACATTCATACTAAGGAAATAGATAAGGCTGGAGAGGAAGTTATTTTCACCCACAAATCCAGAGTATATGCAAAAACCATACAACTAGAAAACACGCAGGGAAAACGCACCTTGAAAATGACCATTTATCAGAAACAAATGGCCTAATATTCAAAAAAATATGCAGAAAAACAGAAAAAAGTAAGGGCACTTGTCCTTGCAAAGGCAAAAGATTTAATTGCCAATCCTGGTAAATATACAAGGGCTACCAGTATCGGTGCTGCTGGATATATCAAAAACATAAAGTTCGTCAAGGAAACTGGTGAAATACCGGAATTTCTACCTGTTTGATTACAGGGATGAAATCCTGCAGTCGTTGGAAGGAGTCTTCGGCATTGACTTAGGGAATAAAATTATGATTACATCAGAAATGAAAAGATTTTGCAATACCACAAAATAAAGTCTGAATATACAACACTAATATGCCAAAAAGAGCTCTGCAGTCCGCATAAATGCTGTACTGACAGAGCTTTTTTATATATTTTTACTGCAAAACTCAGGTTAAAACTATTCTATTAATTTTAATGTACAGGGAGTAAAATAAACCTGTGGAGGATGAAAAAATGAGCAAAAATGGGAAACGTTATGACGAACAATTTAAGAAAGATATCGTACGGCTGATACAAATAGTTTATGAATCATCAAGAAAGCGAGCAGCTCCGGCTTTCCGGTTGAGAAGATGTGCGAAACATTAGATGTGTCCCGGAGTGGTTTCTATGATTGGGATAGCCGAGGACCAAGCAAGCGTCAAATCTTCTTAATCAGAACTTTAAAGCAGATGCACCCAATACCGTCTGGGTGACGGACATAACCCAATTTGCAATTGGAAATGGAAAACTATATCTGGCAGCCATTAAGGATTTATTTCATAAAGAAATCGTCGGTTGGGCAATAGCAGACCATATGAGAACAGAACTATGCTTGGAAGCACTAAGGAATGGTTTAAAGCGGCACAGGCCGGACGAAGGATTAATCCATCACTCTGACCAAGGAAGCCAAGATTGTAGTGCAGCCTATATCAAAGAACTGGAGCAAAATGAAATTAAACCTTTTTCAGTACCATCAAATCAGAAAGGCTACATCACAGGAAGTACAAGAACTTGATAGAAGCAAGAAATGATATATTCTAGTATATAGAAGGCTTCTGCAATCGAAAGCGAAGACACCAAGCATTAGGCAACATAACACCAGTTGAATTCTTAAAGAGATACTATGAATATCAACGAAGAGCCGCTTAGCGAAGTCGTTTGGCCGTTGTCAAGGGCGAGCAACGCTCGTTCATCGGAGGCGAAGCCGAAGACCCTTGACTGCCAGGATAATCTTAAAAGATAGGATAGATTAACTTGCCAAATTGATTTCTAGCAAATAGTCCATTGTTTTTTTTCGTAAATACGGTGCCTGTAAAAAATTGATGTCCATAAACTCTTCGGGGAGTTGACCGTTTTGTCGGCTTTCGTTAATTCGCTTTTCAAGATATTTGATTTCATCCGGAGTAAGATTTATCTCTTCTTTCTCAATCACAGAATTTATCATAAGTTCCCAGAGAATCCTTCTGGATGCCTCTTCCTTACATTCGACCAGCAATTGGTCTGCAGTTATTTTTCTATGGATCAAATATTCCATAAGTTCCATATCATCAACTATTTTGAGTTCTTCAGTAAATTTCTTATATAAATCTTCAGCAGCTGAATCCAATTCTTCTTCATCAAATTCATACTTACATTGCTTAACTAAAGCTTGAAAAATCAAGAGAATATTTGCCTCCCGTTCCTTCCCCTCTTTTTCGTGAGTGATTTTTAGGGCCAGCATATTTTTTAAGTCTTCCAGGTTTTTTAGATCAGGTTCAATTTTCCTAATTAATTCCTCAGTCAATTCTGATTTCTTCACCACAAAAACGCTCTTAATCTTAACAGTAAATCTAATCTCGCTTCCCCACCAACGCTGAAATTCTAAGGCATCGGGCTGAATAACTGCCTCAAAGGTCACTGTGTCGCCCATTTTCTTCCCTAGGAGATTTGCACTAACTTCTTGAAATACACCTTCACTGCCTACTCTTAATTTTGTATCGAGGCTTCTTATAACCGGGACTGTTGCATCCTTTTCAAAACCGTCAATATCCACGATTACATAATCGTTTGTTTTAATAGGCTCATTTCTTTTTTCTTCTTCAATTTCATCAAAAGAGCCTATGATATAATCTAAGGCTTGCTGAATCTCCTCTTCTTGGACTGTTGTATCAAAACGCTTGACATTTAGACCCTTATATTGTCCAAGTTCGAACTGTTTCATTATCACGATTCCTCCCTCGTTATGTCTATTTGATACGCTACTTTCTCAGGAAAATTTCAACGGTCAGCCCTCAGGATTCCTACTGACTGAAGCATTACAACAAAATGGGCGACTGCGAAAATAAGGATCAAGAGTGTGAAGACCAGGTCTCTTGTTCTTCCTTTTTTTTGCGTTTCAATCGATCTACTCTCTGTTTCCATATTCTTACCTCCTCATTTCGCCAACGGTTAAGCAAATTGTAAATAAATCCTACCGGACAGAAGAATTTACAATAAAAACGGCTAATAAATAAGCTCATAAACAAGAAGATCGGTAACATCAACCACATTAACCATACCGATTTGAACAGGAAGAGCGCGCCAAAAGGCTGGTAATCCAATGTCCCATAGTCACCCAGTAATGTGCCCAGCAGAAGTGCAACCCATAAAATGGTCGGAGCTACCAGCCTGAGTATTTTAATAGTCTTCTGGGAAATATTCAGAGATTTGAACCCTGCAGCCTTGTTAAGAATCTCCTGTACTGCTCCAAAAGGACAAATCCAAGCGCAATACAGATTTTTTCCTAAAAGGATAATAAATCCGAGAGACCCGGCCATAAGCACATACCATTTCAGGTTAGTTATCCTGGGAATCTGCAACGTAATTGCTGAAAGAAGCAAGCTGCCTGTCACAAACTGATTAACGAGAAAACCAAGCACCACGACACTAACCAGCAGGAATGCCAGACGTATTTTTACGAGCTTCTTGATAAAGGCTGAGGCAAACGCAATTAAAAACATCGCAATCATGGCCATATCCTTCCAGCTAAGCTGGAATAAATCGTAAGGGTTGGCCCATTGGGTGTTAAAAAATTGCCCTGATAAATAAGAATTCCCTTTGTTCACAGCCTCAGCCACAGCATGTGACGACACTGTTGAACCTGTTACCCGGTCAATATAATTATTTGTTTTTATACTACCCAGATATCCCGAATATCCATATGCTCCTCCCAAATAAATAGGCTCCTTGATTGCAAGACCTTGAAAGCCGTCAAAATACTTTTGGTCTGTGAGCCTTTCAAAAAAAACCGGAGTCTCTCCCTGTTTAGTAATAATAACTTTCTCTATAAGGCCCTTTTCGTTGACGATAGTCATAGCCTCAACTTTGGATTGATATCCTATAGCCGAATCACATACTGCATAGAAACGTCCCTGTGCCGTATCGATTTTATAGGCATGCTGATTCCCCATCATTTTTTCTATGGATATAACGCCGAGAACATTTTTTTGGATGATTCCCTTGTAATCAACCGATTGAGGAGCCCAGAACACACCATATAAAATAGCTATTATGGCAGTGAGAAGTAAAGAAAATTGATAATAGTATTCCCATCCTCTTCTATTTTCCAACTCTGCTTTATTTTTCTTTGTTTTCACAGCTTATGAACCTCTTAAAAAATTATGAAGATTATAGAGATGAGCCAGTAAGTATCTGAAGAGACACTTACTGGCCTCATTAACCCTATGGCTTGATACTCTAATTGCTAAGCAGAAATAGAATCCGAACTTTCTCTGATTTTTTTTGCCGGATGGTTAGCCAGCCTGTAAGTAATAATCGCAGGAATAAGTGCCGTGCCTCCGAAGAAGATAAATCCCATGCCAATAGCTTGGTATTCACGCTCCGAAAAGCTGGAATATCCCCAGGCCAAAGCAAATATAAAGAAAAAGTTGGCGAGGAACCCGCAGATTTGAAGAGGTATGGTATCTTTGCCCTTCCCTTTCAGATACCGCCAGATTCCGTATTGGATAAGCAATGCAATCATACCCAGTGCCATCCAAATCAGCACATCATATATATTCATAATACCTTTCACTCCTTATAATAATTTTCTCCTTATGATTAATATATTTGACATTGAAATCACTATTGTTTTATAGACTCAGGATTATTCCAGAAGTCTTTGACCATGTTCTGAACATAACCCGATTCAAGTCTTTCATCAGGGTTTACAGGCCCGTTATAGCCGAACCATTCATCAAACTTGCGGGCTGCATCCTGAAGCAATGGTATTCGAGTGGCTATTCTGGCCACATCGTGGTTCCAGGTCTCGACTTTGTTCCACGAACATACAGCTACACAATTTACGCAGGGACTACCGTTATAGGCCCAGAAAGAGCCGCAGCGTTCGGAATCAACATACCATTTTTCAGTATATGGATTTTCGGATACCTCAACATCCTCTGGCTGCAGAACCTTAGGGTCTTTCTCGTGGGAGATGGCCTGGGCGGGGCAGGCATCCGCACATTTTTTGCACAGGCGGCAGAACTCGCGTACCCCGAATTTTTTCGGCTTGTCCGGAGCAAGTTCCAGGTCGGTGTAGACTTTGGCGATGCGATGTCTCGGACCGAATTTCTGGGTAATTAAAAGTCCGTTTCTACCTGCTTCTCCAAGCCCGGCCTGAACGGCCATAGGAACACTCATTCCGGTATCGTTTCCTGCCGGCACTGCATAATAGCCAAGCTTCCTCAGAAAAACAGCGATTTTGTAAGCTACTTCTCCCATATTGGAGTAAGTTTTCCCCACCGTGGCACTGGCAATGACTGACGGTGAGGTGCGTATAGCTTCGTAATCCTCTTCAAGAATGAAGACAATCACACTTTTTGGTTTGAAACCTCCATACTTCTCCCAATCAGGTTCAAATTCTGCATGTCCGAAAACTTCTACTCCCCCGCCTGACATCATCTTTGGCAAATCCCATGGAAAATATTTAGTTCTGCCGTCGGGCATTTTAAAAGGTTTTGGAATCTCCCTGCCCCAGTTAGAATAGGTCCAACGCTCGTCATAGGGTGCGATGCCGACCAGATCGGCTCCCAGGAACTTGACTGACTTTTTAACGATTTTACTGGCTTCTTCCTTTGATTTGAATTTCCACTGTTGGCCTTGTTGTCGCACACCTTCAGCATCGCTATTGTCCCAGTTGTACAAACCGGATACTATGACAGGCTCTTTAGCCATTTCATTGGTCATAGGATTTATGGGATAAGACGGGATTAAACTTCCCGGACCACCACCTGTTGCGTTAAATCCGGAAAAATCAAATTCTACAGCCCAGGCTCCGGCGTTCAAGGCCGCTTCCACTGGGGTCCAGCCTGCTTCATTATGGCGCTGGGGTGGCATGGCACCAAAATGTTGAGTAAAGAAAAGCATGGCTGTTTCTGTATGTGTCGCCGGACGCCCTTTGATCCCAAGTCTTTCCGCATTAAGCGTGGGCAGGTCTTTCCCCGTATCTTTCTTGCCTGTGATTTTGGAAACATCGTCGTAATGAAACTTAATAGGAGTCTTGTTTGCTTCCGGGTCGAAAGCCTTTTCAAAGAAGTTCTTCAGACTATTGTAACGTTGGTACTTTGCATCCACCTTGTATGGAAATTCTGAGGTTTCCGTGATCGGAGCCACGATGTCCGCAGCATCAGCCACCAAGGGGCTAACCATCCCCTTCACCGCAGATGCCGAGGCTACAGCAGCTGCAGCTGCTCCAAGCATCGAGGCTTTTAAAAAATTCCTCCTGTTGATTTCTCCCATTCGAATCTTCCTCCTTAATAATAATTGCACGTGCCTAATAATTATTATAAAACTACTCTATTAATTTTGATGTGCAGGGATATACAATATATGAGCACACCAACAGATGGCTTGTAAAGAAATTGGCATATCGGTACGAACATTGCAACGTTAGTGTAAGAATGGGGCACCTGAAGCAGATCGGAGACCCTTGGCAAAGCGCTCTGAACCAGCGAATAAACTTACGGAAGCAGAATGCAAGGAGATTCTAGAATTAGTCAACTAACCTGAATTTCAAAGTTTACCACCCAGTCAGATTGTCCCGATGCTTGCGGACCAAGGTATCTACATCGCCTCCGAATCAACCTTCTATCGAGTCATGCATGAAGCAGGTGAACAGAATCATCGTGGACGTTGTAAGGCACCCTCCAGCAGACCTAAATCCACGCATTGTGCGACCGAACCTAATCGTGTACGGTCTTGGGATATTACATATTTGCCAGGCCCTGTTAGAGGAATCTACTTCTATTTATATCTCATCCTGGACATCTTTAGCCGAGACATTGTCGGATGGGAAGTCTGGATCGAAGAAAGTGCGGAACATGCCAGTCAACTCATTCGGTGGGCAGTCATGGCTCAGAATATAACCCGACAAGAAGAACCTTTGGTCTTGCATTCTGATAATGGTAGCCCGATGAAAGGCGAATCCATGCTGGAAATGCTCTATCAATTGGGTATTACATCGTCTAGGAGTCGCCCGAGGGTTAGTAGATTCATCAAAAGAATGCCTCAGCTGCCAGAATAATGGAAGCCATTCATGAGCCATTAGGGTTGGTTCAGGGAGAATACCCTAACAATGTCGTAACTCCTACACAAGTCTCCCAGGCTTACCTTGATCTAGCTAAGATTCTGAAGCTCCTTAAAACCAATATTACTTTGACAAAGTTCCGCTCATGTACCAAGCTGGATCTGACGATAAACCTGAAATAATAGGACATTTTAAAATCGCCGAAACGCTTGTATTTCAAACGTTCCGGCGATTTTCGACCTCCTTTCTCCTAAAGTCAGGAGGATAAAGATGAATCTAAAATAGATGCATCTTAAAGTTTGATTTGATCAAAGTAATGAGTTAAGTGTCAGGGTGCCACGCGGGATACCGCAGGCTTAAGGCCGAGGATATGCGCGCTGGCATCCCAGTGACACGAGCAAATAAGTAAGCTGGAGGACCGAAGGGACTTTTTGATCCGCAGATAACAAAAGTTCCTTCGGGCAAGCGCCGAGCGTCCGGTCTTATTTCGTTGGTTCCTTGTAGTAGTCACCATCGCCAGTGTCGGTAGCAAGTGGAAGTTCATGAGGTAACGTCGTGATTAACTCATTTAGTACTAAAGTAATTTTGTTCAAATGCGTAAACTACCGTTATCTATTCCAGAGGGAGCAGTATTTATATTTTACTGCTCCCCTCCCCATAAAATCCTATTAATAAAAAAATTAGTATTTATACTATTTTTGATTAGCAATTATCTCAACTTTCGGTCGCGACCGAGCGTAGGTCGTGTTTTTATATTCGCACAACTAGGGTTCGAAAGTTGAGTCATTATAATTTACTAAAGATATTAATATTATTCAGAATATAATTCAGGACGAATTATGGTTTTGAAATCTTTGCAAAAGTATATATAGTGTTCCATCACTTTAATTAATCCTTTCTTTTTTAAATCAGTTAAATGTAATGTAACATATTCTCTGGTGGTACCAATAATATCTGCAATATCTTGATGTGTGAATTTATATTTAGCACGATACCATCCGTTTTCTTCAACTTGAAATGGGTCATTAAGATTACGAAGAAATAATATTAGTCTCTGTTTTGGACAGTAAGAAGACGAACTTTCCAAGCGTTCTAGTAATGTAAAAACAATGTCACCTAAGGATTCCATGAAAGCTAAGGATAACGTAGGATCGCCTATTATCCCTTCCAGTGCTTGTTCTTTAGTTATATAAATTATTGTTGTATCTTCATATGCATAAGCCTCGTAAGGTGAACTAGTAATTCTCATAATAACATCAATAACGCTAGTTGCTCCTCCAGGTCCTATAATTACTTGAGTTCTTTGCTTGCCGTTCAGAGTTAAGAAACGAATTCCAAGCAGCCCTTCTTCTACACCATAGACAGCAGTTAATTCTTGTCCATATTTTATGAATAGTTCCCCTTTTTTAATGGTTATACGTTGATTAAATTTTTGCATAAAGTCGATAATTTTCTTATTTGTATTTAGGGGCTGCTGAACAGGATGTTATTTTCTCAATAAGCTAACCTGATCAGCCCGAAATTCTCTCTAATAAAATTGAGTATAAGAATCCGGAGCCTGCGCTCCAGGTTCATTACCAACAGCTGCATGGCGATAACAGTCTCACTGGTTTCTTTGAGACGTGCCATGATACGTCCGAGCCCATAAAACCGCTTACCTTCTCCGAATTTTCCTTCAACAGCGTTTCGTATTCCAGCATCCAGCCGTTCTTGTTTCTTTTGTTCTCTTAATAGTTCCTGATCTTTGGCTGGTCTGCCGAGCGGTGGACCGCTCAATCGAATGCCCAGTTTCTGCAGTAGTTAAGGTTATCTCTGTTCCGGTAGATCTTGTCTGCCATCACGGCTTCTGGATAAAAACCATACCTTTGGTAGTAGTTTTCAACCGATTGCATGAGTGTCTTGCTTTCATTGAAAGCGTCAAAGCTCAAGCTCTCCATATAACTGAATCCGTTCACAACACTGATGGCAAGCTTAGCTCCAAATTCTACATCTGCGTTTGACTTGCCTCGTACTATGGGTCTGACAAAAGGCATATGCAGGCTGACGATGCGATCTTCTACCGAATGTTTACCCTGTTTGTACATTTCCAGCTGTTGCCAGTAGATTTCTTGACTGACGAGCAGATTGCGGTATTGGCGTTTAGTTAAGAGAGTCAGCGAACTTTTTTCAGCAAGAGTCTTAATGTTTTTCAGATCCCGTCGAATATATCGCAGCTGTCCTCCGATTCCTTTGCGGATCATCTTAGCAGTCTTATGTTTCTTTTTATCAATGTTCAGATAGCTTTTGCGTGCATTGCGACGGTAGGATCTGGGTTTCTTGAGAATCCCGGCATGCGGTGCATGCAGTACATCAATGATTTCTTCCAAAGCCTGCCGGGTTGTGTTCAAAAGCCAGATATCTGTAGGATAGTGAATATCCGCAGGGGTGCAGGTTGCATCCAGGATCAGCTTGCCTGAGTTCTTGGTTTCTGAAGGTTCTTCATTCGTTTTCTCTTCTTGTCCTGTATCATCAGAGTCTTCACCATCAGAAGGAGGGGTGTCGTCTGAGCCATCTGAGTCATCTGGGTCATCTGGGTTTTCTGGATATTCATGTTCTCCGGCTAGTCTGCTAGTAATCTCGTTGATTTCGTTGATAATATCCTTGTCCAAACGTTTGCGGAAATGGGTCATGAGTGAATGATTGAATGGCGGTTTATCTACAAATGCACTTAGGCCAATGAAATATTGCATGTACGGATTTTCTGTGATCTCTTCGACCGTGTCACGGTCAGATAATGATTTCACATTTTGAATGATCAGAGATCCGAGTGCCAAACGCACCGAATAGGCTTTTTGTCCGCGACTGACAGGAAAACTTCTGGCATACTTCTTCTCAACTTCGGCCCAGGGGATCATTAATGCGAGCTTACACCATTTATTGTCCGGGTTTAAGTTCCCGCCAAAAGGCAGAAAGAATTCGTGCGGAAATGTAATCTGCTGTTCGGTAGGTTTGTACATGAAAACACGCTCCCAAGTGCAAGGTTTTTTAACATAATATTTATGTTTACATGTACTATTTTACCAAAAGTCGGGGTTAAAACCCAGTGTTTATGCTGATTTTACCGTTATTCAGCAGCCCCTATTTAGCCAAGGATAATTTAAAAATTTAGTCAAAGTATAAATATCTTCCGACATAGACAATATCCCCCTTACAAAATAATAAATTTAATTTTAAGGAGTTCTTATAGCAACTAACTGCAAATATTATCTAAATAAGGATAATATGTTAAATATATTTCAAGAATATGCTTTATTTTCCAAGTCGAAAAAAAAATGTAACAAAAAATAACTTAAATAAATAATATCATATTTGTGAGATTGTGCAATATTGACCTTTTCTCGATAAAACAGACACTCCAGAGTTAGTTTTTCTAATGAATTCTCAGAATTCCTCAATATTTCAATTTGGTAGCAGGAGACCGCCCTCGCCGGGTGGCATAAGGCCATTGTCATGGCCTTAGAACAAGAGGGTCTTAGTGTATCCTGGCTGTCAAGGGTCTTCGGCTTCGCCCCCGATGAACGAGCGTTGCTCGCCCTTAACAACGGCCAAACGACTTCGCTAAGCGACTCTTCGTTGATATTCATAGTATCTCTTTAAGAATTCAACTGGTGTTATGTTGCCCAATGCTTGGTGTCTTCGCTTTCGATTGTAGAAGCCTTCTATATACCAGAATATATCATTTCTTGCTTCTTTCAGGTCCTTGTACTTCCTGTGATGCAGCCTTTCTGATTTGATGGTACTGAAAAAGGTTTCTGCACAGGCGTTGTCGTAACAATTGCCTTTTCCGCTCATACAGCGGATAATTATTATCCGATTATATTTTGTATACATCAGAATAAACACTTGTTATTTCTAAAAAAGTGTGTTAACTTTTTGATATATTTTTATAGGTAAATTAAGCAAAGATGCTTATTCCTCGACCAAACGCTTTGAGGGTTAAGTTTGTTTTTGCTTTTTTTGCTTTTTGTGGTTATTTATCTATGTACCATTATTTAATATCTAAATCTGAAGGGAGATTTCGAAACAATGGATATCTTTGCAATGAACGTTTTTAACGATGCCGTCATGAGGGAACGGCTGCCCAAAGCAACTTACAAAGCTTTGAAGAAAACAATTGAGGACGGGAAAGCGCTGGATCCCGATGTCGCAGAAGTCGTTGCGAATGCAATGAAAGACTGGGCGATTGAAAAAGGGGCTACCCACTATACCCACTGGTTCCAGCCGATGACAGGACTCACTGCGGAGAAGCATGACTCGTTTATTTCTCCGACTGCCGACGGCAAAGTCATTATGGAATTTTCCGGCAAAGAACTGATCAAAGGCGAACCCGACGCATCTTCTTTCCCAAGCGGTGGCATTAGAGCCACGTTTGAGGCCAGAGGCTATACTGCCTGGGACTGCACCTCTCCGGCTTTTGCCAGAGAAGAAAAAAACGGCAACGTCACGCTGACGATTCCCACAGTATTCTATTCGTATACCGGTGAAGTTCTCGACAAAAAAATTCCGCTTTTGCGTTCTATGGAAGCACTCTCCAAACAAGCAGTAAGACTGTTAAGATTATTTGGCAATACGACAGCAACCCGTGTCATTTCTACGGTCGGACCCGAGCAGGAATACTTTCTGATTGATAAAAGTTTTTTTGATGCCAGAATGGATTTAGTCCTTACCGGCAGAACACTCTTTGGTGCTCCTCCGGCTAAGGGCCAGGAAATGGAAGACCACTACTTCGGCAGCATCAAAGAACGCATCGCCGCCTTTATGAAAGAATTGAATGAAGAACTCTGGAAGTTAGGTGTTTTGGCTAAAACGCAGCACAACGAAGTTGCTCCTGGTCAGTTTGAAATTGCCCCCATTTTCTCGACAACCAATGTTGCTACCGACCATAATCAACTGATCATGGATACTTTGAAAAAGGTTGCCTTGCATCATGATCTGGTCTGCCTGCTGCATGAGAAACCGTTTGCAGGCGTCAATGGTTCCGGGAAACACAATAACTGGTCCATGAGCACCAATGATGGACAGAATCTGCTTGATCCGGGAAATACCCCTCACGATAACGCTCAGTTCTTAACTTTCCTTTGTGCTGTCATTAAAGCTGTGGACGAATACTCCGAATTGCTCAGAGTGTCCGCCGCCAACCCTGGAAACGACCACCGTCTCGGTGCGAACGAAGCTCCCCCGGCGATCATTTCCATGTTCCTCGGCGACATGCTTTCGGATATTGTCGAACAAATCCAAAACAATGGCGGTGCTGTATCATCCAAACCAAACGGCACTTTGACAGTCGGCGTGTCCACGCTTCCGGAAATCCCGAAGGATAACTCAGACCGCAACCGGACTTCACCGTTTGCCTTTACCGGAAATAAATTTGAGTTCCGTATGGTTCCTTCCAGTGCATCCATCGCCGGCCCGAACATGGTCCTGAATACGATTGTCGCTGAAAGTATTTGCCAGATTGCCGATAAGCTTGAAAAGGCTGCCGATTTTAACAGCGAACTGCAGGCCCTCTTGAAAGAAATTCTGGTCAAACACAATCGTATCATCTTCAATGGCAACAACTATTCCGAAGACTGGGTCGTAGAAGCAGAAAAACGCGGTCTGCCGAACATCAAATCCATGGTGGAAGCTTTGGAGCACTTCATTGACGAGAAGAATGTCAATGCGTTCGAGAAACACGGTGTATTGAGCAAACAGGAAGTTCATTCCCGTTACGAGATTTTGCTGGAGCAATACAGCAAAACGATCAATATCGAAGCCAAAACGATGATTGATATGGCTAACAGGCTTATTCTTCCCGCAGCTGCAAAATATGCAACTGACCTGGCCGGTTCCGTACAAAGCGTTAAAGCTGCCGTGGCTTCTGCGGATACCTCGGCTCAGGAAGAAGTCATCAAAGAAGTATCTTCGGCTTTAGGTTCCTTTAAAGCCAAAACTGTGGCTTTGGAAAAAGCTGTTTTGGGCGCGGCTGACGTTGAAGATGTCCATGCCAATGCGGTTTACTACCGTGATATCGTCTTTGCCGCGATGAATGAATTGAGGATCTATGGGGATAAGCTTGAAACACTTGTTGACGCGGAGCTTTGGCCGCTGCCGACTTATGTGGAAATGCTGTTCATCATTTAATCCATACCCTTCAGAAAAATAGCAGAGGAGAGGGCACCAGCCCTCTCCTCTGCTATTTTATTACATTCTCATCGTCATTTCTCTATCCCGCATCAGCTTTGCAGGCCATTTACTGTTTTGAGTTCTTATCGCCTGCCGGCCCAAAATCCTCCGCGGAAATTCTTAGGTTCCTGGAAGAATATAAACGCACTTGGGCAGGAATCATTAACAATATTCAAAAGTTCTTTTTGCCGATTTCTTTTGGCCAGAACCAACATCAGGAGGCGTTTCCCGTCGCGGCCTTCCCCGGTCCAGGTCGTAACGCCAAATCCTTTCTTACGCAATAATTTGGGAAGCGTCTCATCGAGCGAATCAACAATGACCTCGGCAGTCATGTACCCGAGAGCAAGTCTTTCCTCGATCCTGCTTCCCAGATACACTCCGATACCATAGCCGATGCAATATGCTGCGATGTTCCAGTAACTGTCCAGGTTTTTCAGAATAATAGACAATCCGGCAATGTACACGAGCACTTCGATCATGGACAGCATGGAAGCATACTCCTTTAAGCCCTTGATCACAAGGATAAACCGTACCGTTGTCAGTGATACGTACGTAATATTAATAGCCATGATCATCAGAGCAAACAGGACTACTTGGCTCATTCTTATCACCAATCTTCTTTTTTCGGCTGGATCATTCTTTGATATTATTATGATCCATTTTAGCGTAATTCTACTATGCTGTTCCAAATTTTTCTGAATTGCTGTCTCACTCACATTGCCGATTATCTCCTGCGTATTACAAAAATACCTGTATATGTAAAGAAATGAATAAAATATGCTAAGGAACGCACAATAATGACGAACTGGCAAAAGACTGGCTTTTTTTCATTCAGCAAGCCAATATTCTATATCGGGAGGGGAAAATATTGAAAAAGGGCAGCTATTATGACTGGGCCCGCCAGAAAGGAATATCCCGGCGGGACTTTTTAAGGTTCTGTGCCATGACTGCAGCAATGCTGGGACTCGATGCAACCGCTGTCCCCAGAATTGTGGAAGCTTTGGAAAACAAGTCACGCCCACCTGTCATTTATCTAAATCTGCAGGAATGCACCTGCTGCGGCGAGTCTTTCATCAGGTCCGCCCACCCTTTGTTTTCGGACCTGATCTTCAATATGATTTCCCTTGATTATATGGAGACGCTGCAGGCCGCAGCCGGAACACAGGCAGAGTCTGTCCGTCTAAAAACAATGCAGGAACATTACGGGGAATATATTCTGGTAGTCGAAGGCAGTGCCACACTGGCAGAGGGCGGCATTTACTGTACCATCGGCGGAATGACTGCCAACCAGCTCCTGAAGGAATGTGCAGGCGGAGCAGCTGCCGTGATAGCGTATGGCTCCTGTGCGACCAACGCCTGTGTCCAGGGGGCACACCCCAATCCAACACAGGCTGTACCGATTCGGAGAATTATCAAGAACAAGCCTGTCATTGACGTTCCCGGATGTCCGCCCATTGCTGAAGTCATCACCGGTACAATCGTTCATTACCTGACATTTGGGAAAATCCCGGAATTAACGAGCCTGGGCCGTCCTAAAGCCTTTTACTCCAAACGTGTCCATGATGGCTGCACCCGCCGGGCCTTTTTTGATGCCGGCCAGTTTGTGGAGCGCTTCGATGACGAAGGTGCCAGAAAAGGATGGTGCTTGTATAAAGTTGGCTGCAAAGGCCCAGTTGCTTATAATGCCTGCGCCGTAACGGAATGGAATGACGGAGTCAGCTTTCCTGTTAAATCAGGACACCCTTGTATGGCCTGTTCCGAGAATAATTGGTATGATTCCAGCACGCCTTTTTATACTCACCTGGCTGAGATCCCCAATGAGGCCATCGGCGGCAACCCTGACCATATCGGTCTTGCCGCTTTAGGTGTAGCCGGTCTGGGTGTTGTTGCCCATGGGGGAATTACGGCCGCTGCTAAAGGGCGTGGGAAAAAGAACCACCCGGCCGGAAGTACGGATACTGAACAAAAAAGACAAGTAACTAAGAAGACAAATCATAAAGAAGACTAATGCAGAAAGGTTTTGAATCTCAATGACAACAAGAATTGTTGTGGATCCTGTCACCCGGATCGAAGGTCATTTACGCATTGAAGCCATTGTTGACGGTACAAAGATCAGTGATGCCGTCAGCTCAGGAACAACATTTAGAGGAATTGAGAAGATTGTCGAAAACAGGGATCCACGTGATGTCTGGGCGTTCGTCCAACGGATTTGCGGTGTTTGCACGCACATCCATGCGATTGCTTCCGTGCGGGCAGTGGAAGATGCCTTGGATTATCCGATCCCCAAAAATGCCAATTACATACGCAATATCATGACGCTGACCCAATTTACCCAGGATCATGTGATTCATTTTTATCATTTGCATGGTTTTGACTGGATTGATGTCTTAAGCGCATTAAAGGCTGATCCTAAAGCAACAAGCAGTCTGGCCATGTCCATCTCCTCGTGGCCTAATTCTTCGGAGGGTTACTTCAGGGATGTGCAAAACAAAGTTAAGAATATTGTCCAAAGCGGCCAGCTTGGTATTTTTGCCAATGCTTACTGGGGTCATCCCGCTTATCGCTTGCCTCCGGAAGCCAATCTAATGGGAGTCGCGCATTACCTGGAAGCATTAAGTTGGCAAAAAGAAATTGCTAAAGTCCATACCGTGTTCGGAGGGAAAAACCCGCACCCGAACTATCTGGTCGGCGGGCATGCTTCGAGCATCAACCTTGATGATGTCCATGTTCTGAATATGGAACGCCTGAATCTTGTGAAAACGAAGATCGATGAAGCCCAAACGTTTGTCAACCAGGTCCTTATTCCAGATATTCTAGCCATTGCTGGCTTTTACAAAAAAGACCTTTGGGGAGGCGGAATCGGCAACTTCCTGGCCTACGGTGGTGTACCGCTCGTCGATATCCACGAGCCGGACAGTTATCTGTTCCCTCGCGGGATTGTCCTGAACAGAGATTTAAGCAAAGTCTATGATCTTGATCTAAAGGATCCAAGCCATATTCAGGAATTTGTATCTCACTCGTGGTATCAATACGCGGATAAGGATTCCGGGCTTCACCCCTGGCAGGGGCGGACGGATCCAGCATATGACGGGCCCAAACCACCTTATCACAATTTGGATGAATCAAAAAAATACAGCTGGATCAAAACACCGCGCTGGCAGGGCCATGCGATGGAAGTCGGCCCGCTGTCCCGCTTCGTGGTTGCTTATGCCAAGGGCAATAAGGAAATCAAGGAAATGGTCGACAGCTCCCTGCGGAAACTGGACCTTCCGCTCAACGCTTTGTTTTCAACGCTCGGACGAACGCTGGCCAGAGCACTGGAAGCAAAATTTTGCGTCGATCAACTTGCCGGTTTTTATGCGGACCTAATCGCTAATATTAAAGCCGGTGACACACAAACCTTCAATCCTGAAAAATGGGAACCGAGCCGCTGGCCGGCAGAAGCGCAGGGTGTCGGCTGGGCTGAGGCCCCGCGAGGAGCCCTGGCTCACTGGATTAAAATCCGCGGCGGCAAGGTAGAAAGCTATCAGGCGGTTGTGCCGACAACCTGGAATGCCTCACCGCGGGATGCTACAGGACAAAAAGGTCCTTATGAGGCGTCGCTGCTCGACACACCGGTCGCTGCTACCGACCAGCCCCTGGAACTGCTCCGGACCATTCACTCATTTGACCCCTGCATCGCCTGCGCGGCACACCTGATAACACCACAAGGAAAACTATTGCTAGAGAAAATCTAGGGGCCACAATATCTGCGTGCCATGGTGACGCTAGCATATATTCTAAGTGATATGGAGGGATTACGATTGGCCTTATCCAAAGAAAAGAAAAGTTCCGCTCCGATGCCGCAGCGCAGACCGGTATACGTCTGGCAATTTCCTGTCCGGATGTTTCACTGGATAAATGCAGCCGCTGTCACCGTACTCTTTCTTACAGGTCTGTATATTGGAAATCCTGTCTTTATAACCGCCGGAGAAGCTTTCCAGCAGTTTTTAATGGGATCAGTTCGCTACTGGCATGGAATAGCCGCTTTTATCTTTACGGCCAATCTGTTATTCCGCCTCTATTGGTTCTGGGCAGGCAATGCGTATGCCAAGATACGTTTCTGGCAGAAGGCTTTTTGGCAGGACCTCAAGTCAACAGTCCGCTACTATTTATTTATGAGAGGAGAACATCAGGGACATCTCGGGCATAATGCCCTGGCCCAGCTATCTTATCTTCTTTTCATCTGGATCGGAAGTTTTTTCATGATTATAACCGGTTTTGCTATGCGGATAGGCACCAATCCGGACGGTATATCCGGAAAGTTGTTTTCCTGGGTTATTCCGGCTTTTCACAACGAGAATCTGGTTAGAATGAGTCATCATCTTGTCGCTTGGGGCTATGTGGTTTTTTTGTTGATTCACCTCTACCTTGTATTCAGACAGGATCTTCTGGATGATGATGCTACTACCTCATCCATGATCAATGGGTATAAATATGAATTGCCCTCTACTATCGGCGCTGAAGAAGTCCATACCCCTGAATATGTTGTACTCCAGAAGGGGGATTAACTTGAATTTCGAGCCCAAACAGGTCTTTTATGAACCCGAAGCCCTGAATTATCCACTTGGGAAGAAGCTTGTTGATTATTTTCGGCAAATCAAGATTCCGGTCAAAGCAACAAGTTCTCACAACAGAATAACCGGTCTGAGCGGAGATACTGCTGCCAAAACCTATTTTGAAGCCAAAAAAACATTGGTGATCGGTGTTAAACGCGGAAAAACGTTTCAAACCTGCAAACCCTCAGCTCATTATCAGCTGCCGCTGACCACAAGCTGTCCCGGGATGTGCGAATATTGTTATTTAGCCACGACGCTGGGTGCAAGACCGTACATCCGCATCTATGTTAATATAAATGAACTGCTTGAAAAAGCCCAAACTTTAATCCAGGAACGTTTACCCGAGATCACTTATTTCGAAGGAGCCGCAGTGTCCGACCCAATCCCGATGGAACAATATACAGGCAGTCTGAGAAAAAGCATTGAATTTTTTGGAAGGCAGCCTCAAGGCCGGTTCCGCTTTGTCACAAAATTCACTGACGTTGATAGCCTTTTGAATCTGGAACATCACGGTCATACCCGGTTTCGTTTCAGCCTGAATTGCGAGGAAATCATCAGAAATTATGAGCATGGGACACCATCCGCTGAAAATAGAATAAAGGCAGCCGGAAAAGTACTTCGCGCCGGCTACCCTTTGGGTTTTATTATTGCCCCGATTATCAGATTTGAGAACTGGATGGATCAATACGAAAAGCTCTTTGCTGACCTGGCAGAGCAGTTAAAAGCCGCTTCTCCGGCAAACTTTTCTCCTGCAGCGCTTACTTTTGAATTTATCACACATCGTTTTTCTTCCCGAGCCAAGTCCAATATTTTAAATATCTATCCGCAGACAAGCCTACCGATGGATGAAGCTTCGCGCAAATTTAAATTCGGGCAGTTCGGCTACGGAAAATATGTCTACCCACCCGTTGAAATGGAGGAAATAAAGACTTCCTTTCTGGCGTTTATGAACCGTCATTTCCCGGGAGCAAAAGCCAAATACTTTATTTAGCTTTTCGGCTATTGTACCGTCCATGGCACTCATCGTTCCTTGCCAGTATGCTGGTATTCGGCATACCATCTTTTAATGGCCTGCTTGCTTTGCTCGCTCGGGTAATAATTCTTGTTTTCATCATCTTTGCCCACAGCAAAAACAGAAAAACCAAGATGCCAGGTTTCTTTTTCAAACACTTGCTGATAAGCCAGAAAGCAATTTGCCTGCTCCTGGTTATTGATAATGTCCGACGGCAAAGGGTTCCAGGGATGAACTGCGGCACCGCTTCTTTTTGGGAAACCCAATTCACCAAAGAATACAGGTTTGTTCCATTTTGCAGACAGCTGCTTTAATTCATCATAGATATTCTGGTTTCGGTCAAAAATCCGGGTCTTATAGATCGAGCTTACAAGGTTATCTACCGTATTGGTCTCCTGGTCGGTCAATTCAAAATAAGCTGCTACAGAGATAAAATCCACTTTTCCAAGAACCGGATTATTTAATTTGGCAATGTAGGTATCGTACGCCAAATTCTGCCCGGCATTCCATTCAGCTGTATACCACCAGTTTGTCCGGTAAGTCATTTTGCCCTGGTATCCGGCCCTGACAAAATCCGCGACATCGGTCCAATAACCGCATTGATCCTCGAATTGATCAAAGTTGGAACCGATACATAGGGCGTAGACTTTATTCGGCTTAGCCACATCACGGATGAGTTCGGCAAGGACGACCTGTTTCCAGTTCCAGAACCATTGATTGATATTATCCGGCTTGAGATCCGTCTCATATTTCTCACCGTTTTGAATATACGGATAAGGTTCCAGGATGACGTTAATTCCTTTATATCTTAAGCGTTTAATCAGCCAGACCGCTTTCTTTTCGCTTTCCGCATTGATACTCATCGTACTGGCTGTCAACGACGGAATATCAATTTGAACAGGGACATTCAGGGTATTCAGCCCAAGACTGTCTATATCGCTCAGAGCCTGTTCAATTGTATAATCTACAGACAGGTTTGCCGATTTTATCTTTTCCCCCCATGGGGTAATAATCCTGTTCTTTTCGTATTGGTAGCCAATATAGACAATATCCACCAGAACCAGTTTAATGATTAGCAACACCACAATAATGACACCTAATACAATCAGCGGGGTTTTATTTCTTTTGAGCGTATTCAGCAAATTGTTCAATATTCTGACCCTTCCTAAGAATAGTACATGTTAAATAGATTGATGATTAGAAGCGTAAAGATGAAAAGCTTATACTTTCTAAATACTAAGAAAGACTGTCCGCGGAAGAATCTTTGAGCAGAAAATTGTAATTCTGTCTGAGGTATTCCGTCACCTTTTGGGCAATGACCTTATGCCCGTCTTCATTCGGATGGATCCCATCAATACAAAGCAATTGAGTAAAATCCGGTGTCTTCAGAAAAGCACCTCTTACATCGATCCATTTTGTCTTGGTTTCCTCTGCAATGTTCACAATCATGGAGTTGTAGCGTTCCTGCCACCAGTATATCTTTGTAACGCTTCCAAGCCAAATCAATATATTTTTCCCTATCTCATTACTGTTTTTGCTAATCCACTTGAAATACCGATCCGCGTCAAGCGGGGGAAGCGTCATCAACACCGGGATAATATTATTGTTTTTAAGCGAAATAATGGTATCTGTGAGCATTTTCCCGAAAGCGTTGAAATCCGTTTTGGGTTCATGCTCTGCCATTGGATCACTCGCAATCTGCATCCAGTCAAAGTCACAGTCATTGCCTCCAAATTCGATCAGTACAATATCCGGACGCGTTTTGGAGACATCCCGATTAAGGCGTTCAATGCCTTTTTTTATGGTATTACCAAATTTCGCAGCATTATAAACCATGCCCTTCAGGCTGTTCTGGACCAGAGAAACATAGTTTCTGTCCAATAACGAATATTTCCCCTGATCCTCGTTATAGATCACGCCTTTGGAAATGGAGTCTCCTACAATCAGAAATGTATAATTTTCTTTCAGTTCAGACTGATTGTTATCCATCAATTCACACCTTTCACAACGACTTGCTTAAAACTTCATAGGTATTACTTCAAAATTTTATAAGTATTTCAAAATTGCTTTCCAATGTGTCAGCTTTTCCTCAAATTTCATCGTATTGGCCGGACTGGTTGAGGGCAATAGCAGATAGGCAATGGAAGCAGACTCCAGACGGATTTTCCTCTTATATATATTAAAGCCCTTTGCTCCGTTAAATGCAAGTAATTCCAGATGTGGGTACTGAATAAATAAATTTTGAAAATCATTGACCTGTTCATTGACTATATTGCTATCGAGACTGCCTTCTCTGGAGCAGTTACAAATGACATCCCAAAGGGCAATTTTTCTGTCCAAAAGAAATTGTTTCCTGCTATCATAATCATCCATGGCATCCGCGGCATTAGACCATCCACGGGCATCGTCAAAAAGCGCATACATAATCCGCCAAAAGTGATTGTAAGGATGTACATAATATTTCTGCTCCCTCAACGATTGCACTCCCGGCATCGAGCCGAGGATCAATACCCGGGACTCCTGATTGATGACCGGTTCAAATGAATAGATGATTTCCATTTCCATATCAGTCCAAACTCCATTGTCTTGGATAAAAGAGTAATGGCGGCAGCTTGGTACGCTTGTCTCCCTTCGCCGTATTTAGCTGGGGCTGGGTCAGAAAAATACTATGGCTTAAATCAGTACCACTAAGGTCGGCATCGCGCAAATCCGCCCCGATCAAATCAGCTCCGCCCAGATCGCTCCCGCTGAGATCTGCGGCAATCAGACAGGCTCCTCTAAGGTTAGCCCCTCTGAGGTCCGTTTCCCGGAGATCTGCAGCAATCAGACTATTCCTGCGCTTAAAGGTCTTCAAAATCCCGGCCTGAATATTCCGCTCCTGACAAACAGAAACACGGACCAGTTCACTTGTTTGAAGCAGCAGGGTATTTACTTCGGTACGATATAAGGGTACATCCATTTTCAGAAGCTCACCCGGGCTGAGCAGTGTCAGCCGTTCCGTCTCTTCCCGCAGGGTACGAAGCGCCTCATGAACTGAATGAGCGGGCTGTAATGTCTCTGCTTCTGTCAAATACCAGAGTATCTCCTGAAGCTGCCGAATGACAAGGAAAACTTCAAACATTTGCTCCTGGAATTCCGGTGATCGCCGCCAGTCTCTGCCGCCGTAACTGAGCTTGGATACCTTTGGCCCTGCGCCAAAACAGTCAAATGCCATGCAGCCTTTCAGGCCCAGTCCCTGAAGATCTTGATATATACTGCAGCGAAAATTTTCCTGCAGCTTCCGACAGGGTTGACCGGCCTCTTTATCGTTTGGAAAGCCTTCCGAAGCTGAAAAATACAGCGCGGTGCAGCACAATCCGAAGCAGTTCTCACAGTCAGCTCTCAGACTGCGTCTCTGCTCAGCAAAAATGTCTATTGGTTCACGAATTCCAGACAATGTTTGATCCTCCAAAACAAAGAACATTTGATTTATCCCCAGAAATAATGCTTGAATAGTTTGTCTAATCTTTTTTGGCCTTTCTAAGAACCAGTTGAATATTCAGACGATCGGCTTCCACTTTTAGCAAGCGGACGGCTTCTTCAGCACTGCCGTTGCAGTTGATCCGATCCATATGATGGATCTTATCCATCATATTATTCAGGACGGAAAGCGGCAGCAGGTTGACCGCCAGACAATAAAATCCCTTTGATTTGCCGTCGTTGTAATTCGTGATTAGTTCGCCTAAAATTTTGTGTTTTTCCGTCAGTTCTTCAAGATAATTTTGAAGGTCTATTTTAGCCTTGGCCTGATCCTGCAATACATTTTGATAGGATATAAAGGAATCGGCCTCGCTTGGAGCCTGATACCTCTCACATGGATAGACACTGCATTCAAAACAGTATTCAACATTTTGATGCTTTTTATTACAGGTAATTACGGCACAGGAAGGATGCTTCAAAAAAAAGTCCGGACCCCCGCAGCCGGGGCACTTTGAAGAACCGTCCGTATGAAAGCGCGGACAGAGACAGCAATTCAATCCGCATAATGAAAAGTCGGCGCATTTTCGCCTGTATTCTTTACTTACCATTGATTTAACCATCGCATGCATCTCCTGATAAACATTTTTTAGCATTTCCCAAACATTAAGGGCCGTATCTAAACATCGCAGCACGGAATTCTTCTTGGGATATGCGCGTTCTCCGCGACTCTGTACTTCACGATCTTGCTTATTAACTCATACGGAATAGGCTTATTTAATGGGAATTGTACCGATCCTTTAGCTCCCTTATAACCGGCCAGTTCCTGTTTAAAGGCTTCAATCCCGCTTGGTGTCGGATAAAATCCAATGTGGTTTTTGAATGCTGCGAAATGAACGAGATTACCGTTCAGTACAAACGTAGGCATCTGATAGCTTATCTTTTCCACTGCGTCCGGTGCTGCTTCTCTTATCACATTTCTAATTGCTCTTAATATTTCCTGTGTCTCATCAGGGAACTGCAAAATATACCCATCAACTGATTCATGAACCACTTTATCCGCTCCCATTTTTAGTTTCTCCTTTAAATTTTTCCGAATAACCCCTGTAGAACCTGAAAGCGATGTGCTACAATAGTTCTATGACCGAAATATCAATCGAATAGGGATACAGGAGCAACGACAATGGCAAACTTGGTGAAAGCCAGGGACGCAAAGCTATGGGTCTTCCAGAATAATTCTGATGACTGCCAGGCCACCGAATCCGCTCAGGTTTGTTTTGAATGTCGCCATGCAATCTGCTGGTGATTTTTTTGTTGCTTCAGCTAGCACTGATTTATCGGAAAGGAAGATTACAATTGCGTCAGGTAAGTGTAAACCGGCTTCAAAAGGGAGACGTATTGGGACGAACCATTTTCTCGCATAACGGCCGTTCATTACTTGGGAAAGGAGTCACGCTGACCTCCCCCTATATCGAGCGGCTGAAAGAGCTGGGCATCAGTATTGTCTATGTGGACGATGACGAAACGAAGGATATTGTTATCGAAGATGTCATTTCCGAGGAAAACAGGCGGGAGGCAATGAACTCCATTGAGCATTCAGCGGAAGCGGTACGAATCGGTAAAGACCTCAATGGTTTTCAGGTAAAAAAGACGGTAAACAACATCATCGGAGACGTTCTGTTTCAAGAGAAGATATTTCTGAGCCTGACAGATATGCGGAGCTATGACAATCAAGTTTATGCGCATTCAGTCAGTGTTTGTGTCCTTGCGACAATTTTGGGCAAAGCTTTGGGACTGGATAAAGATACCCTGGAGGCGCTGGCGGTAGGGGCTTTGCTTCACGATATAGGGACTGTCAAGCTGCCAAAAGAGCTTGTCGCCAAACGTGAGGCCTTTACTCTGAAGGAAAATGACCTATATAAGACGCATACCGTACATGGATTTGAAATACTTCGGAACAAATCGGAATTAAACTTATTGAGTGCGCATATTGCTTTGCAGCATCACGAATGGCTGAACGGAAACGGCTATCCCCGGAAGCTGTCCGGCCGGCACCTCCATGTCTTGGCTCAAATCGTAGGGCTGGCCGACTTCTATGATAATCTGGTCAATGATGGCCCGGGCCACTCCCGGATCGTCCCGCATGAAGCCTGTGAAATTGTGATGGGATGTGCGAACAAGCTATTCTCCCAGCAGTTGGTTGTAACGTTCTTAAAGCATGTTGCGGCCTATCCGACCGGCTGTACCGTTAAGCTCAATACAGGTGAAGTTGGGATTGTGGTTGACCAAAATAAAAGTTTGCCGATGCGCCCGATTATCAGGGTATTAATCGCCGACAAAGGGCTGGCCCATGTCCAGGCTAAGGAATATAACCTTGTCGAAGATCTTACAACCTTTATTGTATCCATTGTCGAGTGAAGCTGATCCATTTCTTGAAAAAAATTGCCGGCTCAAATGTTTTTTGAGCCGGCTAACCTACTATTTTGGAAGTTTTCCAAACACCTTCAGTACGGACCGGTGGAACGAATGAGGAAACGATGGTTCTGCAAACATTAGGACGCATTGGTCATGGATGACGTTTATATGATTTTCCGTACAATAGTCTATAGCCTCTTTGGATTCAGCCCCCTGCTGAATCCAGATATGTTTGATTCCAGCTTCTACCGCGTCCCTAACGACCTTATTGGTTTGGTCCGGAGGGACGACGATCACTGCACCGTCGGCTTTCTGCGGCAAAGACTGAAGGTTTTCATAGCAGATCTCGCCGTCAATACTGTCCATATTAGGATTTACGGCAAAAACTGACCTTGCCTACGTTTGGTAGACACGGAGAAACCCTAAATAATTATTGTTTTCATTGAATTACGCAATCATGCTGCATCATGCACCTTTAATGGCGCTATGTAATCGTTGGAAGAATGAATGCGATTGCGATTGTAAAAGAGCTCAATGTACTCAAATACTGCTGATCTTGCTTCATCTCTGGTCTTGAAATGCATGTCATTAAGCCATTCTGTTTTCAACTTACCCCAGAATGATTCCATTGGGGCATTGTCATAACAGTTGCCTTTGCGGCTCATGCTGCAAACAAAGTTCTTTTCCTGGTATTAGTTTCTGGTAGTTATGACTGGCATACTGTACACCACGATCTGAATGTAAAATGAGTACCTTCTTTAGGTTTTTTGCGACCGATGGCATTCCTTAGAGCCGATATCACGAGTGACGTTTTCATACGGCTATCCATTGACCAACCGACAATTGAACGGTCGTAAAGATCCAGAATCCCTGCCAGATAGAGCCAGCCCTCATCCGTAGCAATGTACGTGATGTCTGAAACCCATTTTTCATTGCGACGGGATGCAGTGAACTCACGGTTAAGTATATTTTCAGCAACTGGCAAGTTGTGACGTGAGTTTGTGGTTGCTTTGTATTTCTTAATCACCTTTGAACGAAGGCCGTTCTCCCGCATCACTTTGGCAACTGTTGTCTTGCAGGCCAATTGCTCTTGAGGCAGCTCTTTGGTTATTCTGGTCGCACCATAGATGCGCTTGTATTTGTAAAAGAGGCTTGTAACGGTTTTCAGCAGCGCAGCTTTTCTTTCGGCTCTGGCGCTGGGCGGTCTTTTTAGAAAAGCGTAATAACCGCTCCTTGATACGTTTAAGGCCTGACACATCTTCGCAATCCGAAATACGGAGCGATGTTCATAAATAAATTTGAACTTCTTTATTTCTGATTTTTCGCGAAGTAGGCCGCCGCTTTTTTTAGGATTGCGTTTTCCTCTTTAAGATCAAGTAATTCTTTGCGGAGCTTTATGATCTCCTCATCCTCGGGACGCAGTTTGCCCTTGCCTGGGAAGGACTCGTCTCCATGTTGCTTATATTGTCTGACCCAGTCGCGCACTGTTGTGTAATGCACGCCTAGCTCTGTTGCCATTTCTCTGATCGTTGTTTCCTTGTTTATGATCCTCTTGACAACCAACTCTTTGTACTCTTTGTCGTAAGCCATTTTGAATACCTCCGTTATTTTGATTATAGGGGTATTCTCTGTGTCTATCAAACGTGATCTAGGTCAATTGGGTATACTGCAAGCGAGGTAAAAAGGAGCACTAAAATCGGGCAAAATCAATATTTGCAAAAAACAACCGAAAATGAATATTTACTAATAAAAGTAAAGGTATCAAACAACGATAAAGAGACTCGTACCATTGATACTAGCTTATTTAAGTTAAAAGATGCTGAAGGCAAAGAATATTCTGCTATGGCTGAAGCAGACATGTATGTAAACACCGATAATAGTTTCTTTCTAGCCCAGGTAAACCCGGGAACAAGCAAAAGTGGATATATTGTATTTGAAATTCCTAAAAACCTAAAAGGTTTAAAATTACAAGTTTCAAGTGGTTTAGGATGGTCTGGTGGACAGTACCAGATAATAAACCTTGGTCAATAGGCTTGGAAAAGTATAGATTTTGGCCGAGTCATAATAAATTGAGATTCGGCCTTCTTTCTTTATGTTTTTTCACTTAAGTCTTTTTTCCACTTTTCCAGTTTATCTTTAGCATCTTCACTTTAAATTATAAACCAAGGATAAAGCTCATTTTGTTGGTTCGTACCAATTTTCAACATCAGGTATTTTTTGTATCAATTTCTCATTTGCTTCCAGCATCTTCTTGTAATAAAAATCATATGCTGGACTTAGCGTTCTCATCGTCGGAATGAACACATCATAGTATCCGTTTGTTTCTCCAAATTTACGAAACAAATCCATGAGTTGTGCCATTACTGAATTCTGGTACTTATCCGTTTTCTTAAGTTCTGTATATTGAATGATATTATCTTTGTTGTTTTCCCAATACGTGTCAAAGTCATCATAAGTACTCTGTATGTTGGCACTCATTTCTTCAATTTTTTCATTGTCCATATATTTGTCAACTTCGTCCAAAATTAATTGAAACTCTTCTGGAATTTCGATTGGTTCCATATCGTCAAGGAAGTTAACAATGTTGTCATATAACACTTTCTGCTCATTTGTCTTTACTGGTTCATTGAGAAATTGGCCAAAATGAAAGCTAAAGTATCTCCCATAGTATCCGGGAAACGCCATTAATAACTTTTCTTTAATCGTAGATTGTTGTTCTAATAAATTCAATCTATCCTGAATTTCAGCAACATCCACCCCATTAATCAACTGTCCTATCAAATCAAGTCGATATAATTTTTCCTTTGCCTGAATCTCTTTTGCTTGCTTAATTAAAGCAAGAGTGTGCTTCTTGTCGTTACTATCAAGCACTTGCTTGATCTCATCCGTGCATAATTCCAGTTTTCGAAATAACGCAATTTCTTTCAAACGAGATAAATCTGAGTCAGAAAATTCCCTATATCCGTTCTCGTTAACTTTAGGTGATACTAAACCCTTTAATTGATAATACTCAACTGCTTTTTTCGTTAAACCTGTTTGTTTACAAATCTCATTCACTTGCATACCTTACACCTCCTGATTCCAGCTTAAGGTATCCTCTTAGGTGCTAGTCAAGTACTTAGGGGCTGCTGAATAACGGTAAAATCAGCATAAACACTGGGTTTTAACCCCGACTTTTGGTAAAATAGTACATGTAAACATAAATATTATGTTAAAAAACCTTGCACTTGGGAGCGTGTTTTCATGTACAAACCTACCGAACAGCAGATTACATTTCCGCACGAATTCTTTCTGCCTTTTGGCGGGAACTTAAACCCGGACAATAAATGGTGTAAGCTCGCATTAATGATCCCCTGGGCCGAAGTTGAGAAGAAGTATGCCAGAAGTTTTCCTGTCAGTCGCGGACAAAAAGCCTATTCGGTGCGTTTGGCACTCGGATCTCTGATCATTCAAAATGTGAAATCATTATCTGACCGTGACACGGTCGAAGAGATCACAGAAAATCCGTACATGCAATATTTCATTGGCCTAAGTGCATTTGTAGATAAACCGCCATTCAATCATTCACTCATGACCCATTTCCGCAAACGTTTGGACAAGGATATTATCAACGAAATCAACGAGATTACTAGCAGACTAGCCGGAGAACATGAATATCCAGAAAACCCAGATGACCCAGATGACTCAGATGGCTCAGACGACACCCCTCCTTCTGATGGTGAAGACTCTGATGATACAGGACAAGAAGAGAAAACGAATGAAGAACCTTCAGAAACCAAGAACTCAGGCAAGCTGATCCTGGATGCAACCTGCACCCCTGCGGATATTCACTATCCTACAGATATCTGGCTTTTGAACACAACCCGGCAGGCTTTGGAAGAAATCATTGATGTACTGCATGCACCGCATGCCGGGATTCTCAAGAAACCCAGATCCTACCGTCGCAATGCACGCAAAAGCTATCTGAACATTGATAAAAAGAAACATAAGACTGCTAAGATGATCCGCAAAGGAATCGGAGGACAGCTGCGATATATTCGACGGGATCTGAAAAACATTAAGACTCTTGCTGAAAAAAGTTCGCTGACTCTCTTAACTAAACGCCAATACCGCAATCTGCTCGTCAGTCAAGAAATCTACTGGCAACAGCTGGAAATGTACAAACAGGGTAAACATTCGGTAGAAGATCGCATCGTCAGCCTGCATATGCCTTTTGTCAGACCCATAGTACGAGGCAAGTCAAACGCAGATGTAGAATTTGGAGCTAAGCTTGCCATCAGTGTTGTGAACGGATTCAGTTATATGGAGAGCTTGAGCTTTGACGCTTTCAATGAAAGCAAGACACTCATGCAATCGGTTGAAAACTACTACCAAAGGTATGGTTTTTATCCAGAAGCCGTGATGGCAGACAAGATCTACCGGAACAGAGATAACCTTAACTACTGCAAGAAACTGGGCATTCGATTGAGCGGTCCACCGCTCGGCAGACCAGCCAAAGATCAGGAACTATTAAGAGAACAAAAGAAACAAGAACGGCTGGATGCTGGAATACGAAACGCTGTTGAAGGAAAATTCGGAGAAGGTAAGCGGTTTTATGGGCTCGGACGTATCATGGCACGTCTCAAAGAAACCAGTGAGACTGTTATCGCCATGCAGCTGTTGGTAATGAACCTGGAGCGCAGGCTCCGGATTCTTATACTCAATTTTATTAGAGAGAATTTCGGGCTGATCAGGTTAGCTTATTGAGAAAATAACATCCTGTTCAGCAGCCCCTAAGTAAGATTGAACAAATACATCGTTGAGATCCCATAAAAGGGGTCTTTTCTTATTCTACAAAGTAAGTTCCCTAGCAAAAAACTAGACTATTAAGGAATACGCAGATATGGAAAATTTCATCGTCACGGTAGAGATGCCGGTTACCCGGCACCCCCCGCAGTCGAGTAAGCCAAGGGAATTTCACCCTTAACTTCTCACGGAACCGGACTTGAAAGTCTCCCCTCATCCGGCTCTTATCATTCAACTCATTACAACATTCCTGTTACGGTATTGCCAGTGTGTAAATAAATTAGGTTCATGTACTCTTCTATTTGCTTCTCAATTTCTTTTATTCTTGCTACCGCTTTTTCTTTTACGACGTTCTGTTTTTTAGAATTTACCGCTTTAAACTTACTTCCGTCTACCGGTACTAGCTCTCCACCAAACATAGATAGTTTCTTACAGAGTAGTGTGAATTCTTTAAACACTTTTGAGATTTCTTCTTTGTTGTCTTTCCTGAAGTTCGCTATCGTTTTATGATCAGGTGTTAGTCTTTTCAAAAGCCACATTACCTCTAAATTTCTATGACTTTCCTTTTCAAGTTTTCTGCTTGATCTGATTGCATTGATGTATCCATAGAGGTAGAGCTTTAGCAGATCCTTGGGGTTATATGGAGGGCAGCCCGTTTCACATGCTTTCGAATACTTAAATTCTATTTCTAGATTATCTACAAATGCGTCAATAAACTGAACTTCATTGTCCTCTGCTATATAATCATCTAAGGTTTCCGGAAATAGAGTTACTTGTTCTCGGTTTATTCCGCTTTTATATGGCATAATTATTCTCCTTGAATAACTAATTTTTTACTTAATTATACCATATTTATTTATTATTTCCTGTGTTTTTACACAGTCTGTGGATGGCAGATACCGCCACATGTCGCCTAACGTCTCGAGTATTGCCGACGCGTCCCAACCGCATGCATCATTCCTCCAAGTGGCGGGAACCGGCTGTTCTACGACGTATCCCGCCCCCTGATTCAGAGTGCGCCCGGATGGCGCACACTTATTTTCAGCTTTTCTTTTTATCTTTTAGCTTAATCAACTTATCATACAACACAACTGTAATAGTTAAAGAGAAAGGTAAAAGAAACAGATTAATCGCGACATTAATACTACCTCTTAATAAAGTAAAATACGCTGGCGAAATCGTTCCAAAAGAGTGAATAACGTACCACGGAATATGAAGAAGATATGTACTTATAAAAATAATAATAATTACTTTTATAACATGATTTTTTACTAAATACATGCTATACCATAGTTTATTGTCAATTTCCGGTGAAAGCGGTACTGAAATAGGAGCAAAATAAAAATATGCCGATATCAAAGCTATTACTAAAGACAAGATAATAATCAATGGATATTTATAGAAAACTTCTAAGGATGATCTTAAAACAAAACCTAGTAATAACATAGGAATACAAACTGTCAAACCTACTAAAAAAGTGTTGCCTATACTTCTCCAAAAATACTTCGATGATTGTTCATACGCCTTCTCAATATTGATTCTTCTATTATGGATTGACTCCCAGATAACAATTAACATACATATACCATACTTGACGTTTAAAAATGCTGTAATCAAACCTACAACAAACTCTAATATAAGAAATATTTGTTCATTTAGTAGCTGATACAAAAATTGAGGTACGATATTAAAAAGATTAATGATAGCTATAAAAAATGATACAGCGAATAAAATCCTGAAGTACTTCTTGTAAAGTTCAAAGCCTTGACGAAAAATATCAGCTATTGATAATTCTTTCATATGATCCCCTTCAATTTTATTTGCGCGCCAGGACGGCGCGTCCGTGCGGGATATGTCGTAGAACGTTTCGTGAATTCCCGAAGTCTAGTTACTACTTGCATATTCTCTCAGATTTGGTGAGTAGAAGGGCTCCTCCTAGAGCCACAACCCTCTCAGAACCGGACGTGCCCAATTAAGGCATCCGGCTCCACACATGGTCCTCTTTACACAAAGGCTGAATTGAGATTGATTAGTGATTTCGGCCTGACCAGCGGATATCTCTCTAGCATCTGGTTAAAACGTGGCCAGGTTAGTTTGGTTCGCTGGCTTCTCCGTTTCAGCCATTTATAGAGTATGCGTTCTACCTGATTTCGGTATTCCAATAGCCCTTGCCAGTTATCACTGACTCCGTAATAGTTGTAGTGCCCTCTGAGTTTAGCATTGACTTTCTTCCAGATGTCTTTAAACGGCAGGTTTCGGTTTGTTTTTATCCACTCATTAAATTCTATGAGCTTGGCCTGGAATTTCTTCCGGGCTGTTTTCCATCTTAGCTTGAATCGCCCTTTCCGGCTTCTTCCGCAGTAGTGGGTGATTCCCAGAAAGTCGAATGTTTCCGGCTTTCTTCCTCCCCGTCTTTGAACATCTCTTTGGGCATACCTGCCAAACTCGATGATTCTGGTTTTCTCTTCTGCTATTTCCAGATTAAACTTCTTCAGCCGTTTCTTTAAGGCTTCGTAAAACCGCTCAGCATCTTTTTGGTATTGAAAGCAGGCAACTGTATCATCCGCAAAACGAGTAAGATAAGCTTCTCCCTGGCACTGTTTTGTTATTATTTTGTTAAACCATAAGTCAAGCACATAGTGCAGGTAGATGTTTCCCAACAATGGAGATAGGCTTCCTCCCTGGGGAACGCCTTCTTCGGTCTTGCTCAGTTTTCCTTCTTCCATTACCCCTGCTTTGAGGAATCTTTTGATGAGCTTCAGTATTTTGCTGTCACTGATTCGTTCTTGGAGCATTTTCAGCAGCCACTCATGGTCGACATGATCAAAGTAGCCGCGAATGTCGGCATCTACGATATACCCGACTTTCCTGGTCCCTATTTTCCGGCTCAGATCTTTTAGGGCGTCGTGTTGACTTCTGCCCGGTCTGAATCCGTAGGAATCTTCCAAGAAATCCTGCTCATAGATGCTTTCCAGAATGATCACCAGAGCGTTCTGCACCAGTTTGTCTTCCAGTACAGGGATTCCGAGTGGTCTGAGTTTATTGCTTCCTGCTTTAGGTATGAATTTCCTACGCACCGGTGTCGGTCTGTATGATCCTTCTTTGAGCTGTTCCAGCAAGTTTCTTAGGTTTTCTTCAAGATTTCCCCCATAGGATGCTTTTGTTTCTCCGTCTATTCCCGAAGCTGCTGTACCGGATAGTCTTCTGAACGCTTCTCTCAGTGTCCCTTTGCTCATGAGATGGGCTAAGGAACAGAATTTTGCTTTCTTATGTCTTTGGGCTCTTTGTGCTATGCTTGCAAGTTTTGTTCTCACTGTTTCTCCGGTTCTGCGTCCGGTTAGTGTGTCCTTTGCAGGCGGTTCCATATGTTACACTCCTTCCCTCGTTCAGCATTACCTGAAGTCATCAGTACTATTAGCGTAATCCGACTTCCCGGCGGCTTTTGCCTTCCTTGCCTCTTCGGCTTGTTCGGCATACTCTCCTTGCGGAAAGACCTTTCCGGGATCTCCCTGGGTTTCCGCACATTCTTGTTGTTCAGCTAGGTAGGGCCTTAGACCCCGGAGGTGTCTATCCGCACTCGCCATTTTCGTACAGATAGCTGTTGCCTTCCACGTTCCCAACCGCTTCGGCCATCCTCATTAGTTACAGCATTTTCGGGGCTCGATACCGTTCACTGCCGGTTACCAACCGGTCAATTCTACCTCGCTGACTTTCTGTCTACGCTTAAAGCATCACGTTACCGCAATACCTCTAAGACTCGATACGGAGCGGTTGGCTAGACCTTACTTCGACGGGATCTGCCCCCGTTAGAACGTGCGACCTGCCAGGACGCACTGGGAATTCACTGTTATATGATGTGACCACCCAGACCCAAAATGCAATCCAAATTTTACTCTGAATGTGGTCTCCAATTCCCTGCCTCATCATAATTCAGAGAACCGGACCACCCGCATGAATTCCAAACGGTATCAAATATAGGCCTTAGTAACTTTCCCAAATCAGCATCCCAATTTTCTATTAATACTCCAGGCAAAACCAAATCATCTTCCTTTATTAGATCTGGTGTACCAAAGCGTGCAAACCGTTGGCCCACACCCATGTAATAATCTCTAACACCTAGAAGAGCTAGCTCTATTACTATAGGTGGTTGAATACCAACTGATTTCATCGCATTTAAATATTTTCTTGTATGATTGATAACATCCTCTTCATATTTTATAGAGGCAATGAATTTTCTATTATCCTCTAGTGGCTTTAATAAGCCAATATCAACAGATTCGATTTGACCAGTTCTGAAAAATTGAACATATCCATGAGGTAAAACACTACCTGGCCATAACGCAAAGGTAAGAAAACCATCAAGGTTATAGCGATAGTCCATTCCAGTTGTGTAAAATGGCCATAAATTTGATGTCTGGTCTTTCAAGATTTTAACATCCAAATAACTTTGAATATCCATTGACGATAATGGAATCAAATGCAATACAATTTTTGCCCCTCCCTCGATTGGAGTGGCTCCTTTGTTTAGTAGTAACCTATTTAATCTATCCATCCGCCAAGATTTAGCTTGTTCAATGAAACTTGTTCCCGTAAGAAATGCTGCTCTAATTTCTGTAACATCCATTGGATATTTTCCTGCAGAATTCCGTGTAAAAAATCGTTGTGTTCCTCCCATTGTAACCATATGAGGAAAGTTCAAAGTTCTAGGAATTCTAAACATAAAGATATATTGACCTTCTGATACTTTCAAAGAACGAACAGCTAATCCGATAATTCTTGGTGATATGCAGTCTCTAATACTGTTTTCGAATGATAATATTATTGAATCAGCATTTTGTGTTTGAATACCCTCTATTGCTATGGGTTTTCCGGAGTCTTCTCTTATCCCAAAAATTATATCCCCGCCGCCAGCATTTGCCATTGCAGAAATATCATATAAAAGCTCCCTCTTCTTATCACCTGAATCAGGTAGTTCGAGTTTGTATTCCAAGTTTCTACATTCACAAACCTCATTTGTTATTAAGTTCTCAATATCTTCCAAAGTAATCCCATCAATATTTTTATCTATTGACATACAATTCCTCCTTAAACTCACTTAACAAACACACCCCAGAGGGTGGTCATGTCATATAACGTCCAGGTGTTCCCGACGCGCCCTAACCGCATGCATCATTCTCCAAGTGTCGGGAAAACCGTGTTATGTGTCATCTATACAAAGTTGCGTAAATCCTGTGTTATACGATGCCACGGCAAAGAATTGCCCAAACATTAATATAAAATCACTTTGGTGCATTAAAAAAACAGGTTTTAATACCACTATTGTCTATAAGATAATATTTGATGCCGTCTTCATTCTCTTCTCTACTTGCCTTTACAATCTCGGCGTTAACTTCAGCAAGTATATCTTTAGAATCATCATTTGAAGGTCTTGTAAATGAATAACTTAATAGCTTTCCATCAAATTCAATTATGTACATTGCCGGATTATTCTTTGTATTATATATATCGATTTGGACTTTTGTCTTCTCTCCTCTATTAATACTATCAATAAACTCATCAAGTTTATCGATATTGTAAATTTTGCCTTTTAATTCCACTATGTCGCCATTCTCAATCGCCGTCGTAGAACTATAATATGGAAAAAGAGCCTAGCAAGCTGATAAAAACAAAATCAAGGAAACGAAGAATAATGAGAAAATCGTAAATTTTTTCACGGTTCATTACCACCTTGTTACTTAAATCAAAAATACTTTCTCAAAAACCATTAAGACCCAGTGGTTTCGTATAACGTTCAGGCAGTTCCGCAGCGTCTTAATACATTCATCTATTCTAAGTTGCGGAATTGCCGTGTTAGATGAAGTATTTGCCTTCGAAGCATTGACTCAAACATCAGTTTTTGCCACCATTTTAGCTATTTGTGCCGTTAGCAATTCTTTGGTAATCCCCAATTTTGCACTCATATCATCCGTATATCTTTCAAGTTTTTTATCGATTTTGTTTGCTTGCTCAATAAAATCTATTAATTCAATTATCATAGAATCTCTTCCATCTTTACTGTATGCTAATGAAATCCGTTCTTTAAAGTAATCATGAATAATAAAATTTCTTTTTTCTAAAATTGTTTTGAGTTGCATAATTTCATCGTCTTCTAGATTAAACATTTGTTTTATTTCATTTATCAGTTGTCCCATCGTATTTGATAATTTTCTTGAAAAAAGTGCTTCAATATAATTACTTGTTATTTTTTCTTCTTGCAGGCTTTTCATTAGAACAATCATGTTCACCAATTGGTGTTCTAAAACTTGTGCATGAAATACTGCTAAACCAAAGTAAGCATATAATTCTTTACTATGTTCATTTTCGTTATAATCTTCTTGAATCACTTTAATCCCCTTAAGCAAATATTTCATTGTCACGGTAGAGATGCCGGTCGCCCGACACCCCCCGCACAGATCCCGGCGTGCGGAACTACCGCACCGGGCTCTTCAAGAGTATTCGCTTCCGTAATAAAGCTTAAAACCCAAAGCTAAGCTGCTTCTGGTTCGTTTCGACTATCCTTGGGGTTAGTACTCCATACCTTTTTAATACCCTATTAAACTCGCTCCAATCAAAGCTTTTCCTTTGACTCCTTCTATTCAGCCATTTGTACAGGGTTTTCATTGCCTGTTCGTAGAATTCTCTCAGCCTTCCAGAGTTTCCTATCAGCCCATAGTAGTTGTAATAGCCCCTTAATTTGCTGTTTAGCTCCGGGAACAATCGTCTTAGTCTTTTGTTCCGGTTCTCTCTGCACCATTCTTTGAAGTTTGCCAGGGACTTCCTTAACCTTTTCCTGGCTGTTCTCCTGGTGATTATTGTTTTCCCCCGGCGAGATACTCCCCATCGAAATTCGAACCCCAAGTATTCAAAGCTGCTGCTTTGTTTTCTCAACCATCGATTGAATTGGATGATTTGGGTCTTATCCACTGCCAGTTCCAGTCCGAATTTCTCTAACCGTTTAGGTAGCGACCTGTAGAATTTGTCGGCATCTCCTTTATATTGGAACGCACATACAAAATCATCGCAGTACCTGCATAGATACGCTTCTCCTTCGCAGTTTGGTTTTACTATCTTCTCAAACCATAGGTCAAGTACATAGTGCAGATAAGTATTCGCTAGTATTGGACTAATGATTCCGCCTTGCGGACTTCCTGTTATTGGATGTTCCACTTCTCCATCCTGCTTTAAGATTCCTGCTTTGAGCCACTTTTTGATGAGTCCCAGAAATGCCTTGTCATCTATTCGTTGCTCTAGCATTCTTATTAGCCAAGCGTGGTCTATGTTTTGAAAGAATCCTTTGATGTCTGCTTCTACGATGTAGCTGTAGTCGCCATAGTTGAGTTCTTTGCTTAAGTCTTTGATTGCTGTGTGAGCACTGATTTTTGGCCGGTATCCATAACTACTTGCAAGGAAATCCTGCTCATAGATGGCTTCCAATATCTTTGCCGCTGCGCTCTGCACGAGCTTATCCGCTATGGCTGGTATTCCCAGCGGTCTTGTTTTTCCTTCCCCTTTCGGTATGTCTACCCTTCGTAACAACTTTGCCCGATATCTTTTCTTTTCCAGATGCTCTGCCAGGTTTTCTATGTTTTGCTTAAGCTCTTCTGCAAATTCCTTGGCTGTTACTTTGTCCACTCCGGCAGCTGCCTTTTTGTTGTTCGTTTTCCAGGCTTCTGTGAGTGAGCTGTAGTTGAGCATCCGGTATAAGTTGCGAAATCGATAGCTTTTAAGTCTTTTTGCTTTCTGTGCTATTCCTTGCAGGGAAGTTCGCATCAATTTCTCCGATCCTGCTTGTCCGGTTGATGTTTCCTTTGCAAGCTGCATACTCTCGTTAACCCCTTCCCCATGTAGCCGGCTTTCCCGACCTCAGAGTAGTATGGGTTAATCCGACTCCCTGTCTGTCATCAGCCTTCCTCTTCTTCGATTGGTAAGTCCTACCGGCTTTCGCCGGAACAAACAGGGTCTCCCAAGTTCCTGATCCTTCTCTCCATACATGCCATGTTCTCTGACCCCGGCAGACCCTCGGGAATCTTGCCTTTTCGATCCCTCTGTGTTGGCTTCCGTGACGTTAAACACGTCGCCATCTGCATTTATCACGTTTACGAGGCTGAATTTGCTTCAGGAGTTACGGTTCCCCCTATGGCCTATATAGTTCTCTGTGTACGCTTCGCCTTACTGTTGCCAGTTTCGGCGCAACACTCGATATGGGTGGTTGGCTAGACCTTACCCAGCAAGGACTTTCACCTTGCAAGAAGTACCAAGCTTTGCTTGGCGCACTAACGTCTCGCGAAGTTCCGCAGCGCCTTACTACATTCATCTATTCTAAGTTGCGGAACTTCGCTGTTCTACGACGTATTGTGCCCTCATACTCGGACAGCGCCCGGATAGCGCTGCCTTAAATTGCTGCTAAACTTAAGGCACAGAATAGAAAAGTTATGCTATAACTCAACGAATCAAACATTATGTTTTTAAAGATTAGATACATTCCTAAACACTTGGTCTATAATTGTTCATACTAATAATACCTTTGTGAAGCACAATTTTTCTCTTTTTATCTTTATCATCGTAATAGGTTAACTCTACTTTTGATGCTCCCTCAATACGGTTCAATTCTTCATAGTTCACATATCCAGTTTGTTTTAAAACTTGAATTTCTTTCGGATTAATGTTTAGTACTTCCATCTTATCAATATGGTACATATGGCTACTAAATCTCTTCGTGCCTTCGTCATCAGGAACATATGAAAAGATTTCATTTTTTCCGTTGTAAAATATAACCTTAAAATTCCGCATTATTTTAGGAATATCGCTCTTATTATATGCTTGTAAAATATAAGAAAAACTATAATGATAGAAATCAGAATCCGCTTTACCACCCATAGAGCATCCAACGTCTTTAAATGTTTGATATTTATCTTCCCATTCTATTAAGTACAATTTCAATTTTCCTTTTTTTCGAAGCAAATCTGTGACAATCAATGTTGTAATGCTCCCAAGTATCGCTCCTAGAATACCTTGAAGTTCTCTAATAACCAAAATAATATTCTCCATAATATCCCCTACTTCTTATACTATCAGTTAATCTAAAAGTGAAGTAATATACTTTTTATCCGCGCCAAGGACGGCGCGGCCTTTGCACAATATGTCGTAGAACGTCCCGTGAATTCCCGAAGTCTGGTTACTACCTCCATATTCTCTCAGATTTTGGGAATTCACTGTTAGACGACGTATGGCCAAAGCTTACATGCAAATCTCAAATCACATCCTGATACTTATTTCCTTATTGCTTATCGAGTAACTGTCTTAATCTTTTCTGAATATTAGACAATTCTTTACGTTCTTCTAAATCCGCTAATAATCCTTCTGCGGAAGCTTGAAGTCTATATTTTGAATCGCAGCAATTACTCTTTAAACCTAGATTTCCAAAAGTAAGTGGTAATGAAACATTTGCCGCACTCATTACTAGTAATGGAATAACACCACCACAATTGTCAGTTCTTAATTGAACTTTCTGACACTTTTCACATAACAAATAATACTTATATTTTCTCTTCTTATTGTCTAATAACGTCACTTCAAAATACGCTTTACATAAGCCCAGTGTTTCAGATGAATCACATTTGATCTCATTGCATACTTCCTTCCATCTATCGTCATGAGAACATTCATCATTGTATCTTTCATTGGCAATTGCATGAGCTAATTCATGTCTAATGATTTGATTTATTTCTTCCTCCGTATATCCACCATTAAGAACATCTCTGTTAAAACCAAGGTTACTTATATGCATATTAAAAAGCTTAACAGAATTACACTGTCCGGTTGGCCCTTCATCATAAAATACTATTTCAGGGGAACTGTTATATCCAATTTCTTGAGATATATCCCTGACCAACTGTTCATATTCACTTTCACTTCTTCTTATTCTTGCTTCATTTGGATTACCAGCATTGTGTGCTATAGTTACATACAACAAACCTTACCTCCAGTCTTCTTTATCAAAATGACAGAATATGTCGTCTAACGTCGTTTTCCCGCAATTATTGCGTATTACATCTAAATATGGAGGTAAACCGCAAGAGTTGCGGAGATATTTCCTTTAGCAGAATTTACTTCTTTTAAACCTCTATGTCCAGTGCATCGATTGGGCTGTGTATTTTGGCTAGATCCCGTTGGCTTACATGGGTATATATTTCTGTTGTTTTAGAATTTTTATGCCCTAAAAGTTCCTGGATATATCTCAGATCCGTACCGCCTTCCAGCAAATGGGTGGCAAAGGAGTGTCTGAGTGATGAACAGATACATCTTTCTTAATATTTGCTTTTATGCAGGCTTCCTAAAAAATATTTTGAACACTCCGTTCCGATAGGTGACGTCCTTCATTTCCTCCCTTAAAGAGCCAGTCTTTCACCTTCTATTCGCTTACATATTTTCTTAAAATATTTAGTGTAATTTCAGATAGAATTGAATACCGGTCTTTTCTCCCTTTGGCCTGCCGGATATGGATAAGCATTCTGCTTTTATCAATGTCATTCACTTGCAGATTAACCACTTCACTTACCCTTAAACCAGCAGAATATATTAAAAACAATACTCAAAAGTTACAAAGAGTTCCCTTTGATTTTCTTCCTGGGCGTTGACATATACAGCCATCTTTCTGCTCCATTCTTACATAATGGAAATATTACTAATAAATACCATTACAAAAATATTTTAACTTCTTTAATTTGCATGGTCAATCCTGAAAAATAATTTTGGTATTATTTCGGAAACTTCTTTTCATGTCATATGCGTTTATCCGAATAAACAGCTTCAAGCGCTTTGGAACCAGTACGGTGAAAGCAATTTTGAGCTTTCTGTCTTGATGGTTTTGAAGTACGAGAATACAGAATCAGATCGAACCGACGAAGAGTCCAAGACTTTTTTGACTCACATGGGTATATTTTTCTGTAGTATACCTCCTCGAATTCGGATTCGGCTCCGAATTTGAGGAGGTATGCCGTCCAGCTCCGTTCTCTTTTTTCCTTACTGCCCATCTCCGCAGGGGCAAGCCTCCCTGCTCCACGCCTCGTCTTTACGCCACACATCCATAAGATCGCAAACCTTATTCTTATAAATGATATACGTCTCCTTGTCATTAGGGGCGATTTCGCGCAGCTTTTGCTTTACTTCCCTAACGGTTTGATCCAAGTTTTCACAGAGGAAGGCGAGATGGTTAGCCCTGACTTTGAGCGAACTCTTCATGAAGTTATTTCTCATCCTCTCGTAGCTCTGGGCGGATGAGCTTTTTCGGAGCGATTCCAGCGAATCATTCAGCTGTCTGGCCGTTATAGCGAGTTCTTCTTTGGACGCCTTGACGTTCTCCAATTGGGCCTTTAGATTGGCGAGTTCCGCAGTCAGCTCGGTGATGGTACCACTTTGGTCTTCCACTTTTTTCTGGAAGTCCGCGTTCTCTTGCTGGGTCTGGTCTTTTTCTTGCCGGGCCTGCGTCCGTTCCTTGACCGCCTGACGCAGTTCCTGGGTGGTCATGCCTTTGACATCCATATCGACGATGAATTGCGCCCGTTCCTCCTTCGGGATACCTAAAAGAAGCACCGCCTGGCTGTAGTTTAATTTCGGATTCGGCTCCGAATTTGAGTAGGTAAGCTGTCCTTCTCCATACTCTTTGAAGATACGCATCAGTTTATTGGCCCTGCTTTGGGAGAAATCGACCGACTCCTCCAGCCACTTGCCCCATTCTCCAAACTTAAGAAAGGCTTTGGCCTCCGTCAACCGTCTTCCAATCTCGACGATAGCGGTAAGGTAGATATTCTCAGCCTGATATTTGATCATGTTAATCTCAGCCGCTATGACATGCGGCGTACGTCCGCTGATGACATCAGGTACTGTATTGCTTACTGGATCATTCTCCGGATCGGTTGCTGTATCCTTTGCTGGATACGTCATGATATCCACACTCCTTTGGACTAATTTCACTTATAGGATATGTGGCCATGCTTAAAAGTGTACTACCTCAGTCGTTAAGCATTCGCATGGTCAATCCTTAAAAATATCTTGATTCCAAATACAAAATAAAAAACAAAAGTATTGCTAACCACAAAAAATGGTTAGCAATACTTCTATTCTTACTAATCTTCTATTTCAGGCCACGGACTGGACAATTCAGCTTCTCTCCCATTTCTTTGAGCCATGAGTCAGGATAAGCATCATAAGTTTTCCCGTCGAGCACGCCCTGGGGGGACTGGCGAAACTGCTGGAGCACCCAGGGAGTTTCATTTCCGAGGAACTCACGGATTAGCTTTAGATCTTCAAATGTATGCCAGACCGGCAGTACCGTAGTTCTGAATTCGTATGCAATTGTACTCGCCCTGATCCATTGGATGGTTTCAAACGCCGCCTCTCCGCTGTTTTTGCACGCGGTCAGCTTCTCGTATTTATCAGGAGTACATTTAATATCCATGGCAATATAGTCCAGGAAAGGAGCCAGCTCCCGGAGTTTTTCCGGGCTGCTTCCATTGGTATCCAATTTCACCTTGAAACCGAGCGCTTTGACCTCTCTTACAAAGGGATTCAGATCCGGGGATAAAAGCGGCTCCCCGCCAGTAAGACAAACACCGTCCAGTAATCCTTTCCTGGTCTTCATAAATTCAATGACAGCAGAAGGAGAAGTCCGTGACTTCTCCTTCTTGTTGACCAAAGCAGGGTTATGGCAGTAGCCACACTGGAAATTACAACCTCCAAAAAAGACCGTTGCTACGATATGTCCAGGATAATCGACAAGAGAGAAAGGTTCAATATCCATTAGCATCTGCGATCACCAATCCTTGTTCTGCTTTATACTAAATACCTGTACTCGTAAAAGTTTCTGCATAAAATAGATACGTTGTGACAACTTACCCTTACTTTGCTACACCGTCAAACAGACTTGGCGTGACGCCCGTAACACGGTATTTGATGGTTTCTTGTTTCTCTTCCTGTTTGCCGGGATTCATGGCGGAGATTGGTCTATAGAAGCCGGTGACCCTCGTCATGACTAAGGTTTCCCTGCCGCACTCGGGGCAGTTGAAGTGTTCGCCTTTGATATACTTGTGGTCTTCGCAGATGCTAAAGGTCGGAGTCAGCGTGAAATACGGCAGCTGGAAGTTCTCAAACACCCTGCGTACGACGGCCTTGGCGACGGCAAGATCATCGAGACTTTCAGCCAGATAGCCATGAAGCACGGTCCCGCCGGTATAAAGCGTCTGCAGGTCATCCTGAAGCTCGACGGCACGGAACAGGTCGCTGGTATAGCCCACAGGCAGGTGGGTGGAGTTCGTGTAATAGGGTTCATTGTCGCCGGCCGTAATCATATCGGGATAATGCTTTTTGTTGATTTTGGCTAGACGGTAGCTCGTACCTTCCGCAGGCGTTGCCTCAAGGTTATAGAGGTCTCCGTCTTGCTCCTGGAATTCCTGGATGCGGTCTCTCATATAGTTCAATGTTTCCTTGGCAAAATTCTGTCCGAAAACAGTGGTGATGTCATCGGCGTCCGAAGTAAAATTACGGATCGCTTCATTCATGCCGACTAGACCGATCGTCGAGAAGTGGTTTGTCCAGTACTTGCCGAAACGTTTCTTGATATCCCTCAGATAAAATTTGGTATACGGGTACAAGCCATTGTCCGTCAGGATCTCCAGCGTTTTGCGTTTGGTCTGCAGCGAGGACCGGGCGATGTTCATGTGGTTATCAATCAGCGTGATGAACTGATCCCAGTTGCCCTTAGCCAGATAACCGTACAACGGCAGGTTCAAGGTTACAACGCCAATGCTTCCCGTGAGCGGGTTGGCTCCGAACAGGCCACCGCCGCGTTTTCTGAGTTCCCTATTGTCCAGACGCAGACGGCAGCACATGCTTCTGGCGTCCTCCGGATTCATATCGGAATTGATAAAATTCGCAAAATACGGGATTCCATATTTGTCGGTCATTTTAAAGATCGCTCTCGATACTTCACTGTTCCAGTCAAAGCCCTTCGTGATGTTGTATGTCGGGATCGGGAAGCTAAAAATATTGCCGTCAGCATCACCTTCGAGCATGACCTCGCAGAACGCCATATTGATGATATCCATCTCAGCTTGATATTCCCGGTATGGCGTATCCAGGAATTTGCCGTCAACGACAGCGGGCTCATCTTTGATGGCCGATTCGGCCGCCCGCACATCGAGCGTAATATTAAAGAATGGAGACTGGAAACCTACCCTGGTCGGGACGTTGACATTGAAAATAAATTCCTGAATCCCCTGTGTGCCTTGTTTATAATCAAGGTTATCCACTCTGACGAACGGAGCAAGATAGGTATCAAAGCTGGAGAGCGCCTGAGCACCGGCAGCTTCTCCCTGTAAGGTATAAACGAAATTAACGATCTGTCCGAGTGCGGAACGGAAGTGTTTGGCCGGTCTGGAGGTCGTCTTGCCTTCCGCGCCCCTAAAGCCCACCAGAAGCAGATCTTTGAGATCCCAGCCGACGCAATATGGAGCAAGGTCTCCCATGTCATGATTATGCAAAGCACCGGAATCGTGCGCTTTACCGACTTCAGACGGAAGCAGGGACTGCCAGAAAGCATTGGTCGCTTTGCTGGTTACAAACCGGTTAAGCCCCTGAACCGAAAATCCCATATTGGAATTCTCTTTGATTTCCCAGGTTCCCAGCCCCAGGTAATCAGAGAATAATTGATTGTTATCGTTTTTGGCGCTTTCCTGATTTCGAATGATTTCATGCTGGAAGCGGTACCGGATATATGCTCTGGCGACATTGGTATTTCCTGTCTGCATCAGGACATCTTCGACTTTGTCCTGAATCTGCTCGATTTGGAAGCCTTCATTCTTACTGTAAGCAGCTTCCAATTCTGAGAATACCCTGTCGGTAACGATCTTCGCCCAGTTAGTGACATTGGGGGTTTCGGTAGCGATAAAAGCCTTTTCTACCGCCTTGCGAATCTTCTCTTGATTAAAAATTTCTCTTCTTCCATCCCTTTTCACAACGTACATGGCTTAGTCCTCCTGCTCCCATATATATTTATTTGCATGGATATCCTGTCTTTATCGCAAGGATCTCAATTGGGGGACTGTTTTATTTGCGACGCTTTACCAGTCCGTTCAACTCTTCCATAAACTTCTGAATATCCTTGAACTGCCTGTAAACAGAAGCAAAGCGAATATACGCAATTTCATCTATTTCAAACAGTTTTTTCATGACGGCTTCGCCGACCAGTTCGCTCGGCACTTCGCGATCGTTGATATCACGCATTTCTCTTTCGATATCAGTGACCATTGTTTCCAGCTGCTCAGTGGACACGGGGCGTTTTTCACAGGCCTTGTTCAAACCTGACAGCAGTTTGTGACGGGAAAAGGGCTCTCTTCTGCCATCCTTTTTCACGACAATCAGCTGAAAATCCTCGTAGCGCTCATACGTCGTAAAACGCTTTGTGCAGACATCGCATTCCCGTCTGCGTCGGATAGCAGTACCTTCCTCAATTTGTCTGGAATCCAGCACCTTCGTGTCGTCACTCTGGCAAAAAGGACAGCGCAATACCCTCATCCTTCCTATATCTTGTATATTCCTTATTTTATCAACACTATATATAGTAAGCAATCGCCTTTTATTGGCGTTTTTATGCATCTAAGGCCTTCTATATGGATTATTTTACGTTTTGCTTGCGATTTTAGTTCTTGAAGATTTTATGCAAAACATTACTTAAGTCCCAAATCATTGCAAAATAAATAAATCAAGACAAACACACTTCCGTCAAAAAAACATATCCTTTTATTGTAAATATATTCCATTATAACCATAAGGAGGAATCCCCATGAGTATTGGTCAACCCTCCTATCTTCTGCAAAAAGTTGCACCGATTGTACTGAGGGAACTTCAGCCATACATCGCCGGTAAAGTTGGTCCCCTCGTTGCTGAAAAGATTGGCATGCCCATTGCCAGGAAAGTCGGACTTCCACTTGCTAAAAGAATAGGTATTCCTATGGCCCGTAAAACCGGTACCTTTTTGTTGAACCGGGTCGGCTATCCGCTTATTAATAAAGTCATTTTTAAAGGAAATCCCCCTTCATTCCTCTTGCCCGGAAATCCCCAGGCAAACAGTGGCACAGGAATAAAGACAATAGTGACAGAAGCAGGATCAGGACTTGGACCAAGTTCAGGATCAGGAAATGGTGCCGGTACTGGAATAAGCACCGGTTCAGGTACAGTTATTAATACAAGTAAAGGCATAAAAAGGACAAAAAGAACAGAAACCGGAATAGAATCTGAAGCAGGTGTACGCGGGAGAAAACAAACCAAAGCAGAAAAAAAGATTGAAAAGCAAAACAGAAAGCGTCAAAAAACACGGAGAGGCTTGTTTAGCTTTGGTAAAAATCTTCAGTCCTTCCCGACTGGAATCCGTCCGCAGAACCAGATTGTACCCGGGCCGGCCGTTCCTTCTCCTACCCCGGAAGCTCTGAGTACCTTTGCCCAACCTGTTGTTCAAAATCCAACTGTCCAAAATCCTTATGAACTATTTGATCAAAATCAGAATTATACTTCCAGTCTATTTAGCAGAAGAAGGCAAAACTATGGTTTTTGAAAAATTCAAACACAGATAACAGCTATGAAAAGTCAAAGAAATCCTTAGGAGAAAGAGGCTGGTAAGGCTCTATAAAAACTAGTTGACAACACACAAGACGCATGAAATCCCGCCTCAGTCTCGAGACGGGATTTCATGCGTTTGTTACAGAGATCAACGGTTAATATTAAATATCTTAGCTTCGGGATGAGAAAAAACAACAGCGGTAACAGACGCTTCGGGGTCCATCATGAAATTCTCTGTCAGTGTTATTCCAATCTCCTCCGGTTTCAGCAGTCTGAATAGCTTGGCCTGTTCTTCCAGTGCAGGGTAGATCGGATAGCCCGGAGAAACCCGGATGCCGTTATCAATCCCCCAGATTTTACGCATTTTTTCATGCATGATGTCAGCAAATCCTTCAACCAGCTCCAAGGCCAGGACCTGAAGAAGAAACGACTTCAGGTATTCGCCCTTGTCCCGGTAATTCTCGGCCTTTTCTCTAATTCCCAGGCCCGTAGTCAGCGCAAACATACCAAGATAATCATACGCCTGCTCCTGACCGTCAAGCTTATTCCAGGGACGGACATAATCAGCGAGACAAAGGCCATTATCTTTTTGCTGACGCGGAAAACTGAGTTCTTCAAGGACAATATTTGAAGCTTTCGGACTCAAATTCGGATTCGGATCCGAATTTAGAATAGCGACCGTATTTCCGTTCGCACAGGCCGGATAAAACGCAAATACCCCATTGACCGTAATCAGCTTGTGTTCCTGAATTTCTTCCAGGAACTTCTGAACAAATTTCTGAATTTCTGCTGATTTGTCTTTAGGAACATCTGCAGAATCCAACAGGAGACTTTCCGCTGCCTTGATTTCTTCCTGGGAAGGGTGGCGCAGTTTGTTTTTGACACCGAGATAACGCCTCAGGATAAAAGGCAAATCGAGGTTCGGGACGATCTCCGTCAGTGGATAATCCAGAAGAATCTCCCTTGCTGTATGCTGCGGGCGGCAGACAGGTCCGTCAAAGCTGACCGGCGAAAATTTATTTTCGATGTGGTTGTCAGAAATACTGCCGGAGATACTGTCTGGGATGTTACCGGAAATAGTACCAGCATTACCGACCTGATCATTATTTTTAGCTGCGTTATAGCTTCCTGAATCATTGACTGGCTTTCTTTTGAGACCATTCAGGAGATTCAGGCCAACCATGGCGTCGCGCGCATACAGGACTGGTCCTCCGTATTGCGGGGCAATCTTCTCCTCGGTATATTTGCGCGACAGAGCCGCGCCTCCGAGAATCAGCGGGGTATTGATTCCAGCTGCCTGCAGGTCCTGGGCCGTCAGCAGCATTTGCTGAACCGATTTGACCAGAAGTCCTGATAAACCGATCGCATCAGGGGCCTCTTTCCTAGCCGCTTCAATCAGCTGTTCAGAACTGACTTTGACGCCAAGGTTGACCACCTTATAGCCGTTATTGGACAGGATGATTTCCACAAGATTCTTACCGATGTCATGGACATCGCCCTTGACCGTTGCGAGCAGGATCTTCCCTTTGACCGCCTCTTCAGCTTTCTCCATCTGGGACTCCAGGATGGTCACCGCTGCCTTCATGACTTCAGCGCTCTGCAGAACTTCAGCCACGATCAGCTGGTTCCTGTTAAAGAGGCTGCCGACTTCCTCCATACCTTTCATCAGCGGGCCGTTAATAATTTCAAGCGGCCGGTATTTTGTCAGGGCCTCGTACAGATCATTCTCCAGGCCCTCTTTGGAGCCTTCCACAATCGCTCCTGCCAGCCGTTCCTCAACGGAAAGCCCGGACGTCTGTTTTTGTTCTGTGACCTTTTTCTCTCTGTAAAAATCGGTAAAAGCTTTTAAGGTCTGGTCATTCGTATTTAAGAGCAGATCCTCGGCCAGTTTTTTCTCTTCATGAGGAATCGTCGCATAACGTTCCAGTTTTTCGGAATTGACAATCGCGTAGTCCAGCCCGGCTACGGTATTCAGATAGACGAAAACGGCATTCAGCACTTCCCGGCCTGCTGCAGGCAGACCGAAGGAGACATTGCTGATCCCAAGAATCGTCTTGCATTCCGGATATTTGGCTTTGATCAGCCGCAGACCTTCAATGGTCTCAACTGCGGAACCGAGATACTTGACATCCCCGGTTCCTACCGGGAATGTCAGCGGATCAAAGATAATGTCGGCAGCTGAAAGACCGTATTCATTCACCAGCAGATTGTAAGAGCGTCCGGCCACTTCGAGCTTGCGTTCCCGGGTCAGGGCCATACCCTGTTCATCGATTAAGCCAACCACGACTGCAGCCCCGAATTTTCGGAGCAGCGGAACAACTTCATCAAAGCGTTCCCGTCCGTTTTCAAGGTTGATCGAATTGATAATTGCTTTGCCCTGAATTAGCCGGAGTCCTGCTTCCAAAACCGCAGGATCGGTCGTATCCAGCATCAGCGGCGCTTTGACTTTATTGACAACGTGGGGCAGAAAACTGACCATATCCTTCAACTCGTCCCGGTCGGGATTGGCCACACAGACATCCACGATCTGAGCACCCTTCTTGACCTGGTTTCGGGCAATCTCGGAACCTTCTTCATAATATTCATCGGCAATCAGCTCCTTGAATTTGCGAGAGCCGATCACATTGGCCCGCTCTCCGACCAGCAGCGGCCGGTTTTCTTCTTCAGGCCAGACCGCTTCGAGTCCTGCGACGCTGCTTCGTTCAGCAGCCCGTATTTGTCTCGGAGCGTACTTGGCCAAGGCTGCTGCCAGGGCTTCGATATGACGATCCGTCGTCCCGCAGCATCCACCGGCAATGTTCAGCCACCCTTTGGCTGCGTAAGCGGCCATCTTTCCGGCAAACTCTTCCGGAGTTTCCTGGTAACCGCCTTCTTCATCCGGGAGCCCCGCATTCGGGTAACAGCTCACGGCGCAAGAGGCAAGTCCCTCCAGGGTTCTGAGGTGATCATTCATCAGTTCCGCTCCGGTGCCGCAGTTCATGCCGATGGCAGCCGGCTTCAGGTGCTGTATCGAAATATATAAGGCTTCAATATTCTGTCCTGCGAGCATCGTACCCGAGGGTTCAATCGTCACAGAAACGACCAGCGGCACCTCCCGCCCAAATTCAGCAAAGGCGCGCTGGATCCCGAGTCCTGCCGCCTTGATATTCAGCGTATCCTGACAGGTTTCGACGATCAGCAGATCGACGCCTCCCTTAATAAGGCCAAGTGTCTGACGGCAATAAGCCTCTTCCAGGTCAGTAAAAGTAATACCGCCTCCAAAGGCCAGCATCTTGGTCGTCGGACCCATGGATCCAGCCACAAACCGCGGTTTTTCCGCTGTGGACCATTTATCAGCAGCTTCGCGGGCCAGCCGTGCCGCAGCCTCGTTGATTTCCATATCCCTGTCCCCGAGATGATATTCCCCAAGGACAATATTTGTACCTCCGAAGGTATTGGTTTCAATGATATCCGCACCGGCTTTCAGATAGGCCTCATGAATATCACGCACGATATAAGGACGGGTGAGCGTCAGGATTTCGTTGCAGCCTTCCTGTTCAGGCCCTCCAAAATCTTCAGCAGACAGATCCTTCTGCTGAAGCATGGTCCCCATTGCTCCGTCCAGAATCAGAATTTTTCTCGCAAGCAATTCATTAAAAATCTGTTGTTTCATGGTCTCACCACTTCTTTGCAAACTTTTCCTCCAAGCTTCCCTTGGGTTTATCATATTATTTTACCATGATTATACGATTCGTCCAATCTATACATCTCGTATTTCCTGCGTATTTCCTGCGTAATCATTTTTGTATATTCTAAGCAGCATATCCGGATATCCTGAGCTGCAGAAAATTCTTGTGAAAATTGCTCAAACCGTTAAAATAGTAATATATGGCGATATTTAGACAAATATGACTGTATTCAGTTTCCTTTCAGAATAATCGTGTATTTTAAAGATACAGGAGGAATAAACGAATGGCCAATAAATTCAGAATACTTGTCGTGGATGACGACGCTTCAATCCGCCAGATGCTCAGCCTGGGGCTGAAGCAGGAGGGTTACGATATCGGAACAGCGGACAATGGAAAAAAGGCACTGGAAATAATCCCTGTCTTTGAACCTCATGTCATCATCCTTGACATTATGATGCCGGTCATGGACGGATATGAACTATGTGAATCCATCCCGGAAATATCCGGTGCTTCCATGATTATGCTGACTGCCAAGGATACATCCAAAGACATTGTCAAAGGACTGCGCCTCGGAGCCCATGACTATCTGGTTAAACCTTTTCACTTTGACGAGCTGCTGGCCCGGATCGAGGTTCAGCTGCGTAACCGTTTCCCGGATCTATCCGGCAAAAGAACCATTGGCCGGTTTACGATCGATGAACTGAAAAAGTCAATCCTGCTCGATAATCAGCCTCTGCAGCTTTCTCCTACTGAATATAGACTGCTGTCCTATCTATTATGGAACAGCAACCAAACGTTGAGTAAAGAACAAATCCTGATTCACATCTGGGGTTACGATTTTGAAGGAGAGGACAATATCGTCGAGGTATATATCCGCTATCTTCGAGAGAAACTTGGGGATCTGGACCATACAATTATTAAAACGGTCAGGGGCCTCGGTTACCATCTGCAGACGGAGCAGCAGTAACTGGCAGTCTGCACGAGATATCAAATATCATGCATTTTACACAGGAATATCATGACGCATTGAATGTTTAACATTTCAATTGTTGTGCTTTAAGTATGATCACATTAGGGAGATCATCATGAAAATTAATCCTCTGGAAAAACTGAATATTTGGCGGCAATCCCTGGTAGGGCAGCTCCTGCTGCGTTTCTGGGTGTGCCATATCATTTTTTTTACGTTAATTGGGGCTATTCAGTATACTTCCTTGAAAAATTCCCTGTATCAGAGCGTGGAGCAGAACCTGCTTTCAGACTATTACGCCATACGGAACAGTATGGGGAGCTGGCTTTCGAGCAGTGAGTTTCCTCCGGGAAGATTCTCCGAACTCCGCCCGGGAAATTTTGTGGCGTTTTATACCAGCGACCATCAGCTTAAATCGATTGTTTACAGCTACGGCAAAGCGAACAGCACGGTCCCTAATCTCAGCCACAGCCAACTGCAGTTTGATCTTGCTGAGAAGGCGAGATCCGGCGGATGTTTTGTTTTTCAGGATACCGACGAACAGCAGTATATGCTGATGGTGGCCCCGGTCGTAACGAATCAGCTTTCGGTAAACAGTCTCCCCCTGGAACAAAACAACGATATTCATCCCTATGTGGGCTATGCTTTGATCGGTCAGCCGCTGGCTGAACAGGACCTGATCTTGAGCCGAAATCTCAGAGGATATATTTTTAACGCGATCATCATTATTCTGCTCAGTACATTTTTTACAGCGCTGGTTTTGCAGAAACCATTGGAACCGCTTCTGAACATTTCCTCTACGGCCCGCAAGATTGCCGCCGGCCGCTATGACCTGCGCCTTCCGTATATGAATAAAACCGCTTCGGAAATTCAGCAGCTTCGGGAAGCTTTAAACCATATGCTCGGACAGATAGAAAATGCTCTAAATACGGAAAGATCGGCTAAAAACCGGATGGCCCGGTTTATTGCCGATGCTTCTCATGAACTCAGGACTCCGCTGACCTCGATCAGAGGCTTCCTGGAAATACTTCAGCGGACGGGTACGGCAGATAAAGAAACTTTGGATGCCGCCCATCAGACCATGCTGATCGAGACAGAAAGACTGATCAGGCTTACCGAAGGTCTTCTGACCTTAAATCGGATTGCCCAAGAAGAAATAAACAGCGATCATTCCGAAGAGCTCAATTCTGGACTGCACGATGTTCTTCCTGAACTTATGCCGCTTTTGATCCCGCTGCTTAAAGACCGTACTTTCAGATTCAACGGCCAGGATTTCCGGACAATTGACGATTTCGTCTCGGAAGTCCTGGATACGTCGCAAGTGCTTCCATTAAAACCTGATGAACTGAAACAGATTCTGTACAATCTTGTTAATAACGCTATTCAACATACACTTTCCGGCGGAACGATTGATATCCTCGCTAAATCGGAAAATTCCCGTTTTATTCTATCCGTCAGGGATAACGGTGAAGGAATCCCGGCTGAAGACGTTCCTCATATTTTTGAAAGGTTTTTCCAGGGAGACCGTTCCCGTTCCCATGGAAAAGGCCAAGGATCGGGACTCGGCCTGGCAATCGTATCGGAACTGGTGTACCTTCGCGGAGGAGAAATACGGGTCGAAAGCACCCCTGGAGAAGGAACGTCCTTTACGATTTTTTTCCCGCTGGTTCTCGTGAAAAACGATAGCTTGATGACACAAAATGATTGATTGATATGCCACAGATAATTCTACGACAGGATTAATGCCAGGATAAAGCCGAGCATGATGCCGACATTGGCATACTCACTGTGGGAATGGTGACTTTTCGGAATCAGTTCGTCACTGCTGATATAGATCATTGCTCCGGCCGCAAACGCCAGAAAGAAAGCGATGATGAGCGGAGAGATCAGGCCAAGAATCATTCCCAGCCCGGTACCAAGCAGCGTTGACATACCGGTCATGGTCGTAATCAGGACGACCCTCGATTTCCGGACGTTGGCGAGACACAGCGGCATCGCCACACAAAGACCTTCAGCAATATTATGCAGACCGATTGTCAAGGCTGTCATGATACCCATGTGATACGATACTTCGCTGGTCGCGCCGATCGCGATCCCTTCGGGCAGATTATGCAGTGTGATTCCGAGCGCGATAAAATACCCCATCTTGGCATAGTTACTCAAATCCGCTTCAACCTTGTGAATGTGCGGCATTGAAATATCCACCAGAAACAAGAACAGAGCCCCTGCTGCAAAACCGGCAATACAAATGATACTGTTGCTCATGTCCAGGCTGGTCGGAATCAGACTTAAGGCAGATATCCCGATCATGATTCCTGACGCAAATCCGAGCGATATTGAAAGTATCTTGTTCGTGATATTTTTTATTGAGATAGAGATGACAGCGCCAAGCCCGGTGACCAGACCCGCTATCAGCCCGTAGAGTAGAATCGTAATAATAATCACTCCGGTATTATTTCTTCACAACCGCTCTTTCCAGGATGTTGTAGAGTCTGCTAACCATACTCCTGGGATCGATGATCAGCCCGGCGGCAATCTGCGAGTTTTCCAGAATCTGTTCCGCCGCTGCCGCAGCAAATGCGTCGCCCGACTTGCGCAGCTCATTGATTCCCTGAATGACCGGATGCCGGCCGTTAATCTCCAAAATCCCCGCTGGGATACCTTCCATATCCTTGTTCATGATTTGCATCATTTTCTGCATGCTATGCGTTCCGTATGAGCTGAGCACAACGGCGGGACTGTCCACGAGACGTTTGGAAGCACGCACCTCGGTTACCCTGTCCCCAAGTGTTTCTTTGAACCAATCCAATAAGACCTTCACTTCATCCTCGGGAATATCACTTTCGGCATTACTGGGCTGCTCAGCATCTAAATCCGGCAGATCCTGACTGTCCTGTTCGGCCGCAACAATCTTCTTCTCTTTGAACTCAGGAAGCCCGCTTAAGATGTAGTCATCAATCGGTTCATACGTATAGAGCACTTCAATGCCCTTGTCCTTAAAGATCTCAAGATACGGCCCGGATTCAATCACTTTACGATTGGAGCCGCTGACATAATAGATCGCTTTTTGTTCCTCTCTCATTCTTCCGACGTAGCCTTCCAGTGAAATCAGCTCACCTTCAGCCGTCATGTTAGATTCAAAGCGCAGGAGCTTGACCAGTGCGTCCTTGTGGGCATAATCCGAGGCTGCTCCTTCTTTGATAAACCTGCTGAATTTTTCCCAAAATTGATTGTATTTGGCCGGATCATCTTTGGCTTGCTCTTCGAGATACTTTAAAAATCTACCGGTGACTACCTTGTTCAGTTTGGCCACAAGCGCATTGTCCTGAAGGGTCTCCCTGGAAATGTTCAGGGGAAGGTCATCACTGTCAATGACGCCGCGTACAAACCGCATCCACTCCGGCACGATGGCTTCAGATTTTTCCTGAATCAGGACTTTTTTGCAGAATAGGTTAACGCCTCTCTCCATTTTACTGAAGCCAAGCCGCTCATAATTTTCTCCGGGCACAAACAGCAGTGCTTTAATGGAAAGGGGCGCATCGGAGGAAAAGTGCATTCTGTAAAATGGCTCGTCAAAAGCATTGTCAATATATTTATAGAATTCCGTATATTCTTGCTCACTGATTTCAGATGCGTTTTTCGTCCATATTGCTTCGACGGTATTGACCTTTTCACCGTTAACTTTCACGGGATAAGGGACAAAACTCGAATACTGTTTGATAATCCTGTTGATTTCGTCAGCTTTGCTAAAATTATAGGCATTTTCTTTTAACTGGAGAACGATCCTGGTCCCATAATTGCTTTGATCACCCGGTTCTATTAAATAGCTCCCTGCTCCGTTTGAAGACCAGATCCAGCTTTCAGAGTCCGGTCTGAAAGAGCGGGTATAAAGTGTTACTTTCTCCGCAACCATAAACGCCGAATAAAATCCGACGCCGAACTGTCCAATCAGGCTTAAATCGGTATTGCTTCCGGATCCGGCCTTTCTGACCTCTGTCAGCTGTTTGATAAATTCCTTGGATCCTGAATGGGCGATCGTACCCAGATTTTCAATTAGTTCTTCTTTGGTCATTCCGATCCCATTATCGGTAATGGTAAGCGTGTGCTTTTCTTCATCCGTTTCGATGGAAATTTCCAGCGGCTGTTCGGATTCGCTTATCTCATTTTCGGTGAGCCTGCAGTAGCGCAGTTTCTCCGTAGCGTCAGCTGCATTGGATATTAATTCTCTTAAGAAGATCTCTCGCTCCGTATAGAGAGAATTAATAACAATATCCAGCAGCTGGGTGATTTCTGTCTGAAACTCCCTAGTTTCAACATTGTTATTCATCATTACCAACCCTCCCAATCATTTCATATGGCTGTGCTTTGGTTGAATCAAAAATCGACCATCATATTATACCATGGAATGGAAAAAAATCTAACATTCAAATACTTGTTCCTTCAAATACTTGTTCCTCTGACTTTTTTATCGCTGAAACCAAAAAAATATTCCATTATTCAGGATGGTGTTCTAATTTCTGGAATAAAATGATACGTATATAGAGGACTTTTTATGAGTCATCACGAAAAATAATATAACAAATATAGTTTAACAAAATATCATTTTTGAAGATTTATCCGCTAATAGAGTTTGCCATCATTCTTATCGAATGATTAAATCTTTAAATTCCATATCTGAATACAAAAGAAGGTATAGGAGGAAAATATCATGAGATTGACGCGACGGTATCTTGCGCTTTTGCTCGTTTTGCTGCTTCTTTGCGTTGGGGCTTTATCCGGCTGCGGCGGGAAAGAAGAATCAGCTGCCCAAAATGAAGCAACCTCGGCTCCGACAGAAACACAAACACAAACACAAACTTTACCTGATGATAATGAAATTGTATCCGGTCTGATCGGAAAAGGACAGCTGGTCAAAGAAATGGCCTATGATTATGTGATTGTTGGCGGCGGAGCATCTTCGGAAAGCAAAGTCTGGCTCAAGGATCAGAAAATGAAAATGGAGGGCACCTTTAACGGCCCAAAGATGACTTTTATTTTTGATAAGTCCAAGAAAGAGTTTATTACTTATACCTCGGGGCAAAACAGCGCCATAAAAATGACGTTAAGTGAATATAACGGTCCGGACACCACCACCCCTGTTGATTATGTCAGTGGTCTCGTTGAATCTAAGTATACAATAGGCGGGACTGAAACGGTCAACGGCATGGAGTGCAAAGTCCTTACTTTCACCAGTGAAGGATCAACTGTCAAGGAATGGATCAGCACCGAGTACGGCATTGTTGTGAAGGCCCAATATGAGGCAGGGGGCGAGATGACCACTATGGAATTCAAAAACCTGCAAATTGGAACAGGTGCCGTACCCGCTGGGACTTTCGACCTGCCGTCAGGAATGGAAGTGGTCGACATTAACGGCATGATAAATCTCGACAGCAATAAATAACAGATAATAGTAGATGAATGGTTTTTTCATATTTCCGACTGTAGGGCGAACCCCTAAACAAGCGCAACTTAAAATCTGTAAGATACTGTTAATCGTTTTATACTGTTGACAGTATTTTTTAACGGTTTTTATTAACTTAGTGTTGCGTCATATACCCTTTACCGGTTCGTGGATTCCAAAAGTATCCTCCCCTTTGCCGTGAGCGTCCACAAGATTGCTCCCGCTTCTCCGTTTCCTTTGCTGCAGCAGCCCCCGCACCCCTTACATGGTTCATTGACGCAGGCTACATTATCCGCAGTCAGGTATCCAAGTCTTTGCAGGTCATTCAGCATTTGTTTGATCATCTCTGGATCGAGGTCTAATTTTTTTGCCAGCGAAGAAAAGGAGTTTGCTTGTTTATCGGCAATTTCTGTTAACAAATTGATCAGCATCGCAATACCTCCTGCCTATTCTTCATTTCAGATGAACAACGAACCGAGCTGAAAGATCAGCACCGCTGCGATCCAGCCAATGATCAGTGAGTAGAGAACAGAAAACAGTGTCCATTTAACAGAATTGGTCTCCTTTTTAATTATTCCGATTGTCGCTGCACAGGGTGAATAAAGTAGGGTCATTACCATAAAGGCATAGGCGGAGAGCGGCGTAAAATGCTGTGCTAAGACTGTTCCGAGCATTCCTTCGCCTGTCCCGTAAACCAACCCGAACGTCGCAATGATTGCTTCCTTGGCACCGACTCCGACAAGAAGTGCTACAGAGGCCTGCCAGCTGCCAAAACCAGCCGGGAATAATACAGGTGCGATGACTGCGCCTAATTTTCCAAGGAGACTCTCGGTACTGCCTGGTTCAACGCCGATTGGGAAAACAGAAAGTATCCAGATCAGAACGACGATCCCGAGGATCACAGTCCCTGCTTTTCTGACAAACGACTCCGTTTTTTCCCACATGTGCCGTATCAGGCTCTTCAGCGTCGGCAGACGATAAGGCGGGAGTTCCATAACAAAGTAGGATTTTTCCTGCTTGAACAGTGTTTCACTCAGGATTTTCCCCGCGGCAACAGCAACCATGATCCCTAAAAGGTACAGTGAAAAAATGACCAATCCTGCCAACGGTATGATGCCGATCGTTTTGCCCCTGAAGAATGCCCCGGCAAACAGCGCATAGACTGGAAGCCTAGCACTGCAGGAAATAAACGGACTGATTAAAATGCCGATCATACGGTCTTTCCGGCTGTCCAAGGTTCGGGTGGACATGATTCCGGCCACATTGCAGCCGCTGCCGACAATCATGGCAACGGCTGTTTTCCCGTGCAGCCCGACAGCATTCATCAGCCGGTCCATGACATAGGCTGCCCTAGCCATATAGCCGCTGTCTTCAAGAAAAGAAATCAAGAAATACATGGTAAACATCATCGGGACAAATACGAGTACAGAACCCACCCCGCCGATCAGAGCATCGCTGACAAAGGACTGGGCCAGGACCGGAGCATTTACCAGCAAGCCGGAAACATACCGCCCCAGGATCCCGAAGGCGCTGTCCACATAGCCCCCAAGAACATTATTGCCGAGACCCATTGTGATCTGATACAGCAAAAACATCATTACAAAGAACAAAGGAATCCCGATCCATTTATTTGTCACAACCCTGTCAATCATTTCTGTCAGATCTCTTTGCGGAGGCGTTTCCCTACGAACACAATCCCTAATGATTTGGCCAATAAAGGTATAACGCTGGTCTGCCAGATAGATTCCGGGCTCAAGACCAAAACGGCTCGTTATCCTGTCTTTTTCCTTGTCAGCCAGTTTTTCCAGGGTAGGACAACCTGCTATTTGCGTTCGAGCAAACGCCTCATCCTCCAGCAGCCTGACAGCCGCCAAGTTCGCCGATTCTTTACCAGCAATACCTTCTTGGACCAGGGCCTCAGCCAAAGCTCCAGATTCCCGGTTCATCGTTTGCCAATAGTCTGGCTGGACGGGCCGGCCTGGTTTTACTTTCATTGCCGCTGAAGTCTCCAGCAGCTCCCGAATCCCTTTGTTCTTCGTTGCCACTGTAGTGACAACCGGTACGCCAAGAACATCTCCAAGTTTCGCTGTATTGATGAAAATATTCTTTTTCACTGCTTCATCTGTCATATTCAAAGCAATGATTACATTCGTATCCATCTCAATCAGCTGTAACGTGAAATAAAGATTCCTCTCCAGATTTGCTGAGTCAATCACGTTCACAACAACATCGGGTTTTTCCTGCAAAATATAGTTTACCGCAACCATTTCATCTTCCGAACTGGCGGAAAGACTATACGCCCCGGGTAAGTCAATTACGCTGATCTCATTCCCGCTGAACCTGACCGTACCTTCTTTTTTCTCAACGGTTACTCCCGGCCAATTGCCAACATGCTGCCTCGATCCTGTCAACGCATTAAAAATGCTTGTTTTCCCGCAGTTTGGGTTTCCAACAAGAGCTATCGTAAAATTCTTTACCATCTGTTTATCCTTCCCCTGAAACACTTGCGATTAAGCATTTCATACAATATTTGTTTCAATATTTATTGCTGTATATTGCCCTTTAAACAAGGTATAATTTGCGGTGTTCATCATTCGTAATTAAAGACTATATATGATAGTGATTATGATTATCATTTAAAAACCAAAAGTAGGGAGGCAGATTGCTATTATCTGTTTCAAATCTTCTCAACCTGAATTTTCCTGGCGTCGCTTTTACGGATAGCCAGATGATATCCTCTCAGATTAATCTTCATAGGGTCCCCCAACGGAGCTTGGCCGTCAACTTTAAATTCTGTCCCTTTGACCAGGCCCATATCTGTCAGTTTTTTTCTTAATACGGCATCCATGTGTATATTGACAATTCTGGCATTCGAGTTTACGGGTATCTTGTCCATTGTAAGGAAGGTAGCGTCCATTGCAGTCTCCTTATGAATTTTAAAAAATTTGATATTTTGTTCAAATGTCACAATAATTTTGATAATGATTATCGAATTCATATTATTAATATAACGTTTATTGCTCAAAATGTCAATTCGTATCTTCCTATTCAAGTATTGCGCTTTTTATCCTGAGCTTTTTATTGAAATATGCTGAAATAAAATGATATACTTAAATAACCCTTTTTTCAGGGAGTATTTAACTTTACAGGAGGCTGATCTTCCTTTGAATTATTCCGTCTATCTGGTGATCGGTTTAGGCGGCGCACTTGGAGCTATTGCCCGTTATGTACTTTCCACCTGGATTTATCAAAAATATTTTTATACCTTTCCCTGGGGGACCTTCGTCGTCAATATGCTGGGGTGTTTTGTTCTGGGTATTGTCTATGTACTAGGAGTTGAAAACCTGGTGACCAGCCCAAATACCCGTTTATTTATATCTGTGGGTTTTCTGGGCGCGTTTACAACCTTTTCTACGCTGAGCCTTGAAACCCTGAATCTTATTAAGAGCGGAGAGATTATTGTAGCTGTGCTGAACGGTCTGGGAAGCATGCTCGTCGGACTGATTGCCGTCTGGCTTGGAATGAGCCTGACTCAGCTATTAATAAAATAAAGGAAGGGATCTCGATGGTAAAAATATCTGGTCAGGCTAGAAGAATCCGTATCTATATTGGAGAAGCCAGTAAATATAAAGGAGTATCCCTTTATCACACAATTGTCTTAAAGGCCAAAGAGCTGGGCCTGGCTGGTGCAACTGTCTTCAGGGGAATTGAAGGATTCGGCGCCAATACGAGAATAAAAACGTCGAGAATACTGGACCTTTCCAATGACCTTCCGATTGTTATTGAAGTGATAGACAGCGCCGAATATCTGCAGGACTTTCTGCTTTTTTTGGACGAGGTCGTCAACGAAGGATTAATAACCATAGAAGATTTGGAAGTCATGAAATATTTGCCAAAAAAATAAAGCCGTCTTAGCGGCTTTATTGATTTTGATCCAGCAGCAGGAGGTACCGGGCATAACGGGATTCCGAAGGCTCTTTTCGGCCTGAAGAATAGAAAGTGACCTGACCATGACCGTCCTCAGCAAAAAGTTTTCTTTCAGTCAGGATTTTTTTCAGATAATTGACGGTTCCCATACTTCCATCAATAATGTGCGTATCAGCAGGAAACAGTTCCTGCAGAATCCGCTTAAAATATGGAAAGTGTGTGCATCCTAAAACGACAGTACCATACTCGGTCAAATTATGAATGCCAAGTTTGCGATTCAGGTATTTCAGGATCTCATCTTTGTCAAAATAAAAATTTTCAGCATATTCAACAAGCTCCGGAAATGCTTTGCCATCCACAAGATGGTCCTGATCCAGTCTGGTGACCAGGTTTTGATACTTTTCTTCGCGAAGTGTGAGCGGGGTGGCCATGACCAGTATTCTCTTGCAACCATTATTTTCGACAGCTGGTTTTACTGCCGGTTCCATGCCAAGGATTGGAAGATCATATCTTTGGCGAAGCTCCTTGATGGCAATACTCGTCGCCGTATTACAGGCGACTACCAGAACTTTTATCCCTTCAGCAGCCATGAAATCAACAGCATCCAAAACCAGTTTCAGGACTTCTTCCTTGCTTTTGGTCCCATAAGGCACATGATCAATATCCGCGTAATAAATAAAATCCTCCCGGGGCAGCTGCTTGATCGCTTCATGCAGTACGGTGATTCCACCGACCCCGGAGTCAAAGAAGCCTATGCGCATTTTTTTCAACTCACAAACTTTGTTTTTTCTTAATAAATTATAACCTATATCTTGTTAATCTTACAAAGAATATTATCACCATTTTCGTCTTGTTTTTAAAAGAATTTGTTTAAAAATATTTGTTCAAAAATATTCGAACTGTCTATAGAAAAAGTTAAAAAATATGTATAATAAAGTAGTAACTTGAGAGAAAAAGGCTTAAAAATAATATTTGGTATAGGTGCAAGAAAATGAATATAAAACCTATCAATAAAAAATTAAAATTATATGGTTTTAACAACCTGACGAAAACGTTGAGCTTTAATTTCTATGATATCTGCTATGCTTTATCGCAGGATCAACATAAGAAATACATTGAGTATATTGATGAAGAATACAATGCCGACAGGCTGGTTAAAATTCTGACTTCTGTCGCTGAGATCATTGAAGCCAATATTCTGAATATCGCCAATCAGGATTACGATCCTCAAGGTGCCAGTGTCACCATGCTGGTCGCTGAAAATCAGATTATGATCCGTGAACCGATGGAAATCCTTGAAAACGAAGCCCCGGGGCCTGATTCGCAGTCATTGGTCGGTCATCTGGATAAAAGTCATATTACGGTGCATACGTATCCGGAAAACCACCCTGACAAGGGGATTAGTACGTTCCGGGCCGATATCGACGTCTCCACCTGCGGCCAGATTTCGCCGCTAAAGGCTTTAAACTACTTGATTACAAGTTTTGAACCGGATATTGCGATTATCGATTACCGTGTCCGGGGCTTTACCCGGGACGTAAACGGTAGAAAATATTTTATTGATCATAAGATTAATTCCATTCAGAATTTTATTTCGGAAGAGACCAGAAACAGATATCAGCTGATTGATGTCAACGTCTATCAGGATAATATTTTTCACACCAAGATGCTTTTAAGAGAGTTTGATCTTGATCATTATCTATTCGGAGCTGAGAAAGAAGAGATATCCTCCAGTAAACGGAGAAGGATCAAACAAAGAATTAAACATGAGATGCAGGAGATTTTCTCCGGGAGAAATGTTTTCTAAAAAAAAAGATGCCAAATTAAAGGCATCTTTTCTTGTCTGTCAGCTAAGTTTGGAGACTGCATCGGCATAGGCCAGGGCGCTAGCATCGATGACGTCGGTACTTACTCCCTTGCCGACATAATAATTTCCGTCGGCAAAAATTTTAACCGTTGCATTCCCAAGCGCCTCCTTGCCGCGGCTCACAGATTTAATACTGTAATCCTCGAGCCGGACTTCTTTACCGATAATTCGATCGATTGCTTTAAACACAGCATCGATAGGACCGTTTCCAATTGCGGCATCAGTTATCTCTGTCCCCTGTATTTCCAGGGTAACAGCTGCCGTGGCCGACTGTGTCCCGGCAGTCGCTACGGATATATTCTTTACTTTGATTCTCTTTTGCTCAGGTATGCCTGTTCCCATTAGAATATGCAGATCTTCGTCGTAGATTTCCTGCTTCTTATCTGCCAGCAGTAAGAATTCTTCATAAAGCGTATTCATCTGAGTCTCTTCAAGCTTATATCCGAGCTCTTCCAGCCTGTGTTTGAGAGCATGCCTTCCTGATCTGGCGCTCAGGACCATCTGATTTCTTGGCACTCCGATCGTCTCCGGATCAATAATCTCATAGGTCTGTTTTTCTTTTAGTATTCCATCCTGATGGATTCCTGAAGCGTGCATAAATGCATTCGTGCCAACGATTGCTTTATGGCTCGGCACAGGCACCCCTGTGATCGAGGAAACCAGTCTGCTAGTGGCGGCAATTTCCCGGGTGTTAACAGCCAAATCGATGCCGTAGCGGTCTTTCTGGGTATACATCGCCATAATGACTTCTTCCAAAGCGGTATTGCCGGCTCTTTCCCCTATCCCGTTGATAGTGCCTTCCACCTGATCGGCCCCGGCCATAATCCCGGCTAGAGTGTTTGCTGTGGCCATTCCAAGATCATTATGACAATGGACACTTATTTTCACCCGATCAATATTAGGGACATTCGTTTTGATATAGGAGACCAGTTCGCCGAATTCCCACGGAGTCGCGTATCCAACAGTATCCGGAATATTTACGACGGTTGCTCCGGCCGCGATCACGCGCTCAAATATTTTAGCCAGAAAATCATAATCACTCCGAAAAGCGTCTTCAGCATAAAACTCGACATCGTTCAGATATTTTTTGGCATGTCTGACAGCTTCTTCAGCCTTTTGAATCACCTGTTCCGGTTTTAGCCTGAGTTTTTTCTCCATATGAATCGGGGAAACGGCGATTCCGGTATGAATTCTAGGGTTCTCAGCTTCTTTGAGGGCCTCGGCACAAAGGTCAATATCTTTTTTCACACAACGGGTCAGTCCACACACTGTGATTCCCTTAACCTCCCTGCCAATGATTTTCACAGATTCGAAGTCCCCGGGAGATGAAGCCGGAAAGCCCGCCTCCAAAATGTCTACGCCGAGTGTCGCCAGCTGCTTGGCAATCTCTAGTTTTTCCCGGACATTTAACGTGATCCCGAGAGATTGTTCACCATCCCTTAACGTGGTGTCAAACAAATATAATCTGCGCATTCCAATACCTCCTCATTATAGTTTGTCGCTCCCTGCCATTCGTTGAATGCGTCATTCGTCCATCCTTGGACGTCAAAAAGCCTTCGTCTCAATTAATGAGACGAAGGCCAATTCGCGGTACCACTCATGTTAACGGCACATGCCGTTCACTCTACAGGATGCGGGAAAACAGTGAAACCATCTTCCGATATCCCCTTCCTTTTAACGGCGGAAGACTCCGTCCGGTCCTACTGCCTAAATGGTTTCAGCCGGCAACTCAAGGGGGAGTTCAGTCTTTCGTCTTGACCGCTTTTCACCAGCCTGCGGCTCTCTGCACAAATACTCCGGACTTATTATTCCCTGTCATCATCTTTTCATATATTCCTATTCACTATATCAGTCCAATTACTTCTTTGTCAATACCTTTGTTAATACCTTTATTCACCGAGACTGTGCATTCTCCACTCACATTCTTTTTTTAACCGCCTAAAGTAATATCCTGCGTATTATACCACTTCAGAGCATCATAGAAATGCTCTTCCTTAAAATCTGGCCAGTAATCATCGAGTACATAGAAATCCGCATAAACACTTTGTGCAGGCAGGAAACCGCTGAGTCGGCGTCTTCCTCCCCAGCGGATCAGCAAATCAACTCTGGAAATATCATTTGATTTTAACTCTTTAATAACCTTTCTCTTATTCTTTTCGGCAGTACGAAGATTTCCCAGATCCCATTCCCAGCCGTAATTGACGAGAAAATTCACTCTAATGCCGCCTTTGCCGACTTTTGTCCGACGCGTATATGGCAGCAGCGCTTTGGGGAACATCTTAGATTCTGTATCGCCAATCACTAACAAGGACACGTCCTCGCTCGCAATCATACCAATTGCATCAATGCAGGCCTGCACAAAAGCTTTCTTCTGAGTAGCTGGTCTTTTGGTATTATCCACTGTAAAACCATAATAGGTCAGTTCTTTGACGCCGGCTCCCCTGCATAATTTCAGAAGTTTAAGTCCTGGGTCCAGACCTTCCCGGTAGCCCATCTCCTTTGGTAATCCATTGTTGTCTGCCCATCGCCGGTTGCCATCTGGGATAACCCCAATATGATTGGGAATTCTCATTCTGGATACTCCTTTACACTATGCCGATAATGTTCGATATTCTCTACAGGTTTACCATTATTGTTTCCAATTATCGTAGATTATTACAAATTATTTTCAGCTAATAAAAAGAAACCTTTGCTGACGCCACGCCTTGGCGTCAGCCATAGCTGCATTTAGATATATCAGAAAGTTGTATTTCTACTTTTTGATATACTAAAATGACTGAGTCGAAATTCTCCATCTCGGCTCAGCCTTAATATTTTTCTGGTTTCTCAATTTCTAAATCTTTGCTGTTATGGCCAGGTTTACCTGCTGCTAGCTCTGAGCCATCCGGCTGGATCTCTGTCTCCGGATATCGTATAGGTACCATCTTTGTAAACAAGACTGTATTTTTCCCTGGGAACCTCTGAGTTCTGCTGAATGACTTCAATCCATTCGTCAGCCACTCCGCAGATAATTGCAACGTGACCGTAAGACCCCTCATTGAAGACCAGCAGGTCTCCTTCCCGGGGTTTTTCATTCCCTCCGTTAACGTACTGAACAAGGCCTCTCTGTTCATTCAGTTTGCCCTGTGCCAGCATCGGATTAAAGAAATATTTGGCGTTCCCAGCGCCGTCAGGCATCTCATGATGATAGATTTCATAATAGAATCGTTTTACAAATTCTACGCACTGCCACTTGTAGCCGTAATAATAACCATCTTTACTATAACTTAAGCCGTGACTGGACATATAATCCGCGCCATTGGAATAGACTGCCACACCTTTGTATTCATCGATTTTCATACCGGCAGCAACGTCAGCCTGCCGGATGAGACGCGCAGTGTCCGCTGCTTCACTGGAATGATCAGCCGTTTGGGCACCGTAGCTTGAGTCTGTCTGAGAATGATCGAGTGCATTGCCGGAAACTATTTTGGATCCCGTTACGACTGCTAAGGCAAATACGATGATTATGATGGCGAGCAACGGTGTCTTGTTTCGTCTGCGATAGTATCGTCTGGATTTCCTCATCGGGTCTGCTCCTTCATGATGTGTTTTATACTCGTCCACATGAAATTATATATTTCTCTGCCTATTTAAGCAAGCCTAGCCCATAAAATGCTGATTGCAGAATGCTGTTGAAACAGCTCCAATAAAATATGGACAAAATCTGATTACAGAATAAATAAAATAAAATTCAGGAAAAATAAATTAATTTGAAAAAAAGTTTAAACGTATTATAATGTTAAAGGTTAAGTCCTCTTCACACGCAGGACGATTGGCAAGTATTACTTCTTTAAGATTTCGATATGCAAATACCAATATTCTTATTTATGTTCTTACTTGTTAAGGAGAAAGAATTAGATTACGACAGGAGAAATTGAATGTACGCTGACCATTTAAGAAATTTGGCAATTATTGCCCACGTCGATCATGGCAAGACAAGTCTCGTCGATGTCATGCTCAGACAAAGCGGAGCGTTTCGCTCCAATGAACAAGTCGAAGAAAGAGTCATGGACTCCAATGATCTGGAGAAGGAACGCGGAATTACCATTCTGGCTAAGAATACTTCCGTAAACTGGCAGGGTGTCAAGATCAATATTGTCGATACCCCTGGGCATGCCGATTTTGGTGGAGAAGTCGAACGCGTCCTGAAAATGGTCGACGGTGTGCTTCTGGTTGTTGATGCGTTTGAAGGCCCGATGCCTCAGACCAAATTTGTGCTTCGTAAGGCTTTGGAACTGGATTTGAAACCCATCGTCGTCATTAACAAAGTCGACCGGCCTGAAGCGCGTCCCTACGAAGTTGTCGATGAAGTTCTGGAGCTGTTTATGCAGCTGGGTGCGAGTGATGAACAACTTGATTTTCCAATCGTTTATACTTCAGCCCGTCAAGGAAATGCCGGTTATGAACCCGGGGAAATGACTGAAGATCTGGTCCCGTTATTCGAAACGATTCTGAGAGAAATTCCTGCTCCAGAATGCGATCCCGACAGTCCTCTGCAGATGCTGGCAACAACACTCGACTATAACGATTACCTTGGCAAGATTGCTATCGGACGTGTCTTCCGGGGCAAGCTGACTGCTAATACTCAAGTCGCTGTGATCAAAAGAGACGGATCGATCGAGAAAGTCAAAGTCGGTAAAGTATTTACCTTCCAGAACTTAGGTCGGGTTGATGTACTTGAAGCAAATGCCGGAGACATCGTAGCTATCAGCGGCATTCCCAATATCAATATCGGAGAAACCATAGCTGATCCGTTGAATCCTGAACCTCTTCCGATGATTGAAATTGACGAACCTACCCTGACCATGCTTTTCATGGTCAATACCGGTCCTTTTGCCGGAACAGAAGGAAAACATATCACGTCCCGCAAGCTTAGGGAAAGACTATTTAAAGAGATTGAAACAAATGTTAGTCTCCGCGTGGAAGAAACTGAAAACATGGACTGTTTTCAAGTATCAGGACGCGGAGAGCTGCACCTGTCCATCCTGATTGAAAATATGCGAAGAGAAGGCTTCGAACTGATGGTCTCGAAACCGGAAGTTATTCTGAAGGAGATTGACGGTGTCAAATGCGAGCCATTTGAGCATCTGACTTGTGATATTCCTGATTCGTGCACCGGCACCGTGATTGAAATGCTTGGCACCCGTAAAGCTGAGATGCAGAACATGGTCAACATGTCTGGTGGAGTTACACGCCTGGAGTTTTTGATTCCGGCACGCGGATTGATCGGCTTCAGGGGGGACTATCTTACCGAAACCCGCGGGGAAGGAATCATGGCTCATGTCTTCCATTCCTATCAACCATATAAGGGCGATATTCAAGGCCGCAACCGAGGAGTCCTGGTCGCTTCAGATCCGGGAGAATCCACCGCTTATGCACTGTTTCAGCTGCAGGACCGCGGCAGAATGTTTATTGATCCCGGAACCAAAGTCTATGAAGGTATGATTGTCGGTCAAAGCAACCGCGAACAGGATATTGATATCAACATTGCCCGCAAAAAGCAGTTGACCAACATGCGCTCCAGCGGAGCCGATGAAAGCCTGAGACTGGAACCGGCAAAATTGCTCGGTCTGGAAGAAGCCCTGGAATATATCAATGATGATGAATATGTAGAAATTACACCCATCAACGTTCGCCTACGCAAAAGATTTTTAGACAAAAACACCCGCACCCGTTATGAAAAACAAAAGAATATGAGCGGAATCTAATCCTCAAATCAGAATACCTGACAATGAAAAAGCCTGATCGAGAATCCTAAATCCCTTTCCAGATGATTCTTGCATCAGGCTTTTTTGTTTTTTGATTTTTAACCTGGTCATCATTAACTAGGCACATATTATTTTATTTTACCATAATATGGAATGTAAAAGGACAAATTTTAAAAAATCAGGTGATCTATAATGGTTTTTGAGCTTTTGCTGGCTTTAAGCCTCCGTTTTTTTCTATTTGACTTTGTCTTATTTAAAAAGATCAGAGATGCCCTTAAGCAGAAAGGCTACTTTTTCTGCAAGCTGTTTGGCTGTCCATTCTGTCAGGGTTTCTGGTGCGGTTTAGCCGTTTTCTTATATTACCATTCGCTCCAGCCTGACTTGCAGCAGTTCATTGCATTCTTGGGATTCGGTTTTATCTCTGCTTATCTTGGTCTTGTCTCTGCCGTAATCATTGACCCACTTATTCAAAGATATGAGCGGAATACCGGTATACCACTTCAATAAAGCCTGTAATCAATATTAGAGGGACCATTATTATTGAAACGAAAGTAACAAGAATGGAAAAGAGGGGACAAAGTAGCGTATCCCCCCTCCATTTTTCCTGTTATTCTTTGATGAAGGTCGCACAGTCAGTCTGCTCGGAATCAGCTGCATTCCGGGGCTGCACTTCAATTTTTTCAGCTGTACAGTGATCCCCATCCATATAATAATAACAGGTATTGACCACACATCTGATTCCAGTGTTAGGTCCTTGCATCTTCTTGGCTTTCATCGCAAAAATACCTCCGTTTTAATATTTTCGTTTTATTATGGACCGCTAAAAAGAAAATATTCTGTGGCCGGAAAGGTAAATTCTGTGCTTAATTTTTATGTAAAAAAATAACCTGACATTCCATCAGGTAATTTGATCCGACTTGCTTTGGGCAATCAGCTGATATTTTTGTTCCCTAGTCAATTGTTTGATGCTGTATTCCCTTTGAAATGCTTCCGGTTTGGATGCCACCTGTTCCAGATATTTGAGGACAACAGGAAACCGTGACCGGGTATATTTTGCACCCTTACCCCTGTTATGAGCTGTCAGCCTCTTCTGTATGTCCACAGTCCAACCCGTATACAGTGTCCCATCTTTGCATTCTACAATATAAACATAAAACAATCCGGAAGCCCCCAAAAAGAAAAAGATACGCATGCTATCTAAAGCTTCAAAATTTAAGCTTAACAAAACAGTTAAGTTAATTTAATCTGGCTCAGTTGGCTTAGCAACTTAGAACTCAGTCCGACTCAGCCAATTGTCCAAGGTCGAAAGACGTCTGCTGGTATACATAGTAGTTCAGCCAATTTAAAAACAGTAAATTGGCATGTCCTCTCCAGGTGACCTGAGGCATTCTCTTCAGATCATCATTAGGAAAGTAATTATTGGGGACCGCGATATCCAGGGCTTTATTCACATCCCGATCATACTCGGTTTTCAGCGTAAGCGCATCATACTCGGGATGGCCGGTAACAAAAAGATGTCGGCCATGCTTCCCGGCGACCATATAGACACCAGCGTCATCCGACGTTGCCAGGACTTCCAGTTCCGGATGCTTTTCAATGTCTTCAATCCGGACTTCCGTATGGCGGGAATGCGGTGCATTGAATACTTCGTCAAATCCCCGCAGAAAATTATTGTTGTTGTTATGACTGATAATCTTATGGTTGAATATCCCAAACATTTTACTGTCAAGCGGATATTTCGGAATCCCATAATGATAGTATAATCCCGCCTGGGCTCCCCAGCAGACATGTATGGTTGAATAAACGTTGGTAAGGCTCCACTTCATGATCTGTTTGAGTTCATCCCAGTAGTCTACATCTTCAAATTCCAGATTTTCGACCGGTGCACCGGTGATAATCAGACCATCAAATTTTTGATCTTTCACTTCATCAAAAGAGCTGTAGAACCTGCTTAAATGCTCTTCCGAAGTATTTGCAGGCTTATGCGTCCAAGTGTAGAGCAGTGTTATCTCTATTTGCAGAGGTGAGTTGCTCATCAAGCGCAAATACTGCGTTTCGGTAACGATTTTGGTAGGCATTAAATTAAGCAGTGCTATTCTTAAAGGACGAATATCCTGGTGCTGTGCCCGGTCTTCACCCATAATAAATATATTTTCATTCTCCAGGATTTCTTTTGCCGGTAAATCGTCCGGAATTTTGATCGGCATTAGCTTTCCTCCTCAAGTTCAGTGTCAACAGTATTTGCTCAATTGCATGCTCCAATAGAACAGTATAACCTATTTTCACTGAGAATACCATATTTTCAAAAGGCCTGTCTCATAATGAAAAACTGGCATTCCATTTAAGACAGACGGTTTTTAAAATCCTCATAGCCGAAGCTACGGACAGTCTGAATGGTACCGTCAGCCTTGTTCAGGACAATATCCGGCAGCCGTATCCCATTGAATGTATTGTTTTTGACCATGGAGTAAATTGCCATATCACAGAAGACAAGGCGGTCTCCGGGATTTAAGGCCCGATCAAATGAATAATCCCCGATGATATCGCCGGCCAGGCAGGTTGGCCCCCCAAGACGGTACGTAGTTTTCTTTTCTCCGGGCTGCCCTGAGCCAACTATCCGGGGACGGTACGGAACTTCCAGTACATCCGGCATATGACAAGCAGCTGAGGCATCCAGGATAGCAATGTTCATACCGTTAAGCAGCGTATCCAGCACGGATGAGACCAGAAAACCGGCATTCAGCGCGATCGCTTCGCCAGGTTCCAGGTACACGGTAATGCCATAGGTTTCCCGCAGACGCTTGATGGTCCGAATCAGAAGCTCCCGATCGTAATCTTCACGTGTAATGTGGTGCCCCCCACCAAGATTCAGCCATTTCATCCCAGGCAAGAACTGACTAAACGACTTCTCAAAGGCTTCAACCGTTGTCACCAGCGCATCGGCATTTTGTTCGCACAACGTATGCAGATGCAGTCCGGAAAGGCCTTTGAGCCGATCCTGCTTAAAGTTTGCCCTGGTCACACCGAGTCTGGAATAGGGTCCGCACGGATCATACATGCCATGACCTTCCTGGGTGGAACATTCCGGGTTGATCCGCAGGCCGCATTCTGCCCCTGCGGCAAGCGCCAGCTTACCAAACTTATCCCACTGAGAAAAGCTATTGAATATGATATGATCAGATACAGTCAAGATCTCATCGAATTCATCCTCCCGGTAAGCCGGGCTGAAAATATGCACTTCTTTGCCAAATTTTTCGCGGCCAAGCTTCGCCTCGTACAAACCGCTGGCTGTTGTTCCGCACAAATATTGGGCAATCAAAGGGTATACCCCGAACATTGAAAATGCCTTCTGGGCGAGCAGAATTTTTGCTCCGCTCTGTTCCTGAACGTCTTGTAAAATTTCTAAATTTGATATTAACAGATTTTCATCAACCACATAGCTCGGAGTTGGAACACGGTCAAACCAGTTCTCCGCATTTTCTGTTTCTACAGCCTTCTGTTCAGTATTCTGTTCTCTTGCGTACAGATCCATTATTGCGTTTCCCATCAGGGTACCAGCGCCGGATTGAAGTCTTCTTCCCAGGGCAGACCCCATTTATTGAGTGCTTCCATAAAAGGATCGGGATCAAACTCTTCCATATTATAAACACCAGGTTTCGCCCAGGTACCATTCATAACCAACATCGCCCCGATCATCGCCGGCACGCCGGTGGTATAGCTGATGGCTTGGCTTCCTACTTCTCGATAGCACTCCTCATGATCGCAGATGTTATACAGATAGTAGGTTTTTTCCTTGCCGTCTTTAATTCCCTTGAAAATGCAGCCAATATTGGTTTTGCCCTTGGTACGCGGACCAAGGGAAGCCGGATCCGGCAGGACAGCTTTTAAGAACTGCAAAGGGATGATTTCCATTCCATTATAATTAATAGGCTCAATGCTCGTCATACCAACGTTCTCGAGACATTTCAGATGTGTCAGGTAGCTTTGTCCGAAAGTCATAAAGAAACGGATGCGTTTGATGCCTTTAATATTCAGCGCCAGACTTTCCAATTCCTCGTGGTGCAGCAGGTACATATCCTTGACGCCGACACCCTTGAAATTGTACGCTCTTTTGATCTCCATCGGCTCAGTTTCTGCCCAGTGGCCGTTTTCCCAGTAGCTGCCTTTAGCCGTGACTTCCCGGATATTAATCTCAGGGTTGAAGTTTGTTGCAAATGGATAGCCATGGTCGCCGCCATTACAGTCGAGAATGTCAATCTCATGAATCTCATCGAAGTGGTGCTTCAGGGCGTAGGCACTGAATACCCCGGTAACCCCCGGATCAAAACCTGAACCGAGCAAGGCGGTTATCCCTGCTTCTTTAAATTTCTCCCGATAGGCCCACTGCCATTTATATTCAAAGTGGGCAGTCTCCTCAGGCTCATAATTGGCGGTATCTACATAACTGGTCTTTGTGGCCAGACAGGCATCCATAATATGCAGGTCCTGATACGGTAATGCCAGATTCAGCACAACATCAGGCTTTTCTTTGTTGATCAGCGCGATCAGTTCTTCCACGTTGTCAGCATCCACCTGGGCTGTTGTGATTTTTGTTTTACCTCTGCCCAGTTTTTCCGCTAAAGCATCGCATTTTGATTTCGTACGGCTGGCAATACACAGTTCACCAAAAGCCTCTGAATTCTGGCAGATTTTGTGGATTGCCACACCGGCGACGCCGCCGCAGCCGATAACGAGTACTTTTCCCATAGTAATTCCTCCAATCGCTAAAATGATTTTTGCCCAACTCAAAAAACTTGTACCAAAATAAAAAACACTTAGAAGCGGTACTGCAAAACAGGGCAGTACACCACACCTAAGCGCGACGATCATGAAAAACTTGTTTATTTGGCTCTATTTACGTCAAGGGCGAAGACCCTTTCCATTTAGAGTTATTTATTCAGCTTTCGAGGTTTCAGAGTCTATATAGCAAGGAATTACTTTTACTACTCTTATTGATCGTTTCACAAGTGTGATGTGCAGCGGATTTGCACACGGCTATGAATTAGCCAACTCATAACGCTTCGAGCCGCCCCGGCTCAATCAATAAGGCAACAAAGTTGCCAACTTCGGCTTTTGACCCGGCTGTCCGTATGGCCTTGGTCCTCTATAGCTTCTGCAGAGAACGGTCAAAAAATTCTTTGCTGAAAAGGCTCTACTGCCTCTTTTCGCAACTGAAATTATATCTAATATTTCAAGATATTTCAATAGTTTTTATAAATTAGTAACAAGCTTCAAATTTTATATATTTTTGTTACCCCATTCGATTTTATAGCTACTTATGAATCTCGTGTACTTCTTCCATCAGGGCAAAACTTTAGCATTTAATAGTTTCTCGGATTGTACCTCCTCCTAAGACGCTTTCTCCGTCGTAAAATACGACCGCCTGTCCGGGAGTCACCGCACGCTGTTTTTCTCCAAAGATCACTACGGCTGTCCCATTTTCCAGAGAATTGACCACCGCGGATACTTTTGGCGCATTGTATCTGATCTTCACCAGGATGTTTTGAATCTGTTCTGGAAACACACCGGAAATATAATGCACATTCTCAACATGCAGGCCTGAGCTGAAAAGCTCGTCCTTTGATCCGACCCTGATCGTATTGGTTTCAGCATCAATCGAAGTAACATAAACAGGAAAACCGAGCGCCAGTCCGAGTCCCTTATGCTGCCCGACTGTATAGCGGTATATTCCCTTATGTCTGCCGAGAATCATCCCCCGAGAATCAACGATAACCCCCTGGACATTCTTCAATTGACGGTATCCTTCAATAAAATCACCTGCTGTTCCCTCGACAAAACAAATATCCTGGCTCTCTGCTTTTTTGGCGACAGCCAGTCCTTCCCCTTCAGCAATCTGCCTGACATCCGCTTTGCGATATTCACCCAGGGGAAAAAAAGTATGGGCAAGCTGATCCTGAGTCAGATGATAGAGTGCGTAACTCTGGTCTTTCGTCTCATCAATCCCTGCTTTCAGCACCCACTGCTGTGTTTTGTCATCATACTCCTTCCTGACATAGTGCCCAGTTGCAATATAATCCGCCCCCAAACCACGGGCTTTCTGCAGCAAAGAATCAAATTTCAGATGCTTGTTGCATTCGATACATGGATTAGGCGTTCTTCCTCGAAGATATTCACTGCAGAAGTTGTCAATAACCTTGTCTTCAAACTCCTTCCTGAAATTCATCACGTAATATGGAATTTTAAGCTTCCAGGCCACTCTGCGGGCATCATTGACTGCCTCGAGGCTGCAGCACGCTTTGGCTTTGTCCTCCGACTGCGGCCAGATCTGCATGGTGACACCGATAACCCGGTATCCTTCTCTTTTTAACAACAGAGCGGCAACTGAACTGTCGACGCCGCCGCTCATAGCAACCACTACGGTTTTTTTCATATCCATTCTCCCGTTGCTTGATCATTGGTTCAGTTGAAATGAATTGCAAACAAATATTTTGTTATCCTGCCATCTTAAAGTCCGATATATTCCAAATAGACTCATCTAATCCCAATGGAAGAAGGCAAATGCTTGGCTTTTACCAAACATTTGCCCGACACAATTCTTATTGCCCGTAAGTTATTCGTTATAGTTTGGCAAAAGCCTGTTCCAGATCAGCAATGATATCATCGGCATCTTCAATTCCAATCGACAGCCGGATCATATCGGGTGTTACCCCGGCGGCCCGCTGTTCTTCCTCGGAGAGCTGGGCATGCGTGGTACTAGCAGGATGTATAACAAGGGATTTGGCATCTGCAACATTGGCAAGCAGCGAGAACAGCTCAAGATTGTTGATCAATTTTACTCCCGCTTCCGCGCCGCCTTTAATGCCAAATGTAAATATAGAGCCAGGGCCTTGCGGAAAATATTTTAACGATAAATCAAAATATTTATTGTCTTTCAATCCCGGGTAATTCACCCACGAAACCTTGAGGTGGTTTTTCAAATAATCAACAACTTTCCAGGTGTTGGCCACGTGCTGTTTAACACGCAAAGACAAAGTTTCAAGACCCTGGATAAACAGGAAAGAATTAAACGGGCTCAGTGCTGCGCCGGTATCTCGCAAGAGCTGCACTCTGGCTTTTAGAATAAAAGCCGGTGCACCCAATGTTGCATAAACCAATCCGTTGTAACTCGGATCCGGTTCTGTAAATCCAGGGAACTTGCCGCTGGCTGCCCAGTCAAATTTTCCGCCGTCAATGATCAGCCCGCCGATGGATGTGCCATGCCCCCCAATAAACTTGGTTGCTGAATGGACCACAATATCTGCACCGTATTCGATAGGTCTCAGAAGATATGGCGTTGCAAATGTATTGTCGATAATAAGCGGTATTCCGTTATCATGGGCTACTTTGGCAACTGCTTCAATATCGATGATATTGATCCCTGGATTGCCTATCGATTCAATATAAATGGCTTTGGTCTTCTCCGTGATGGCTTTCTTAAAATTCGCGGGATCATCCGGATTGACAAAATGGGTCTTGATCCCCAGCTTCGGAAGCGTAATCGCAAAAAGATTATGTGTCCCTCCATACAGTGTGCTGGCAGAGATAATCTCATCTCCGGCCCCGGCGATATTCAGAATGGCGTAAGTAATGGCTGCAGAACCCGATCCTACAGCAAGCGCCCCGACGCCGCCTTCGAGCGCAGCAATTCTCTGTTCCAGAACATCCGATGTTGGATTCATGATCCGAGTGTAGATATTGCCAGGTTCTGCCAAGGAAAACAAATCGGCGCCATGCTTAGCATCCCTGAACACATAGGATGTAGTCTGATAAATCGGGACGGCTCTGGATCCGGTAGTTGGATCCGGAACCTGGCCTGCATGAACCTGCAGGGTATCAAATTTCCAATTTTCTTTGCTCATATTAAACATCTCCTCATTATATATTCGTATTTTATTTTTTTGAATATTCAACTGATCTTTAAGTTTTATGTTTTGGGATCTCTGTTACCAGCCGCGTTCCTGCATTCGTTCGCTGACGCTGATCGTGGAGATCTCCAATCCCGGCATTGCTTCCCCTAGATTTCGGGATATTTCAGCTAAGGCCTCGGGTTCGTTATGGTGCGTCGTGGCCAGGACAATAGCCTTGGCGCGATTCCTCGGATTTGAAGACTTGAAGATTCCCGATCCTACAAAGATCCCATCTACACCCAATTGCATCATTAAGGCGGCGTCCGCCGGAGTTGCGATTCCGCCAGCCGCAAAATTCACGACCGGCAGCTTCCCGTTTTCGGCGACAGACAATACCAGATTATAAGGTGCTCCCATTTCTTTGGCGGCAGTCATCAGCTCTTCTTTCGGCATTGTCTTCAATCTTCTGATTTCACTCTGTACCGTCCGCATATGCCTTACTGCTTCCACGATATTCCCCGTTCCGGGTTCCCCTTTGGTCCTGATCATCGCTGCGCCTTCTCCGATCCGACGCAAGGCCTCTCCCAGATTGCGGGCTCCGCAAACGAAGGGTACCGCAAAGGCATGTTTATCAATGTGATACAGGTCATCAGCCGGGGTAAGGACTTCACTTTCATCAATATAGTCAGCGCCCAGACTTTCTAAAACCTGTGCTTCGACAAAATGTCCAATCCTTGCCTTGGCCATGACCGGAATCGTAACCGCATCCATGATCTTTAAAATAATCGTTGGGTCAGCCATTCTGGCTACCCCGCCGGCAGCCCGTATATCTGCCGGAACACGTTCCAAGGCCATAACTGCGCAAGCCCCAGCTTCTTCTGCAATTTTTGCCTGATCCGGAGTCGTCACATCCATGATAACTCCGCCTTTCAACATTTCTGCCAATCCTGTTTTCAGTTTCCATGTCCCTTTTTCTGTTTCGCTCATTATGGCCTCCGAAGTTATGCTTAGTTTTCATTGGTGTACGTTCTGCAAGATCATTAATAATATTATCTTCATCTACGCTTGCTTATAATCTTAACCCTCCTGGAATAGCGACGTACTCAGATAACGTTCTCCGGTATCGGGAAGAACAACTACAATCCGTTTCCCTTCGTTTTCCGGACGTTTAGCCACTTCCAGGGCTGCATAGGCTGCGGCGCCGGAGGAGATCCCAACCAAGAGTCCTTCCTCCCTGGCCAGCCTGCGTCCCGTTTCAAAAGCCTGTTCATTCGTAACTTTAATAATCTCATCGACGACCCCCAGATTAAGGACCTGAGGGACAAATCCTGCTCCGATTCCCTGTATCTTGTGCGGCCCAGGCTTGCCTCCTGATAAAACAGGTGAGTCATTTGGTTCTACCGCAATCACCTTTATATTAGATTTCCGTGATTTGAGAATTTCACCAACCCCAGTAACCGTCCCACCAGTACCAACGCCGCCTACGATAATCTCAACCTCACCGTCTGTGTCATTCCAAATTTCTTCGGCCGTTGTTTTACGGTGAATTTCAGGATTGGCCGGATTTTCAAACTGCTGAGGAATAAAAGAGTTCGGTGTCTCCTTTGCCAGCTCCATCGCCTTTTGGATGGCTCCTTTCATCCCCTCAGCCCCAGGGGTTAATACAAGTTCGGCACCATAGGCTTTAAGCAAGCTGCGCCTTTCAACACTCATCGTGTCCGGCATGGTCAGAATCAACCGGTACCCTCTGGCAGCAGTCACAAAAGCGAGGCCAATTCCGGTATTTCCGCTCGTTGGTTCAATGATCACCGAATTTGTATTGATCAATCCTTTTTCCTCAGCCGTTTTGATCATATGCAGCGCAATTCTGTCTTTGACACTTCCGCCCGGATTAAAGGATTCCAGCTTGGCTACAATCTCTGCATTTAGTCCGATCGTAAGTTTCTTTAGTTTAACCAATGGAGTTCCGCCAATTAAATCGGTAAGCCCTTCATAGATTTTACTCATATCAATACCTCCTCCTAAATACTATAATGTCTATGGTTTTAGTAGTGTTTAAAGACATCATAGTTATATTTCAGGAATTTGTCAATACTATTTCAAATTTAAATCGATTTAGATTGTCAAAGCGGGAGCGCCAAAAAAAATAGCCCCATGGCTGCGTAAACAACCATGGGGCAGGAAAGTCTATTTTTCGGGATTTGTTGATCATCCCGGCAATTGCGGTAAGCTGAACTCTAATTCTATCAAATGCAATAATGATCAAAGGAATTGTTCATTTTCTCATATTCAGCCATCAGGTCTGCCAATGTATACGAATCCAGCACCTTAACCATAGCATTTTTCAAATCGTCCCAAACGAGTTTAGTCACACACAATTCTGCTCTGGAACAAGAACCAGGATTACTGTCATTGACACAATCGACGGGAGAAATCGGTCCTTCCAAAGCCCTAATCGTGTCACCGACCGTAATACTTTCGGGCTCTCTGCTTAAAATATATCCTCCTTGGAATCCACGGATACTCTTAATCAGTCCATTCTGTTTCAATGTAATGAGCAGTTGTTCCAAATAGCGTTCAGATAAATCCTGACGTTCAGAAATACTATGAATGGTTACCGGACCAGCGTGCTCATTCAGGGCTACATCCAGAATCGCTCGAAGACCATATCTTCCTTTTGTTGATATTTTCAAGTTAACCCTTCTTTCCTTTCTTCAAATTTTCAAATTGCACTCAACCAGCGCCTCTTTAGCTATTTTCATCAAGTATCCAGGTCCAGCTCGTTTGTCAGTTCCATCTTATCTTTTTGCGTTTCCTGCCCCTTAAAGATTAGATCCGGATTTTTGATGATTACCCTGGTTCCAGGCGGGACAGATTGGGTGATAAACACGTTACTGCCAATAACTGAACCTTTTCCGATGATCGTTTCCCCGCCAAATATTGAGGCTCCGGAATAGACAGTCACATTATCTTCAATTGTCGGATGGCGCTTTTGGCTGCGAAGGCTTTGCCCGCCTCTGGTGGATAGGGCTCCCAGCGTTACACCCTGATAGATCTTAACATTATCGCCAACAATAGTAGTTTCGCCAATAACGACGCCCGTACCATGGTCAATGAAGAAATATTTGCCGATCTTGGCACCTGCGTGAATATCAATTCCAGTCTCGTTATGAGCAAATTCAGTCATTATCCTGGGGATCAACGGAACAGAGAGCAGGTAAAGCTCGTGCGCAAGCCGGTAAATACTGACTGCCAAAAGACCTGGATATGCAAAGATTACAAGCGCTTTATCATCAGCAGCCGGGTCTCCGTCAAAAGCAGCCTGTACATCCAGGGCCAGATATTCCCTTATTTCCGGGATTTTGCTCAAGAAATGCGAGCATATTTCTCCTGTCTTTTCACTGATTTCTATATCATCGCAAGATGCCGCATTGTCATGTTGATGCCTGAGCGCATGGGTTATCTGTTGATTCAGTTTTTCGTTGATCTCGATCAGCAGGTTTCCGACATGATATTCCAAAGTGCTTTCAGTCAGGTTTTGCTTGCCAAAATACCCCGGGAATAAAAGCTGCCGCAAGAGATGAATAATCTCGATGATAACATCCCTGTTCGGAAGCTGACAGGACAACTGGTTGTAGGGATTGGGTTGTTCCTGATAGCTGGAGACAATACGCGAAACAAGTTGATTCATTCGTGTGTTACGATTTTCCCTCATAATGATTCCCCCGAATATTTAAATTTACATAAGCAGATGGTCTCAGCCGTTTGTGTTAATCTTTTCATTCATGCTGCCGCTACGGTAACCCTTCAGGTCAAGTGTTGTATAAGTAAATCCAATATCAGCAAATGTCTTATAGATCTTCTGTGCTAAATCCGATTGGACTATCTTTGTATTCTCCTGCGGAGATACCTCGATCCGGGCAATATCACCATGGTGGCGCACTCTGACTTGACGGAATCCCAAATCGTGCAAATACTGTTCTGCCAAATCAATCATCTTTAGTTTCTTTTCGTTGATCTCTTCACCATAGGGGATTCTGGAAGACAAACAGGCAAATGAGGGTTTATCCCAGGTTGTCAAGCCATATTCTTTGGAGAGAAGGCGTATTTCTTCTTTCGTCAGCCCCGCCTGGAGCAGCGGGCTCTGTATACCCAGCTCTTCTAAAGCCTGCCTTCCCGGACGATAATCGCTTAAATCATCCGCATTGGATCCTTCCACGATATATTTTGCGTCGTATTCAGCCGCGATCCCCAATATTTTACTGAACAATTGTTTTTTACAGAGATAACAGCGATTAAAAGGATTTTTACCGAATTCAGGATCATCCAGCTCTTCGGATTCAATAAGCAAATGACTAATCCCTTCCTGCCGGCAAAATTGCACAGCTTCCCGAATCTCTCTCTCCGGGAAAGCAACAGATTTAGCCGTTACGGCGATCACATTTTTACCAAGAACGTCTTCGGAAACTTTCACTAAGAAAGTACTGTCCACCCCTCCGGAAAATGCAATCATTACCCTATCCATATTCTTGAGTTCTTGTTTCAGCAGAACAAGTTTATCTTTGTAATCCATTGATCAGCCTCTTTTTGTATATCTGAATGTTTATTAAGCTGTATGATATTCTTTTCAGCTTAATATACCATAATTTCTATGGTTTTAATAGGATCAGATGGTTAGATTGAAAAAACACTGCCAAACGCAGCAAGCTGAAAAAAGAGCCCGATTAACGAGCTCTTCCAGGGAGTTTACCGTCTTCCCCAAGACTAAATTATGCAGCCTTCTTTGCAATGAGCGGTTTCACGCAACATCCAATGTTTTGTAAACATTTGTGTACACCTCCTCTCACCGGAAATTTCCTAAGGCATCATATTCATCTCAAAGCAATCTTGATTAAGAACTCTTTTCACCGCTTTGAGAAATATCCATGCGTTCTCGTAAACTTCTTCTTGTTTTTCTTCCGGGATTTCCGCCGATAGTTTTCTTAAAAAAAGATCTACGCGTTTCCATAAATCGTCCTTCGTTTTCTGACCTTTGCCTGTCAGGACCAGATTTATGGCCCTGCAGTCAATTTCAGACCTTTGCTTGACAATCAACTCCTGCTGGACAAGGGGTTCAATCAGTCTCGTCGAGGTACTTTTTTCGACGCCAAGTAATGGGTGTAAATCCGAAAGCTGCATTGTACCATAGCTTCCTACGAGGTCCAGAATATAAAACTGGGTAAACGTGACACCCCCGCCAAGGATCGCATCCTGCTGGCAGCATCTGGACGCTTTAGTCATTTCAGCAAGCAGACAAAGCAATTGACGGTTGTTTTTCATCGGCACCTCTCCTTAGTTGTATAATACAACTACTTATTGTTGTTCGTCAAGTCATTTTTTACTCCATATTCACCGTGAAACCAACAATTTTCAATCATCATTCCCAAAATAGGGTTATTTTAATCCCGATTAAAATTTTTCTTGATAATATCCTTAACGACTTCCCCTGCCATCAGCAGACCAGCCATCGATGGAACGTAAGATATACTACCGGGGATCTGACGTTTCAAGGAACAGTGGGCATCACCACTGGGGCAAATACAATTGGACTCGCAGCTCGTTTCCTGTTCCAAAGGCTTCAAAGTAGGTTCCGGAGAAAAGACGACTTTGAACCCCTGCGTAATACCTTCCCGTTTCAGGAGTTTGCGTACTGCTTTGGCTAAAGGGCAGCCGCTTGTTTTGGATATATCGGCGACGCGAAAACTGAGTGCATCCAGACGGTTGCCGGCTCCCATACACGAGATGAGCGGAATCCCTCTCCGGTGACATTCTTTGGCCAGACTTACTTTGCTTTTTACCGTATCGATTGCATCAACCACATAATCCGGTTTCTCGGCAAAGAAAACTTCAGCTCCTTCCTCTTGATAAAAGAACTGGAAGGTTTCTATTTTTGCGTTGGGGTTGATATCCAGTATCCTTTGTTTCATTACCTCAACCTTGGCTTTACCAATCGTCGAGTGCAAGGCATGAAGCTGCCGGTTAATGTTTGTCAGGCAAATCTCATCAAAATCGACAAGTTTAAAGAAACCTATACCAGCTCTGGCCAGGGCTTCGGCCGTATAGGAGCCGACCCCGCCCAAACCGAAAATATACACTTTGCTGCTCTGAAGTTTTGACAGGCCCTCCTGACCAATCAACAATGCCGTACGGGAAAACTGATTTTGCATAATTATAAGACCTCGATTCCTACGACTCCGTAACCGGCATCCTCAATCGCTAATTGAATCGCTTCATCTTTGATGTCACTTAATGATTCCAGTATGGCCGTCTTGGACTCCAAATTCACATCGACCTCTGTTACACCTTCAAATTCACTTAAGGCCTCTTTTACATGACTGACACAGTGGCTGCAGCTCATGCCTTCGATTGCAATTTTCTTTTTCATGTTTTACACTCCTCATAGATTAATTGAGTTATCTTACCGGCCTGAACCGTTTTAGTCTCAGTGCATTCAGCAATACCGACACCGAGCTAAAGCTCATGACAGCGGCGGCAATGGCCGGATTCAGCAGGGGGCCTCCAAAGATATACAGGATTCCCATCGCAATAGGGATACCAAGGATATTGTAACCAAATGCCCAAAATAAATTTTGCTTAATATTTCTGATTGTATTTTTGCTTAACTGGATCGCAGCCGGAACATCGAGCAGGTCGCTTCGCATCAGAATAATATCCGCGGATTCCATCGCAACGTCCGTGCCTGAACCGATAGCTATCCCGATATCTGCCTGGGCGAGGGCCGGAGCGTCGTTGATGCCGTCGCCGACCATGGCGACCTTCCTGCCTTCCTGTTGGAGCTTCTTCACTTCGTTTGCCTTATCCTGAGGCAGGACTTCAGCCAGCGTTCTGTCGATTCCGACCAATTTGGCGATAGCCTCGGCCGTTCTTTGGTTGTCACCGGTAATCATGACAACTTCAATATTCATTTTGTGGAGGATTTCAATCGCCCTACTGCTGTTTTCTTTGACCGTATCGGCTACAGCAATAATTCCAGCTAAGGTGTTATCGATCGCAATATACATCGGAGTCTTGCCTTCTCTGGCCAATTGATCCGAGGTTCCCTCAAAGTGAAGAAGAGATATTCCCCTTTCGCCCATCATTTTTTTGTTGCCAAGCAACATAGCTCTGCCTTCGATCTGTACTTCGATCCCCTGACCGGGAATTGCCTTAAACACATCTGGTTTCTTAAAGCTAAGCTTCTTATCCTCAGCTTCCTTAACAATTGCTTCTCCAAGCGGGTGCTCCGATCCTTTTTCGGCTGAGGCGGCAAGCTGCAGAAGATCGTTTTGACTGATCCCATCAGCAGTAATAACGTCTGTGACTTTGGGTTTCCCTTCCGTGATCGTACCGGTTTTATCAAAAACGATGGTATTAATTTTATGTGTCGTTTCTAAGGCTACTCCGCTCTTGATCAAGACCCCATATTCGGCGCCTTTGCCTGTTCCGACCATGATCGCGGTTGGTGTGGCCAGCCCCAGAGCACATGGGCAGGCGATAACGAGTACCGATATAAAGATAGTCAGCGCAAAGACCAAGGACTGCCCACCAATAAAATACCATCCTAAAGCCGAGAGCAGAGCAATCCCCATCACCGCCGGTACAAAGTAACCGGAAATCACGTCGGCCAGCTTTGCGATCGGCGCTTTGGAGCCCTGTGCTTCCTCAACCAATTTGATGATCTGCGCGAGGACCGTGTCCTTTCCGACTTTGGTCGCTACATATTTAATGATCCCGTTTTTATTAATGCTGGCCCCGATGATCGCATCCCTGGGATTCTTTTCTACCGGAATGCTTTCTCCGGTCAGCATGGATTCATCCACGGAAGTAGTCCCTTCAACGACATTACCGTCAACAGGCATTTTCTCTCCCGGTTTCACAAAGATAATATCACCGGTCTCAACCTCTTCGATCGGGATCTCAATTTCTTTCCCATCCCGGATAATGATGGCCGTCTTCGGTGTAAGCCCCATCAACTTTTTAATCGCTTCCGAGGTCTTGCCCTTCGTTACAGATTCCAGATATTTGCCCAGTGTAATCAGTGTCAAAATCACACCTGCCGCTTCAAAGTACAGATGATTCGCATATTCAGTATTTCCCCTGAAAATCTGAAAAACTGCAAAGACTCCATAAATGAACCCTGCCGAAGTACCCATTGCAATGAGCGAATCCATATTCGGGCTTCCCTTGAGTAGCGTTTTAAACCCAATGGCAAAGAACTTATAACCTGCGATCATCACAGGCAGAACAAGAATCAGCTGGATAAGGGCGAAGTTTAAAGGATTCATCATCGGATCAATCATTTCCGGCAAATGAAAGCCAACAGCACTGCCAAACATATGTCCCATCGTAATACTTAAAAGCGGAACCGTAAAGATAGCGGACAGCATAAACCTCCGCCAGAGAGCTTTTCTTTCCCTTTCTTTTTTTTCTTTGTCTTCATCAATCTTTGCTTCTTCCAGAGCGCTGTATCCGGCTTTTTCAACAGTCTTTTTGATATCTGAAACACGCAGCAGGGAAGGTTCATAGCGGATGTTTAATTTCTCTGTGGCAAAGTTAACATTGGCCTCTTCAACGCCCTGCAGTTTCCGTACGGCTCTTTCGACAGCCTTTGCGCAAGATGTGCAGGTCATCCCCTCTATTTTCAGTGTCTTGCTGGCTGTATCGGTCAGCGCTTTATAGCCTGCTTTTTCCACAGCTGCCTGGATATCCGCAACTGAAATTTTTGTTTCATCAAAAACGATATTCAGCTTTTCCGTCGCCAGGTTCACATTGCTTTCAGATATGCCATCAAGCTTTTTCGTTACTCTTTCTACCGCTCTGGCACAGGCTGCACAGGTCATTCCTTCTATTTTCAGCGACTTTTGCATCATCGTGTACCTCTTTTCAGTGATCTAGCCCTCATATAATTATCTATTTTTTTGTCAAATTTATTACCTATTGTATTTATTTTGTATTTATTGGCCTTTATTTATTGGTCACCTTTGCCAGGATTGCCATGATCTCATCAATTTTTTCCCTGCCGTTACCCTGTTCGAAAGCTTCGGTTACACAGTGCTCCATATGCTGTTTCAGGATCAGCAAATTTGCTTTTTTCAAGAGGGATTGTGTCGCAAGGATTTGATTTGATACATCGACGCAATACCTTCCCTCTTCAATCATCTTAATTGTCGCTTCAATTTGGCCCTGAGCTGTTTTTAAAGCCTGAAGGGCTTGTTTTTTTTGAGTGTTCAATTAATTACCTCCTTAGCCCCTCCCCAGCGGGGAGGGGCTAAGGTAATCATAATATGCCGATCATAATAAGTCAACCGTGTGTGTTGATAACACAGCAGCTGTTGATTGTGCAGTTCCATTGTAAATAATCAAAATGAAAAAGACAAAAGCAGTCGGTCTGCTCTCCATCTCGTCTTCATCATCCTGTTAACCCTGATCAATTTTTATCTTAATACCAAAAAACCACTTTCTCCTGCGAACATAGATCATCTAACATCGCAGGAGAAAGTGGTTTTCATTAATTAGCGGCACTCGAAGAGAATTGCTATTCTACAACATTTCCAAAAAGGCATCAACTCTGAGCTTGATCTGCTGGCGGTCAGCATCGCTGTAGTCTGTTTCAATCTGTAGAAGCGGGATGTTGTGGTTCTTTTTCAAATGTTCCTTGATCGAATAAGATTCAATATTGTACGTATGACAGGCTTGCAGCGTGATATCCACTACCCCGTCCACTTTGTATTCCTGAACCAGTCTGCTCAGCAGTTCAAAGCGGCCGGTATTTGGGGAACTGCAGGAGCACGGGATCTTGCTGTATTTTTCAGCCAGGGCTTCGAACGGATCCATTTCCTCGGATACAAGATCAACCAGACCTTTAATGCCGCTGCAGGATTCTTGCAGCACAATCGCTCCGCCTGCTTCTTCAATAACCTGCATGACTTTTTCCTGTCCGGTGCCCGTAGGACATCCTGTGATGAGTATCCGTTTGCTGGAAGACTGGGAGGCACCTTCACCTTTTGCTGTCATTTCTTTTAGTTCAGCAATCAGTTCCTTGACCTTGGCAGTGTATTCATCGCGTTTGAACTGGAAGCTTCTTCCCCACAGCACTTTTAGCAGATCTGTACCTGAAATTGGAGTCGGATGCAGTTTATTGAGACTAACCAGTTCCATTAAAAGCTTTCTTTCCTCGTTGTAGGTCCTGATGACCTCAGCAAGTTTTTCTTTGCTGATCTTGACATCTAAATTCTTTTCAAAATAATCCTTGGCTCGGTAAATCTGTTTGACCCAATGGGCCTGTCTGTCTTCCAGATTGGAGCTATTCGGAATATCCAGTACGATCATCGGTTTATGCTCCGCCAACAGCTCGTACATCTTTTTCTTGCCGTCACAGGTCGTTTCGGCCAGAACGATATCTGCAAAATGAAAAAAGGGACATTTGCCGCTTACAGCGAAGCCGTAACTGGATTTGACCAGCGGACATAGATTACGCGGCAGCACTTTTTCCGCCTCGGCTATCGGTTCCTGTTTGGTCGCACAAAGCCCAACTGGCACTGCCCCTGCAGCCTCGATGAGTTCTATCGGGGAAAATACACAATAATACCCTACTACATTTCTGCCTTGTTCCTTGGCCTCCTTGGCCATGACCATCCCGCTAGGGATCAGCTGGTCGAAGTAAGCCATTGTTTGAGCTCTCATTTTTCTTGTTCCTCCTCTTTTATAATTCATACCCCAGGACCGCAGCTCCCAGAGCCCCTACAGCCTGAGGACTCGGCGGCACAACCAGCCTGCATCCTATTTCCTGACTAAGCAGGTCTTTAAGCACCTGGTTCTGAGCTACCCCGCCGCAAAAAGCAACGGTATCCTGAAAATGGATCTTCCCAGCCATCACGCTGATGCGTTTCGCGATGGACTTTAACAAACCGGCGACAATACTTTCGACAGTAATGCCCTGCGCCAGCAAGCCGATGATTTCTGATTCAGCAAATACTGCACACATACTGTTGATGTCAGCTGGGTCGGCATCTTCGGCGAGAGCGGATAACTGCGAAACCTCCAGGCCCAGTGTCTGGGCGGTTACTTGCAGGAACCTTCCGGTTCCGGCCGCGCATTTGTCGTTCAGCACAAAGTCTTCAACTTTGCCCTTTTCGCCAAAACCGATCACCTTGCTGTCCTGACCGCCAATATCAATCAACCCGCAGGCTTCCGGCAGCAGATAATTTACACCGCGAGCATGGCAGGTAATTTCACTGAACGTTTTATCAAACATTCCCTGTTGAATACGGCCATAGCCTGTACCGACAAGCAAGCTAATATCATCACGGGTCAGTTCCTGCAGCTTCAACAGACGCTCCAGAACCTCCTGCCCTGCCTGAGAAGGGCTCCAGCCGGTCGGAATAATTTTTGAATCAACCTGTTCTCCATTAAAAAGAACTGCTTTGGTTGATACGGATCCGATGTCGATACCCACTGTCCATTTCATCTCGGGCCTCCAGCATACCTTTTCAATAATTGATTAAGCATTAATTCCCTCTGCTTTAAGCTTTCAAATTACTTTATTATAGCAAGCGTCAGATCTTTCTTGAAATACTTTTTATCTTTAAATAGGATTGCTATCTATCGATAATAACGATAATATGAAATCATTAACGTTAACGGACTAACGGATAAAGCAAAGACTAACGGCCTATCCTATCTGCAGGGAGTGAATATCATGCTGTTGCATCAATTAGAGATTTTTACACAAGTAGCGGAAAAAAACAGCTTTTCTAAGGCTGCCCAAAGTCTTTTTTTAAGCCAGTCAACGGTCAGTACGCATATAAGCAATCTGGAGCACTACTTTGGTCAAAAACTGTTTGACCGGCTTGGAAAGGAAATTGTCTTAACGCCTTTTGGGGAAAAATTATATCCATGGGCTAGAGAAATACTCAATGTAAAAGACAGGGCACTATGGGAAATGAAAGGTTGGACTACGAAAATTGACGGTCATCTTCATATTGCGGCCAGCAGTGTTCCAGCTAAATATGCAATACCACCTTTATTGGCCAAATTTTTAGGTGAGTACAAAGGAATTCAATTTGTCCTTGACCAGAGCGGTTCGGAAATTGTTGCAGAAAAGCTGTTGAACGGGGATGTTGAAATCGGGGTGCTGGGTAAACAATACCATGAGGATCAGTTAACTTTTATTCCTTTTCTGCAAGAAAAGCTGGTCTTAATCACACCCAGCAACATTTGTCTAAACAATCATATTTCCATCACTGAACTGGTGGATTACCCTTTTATTTTTCGGAAGTCAGATTCGGGCACCCAGGCAAATGTTGTTCAAATGCTGCATACATCAGGCATTACGCTTTCCGACTTGCAGGTTGCCGGCTACTGCGACAACCTCGAAGCTCTTAAAGAAAGTGTCAGGGAAGGGATTGGCATCTCGATCATTTCTGGCATAGCCGCTCTGGATTATGTCAAAAGCAGACAGATCAATGCCTATGAACTTGCCGAACTGACCAAAAAAAGAATGTTCTATTTTGCCCACCATAAAAAAAGAACCCTGTCTCCCTGGGCAGAAACTTTTATTCACTTCTGCCTGGAATCAGCCGGTCTTGTTTCGAATCAATATGCATCTTTGCCTGACTAACTTGGCATTTTAGACTGCATAAAAATTTATGACCCTGGAAACCATCTATCACTTCTAAAAAATATAAACGGGATGTAATCTAACCGCACTCAAACGTAACATGGATGTGAAGCACGGCTATTAGCGCCAGGAGGGCGCTAATAGCCGAAGAGCGGTTAGATTACGCCCCGTATACATGCATAATGCCTTATGGCTCACTCAGATTTTATCGAGTGCCTGCTTCAGATCGGCAATAATGTCTTCAGCATCCTCAATGCCGATGGACAGTCTGATCATATCCGGCGTCACGCCGGAAGCAAGCTGTTCTTGCTCAGACAGCTGGGCATGAGTCGTGCTGGCCGGATGAATCACAAGAGATTTAGCATCGGCGACATTCGCGAGTAAAGAGAACAGCTCCAGGTTATTGATAAACCTTTTGCCTTCTTTGATGCCGCCCTTAATCCCAAAAGTAAAAATCGAACCGCTTCCTTTCGGAAAGTATTTTTTGGCTAGCGCATGGTATTTGTTTCCTTCAAGTTCCGGGTAATTGACCCAGGAGACACGCGGATGACTCTGGAGGAAATCAACGACTTTCCTGGTGTTCTCCACATGCTGTCTGACCCGGAGAGACAGAGTCTCAAGCCCCTGAAGCAAAAGGAACGAATTAAACGGGCTGATCGTTGCTCCCGTATCCCGGATCAGCTGCAGCCGGATTTTGGAAATATAGGCCAACGGTCCAAGTGCTTCAAAGTATTTTAGGCCATGATAGCTCGGATCAGGTTCGGTCATCCCCGGAAATTCGCCGCTTGCCGACCAATCAAATTTTCCGGAATCAATGATCAGTCCTCCGATTGTCGTACCATGTCCGCCGATAAACTTCGTTGCGGAATGCACAACAATATCCGCGCCGAATTCGATCGGTTTGAGAAGGTAAGGTGATGCAAATGTGCTATCGATAATCAGCGGGATACCATTTTCATGCGCGATTTGGGCCACAGCCTCAATATCGACAATGTTGATGCCCGGATTGCCAAGGGCTTCTATATAGATGGCTTTTGTTTTTTTCGTGATGGCAGCCCGGAAATTTTCCAGCTCATCGGGATTCACAAACGTGGTTTTTAAACCAAGTCTGGCCAGCGTCGTCGAAAACAAATTATAGGTTCCACCATACAACGTATTCGCAGATACAATCTCATCGCCAGCGCCGGCAATATTTAAGATGGCATACGTGACAGCGGCCGATCCGGATGCTGTTGCAATCGCGGCAGCTCCGCCCTCCAGCGCTGCAATCCTCTTTTCCAGGACATCCGTCGTCGGATTCATCATCCGGGTATAGATATTGCCGGATTCCTCCAGGCTGAATAATTTAGCCGCATGATCCGTATCCTTAAATACATACGAAGTCGTCTGATAAATTGGTACTGCTCTGGAACCTGTTGTCGGATCAGGCACCTGACCGGCATGTACTTGCAGAGTATCAAATTTCCAGTTATTTTTGCTCATATTATTTCCCCTCTTAAATATCTTTAAATGTTTATATGTTCATATGTTTCTAGGTAATTATATTTATTTATCCTGAAACATTTCAGTACTTATATACCTTTCACCGGTATCCGGAAGAATGACCACAATCATTTTCCCTTCATTTTCTGGACGTTTGGCAACTTCCAGGGCGGCAAAAGCGGCTGCACCAGCGGAAATCCCGACCAGCATTCCCTCTTTTTTCACCAGTTCTCTTCCCGTCTGATACGCTTCCTGATCCGTCACCTGGAATATTTCATCAATGAGGTCAATGTTTAAAACTCCGGGAACAAACCCTGCTCCAATTCCTTGAAGGTTGTGGGGACCCGGCCTGCCCCCTGAGAGGACCGGAGAGCCTTGAGGTTCCACTGCGATCACCTTTAGTTCAGGTTTACGCACCTTCAGAACTTCTCCTATACCTGTAAGCGTGCCTCCTGTTCCAACTCCGGCAACCAGAATGTCTATTTTGCCATCTGTATCGGCCCAGATTTCCTCAGCCGTCGTCTCCCGATGAATTTGAGGGTTGGCCTGATTTTCAAACTGCTGGGGTATAAAGGATCCTGGGATTTCCCGGGCCAACTCCGCTGCTTTTTTAATTGAACCTGTCATCCCTTCCGAACCTGGCGTCAGGATGACTTCAGCACCGTAAGCCTGAAGCAGCTTCCGCCTCTCTACACTCATTGTTTCCGGCATGGTCAGGATCAGCCGGTACCCTTTGGCCGCTGCAACAAAAGCCAAGCCAATGCCGGTATTACCACTGGTCGGTTCAATAATCACCGAATCCTTTGTTATGAGGCCTTTTTTCTCGGCATCCAGAATCATATTCAAAGCAATCCTGTCCTTGATGCTACCACCAGGATTGAATGATTCAATCTTCGCAATTACCTCCGCATTGATTCCGGCAGAGATATGGTGAAGTCTTACCAGTGGCGTGCCGCCGATAAGTTCCGTCAAGCCGTTATAAATCTTTCCCATTTTATGTACCACCCGACAATATTTCTTTTTGATCTTAGGAACATCTTAACATAATTTTCGAAACATCTTAAATCCTTTTTTTGTCCTTTTTACCTTTTGGATAAAGAAACAAGACGACCGGTATCATAGACAAGATAATTTTTAGGCATAATGAACATATATTGAAACTGGATACATTTACCAATATAAAAAGAGGTGAACAGCATGTTCTTTTTCGGTTTTCCTTTGGGACTTCCCCTTTTCATTGGCGCATACAGGCCGAGATACCGTTACAGAACCTGGTGGTGGTAAAAGTCACTGCCCAAAACTATCAAGAAAGATGGCTGATTAGGTTTTCCAAATCAGGCGGAACAGGGGCCTGTATTTCAATTAACTTTCCGTCCACGGGATGGCAAAACGAGACGGATCTGGCATGCAAGGCCTGTCTGGGTATCAGGGAGGAGCGCTTCCCGTACATTCTGTCTCCGAGCACAGGATGGCCAAGTGAGGAGAGATGAACGCGAATCTGGTGCGTTCTTCCGGTTTCAAGGGTAAGCTCCAACAGAGAATAATTTTCAAAAGTCTTGATCGTATTGTAATGGGTAAGCGCACGCTCCCCCTGATCATGAACAGCCCGCCGGTTCGGCAGTGTTGGATGCGGTCCGATCGGTGCGTCAACAGAACCGGATGGCGGCTCAATTCTTCCCCGGACCACTGCGTAATATTTTCTTTTCAGCCTCCCATCCTGTAACTGTTTTTCCAGTTCAGACTGGGTTCGTGCATCTTTGGCAAATACCACACAGCCTGTAGTATCCCGATCCAGACGGTGTAAAGGACGAATGGTAATTGTCTCTCCATTTTCCCGAAAGTACTCCGCCAGATAGTTAGCCAGCGTTCCGCCGGTTGTTTGCCCTGCTGGATGCACCAACATGCCGGCTGGTTTATATAAAATAATAAGTGCCGGATCTTCAAACAAAATGTCAATCGGTCCCGGCTCAGGCTTAACCCCAAAGAACTGATCTTCCAAAACGAGAACATCCAAGATGTCCCCGCTTTTTATCTTTTTCTGAAGATAAGCATTTCTTTTATTGAGACGTACTCCGCCTGCTCTGGTCAGCTTTTGAATTTTTCTGCCGGAACATTGTACAATACTTTTCAAATACTGCTCGACAGTCAAGCCCTGATGTTCTTCGGCAATCCGAAATGTTTGAAATTTCTTCATAAGGTCCCTCTCTCATGTCTTTTGACCATGCTTTCTTTGACCGCGAGCTTAATGATGTCTAACAGGGAACCATAGTACCATGATACTGGTATCAGTTTATCTTTTGATTAATAATAATTCAATTAGATTCAGAACATCGATTAAATTCCGGAGCATCAATTGAATTATAAACGACAATTGAATTCGGGTATCGATTGATGTCTTGAATACTTGACAGTAGGACCGATCGAAATTAGAGATAGCAGATTCTGTCGGGAGAAGATGCAAATCCAATGTCCCTATGCTAAAATAAGTCATATTAAATCCACGTGATAAGGGGAGACGGAATTGCTTTATTTTGATAATGCCGCAACTTCCTGGCCGAAACCCGAGGTGGTCTACGAAACCCATGACCGGGTCCTGCGTCAGGGAGGGAGTGCCGGACGCGGTGTCAATCAATCTTCTCTGCGCGCCGGGCGGGAGCTTCTTCATACCAGAAAGGCTTTAAGCCGCTTGTTTGGCATCGCAAATACTGAGAGAATTGTTTTTACGCAGAATATCACCGAATCGCTCAATGTGGGACTCCATGGACTTCTTCAGACTGGGGATCATGTTCTGATCAGCTCCCTTGAACATAATGCCGTTGTCCGTCCGCTGGAATATCTCAAAAAGAGCGGAATTTCCTATACAATTGTTCCGTGCAGCCGGGAGGGTTTTTTGGATCCCGCTATCGTGGAATCTAATTTTCAGCCCAATACCCGCCTGCTTTGTTTTGCGCATGCTTCGAATGTGCTGGGTACGATTCTGCCGATCAAACAGCTCGGGCAAATCGCTAAAGCGCACCATTGCCTGTTTATGGTGGATGCGGCCCAAACTGCCGGCGTGATACCAATTGACGTGGAAGACCAGCACATCGATTTTTTAGCCTTTACCGGCCATAAGAGCCTGTCGGGACCTCAAGGGGTTGGCGGATACTATGCCAGGCCAGATCTTGTTTTAAATCCCCTGATTTATGGAGGGACAGGCCTTCATTCCCTGACCCTTGAACAACCGGATATCTGGCCGGAAGGGATGGAAAGCGGCACACGGAATATCCCGGGAATCGCGGCCCTCGGGGCTGCGGTAGAACTCATATTGCATGAGGGCCTCCCTAAGATCCGCAGCCATGAACTTCAACTGATGTCTATCCTGCTTGAAGGATTGGAACATATCCCGGAAATCCAAATTCTCGGGCCCCGTGACATCAATGCGAGAGTCGGCCTGGTGTCCTGTGTTTTCCGGAATCATACCCCTGACAGCGTGGCTCTGGAGCTGGACCGCCGCTTTGATATTGTTACCCGCTCGGGACTGCATTGCGCCCCCTTAGCCCATCAAACAGCCGGAACCATTGATCGCGGAGCATTGCGCATCAGTATCAATTATTCTCAAACAGAGTCGGATATAGCGGCGTTATTGGCTGCCTTAAATACCATATTGGGAGGTTCAATGTGACAAGTTCGGAAAATGTCGCCCTTGTTTTCAGTTCCGTTCATCAGACGCTTGAAGCAGAAGATCTTTTGAATTCAGGCAGCTGGCCTTTTGTCCTGATACCGGTCCCTCCCTCAATTAACCAGGGCTGCGGGCTCGCGATCCAGATCGCCTGCTCCGACCAGCAGGGCGTTGAAGCGTATTTGGAGCAGTATGACATTCTCCCACTCAAAGCTGTCCGTATGGATTGATGATTATTTTTTGCTTCAGGGGATCATGTTAAATTTTGGATTTAAGATGTATGGTTCTTGTCTTTGGGTATAAATAAATATTGGAGATTGAAAGGAGCATTTTTTATGGGTTACATATTGTTGGTTACAAGTAAAGGTTTCGGTAAAGGTGAAGAAATCCTAGGAGAAAAATTAATGTATTCCTATCTCTACAGTCTGAGCGAGGGAGACCATTTGCCCTCTCATATTTTATTCCTGCACGAGGGCGTCAAGCTGGTCACGGCAGATGCCCCAGTTCTGAACATTTTAAAGACTTTAGTCGATAAAGGGGTTACCATTTATGCCTGTGGCATCTGCCTGGACTTCTACAATCTGAAGGATCAGGTCAAGGTAGGTGAAATCGGCAACATGTATCTGAATATGGATATTATGGCCGAGGCTGAGAAAGTAATTACCCTTGGGTAACGTCCGTTCAGTTATGCCGCAGGAATATACTTTATAAGCAAAAATGACTTACGATATTACTTGCTTCACCCAGTTGGCAGCACGTTCCAACTCACCATGTTTCAGTGGTCCTTCAGAGTTTTTAACAAAATATCCTTCAGGAGGAGGAATTCAGATTTCCTCCTTTTTCTTTAGCCGCTCAGCAATTGATTTCGCAGCATAGCCAACGATCTTGACCTTGTTCAATCAAATATCTGTATCTTGTTACTCTTAAACGATTTTAATGATGATGACTGTGCGGTTGCGGATCTACTCCGCTAACCATTACTGTACGGTAGTCACAGCCGATATAGGTCTGCTTTCCGCCCGGCAGGTCTAATGTGCAGTCGGAAGAATCCTCCGTCCAGTCTTCGACAAGCGGTTCCAGCAGTTCGACGATCGTCTCCAGACCGTTTTCCTCTTCGTCAATAACCTCAATGGTCGCAAAACCATACGCCGAGGAATTATTACCATGAATCTCAAACGGGACCAGTTCGCAGTCCTCCGGCAAAAGCGCGAGCACCTTCTGGACATGTTTCTTTTTTAGGCCGCTTTCTGCAGGCACCATCCATGCCGCTGCATGATAGGTTGACAATGGGATAACCTCCTTACCCAGTAACAGCTTTTTCCAGATAATTATATTACTTAAGTGTCTTACAAGGCAAATTTTATTGATAGATGATTATAACACCTGGGTAAAATTTGAATTGACATAATTTTCAGATAATGATAATATTGACCCTAAGCATCTAATCGACAAAACAAAAGGAGCCGGGATTTTCATGTTATCTCAAGAAAGAATTGAAAAGCAATCTCAACTTAATCATGACACCATTCATACTTTTGAGGCCATTGTCGGGAAAAGCCGGCCTATCGTACAGGCCATTGATTTTGCCAGGAATATCAGCAAGTCTACATATAATGTTCTGCTGAATGGTGAAAGCGGGACAGGAAAAGAGATATTTGCTCAGGCAATTCATCATGATTATTGTCCTGAAGGGCCTTTTGTCGCCCTTAATTGTGCTTCTATACCCAGAAATTTAATTGAAAGTGAATTATTTGGCTATGAAGGGGGAGCTTTTACCGGAGCCAACAAAAACGGTCAGCCCGGTAAAATAGAGGCTGCCAATGGCGGAACTTTGTTTTTGGATGAAATCGGGGATATGCCTTTGGAAGTCCAGCCTGTATTATTACGTGTCCTCGAGGACAAAAGAGTCGTCAGGATTAACAGCAGCAAGTACACCACGGTAAACTTCAGACTTATCGCCGCAACTAACCAGAACCTGTTTCAAATGGTACAGGAAAAAACATTTCGAAGCGATCTATATTTCCGTTTATCCGTTTTAGCGATTGATATCCCCCCGCTGCGGGACAGAGGAAAGGATATTCTCCTGCTCGCGCATTATTTTTTGGATCAGATCAGTAAAGAAATACAATGTGAACCACCCAAATTAAGTTTTGAGGTCTATAAAGCGCTTGTGGAATATACCTGGCCCGGAAACATCAGGCAGTTAAAAAATGCGATGGTGTATGCGGTCTTTAAAGCCAAAAACGGCATACTGAATATTGGAGACCTTCCGAATGAAATCAAACACAGGCAAACCACCGTGAGTGTAACACAAAACAATGATCCGTTGCCTTTAAGGGATATACAAAAAGAAGCTATTATGCATGCTTTGTGTAAAAACAAAAACAAAGATGAAGCGGCCAGAGAGCTAGGCTTATCAAAATCAACATTGTACAGAAAAATCAAGGAGTATGGTCTTAAGTAAAATATACCAGGGCACGCAAACGCCCTAGTTATAGGGCTTCCGTTGGAAAACGGCAATAGGTTGAGAGCAAAAAAGCAGCCCGCATTCAGGGGGCTGCTTTTTTTGCTAAATAACTTTATTTGGCTGGCTTTTTCAGTATCTTCCGTAGGATTGCCAAATACCCTTCATATTACTCAACCGTCACTGATTTAGCCAGGTTCCTGGGCTTATCGACATCGTTCCCTCTGGCGACAGAAACATAGTAGGACAGAAGCTGCAGTGGAATCACCGTTAAGATCGGAGCAAGCTCATTGACGGTCTCCGGGATATAGAATATTTCATTAACCGACTTGTATAAATCGGTATTTCCTTCAAACGTAAACCCAATGACCTTGGCGTCCCTGGCCTTAACCTCGATCACATTCGAGACCGTTTTCTCGTACAGGTCTCTCTGGGTTGCGAGCGCGATGATCGGTGTATCCTCTGTAATCAGCGCGAGCGTGCCATGCTTTAACTCACCTGAAGCATAGGCTTCAGCGTGAATATACGAGATTTCTTTAAGTTTCAGAGAACCTTCCTGCGCAACTGCCCAGTCCAGGCCGCGCCCGATAAAGAATGCGCTGCTCACTTCTTCAAAGTACCTGGCTAGGGTCTTAATGCGTTCAGCTCCTTCTTTGAGGATAATCTCCGCTTTATCAGGAATTTTGCCAAGTTCGGAAATAATTTCGGTGATCCATTCCTTCGGCATGGTTCCTTTGGCCTGCGTAAGATAAAGTGCAAGCAGGATCATTCCTTCAATCTGAGTCGTATAAGCTTTCGTCGAGGCCACGGCAATTTCCGGTCCCGCCCAGGTGTGGATCACATCGTGTGCTTCCCTAGCCACGGAGCTGCCGACAACATTGGTGATTGCGATAACTCTGGCTCCCTTCTTTTTGGATTCGCGCAAAGCTGCCAGGGTGTCGGCCGTTTCTCCCGACTGGCTGATTACAACGACCAGGGTTTTATCATCAATCAAAGGCGCTCTGTACCGGAACTCTGAAGCGATATCGACTTCGACCGGTATTTTGGCCCAGTGTTCAATTAGCCCTTTGCCGATCAGTCCGGCATGATACGCAGTTCCGCAGGCAACAATTGCTACTTTATTGAATAAAGCAACCTCTTTCGGGGTAAGATCCACTTCCTGCAGCACAACATGGTCGTGGTTCAGTCTTCCGGCCAGCGTGTCCCGCAGGGCCTTCGGCTGTTCAAAAATCTCTTTTAGCATAAAGTGCTCGTAACCGCCTTTTTCGGCTGCCACAGCATCCCAAGTGACTTCAAAGACACTCTTTTCAATACATTCGCCTGTCGTAAAATCACAGAACTTCAAACCTTCGGCCGAGACGGTCACCATTTCCCCGTCTTCCATGATGTACGTCTTTCTCGTATATTTAAGTACAGCCGGGATATCGCTCGCGACAAAATATTCTCCGTCTCCAATACCGACGATCAACGGACTGTCTTTGCGGGCTGCAACCATAATATCGGGATTCTTATAGCTCAAAACGACGACTGCATAGGACCCTTCTACCTTGGCCAGCATTTTTTTGACTGCGTCCTGGAGATCCCCTTTATAAAAATGTTCGACCAGATGAGCCAGCACTTCCGTATCCGTTTCGGAACGGAAAAGATGTCCCTCCGCAGTCAGCCATTCTCTAAGCTCAAGATAATTCTCAATAATTCCGTTATGTACAACGGCAAAGTCTCCATGGCAGTCCATATGAGGGTGAGCATTCACATCAGACGGTCTGCCGTGCGTCGCCCACCGGGTATGGCCGATTCCGATTTTCGCATTGTAAGTGCGGTTGCTTAGCTTTTCCTCTAAATTGACAAGTTTCCCAACACTCTTGGTGATCCGGATCCCGCCTTCTTCCATGACTGCTATGCCCGAGGAATCATATCCCCTATATTCAAGCTTTCTTAGACCTTCAACCAAAATCGGAACAGCCGATTTCTCTCCAAAATATCCTACAATACCACACATGTTTTTTGTTCTCCTCGTTTCAAATTTAATAATTTTTTAGTTGTTGTCTCATTCATGACGTGTTCTATAACATTATATTTCCGTCAGCCATAAAAAATAGCCGTCAAGGACGGCTACAAATCTCTAACATACAAACATAAAGTGAGAGAAGATATAACAAGGCAAGACAAATCAAAACAAGTCAAGACCTGTTAATCCTGTTCGTGACTCCTTTCCCAACTGCTTCACAATCGGGCGTAGGAAAGTACGGACAACTAAAGGGATTCCGCAAAGAAAACCTTCTTCCTGTTTGATCCGCTCTTGTCCCGGAAATTGCTTTCCGGATTTGCAACGAATCTAACGATGACAAGCCACCGAGAGGCACCCGCCGAAAACTTCGATTAACCTCTTCCTCGTCAACCCAAATGGGCTCTGGCGCTACATTTTTTGTGCGGAAAAATCCGCAGTGTAAACTGTATACTGTAAACCGTCAAAATCATCCACTATTCATTTTTTTAATCCCTGACCTATTTCCCAACCATCTCCTCATAAGCAGTCAATTATCTATCAATGTAACAGACCAGCAATGCTTCCGACTTTCCTATTATAATCCATATGAGAAAATAGGTACAGACTTATTTTCTCAAGATCATCTGAAGATTATCTGAAAGAAAACTTGGTTGGTGCCGGTCTATTACATTTTTATTCTATTACATTTTCCGTCAAAGGGTTCTAACCCTTTTCAGCCAAGGTCATTCTGATCGACAGTCCTGACCATCTTGACGACTTCTTCAGCCAGCCTGGTTAGCTCATGCTGGTCCGGTCCTTCCAGCATGACCCGGATCAGAGACTCCGTACCGGACGGACGAACAAGGATCCTACCGTCCTCGCCCAGGCTTTCCTGAACCGCTCTGACCTTCAGGTTCACTTGCTCATTCTGCATAATCTTGTCTTTATTACCGACGCTGGTATTCACCAGGACCTGCGGGAATCGTTTCATTTGTTTGGCCAGCTCGGACAGCTTGGCTTTTTTCTCTTTTATTACGGACAACAGCTGCAGACCAGAGAGCAGCCCGTCACCCGTCGTATTGTGTTCCAGAAAAATAAGGTGGCCGGACTGTTCCCCACCGAGGATTGCGCCAGATTCCAGCAGTTTCTCCATGACGTAGCGGTCCCCGACCTTGGTCTCAAGGATCCGGATGCCAGCTTTGCGGAGAGCTTTATGCAGTCCCATGTTACTCATCACGGTTACAACCAGCGAATCATGGGCCAGCTTCCCTTTGTCTTTCAGGGCTCGCGCACAGATCACCATGATCGCATCACCATCAAGAATGTTGCCGTTCTCATCAACAGCAATGATCCGATCCGCGTCTCCGTCACAGGCCAGCCCGAGATCCGCACCATGCTGCAGGACTTCTTTAGCGAGCGCTTCCGGATGCGTCGAACCGCAGTGAACATTAATATTGATCCCGTCAGGCTGGTTATAGAGTGGTATGACCTCAGCACCGAGATCGGCCAGTACTTTTGGGCCCACTTCATAAGCCGCGCCATTGGCGCAATCCAGGATAATTTTAAGCCCTTTCAGGGATACGGAGGTTTTTTTCAGGAATGCGGCATATTTCTCCGACGCATTCTCGACTTCCACAATGCTGCCAATGTCGCCGCCTGAAGGTAATTCCAGCTCATCAATCCTCTTCAGTGTATCTTCAATCTCATCTTCCAGCTCGTCCGAAAGTTTGAATCCGCTTCCGGCAAAAAATTTAATACCGTTGTCCTCATAAGGGTTATGCGACGCCGAAATGACAACACCGGCACTTGCTTCCAACGTCCGCGTCAAAAATGCGATGCCCGGCGTTGGAAGGATTCCAGCCTTCAGTACATCGACTCCCATCGAACAAATACCTGCTGCCAGCGCTGCCTCCAACATATCTCCTGATATCCGGGTATCCTTGCCAATGACAATTTTGGCTTTTTCCTGCCTTTTTCCCAAAACGTAGGCTCCTGCTTTTCCAAGTTTGAAAGCAAGCTCCGGCGTAAGCTCCGTATTTGCTTTTCCTCTGACTCCATCCGTTCCAAAAAGTCTGGCCAAATTCAAGCTCCCCTTTCATTTTCAGTCAACTTAAGGTTATATATACTGTTAATTGGTTTATTTTTTTGGACTATCCAACTTTTCTTACTCTTTGGGCGCATATTGCGCCATCAATTTTTCGGCAGCCCTGAGCCCATCGACCGCCGAACTGGTGATCCCGCCGGCGTACCCAGCTCCTTCTCCTGCCGGAAACAGACCTTTCAGGTTTACGGACTGGCCTGATTCATTGCGCAGGATCCTGACAGGTGCACTCGTTCTGGATTCGATTCCAGAAAGTGTGGCTTCGGCACCGGCAAAACCTTTCATTTTCTGATCAAAGGCCAGCAGGGCTCTCTCGAGTACGCTGCCGATTTCATCCGGCAAAATCGTATGCAGATCCACCGATGTATATCCCGGCCGGTACGTCGGTACAAGAGGAAATTCCTTAGTCAGCCGATTCCGCAAAAAATCCTGTACCGACTGAGCGGGTACCCAGTAATTCCTTCCTCCAGCCAGAAAAGCCTTCTGCTCCCATTCTCTCTGAAAATCAATCCCTGCTAATGGGTCGCTAGAAGCAAAGTCCTTCGGACTGACTGTCACAACAACCGCACTGTTCGCAATGGCAGTGTCCCTGGAAAAGTTACTCATCCCATTGGTGACGATCCCTCCGTCTTCGGAAGAAGAGGCAATCACCTGTCCGCCGGGGCACATGCAAAACGTATAAGCGCCTCGGCCGCTGCTTATATCTTTATAGGTCAGCTGATAGTCTGCCGGACCTAGCCGAGCGTGGAAAGGGCCCCCATATTGAGTCAGGTTGACATATTCCTGCCGGTGCTCGATTCGCAGGCCGACCGCCAAAGGCTTCGCTTCTAGCTGCACGCCAAGAACCTTCAGGAACTGATAAACGTCCCGCGCACTGTGTCCGACTGCTAGAATCACCGTTTCAGCCGGGATCGTCTCCGCACCATCGATCTCCACAGCCTCCAGTTGATTGTTGACGGTTTTCAAACCGGTCACTTTGGTCCGGAAGAGCACCTCACCGCCCAAAGCTTCAATTTCAGCCCGCATTGCCGCGACGACCTTCTTCAGTATATCGGTTCCGATATGTGGTTTGGCCGCATACAGAATTTCGGGGCTGGCTCCGAATTCCACAAAACTTTCCAATACTTCCCGTACTCTTCGGTCATCAATCCGGGTGGTCAGCTTGCCGTCGGAAAATGTCCCGGCACCGCCTTCCCCAAATTGGACATTACTCTCCGGATCGAGGGTTCCTGTATTCCAAAAGCGTTCAACTGTTCCGCTTCTGTCTTCAACTTTGTCTCCACGTTCCAGCACCAGCGGCCTGTAGCCTTTCCGGGCCAGGGCCAACGCAGCAAAATATCCGGCAGGTCCTGTCCCCACCACAATCGGCCGGAAAGCAAGTTTGGACGCCGGGTAGCCATTTAGCGGGGGCTCCGGGACAAACACTTTTTCTTTCAGCCGCGGATAATGGACCATTGCTTTTCTTAATTCCGGACCGGAAATCTGCGCAGAAAACTCAACGGTATAAACAAAAAAAAGCTCCGGCTTTTGGCGTGCGTCAACAGAACGCCGTAGTATCCGCAGGTTATTGATCTTTTCGCGTGACACTCTTAATCTGCGGGCCAGGATATTCGGCAGTTCCCCCTCATCCTGGTCCACAGACAGCTTTAGATCCGACCAAATCAGATTCAATCTATCCAACTCTATTCTTTATTATCTCCGGAAGTTGCTGTGCTTGCCTTCAGAACAAGCTGCACTTTGGGTATGCTAACCATTGTCACCCCGGATGGGACTTCCCACAGTACCGATACGTCGGAGTATGTCCCTTCTTTCAGGCCTTTAGCATCTATCCAACAGGAAATATCCTCTTGTTTCAGCGCTTTAAGAATATCCGGATATCCGCTGACCGTGACATCGATCGGCTGAATGTTATCAGCAGTCAGTCCGTCGGGAATATTTTTAATCCCGACCGGTATCGCTTTCAGGATCTCATTCTCCGCTTTGGCACCGACATAAACCATGACGCTGATTTTGGTTCCCTTACTGAAAGACACTCCGTTGGGCAAAACAATTGAATTCAGGGAAACATTAATGGTTTTGGTGCTGGTAATTCCGCTGATATCAACAGTCCCAAGATTTAAATATTCGACCGCTTTAAGTGCTTCCTCTTTACCAACGAGCTGAACCTGTGACGGAAGCGGAGTCACGAGCCGTACTTCCATTCCATCCGCAGGTGTCCCTTTAGTTACCACCCGGAGCGGCACAGTTTTACTCGCCGTCCCTTTTGCATATACCGGCATGATTACCTCAACAGTATCGGGAAAAGCCTGCAGTGTAGGGTACGGATTCGCGTCAAAAATCCCCGCATTTTGGTTATCAGTAAAGTAGACCGGCCTAACCACACTTTTGCTCTCTGTGAGATCTGTAAATTCTACATCGACGGTGACGCTTGTAAGGTTGGCCAGGACCGATGCAGGTCCCCGTACATTCACCACGGAAGGAGTGAATAACAGTTCGCCTGCCTCATAGCCGGAAGCCGGTTTACCCTTAACGTTGGCCTGAACCTTGACAATCTTGTCCTCAAGCCGATCCAGCTTTAATGTCACTGTTTTCGGACTGATTTCTTCAACTTTTATACCTTCCGGTGCATTAATTTGAACATCATAGGTGGATTCCCCGACTACAGCATCTTTGAGGTCGACATAAGCAACCAGGTCTTTGACACTGCTTTCTTGGGAGGAACTGTCAATCCGGATCGTAATCGTCGGAACCGGCGATATGATCCCAATATTGGAGGGCTGGTTGTAAAACACCAGCTGCCGGGTATCAATATTCTTTGAAAAAATCGAGGAATTATTCTGGCTGGTCAGCCATACCCAGAAAACAATCGCCAGGATCAGAGAGATCACTTTATATCCAAGGTTTCGCCGTAAAATATCACGTATTGGCATTGTTGTCACCTCTTCGGAACAGATTGTGCCCGGAAGCTTTTTCGACCAGGATCTCATTCTTTAAAAGATCGCGGAGGCTCTTTTCATCAAGGAAGCGGGTGAGCCTGCTGTTTTTGGCCGTAGAAACGACACCAGTTTCTTCAGATACGATGATAACCAGCGCATCTGATACTTCTGAAAGCCCTAAAGCAGCTCTGTGTCTGGTCCCCAAATCCTTCTGCAGTCCATTATCCTGGGTCAAAGGTAAAAAACAGCCTGCAGCCGCAACCCTGTCCCCACGGATAATCACCGCGCCGTCATGGAGCGGCGACTTTGGAATAAATAGGTTGACCAGGAACTCTGAAGAGACAACCCCATCAATTTTAACACCGGTCTCAACATATTCCTGAATCCCGGTTGTTTTTTCAAGGACGATCAAAGCACCAATGCGGCTTTGCGATAAAACCTGACTGCACCTGACAATTTCCTCGATCAGCTTCTTATACTCCTCAGGTCCGGTTGTCGCCGGGTGCATGGTAATAAACTTACCTCTACCAATCTGTTCCAGGGTCCTTCTTAACTCAGGCTGAAAAACGACAGGCAGCGCAACAACCAGCATGGTCCAGACTTTTTCCACCATCCAGTTCAGCGTCGTCAGACCAAGCTGCCTCGCAATCAGAGAAATGACCATAAACACAAAAAGACCCTTGATTAATTGGACGGCCCTTGTTCCTTTAATCAGCATAAGCAATTGATAGATAATGATCGCGACAACGACAATATCTACGAAATCTTTCCATTGAACCATTTGTGCAAACGTCTGCAGATATGCCACTGTCTCACTCCTTAAAAATAGATCAATGGATCATGATTCTACATTAATCCCTAAATTCCTTGCCCGACAGGAAAAATTCCCTTAAAATTGAACTTACAATAAACTGCAAGGGAGTACTGTTCGCGATGGATATCAAAGATTGGCAAAAAGAAGTCGATAATTGGGTTTCCCAATTTGAAGAGGGTTACTGGCAGCCCTCTTCGATGATGCTCCGGCTGATTGAAGAAGTTGGCGAGCTGGCCAGAGAGGTTAATCATCGTTACGGAGAAAAACCCAAGAAACCGTCCGAGCAGGAGGGTGATCTTGCGCTGGAAATGGCCGACATTCTGTTTATCATCATATGTATGGCCAATTCGCTTCAGATAGACCTTGAAAAATCCTTTGAAGGAATGATGGAAAAATACCGTCTCCGGGATAGCAAGCGCTGGACCAGAAAACAGCCGGAATGACTAGCCGGGCGCATTTACAACAAGTACCATTTTATACCTTTTTCTGTAATTAGTAAAATATTTTTTATTCACCATACCCAGTACTTGGCAAAATCTATTGACCATCAATATTTCATTATGCTAAAGTAGGCTGAGATACATATTTAATTAGACTTGGCGCAAACTTATCTAATACCCCTGGACGCAGGGGTATTTTTCTATCTAAGTTAGAGATTTTATCAATTGTCAAAAAATTTCATTTAAAGACAGCTAATAAAATTTGCTAAATTGGTTAAAGCTAAAGACAGAATTTTAATTTAGGAGGGAATGACGATGCGGGAAGGCTTGATACCCAGCGCATTAGGAACTGCAGTCACAGCAGCCGGTGTTGCCTTAAGGGTCAAAGATATGAAAAAAAATGGTATGAGCAAAAGGGAAGTATATCCCCTAATCAGTGCCGGAATCATCGGGTTTGGTCTAGCCCATATGATATTGGGCGGGATTGACTTATATGAACACCGCTTTTAATTTAAGGAGGTCTTAAGCCGTGGACAGTGTCATGCATATGGATTTTGCCCAACTTGATCAGACCCAGCTAAATCAGGTCAAACAAACTGAATCAACCCTGAATTCTCAATACAAAGCAAACAATGAAGAGCTGGTCTTATTGGCTTTTAAAAAAAGCAAGTAAGAACTAGCTGCTCGGCAAAAGATTCGCCCAAAGAAAAAACCAGATAATACATGCTGTCTGGTATTTCTTTGGGCTTATTTTCTCTTCATTTAATTATTATTTTTGAATTTTTTATTATTCATTATGATTCAGCTGTCAGATAGGCTATCGCAGCTTCGCAGATTTCCTTGCAATAAATGAGTCCTTTTCCGCGGTTTAACTCCGAAATGATTTCCTGCTTCGGCTGGGCTGCCCTGTATGCTCTATCACTTGCCATCGCATCGATTGTATCCGCGACTCTGATAATTTTGGCTTCAAATCGTATTTCCTGCCCCTTTAAACCGCGGGGATACCCCGAGCCATCCATATTTTCATGGTGCTCAAGAATGATTTCAGCGATTGGCCATGGGAAATTGACCCTAGATATTGCAGCACAACCAATTTCGGGATGCATCCGGATGACCGCAAATTCTGAATCAGTTAATTTTCCGGGTTTCAGGAGAATGTCTGAGGGGATGCTTATTTTCCCAATATCGTGAAGTCGTGAAGCAATACTAATTGGCTTTAATTGTTCCTCTTTGACAATACCTAAATTCCTCGCTATTTGGAGGGCCAGACGCTGTGTCCTTATCTGATGGTTCAAATCGCAGGGATCATTCATTCCAATCCCCCCCTTCATCAGTATATGGACAAGCATCAAATAAGGGAACAAATTGCCGCCAGCGAATGTGGAATTATAATCGATAAACTTGCGTTTTTCGATTATAATGGAATCAGGATAGGATAGCACAGAGAAAGAGAGGTCGTTGTCGTTCAATGAAACGCTTCAGAAAAAGGCTTTTAAAAGCACTATCCTATCCGGATGTAAATATTAAGAAGACCTATAAGATCTACCGGAAAGTCCAGAAGGTTGTACATCCATATTTTAAGCCGCTGTACAATTTATTGGACCATAAGATCATTGTTGCTTCAAGAGAAATCCCGGTGCGGATTTTTCGTCCTGAAAACCAAGAAATCCCCAGAGTTCTAATCTTCTTTCACGGCGGAGGATGGGTTACTGGAGACATTGATTCCTACACCAATGTCTGTGCCAAAATGGCGGATCAGACCAATCATACGGTTATTTCCGTAGATTATCTTTTAGCGCCGGAAAACCCCTTCCCAGCCGGCATTGAGGAATGTTATCATGTTGCCAGGGAGTTATCCTTACGCCATGATCTACTGCAATGCAGTCCCAAGGATATTACCTTGATTGGGGACAGTGCGGGCGGCAATCTGGCAGCAGCCGTGTCTTTAATGGCCAGAGACAGGGGTGAATTTCTGCCCCCCCGTCAAATACTCATCTATCCCGCAACCTATATTGATCATAGCCCAAGCTCTCCATTTCCGTCTATACGGGAAAATGGTACAGATTATATATTAACTGCCAAACGCATTCAGGATTATATGGATCTATATGTTCAAAGAGAAGAAGACCGCAACAACCCTTACGCAGCACCACTCTTAGCTAAAGATTTATCGAATCAGCCCCAGACACTGATTATCACGGCTGAATTTGACCCACTCCGTGATGAGGGGGAGGCTTATGGAATGCGTCTGAGGGAATCCGGCAACGATGTCAGGATATACCGAATGAAAGACGCTGTTCATGGTTTCTTCTCGCTGGCATGGAACACGGAGCAACTCATCACATGCTATAAAGTGATTAATTCTTTTTTAGATGGCAGTACATTGTCAACCTAAAAAATATAATATGATGACGAGCAGATTCTCAATATTCTAATTTTAGGGTTAACATAGTACCATATCAGAAAGGTGATCGAATGAGACAGCGAAAGAGCGTTGAGTGGACTAGACTGGATAATGCCTCTAAGATCTTTCCGGCAACATGCAGCAATAAAGACACGAAAGTATTCCGGCTGGCCTGTGAACTCTATAACGCTGTAGATCCTGAAATGTTGCAGGAAGCCCTGAATATCACGATGGATTATTTTCCGTTTTACAAATCCGTCTTACGGAAAGGCGTATTCTGGTATTATTTTCAGACCAGCGACCTACATCCTGTAGTTGAAAGGGAGTCTGATCCGGTCTGTGCGCCGATCTATCTTGATGACAGAAAGAATTTGCTTTTCCGGATATCCTATTACCACAACAGAATCAATCTGGAAATTTTTCATGCTTTATCTGACGGTACTGGGGCGCTCTGGTTCATGAAAACCCTGGTCTATCATTATATCCGTCTGCGGTATAAGGAAGCCTTTGCGGACCAAATCCCTGAATTCAAGCCAAACGCCTCGATCAGCGAAAAAATGGATGACAGTTTCGGCAGATATTTTGAAGGCCGGGATCTGGATATTCTGAAGCTGATGGATAACCCGAACAAGGCGAAAACAGCCCGGACTTATCGCATCCGTGGAACCAGGCTGGATGAAAACAAAGTGAAAGTAATCGAAGGTTCGATGTCTACCAAGGCAGCTTTGGGATTAGCACATGAATATAATGCTACTTTGACTGTTTTTATTGCCGCCTTGTTTATTTATGCCCTACATAAAGAAAGGCCTGTACGCACGAAGAATGATCCCGTGGTTTTGTCCGTCCCGATTAATTTGCGGAATTTTTTTCAATCTGAGACAACCAGAAATTTTTTCAGCACGATGAATATTGGTTATCCCTTTGGCCAAGAAAGCCCCAATTTTCAAGACGTGATTCGAGGTGTAAGTGAGGACTTCCGAAAAGAGCTTACTGCAGAAAGTTTAAATCAACGCTTAAATCAATTAATGTCAATTGAAAAGAATCTTCTGACCCGGATTATTCCTTTGCCTTTCAAGGATTATTCGCTGCGCCTGGCCAGCAAAATTGCTGACAGGGGGATCACTGCGGCAATAACGAATATCGGTCAAATCTTGCTTCCAGAAGAATTCAAACGCTATATTCGGCAGTTTAGCCTTTGCAGCAGCGCCAGAATGCCTCATATCAGCATATGCTCCTACAACGACAGGCTGGCTGTAAGTTTTAGTTCACCCTTCCGAGAAACTGAAATTCAACGTACTTTTTTTGAGTTCCTTTCAGAAAACGGCATCGACATTGAAATTACATGCAATCTTTAATCGAGTTAACAGAGAGGATCATCTTTATGCAATATTGCAGCCATTGCCAGGTCCGCATACGCGGCAATAAAAGGAATTGTCCCCTATGTGGAAATATTCTGCCGGAAGACGATGGTGCCTACGATCAGCAGGAAATCTATCCGGTGGTTCCTCCTTTCTATGAACGGCATCTGGCCTTGCGGATTATGATTTTTGCCTCTGTCGTTGCTCTGGTCGTCAGTTTTGTGGTCTATGCGTTATTTCCCTCGAGTATAAACTGGCCTGTTTTTGCTTTATTCGGCCTCATCAGCATGTGGCTGAGTTTAATTATCGTCATCAGGAAAAGGCATCATATTACCAAGAATATCATGTGGCAGGTAACCATTTTATCTTTTCTTAGTGTTGTCTGGGACTGGGGAACCGGCTGGCGGGGCTGGTCCCTAGACTTTGTTGTTCCTATTTTGTTTGTTTCCGCCATGTTCGTGCTGTATGTAACGGCGAAAATTATGAAGCTCAGGGCCAGAGATTACATTACTTATTTTCTGTTAGATGGTCTTCTCGGCATCATTCCGGTAATATTTCTCTTGTTTGACTGGATCCATGTGCTATACCCTTCCGTAATCTCTGTTGCCGTCAGCATCATATTCCTGTCTGCGATCCTGATCTTTCAAGGGGAAAATATCAAGGCAGAACTAGCCAAACGCATGCATATTTAACAAGGTTGTCGCCGGTAACCCCGTGGTTGGATACACGTTATCCACATTCCGATCCATGTTAAATGTTTGCTTATTTAATCGGCTCAACTTCTTCCAAAGCCAGATTTGCGGGGGGGAAGGGCCTTAATGCCCTTGGGAGAATGCCCATTACGTATGCGATCAATATTCCGTAATTGGTGACCGATGTGCTACGTTCCCGCGCTTTTTGCACGCGGTACTGCATTTCCCTGCGGTTCAACATACAACCGCCGCAGTGGATGATCACGGCATATCCGGAGATATCCTTTGGAAAACAGGCGCCGCTTGCCCATTCAAATTCAATTCCTCCGCCCGCGATCTGGCGTATCCAGCGCGGGATTTTTACTTTACCGATGTCGTCCGACTGACGGTGATGGGTACAGCCCTCGACAATGAGAACCTTGTCCCCAGGGGCCAGCTTTTCAATGCGCCTGACACCCCGCACCATTTCCGCGAGGTCCGCTTTTTGCCGTGCGAACAGAATTGAAAACGATGTCATGGGAATCCCGGGAGGGGTGTCCGCGGACACTTTAAGAAAGGCCTGTGAATCCGTAATCACGATGGCGGGGGGCGTCTTTAAACGTTCGAGCGTCAGCTTGAGCTCGTGCTCTTTTGTTACGATCACCATCGCATCGCTTTCGATGATATCGCGGATCGTCTGCTGCTGAGGAAGTATCAGCCTACCTTTGGGAGCCGACTTGTCGATGGGTGTCACTAGTACGGCAATGTCGCCCGCGTGGATCAAATCACTGACCAACGCCGGTTCCGCATCCTCAAATCCAGAATTTGCAACGATTTGCTTTTTTATTTCATCAATCCCAAATCCGTTTATTGTGCTTGCGCATATCAGCGGGATCCCGGCAAGCTCTTTCAGCTTCTCAAGCTCGCCTGCATCCAGCACTCCTTTGTCACATTTATTCAGTACGCAAACGGACGGAACCTTCCTTCGCTTGAGTTGTTCAATGAATTCCGCCTCAAACTCCGAGATGCCTAACTGCACATCAACGGCAACAATTGCGAGGTTGCATTTTCGCAAAACTTCATAGGTTTTCTCAACACGTAGCGCTCCAAGTCCGTCCACGTCATCGAGCCCCGCGGTATCAATCAATACGACCGGCCCGATCGGCAAAAGCTCCATGGCCTTATAAACGGGATCCGTCGTCGTCCCCGGCACATCGGAAGTAATCGCAATGTCCTGCCCGGTGATAGCGTTGATAAGAGAGGATTTCCCGGCATTCCGCTTTCCGAAAAGCCCTATAGCAAACCGGCTTGCCATAGGTGTTGCGTTCATATTTTCCATTGCCCTTTCTCCTTTTCCATTGCGGCTCCGGGTGACGTAAGCCGTTCCGGCTTTAAAATTTCATTCAGCGTCTGTTTGTCCATCAGGCGTTGTTCCAGCACGATTTCCCCTACCGGCTTGCCTGTTTTTCGACACAGCGCGGCGACTTCGGACGCTTTGTCATAACCGATGTATCCGGTCAGAGCCGTTGCCAGGGTAAAGCTAGCATTCAATTCTCGCAGGCAGCTTTCTCTGTCAGCCTGAATTCCTCTGATGCAACGGTCGATGAAGAGGGGAAGCACAGACCCAAGCAGATCAAGCATGTCAAATAGGTTTTTTGCAATCAGGGGCAAAAAGGCGTTCAATTCAAGCTGCCCCGCCTGTGCCGCCAGAGTTACCGCCATATCGTCCGCCATGATTTGAAAAGCTGCCTGATTTACGGCTTCACACATCACGGGATTGACTTTACCCGGCATGATCGAGGAGCCGGCCTGTATGGCGGGTAAAACAATTTCGCCGATTCCCGCGCACGGACCCGAGGACAAAAGCCGTAAGTCATTTGCAATTTTTGTAAGGCTGACCGCCGCCGCTTTCAAAAGGCCGGAAACCTCGACAAATACGTCACAGTTTTGCGTAGGGTCCATCATGTATTCAGCCCGTGACAAGCCGATTCCCGTGAGCTCCCGCAGACGTTCGATCATTGCGAAAATGTAAGCTTTGGGGGCGTTTATTCCGGTTCCCACGGCAGTTCCTCCGATATTGACCTGCCGGAGCCGTTCCTCCGCCTTATAAAGCCGCCAGCGATCGCGTGAAACGGCCTGTGCCCACGCTCCGAATTCCTGACCGAGCGTGACGGGGACTGCGTCCTGAAGCTGCGTTCGGCCTACCTTTAAGATATCGGAGAATTCCTCCTCTTTTTCCTGAAGCGCGGTTTGTAATGCAGCGAACTGATCCATAACAGGCTTAAGCAGACGAATGGCGGCAATGCGCACCGCGGTTGGAAACACGTCGTTTGTCGATTGATGAAAGTTCACATGATCCAATGGATGAACAAGGGCATAGTCGCCCTTGTGTTCGCCAAGCAGTTTGATGGCGCGGTTTGCGATCACTTCGTTTGCATTCATATTTGCGGAGGTGCCCGCTCCACCCTGCATGCAGTCAACAACAAAATGATCCATGAGTGCACCCAAAAGGATTTCGTCACATGCCGCTATGATCGCGCCCGCAATATTTCCGTCCAAAGCGCCGATGTTGCGGTTTGTAATTGCCGCGGCCTTTTTGACGCATACCAGTGCGTCAACCAGCGCGGCGTGAATCGGCACGCCCGTAATTTTGAAGTTCTGCATCGCGCGCGCCGTGTGAATTCCATAATACGCGCCATCACTGATTTGCATCTCACCCAGCATATCTTGTTCTATTCGCATAATAAATCCTTTCCCTAAAAGTCTATATAGTCCCCGCGTGAAAAATCAGGTATATAACCGACCGACGTAATACGCCGTGCAAGGCAGGAAAGGCATTCGGCCGCCTCTTCGCCGGTACAGATTTTATTATCATATAAAGCATAATCCCTGCGGTACTTAACCGGGGAAAGATTGGGCATGACGACATTGGCACCGGCCTTCAGTCCTTTTTCACGCCCCAGGGGATCGACGGTGCCGAGCGCTGTAGTAGCAGGCAGAAGGGTTTTCGGCAGCATGATCCGGATAAGGGACAGCAAGGCCAATGTCCGACTGGAGGACGGCGTGCAATAACCCCGGAACCTTGTATTCTTTTGCGGAATAAACGGACCGATGCCGATCATTTGGGGTTTCAGTTCCCTCAGAAACAGAAAATCCTCCGCCAGTGTATCGAAGGTCTGGAAAGGGGAATCCACCATAAAGCCGGCTCCGACCTGATAGCCGATTTCCTTTAGATAATATAGGCACTGTTTGCGGTTTTTTAAGCTGAGTTCCGGCGGATGTAGTTTGACGTAATGGGCCTCATCGGCCGTTTCATGACGCAGAAGGTACCGGTCGGCCCCAGCATCGAATAGGTATTTATAGGAAGCGAAACTTCGCTCTCCCATTGAGAGGGTCACCGCACAATCTGGAAAAAACTCCTTGATCCCTGATATGATGTTGCACAGCCGCGCGTCTGTAAAATACTTATCTTCGCCGCTTTGCAGCACAAAGGTGCGAAAACCCAGATCATAGCCCGTCCGGCAGCAATCAAAAATTTCCTCCGGCGTCAAACGGTACCTTTTGACACTTCGGTTGCTTCTGCAAAGTCCGCAGTAGAAACAATCGTTCCTGCAAAAGCTGGAAAACTCGATCAGCCCCCGAAAGTAAACCTTTCTGCCATAATACTTTTCCCGCAGCTCATTTGCATAAGAGGACATCACCGACCATTCTTCTGCGGTTGCTTCCTCAAAAGAATACCGGATAATCTCGGAAAGTTCCTTTTTTCCGGCTGAATTCATCCATTTTGAGAACCCTTCCGGGTCTTTTAGACTTAAATCCATAGACTTCTCCTACAGGCGTAAATCACGTTCGCCGTTTTCCAGCCGCTTTAAATTCTCAAGTATCGTGTCGTAGGCTGGATGGCCTTTAAACCGCTCGACATGCTGTTTGAGAACTTTTTCGCCTTTGGCCCTTGTTTCATCCGACGCATAGTCGAGCAGGTATTCCTTCAGCGTGAAAATGGCGTTCGGTATGCAGTAGTTATGTACGAACCTAGATTTTGCGACCTTCATAAAATGTTCCCCCGTGCGGCCTGCACGGTAACACGCGGTGCAAAAAGAGGGAATAAAATGCATATCACATATTTCACCGACAACATCATCCAGCGCCCGCGAGTCGCCGATGGAAAACTGTTCCTTGTCGGGAAGCTGGTTTGCGTTTTTGGACTGTGCATAAGCGCCGACGCCAATGCGCGTTCCAGCATCGATCTGTGAAACCCCAAACGAGATTACCTCCCTACGTACTTTTTCCGGTTCACGTGCAGTACAAATCATGCCGGTATATGGGACGGACAGGCGCAAGACGGCAACAAGCTTTTTGAAGTCGCTGTCGCTGACCGCATACTCGGGGTGATCGGAGAATGGCGTACCGGTCGCCGGAGTGATCCTGGGGAATGAAATCGTGTGTGGTCCCACACCGTTGAAAGTTTCCTCCAGATGAATGGTATGGTATAAAAGGGCCATGACCTCAAAACGCCAGTCGTACAGGCCAAACAAAACGCCGAGTCCAATATCGTCGATGCCGGCCTTTTGTGCCCTGTCCATACAGTAAAGTCTCCAGCGGTAATGCCCCTTGATGGTCCCGGCCGGATGTATTTTATGATAAGTTTCATGGTGGTAGGTTTCCTGAAAGACCTGGAACGTGCCGATACCGACTTCCTGAAGTTTTTTCAGCTCTTCGACGGTGAGCGGCGCGCAGTTAATGTTTGCGCGGCGGATTTCACCGTGCTGTGTTTTTACGCTGTAGACTTTTTTGATCGTATCGCACATGAAATCCACTTCGGTTGCGGGAGATTCGCCATAAACGAGTACAGTACGTTTCTGGCCTTCTTCTATCATGATTCGCACTTCCTGCTCGATTTCATCCATACTGAGCGTTTTGCGGTGCATCGCGGTGTTGCTTGCGCGGAAACCGCAGTATTTGCAGTTGTTCGCGCATTCATCGCTGATATAAAGCGGCGCGAAAAACACGATACGGTCTCCGTAAACCTCTTCTTTCAGCTGATGGGCTAGTTCATACATCTCCTGTATCGTATCCTCATCCTTGTTTTGGATAAGAATCGCTGTTTCCTCCGGCTCGAGCCGTACACACTGCTCCGCTTTTTTTAGCACGCGCCGCACGTCTTCTCTAGATGGGTTGTGCCATTTATTCAGCTGTTCCCATATCTTATCGTCGTCAATAAAATCATGGTCAAGCTTGTCGTACTCATCGAATTCCTTTTGATATTTATTGAGAAAATTCATATTTTGCGTCCCTTTCAAATTACTTATTGCTTTTTGTAATCATGGATTTAACGGACGCGCCGGAGACCCGGCCCAGTTTGCCAGTCAGCGCACTGATTTCATCATTACTGCCGTCGACAATCAGCGAGATAACCGATACGCCCCGTTCTCCGTAGGGAATTCCCATCCGTCCGACGACCAGTCCGGCATATTCATGCAGAACCGCATTGATATGCTCCACACAAGAGAGATCTTCAACCACAATACCGATAATACCAATTCTTTTGTTCATAGGTTTGTCCTCCTTCAAAAATCAAAAACTCCCTTTCCGCAAGCCACGGAAAGGGAGCAAAACGGCAAAAAAAGAAAACACACATGCCGGATGAGCGCCTTTCCACTCGGATATACCTTGCGGTCGGGTAAAAAACGAGCCTTGTATCTCCAGACAAACGAGTTGAGAGCAGATACATTGCAATTTAATTAAACTAAAATCTATCATGTATTCTTTATGTTGTCAAGACAGTTCTAGGTATGGTTCTATGCATTATCATGGATTATTCCATCTTTTTTGCATTGGCTATAGCAAACCAAAATGTCACCATTGATATTATGCCTATCCAGATGAAGGATTACCACTTTCACAGGAAACTCCGTCTATAAATATATTAGTAAAGGGCTGCAAAATGATAATCAGAAAAAATGGATTTACAAAAGACGATCTATGTCTTATGTTGAGCGAAACTACTACAAAAATTGTACAGAATATTGAAGATCGATGCGGGAAACTAAAGTCCTTCGATCTGAACTTCAATTTTGAGAAGTCACAATACCGGCTCACTGATCGGGACATAGGAGCATTCCGAAGTAGGAGCCAAAAGGATGACATTTAGAATAAATTCGGATATTAAAAAAGCAACCAGATTCGTTCCACCTACTGCTTATTTTAGCAATTAGCAAAATAGTGGCTACTTAAAACTATCAAAACCTGCATGATCCTTGGTAATCAATGGCATTTTGCGTTACAATAGTAATGCATAAACTTTTATTAAAAAATCTTGCGTTTGGTGCAGGTTTTCATGCACAAGTAAAAAAGGTTAACTTCAAAGGTCGATTTGTAAAACTGAGTAAAAAACTATTAATAAATTGTAAATTTTTCTGACACACAATACGCATACAAACACGAAAATAACCTCCAAGGAAAAACCCTAGAGGTCTTGTTTCTAGTGGAGCCGATGGTCGGAATCGAACCGACGACCTGCTCATTACGAGAACCTTGTTGGGTATCCGTAAGTAAACTATCTGATTCTAAAGTGCTGATAAATAGCTGGTTTTACAGTTTTATAGAACTGTTACAAACTGGCTTTTACTACCTTTTTTGCACTGGGTTGCAACGGCGGTTGCAACGATTTTTAATGAAAATATTTATTGTCGATCAAGACTTTTACATTTGTTCTACCAAGGCGAGTAATATTTTTTCTTAAGTGCTTTTCGCTCCTCATTTTCCTCATGGGCTCTCTCTCCAAACAATTCGTCTTCCCTGGCTACAGTTGGATCAAACCAATCGGCTTTTTTCCTTACCCAATCAACATACTCGACAGTATTTTTATCATTCATATCTAATTTAGGCTCCAAGGCAGTAATATAAGCCCTTATCTTACATGCCAGATCATAATCCTGAGCCTCATTTGTTAATGCAATAGTTTTATCAACTTCTTCATTATATCGCTCCCTATGCTCTTCGCGTAGCCTTTTTTCCTCAGCCTCTTTCCTTTTAGCTTCCTCCCGTGCTTCACGATCAATTCGTACCACTTCAGACTCTTCATATAGTTCAATTAGCATTTCTCCAAGTCTAGATTCAATATTGACTTTGTCCGAGTCTCTAAAATATCTATTCTTTCGAATACAAATTCTCAGTCGTCCATTGAAGGCATAATCATACTTGCGGATATTTGGCTTTGAAGCCCAACGATCATGACGTTTTGCATCCTCATATATAATCTTTTCCTGCGCTTCTTGTCTCGTTAGTATATGGTTGACTTCATCTTGGTTCTCAAAGATTTCAAGCTCAACATGTTCATTTCGAATTTGGAGCGAAAGACCATCATTGACAGATCCGCCAAGTTTTTCAACCGCACGGAAAAGAGTATCAAGGATACGGTACACCCGCGGGAGTGTCTCATCTGAAATAACCCCAGCAAGAAACGGCGGGCGATTGTAATAGTTTTTCAAGCTTTTTTTCGCACCCTCAGTTCTTGTATCTTTTTTATTCCATTCTCTAACTGCGGACTTATATGCATTAATTTTTTTGTGCAGTGGCGTATCTTCAGGCCCTATTTGAATATGTTGCGCAGCCGTAAAAATTTTGTGTCTCTCGTCTTCGGTCAAGAATGAAAGGACTTGTGGAAGTTCATTACTTACCTTTTTACCTTCATAAGTTCTTGCCCCTATTTTCTCTGATATTCCGTTTGACGGTGGTAGCGGGGTTTTTTTAAGCTTTTGTCCCGCACGTACCCTTGCCCAGTAACCAGGAGGAGGAACAGGTATATTGAGTGATTTACAAACTTTATGTATTGCTACATCAGATACTCCGTATCGTTTGGCTACTTGAACGACGGATTCAGTCCATACCTCTTCATATAATTTTTCTCGACTATAAATATTATACTCATCAGAAAGCGTACGGTAAGTAGACTCTTCCTGTTGAGGCATATCTTTTATTAGATCTGATGTCTGTATTTCAGATTCTTTAATTTGTTCCGCATCTCCCTGCAAAATGTCTGAAGTTTCAGTTTGCATAGTATCTACTATTGGTTTACGATCATCAGAAGTAGTTGCATGACTGGATCGTTTAGAAGTAATGTCAGTGGATAGTGCAACTTCAGTAATCTGCGACTCTGGTAGAGGTATTTGTGTAACTTGCTTACCAAAATTTAGTTTTGTCCAATATCCGGATGGAGGAAGGGGAATATCTGCCTCTTTGCAACGCCTCAGTAGCTCAGCATATGGCACGTTATATTTCTTTGAAACGCCGGTCCCTGATATTTTCCATACCTCATTATATAATTGCTCCCTTGGCAACACGACAAATTGATCCTTTGACACCGTAATCCCTCTTTTCTCTGGGTACTTCAACGGTAAGAGAACTATGTCAGACTTTAATTTTCTTGCGAAGAATCCGAATCCCAAGAAAGCGAAAACGCATATTCAAATAATTTTATGTCTCTTGCTCCGCGTCTTCGCTTAAGATAAAAAGCAGGTCTTTTTTCATTTCTTCAAACTGAGAAATAATAGTGTTTAGATTATTTTCTATATTTCGAATTTGTAGATTGGTAATCTTGCCATACTTATATGCTATCAGTCGTTCTGCAATTATCTGATAACTCCAACTATCAGAGTATTTATCTTTGTCATGAATAACAAATCCAATTGGTAACAAATCATTTCTCATTCCAATACTTACTGCCATTGGTGATATTCCTAAATAGTCAGCTGCAATTTTGCAGGTGATTCTTTTAAAATTCCTTATTTCTTCATCAGTATATTTAGCCACCTTTTCCACCTCCAAACCGTTTATATTTTTATAATTTGTATTCTAGGCTAAATTCCTGGTCGATGTAAGGTAAACAATGTCGAAGGAAAAAAAAATATGACATATGCATCTATACAAAACTGATCCTTTTCCTCATGAACAGAATTAAACAACGGCTCCACGAATTAAATATGACCCAGGAAGAACTTGCTTTAATTATTGGGATACCTCAGTCGGAAGTAAGTCGGATCGCCGCCGAAAAAAGGCCTGATCTTACATTGAGAACCGCGTCTAAAATATCTATTGCTCTCGGTGGGACTGTCGAATACATATTCCCGGACTACTTTAAAGATTGCCTAAAATAAGCCAAAAATACCTCCTTCATATTTGCCCTGTAAGGCGTTAAAAAGTAAGGGTAGGGATATATGCACCCTAGAAAATAAGAAAAGCCCGGAGTGATCCGGGCTGAAGTTATTATCTATTCATATATTTACTATTTATACCTTTTTATGGTAATATATTACAAACGACATATATTGAAGACGGAACTCTAAAATAAATAGAAGGGGTTCCGTCCTTTTTGTATTAATAAGCAGAACTCCGGCCCCAACAACCCAGACCGGATTTCTGCTTCCAGCGGCGCTCTGACCGATATACGGAATATTAAGGTCATCGACACACTATAATATATGCTTTGTCCTCAGTAAGGTTACAGGGCTTTGTACAGCCAAAAACGGATAATCCTGATCCGCTCCAGGAAGGTAGCGAGAACCCGCCATTAGCTGATCGCGCATGGCTGGCCTTTATATAAATCCGATCTTTGAAAAAGAGAAAACTTATGGATATTAAGAAAAGTCTTTTACCATAGTAATTTGGCCAGGGTCAAAACTCTGTGCAATCCTTTGATTAATAGCAACATCAATAATATTTTTGCATAGTGGATTTACTTGAATAAGTTTGACGAATCTAGAAAAGTCCAGTATTCCAAATTTTACAGCCAATTTCCCAAAAAGCTCGTCCGCAAATGACGATGAGAGAACTCCAACTTCTGACATGTTAATACTGACAGCAAATCCAGGATTTTGTTTCATTAGATTTATGACGAGATTCCTAATCCGTTCTCCAGTTGGACGATTTCCAAAATTGGAAGCATAATCATGGAGATTAAAAACTAAATCGCCCTTTTCATCTTCATACATAGTTTCAAAAATATTTATTGGGTTATGCCCCCATAATGCTTTCGGTAAATCAATTGGTTTTTCAGTATTAAACTGTAAATCTACCATGGTACCGTAAGTCGGCGGAAAATGCCTTTGTGATTTTATTCTTCCACCGTTTACATACACAGTGCCTTTACCTGAATATATACTTAAAGAACTTTCACTAGCTTGTGCAATTGCTACAGTACCTGCAAGTCCATTTCCCTGACCATTCGCTGGATTACTAGTTATCCCCTTTTTAATAGAGTGTTCTATTAAAAACCTATCTGACTCAATTTCTGGAAAAACTTTTTTCATATTATGCGGGATTCCGACTCCTGAATCACACACAATTATTGACATCATATGTCTATCTTTATTTATTAGCACTTGAAGCCATCCAACCTTTACCCCTGCATGAACCAAAATATTTCCAGCTATTTCATTTAAGGCCCATTCAAAAGCTTGAGGTACTCCGTCTGCAAAAACTAATTGTTGTAAACAAACTCCTATTGCGCCATTTATTACCTCATTTAGTTCCTCATCATTTCTGAAAGAATGTAACGCAAAATTTTGATACCTATTACCATGTGGAAAATCATATTTTTCCGGATCTAAGTAGTGTAGCCAGCCCAGTCTTTCGGCATATCCAGTTGTTTCTCTATCTTTAGGTGGAATTACTTGAATTACAGTACCTCTTGTATTCTTTAGTCTATCCATCTCCGCTATCAAAGGAACTACTCCATTTGGATAAATCAATCTCACTTTACTAAGATCAAGGATAATCTGATCATATTTTTCATTTACTGTGAGCTGATAAAACTTTTTCTTAAGATCAACGACATTAACCCATCCTAATTTATCCCCGTATAATCCAACAACATTATTCTGCGCGTATGCAAAAGACATTTTCTTTACACCCCTCCTAATCTATACCAATATTTTAGCTTAATTTCTAACTTTTTACAAAATAAAAACAGCCCCATTTCGTAGGGCCGTTTTCGTGACCGGAGTAATCTCCGATAAAAAGGAAACTAGTTCTTTACTGAACTTATTATTTATTTTGTACTATAAATATATGCTTTATACCACTGGTTAGTCAACATATTTTTTAAAAATATTAATAAAATCTTTGATCTTTAGAAAAATGCGGCAAAAAAGCCCCGAAGGATCTCTCCCTCGGGGCCTTTTCACATTACATTGTTATTTCTGGTGTGGGTGTTACAGATTCGGTACGTGTTACCGTATTCCAATCTTTCTTAAATTCGTTTACAGCTGCTTCAACCAATGATGTCCATTGCTCATCCGTCAGCTTAATCCCATGCTGTGACGCCATACTTTTAACGGTGTTAAACGCGAGCTGGAATTTGTCGGCGTTTGCGAGTCCGCTTTGCTGGGCAAATTTAACCGCAATACCGGCAATGTTCTTAGCGATTTCAATCTGCTTTGCGGTCAAATGCTTTTTAATTAGCGATACCAAATAAGCACCGACAAAAGGAATGACAATAGTAATGACAATCTGTAATAGCTCGTTTAATAGAGCTTGAATTAAGGCTTGAGTATCCATGATATACCTCCATAAAAAATACCGCTCTCAGGCGGCTTATTTACACAGCTCTAAAGTTTTCCTTGCCGTATCAAACCGGTCTGTACCTACGATGTTTGTAGTGTTCTGGATCGGCTTGACAGGGCTGCCTATAACATAGGCATGTTCTACATTGGCGAGATCGCCCGGAGCCGTCAGCGCCCTTCTCTCGGCCTTTAAAAATCGCGCGAGGTAAGCAGCAGCCATTTCATCATCACCAGGGCTACTAAAAATAACTTCCGGTATCATGATCGGTTTATCCTGGACCGGTCCGCGCTGATTAAGTATCCCTAAGAAATTAGATGCGTTGATGTCATTGCGATTAGTCCATGGAGCAACTCTGACTTCAAAATGCAGATGTACGCCGGTACTGTTGCCGGTAGTCCCCATGACTCCGATCTGCTGACCTTCCTTGACTGCTGCGCCCTGACTGACGAGAACTTTCGATAAGTGAGCATGGACCACGTCGTATTTTCCAGCATATCTCAGGATGATATAATTACCCCATCCTGCCGGGTCCCAACCGACTTTAAGCACGGATGCATCTCTAAAGGCGCATACAGGGACGTATTGACCGTCTGCGCCGATGAAATCAACTCCGGTATGATAACCTTTGGTGTATTTGATTTTGCACAGTGGGTCCTTGTAGCAGTTTGTTATTTTAGCATTTTTAACTGGCATAGCCATAGCCTATTCCCCTCCTTTCTCCTGTAGTTGGGCTAACACCTTTTTGATCGGCGGCGGTAACGGCACCCTAAGAATACCGAGATTTTCAGTTATTGATATTCCTTCCCTGGCAATATAGAAATAAAGAGCCATCATCCGGAAGATCGGCTCATCGTTTCCCAGCAACTGATCTAGCATGACGGCAATTGCTATGACCATAATTATGATCCCTTTTCTGATTCCACCCCAGAACATAACCTCGCTGTCAACCTTATGTGTCTTTACTGCCCCCAGGAACCCCGTAATGTAATCGATAACCATAAAAGCAATAAGCACGCGCAATGCTACATCCCACCCTCCCAGCCAGTAGCTTATGAATGTTCCGACCGTAGCCACAATTGCGCTGAAACTATATTCTTTTTCCAATGGTTCTCGCCTCCCTTATGAAATAAGTTTTAATGATGGCAAAAATGCCAAGTCTTTGATGATCTGGCATTTCGCTTTACATACTTGATAGATTTCTTTGTAATGGGTTCCCTTTTCCACTTCCAGGGATATAATATTTTCTATGGCTCTTTCGAGGAACTTAATCGCTTCGATGTAAGACAAGGGCAAGTTTTCACGCTGTCCGGATTCTATCCCCAGTATCATATTGACCAGTTTAGAATAGGCCATGTACAGTTTACCGGCGTTCTGGCTGCCTTGAGATTCTACCAATGGGATAAGTTTAGTTAAGATTACGTCAGTTTCTTCACGGCGGACTTGTTTGCCGTCCAATCTCGCTTGTTGCCACTCTGCTGATTTCTTTTCCCTGATGTAATCTTCCATTGCGTTGAAAGCATTGATGTATTTTATTTTCCACTTCAATGCTTCCTTGCCATTAAACCCCATAGCGAGAATGGAAAATCCATCCCTAGTAATTAAATATTCAGCTCTAGTTTCGCCTTTTGAGTCCTTGTATTCAGAAGGAATAAAGTAACGAAGTGTATTTACACTTGGTTCGAAGTCATCGAGTATACCGTTAACGTGTTTGCCGTTCCTGTCATATCCATGGATTCTTTTTAATACTTCTGCATGATCTTTATTAAATCTTTCTGCTATCTTTCGGCTACTAACAAGTGCCCTTTCTTTTTTAGAAATGATTCCTAGTGTTAAAAATTCGTTCATTTTTGTTCCTCCTTAGTTTTCGGTTCTGACAACTGTAAACCCTATGGATTTTAAGTAGTCAGAATATTAAATTAAAGAAAGCTCGGTTATGATGGCCAAGCTTTCAAGGAGGCTGGCGGGGCTATCATCACGACAGGCCCAAATAAAAAGACAGGATTGTAATTTCCTGCCATTGTTGGTAATATGAACTTGGTGATTGTATGAAACCTATGGTTCTTTTAGGAATATCTTTCTTATTGGCTGGTATAGCTTATATTACGGGTAATGATACGTGGTTTTATGTTGGGGTTGGAGTGAGGAAATATGATTGACAAGATAAAAGATTTTTATGATTTTCACAAAAATGGTATAGACACAGTTCTGGGATTTATAATATTTTTAACATATTTCCCCGTAATAGCCATAATAAAAGAATACAATAACACCTTATTATGCATAATATTAAGTGTTTATATTATTTTCATAACATTAAAATTTGCAATAGAGTTGTTTAAAGTTATTGATAAACAATTAGAAGAACATTACACTAAGCAAAGAAAATTGAGAGAATTAGAATAAGAGCAGAAGAGTTGATGCTTCTGCTCTTATTTTTTGAGTAAATCGTTTTTAGTAAGGTCATAATTTTTACGTACAAGTTTGCTCATGAGTTCTACTTTCTTTTCCTCTGTTCCATTCTCATAAAGAGGATCGGCGAGTAGATTTTTAATACCATCGTAATTTTTTTGCCCCATATTGCGTTGAAAGTTGGTTAATTGTTGTGGCGTAAGAACTATTTTTTTACCACCAGATGAGAAATTTCTTGGTGCAACTTTAGGTAATATATCTGTTTCTTTTGTTAATTTATACAACCTTGCAACCTCTAATATTACCGGATCGCTTGTTTTTTTCTTTGAGTATCCTGGATTTAAAAACTGTTGAATTCCTCTTGGCAATCCTCCGCTTTGAGATTGTTCGCGCCCAAATACATCAAGGTTTGGTTGCAATGTCTTTGAGGCCACCGGTGTTTTTGCAATAAATGTATTTGCCATCTGTTTTAATTGATTGGGGTCGTACGTACTACGTTTGGTATCATCTGCCGTTCTCGCCCCTTGCCCAAATAATGTCGGGAAGGCTTGGCTTATATAGTCGGATGGTAGGGATAGCAAAGATTCTGAAACACTGCCGTACCCACCCCCTAAGAGGTCTTGAATATTTTGCATCATCGTAAGATTGAAAATTGTCTCTGCTCCTGTAGTGACGGCACTTTGCGCAGCGTTTAAAGCTCTTGTAAAACCATCTAGCCCCTCTTCTCCTTCTGATTTGCGTGCAGATTTTTCTAATGATTCATACACAGCAACGCCCATTGCAAAAGGTACGGATATGGGCTGTGCCCAATCGTAGGTATAACTTCCGAGAGGCGTGCTGATAGAATATGCTTGTTCCCCAAGTTGGCTTAGTATAGCTTCAGCGTTTTTACTAGATTCTTTTTCGCCTCTAGCCCATCCCATACTTGCAAGTAAAAATCCAAGTGACGCTATTCCGGTGCCCACCATGCCCTTGGCTAAGTCCTCAATAACATCATTTGCTGATTTCCCTTTTGCTTTTGAGTACAAAGCTTTGATTAAGCCTGCCGGGGAGTATTCTACTGCTCTTTGCATGATATTAGCCGGTGTTTTGCTAAAAGGTATGGCTATATCAGTCGCTTTACCAATGATCCCGCCTTTTCTTTTTAATCCCTGGATTGTATCGGATAACCAGTTAGCTTGTCTGAATGTGGCTTCCCACGCTCTACGCCGTGCATAGTTTTTAGCTGCGTCTGTTACTGCGGTCATCTTATTCGCGCTCATGTACTGGCCTAATGCGTCCGTATAAGCGCGTTTCATAAATACAGCGTCTTCAAAATTTAAGGTGTCTTTGCTTAGATTATCCAAAAAATCAAGTGCATTATTGTTGAAGATTCTTTTATCTCTATTTAACATTCCAAATTTTAGGTTTTCAAGATCCCAGCGCCCGGACTTCATCAAGTCGGTTTTATTGGATTCCCACTCTTTATTAACAGTATTAACAAGGTTCTTGTCTTTGCTCCATCCTATAGATTTAGTCCTCTGCCCTTCTGGAAGTCTTGCAACACGCTCCAAAGATGCCGCCATAGTGTCAGCAGTCTTGCGTGTTACAGACATTATAGCGTTTCCCACGGTGTTTCTAATGTGGGTTTTAGGATTTAACAACATAGCAATCCTACGCCATGTGTCAAATTTTTCAAGATTAGATACCGGGATTTGATCTTGGATCCTAGTATAAATATCTTCCATAATTTGTTCGCGTCCAGCCGAATCTGATTTATTCCAATTGTTAATTATTTTGATTTCGTCATCGGTCAATTGGATATCTGGCCACTTGCCGCCGTACTGTTGCTTACCCTGTTGATTCAGCTTATTAAGCTGACGGTCAACAAATACCCTAAAGGCTCCAGGGTCCTCGGCATTTCTTAAAATTCTAGCTGCCTGGGAAAATTGCCCGGCCTGAGTAAGTTTTTCCGACACATCGGCAATAATCTTCCTTGATCCGGCTATTTCTCCACGATTTACAGCTTCGTTTGCCAACATGCGAGCCAAGGGAATATCATCAGCGCGGAATGAGTCTGAGGACAGAGAGTTATTCCATTTTTCTAATGCTACTTCGTAACCTTCATTAAATCTTTTTTGTGCGCTTTCTAATGTTTTTTTGTTTCCTAACTGTTCATAAACTAAGGGATCTTTAGTAACGCTGTCACGAATTTCATCTTTCATATTCGCATCAGTACGAACATTACGCCCGAATCCACGTTCTTTAAACCCCTCTGCTATGACGGGTTCAGGAATAGGCTTGCCGGGCTGCTTTGCTTTTGCTGCTTCTCCATACATTGTTACAGTTTCAGATTCTGGCCTTTCAATCTTCAAGTCCATGATATTTGGTGTAAGATTAGATTCACCAGTAGAAATGCTGGGCGTTTCTTTCCTGAGTAAATCATTCTTTCTGAATTCAATGTTCGTCACCGGCGTTTCAATTTTAGCATCCGCATACTTTGCCAAGTCTTTCGGCGTAAATGTAGTATTTTTGACATTCGCAGATGCGTATTTTGGCCTAAGTTCATCTACTTTCAGAGGATTTCCCAGCTTGAAGGATTTCGGTTTTAAGTCTGGTTTTGGTAACTCTTCAACCCTGGCATTTTTGTACGCGTTCTGTACGTCAGGAATAAAGGTGTTTTCGGGAAGTTTATTCTTTGACAGGTTTCCTACGGTTTTCCCTATTCCCTTGCCAAGAACAGGTAATAACGCATTGGTTCCCGCTGCCAATGCAATGTCTTTCCCGGACATCTTTTCATTGTTCGCGAGTGAATTTACTGTTTCATATCCAGCCCCGGCTGCTCCCTGTGTAATTGCAGTCTTAGCTAATGGATTCAAAAGAAGATTAGCCGCCTTTGGTGATGCTTTCCCGATAAGATTAGCAGCTAAAGGTAAGGTTTTTTCTGCGGCTGTCTCTGCACCTTTATACAACATACTACCGGCTGAAGCTGGCGATCCTTTCCCTCCTGCGGCAAAACCCTCGACAGTCCCTAAAAGATCGGCTAATAATGAAAGTTTTGAATCGGGCTTCTGCATGGTTGTTCCGGTTAGTATTTCGTTCCTGGATGCACGTTCCCTAGCTAAAAACTTTTGGAAAGATGTCTTGGCATTGACGGAATCCTTAAGGGTTTGATCCTGCATACTCTTAGCTATTGAACCTTCGGCCAGTGTATTTGTCGCCTTGGATTTGGACATAGATTGATCTACTTCAGAATTTACAGCCTTGGCATATGCCATCCTGTTAGCCAAAGTATTATTAGCTTTCATAGCCTCTTCAGCTTTTTGGCGTTCTGTTTTAATGTTCTGTTGGCTAATAGGATTGATCTTCGCATCAATCTGCTGGAGTGTTTGAAGATTTTTATTACCGTTGGTAAGTGTATTTTGCTTTTGTGGGCTGAATATTTCTTGTAACGTCTTCGGTTTTTGCGTAGAACTTACGGAGGTGCCTTGGTTTGGTTTCATATTAAATATTTCTTCAACTGATCTGGCCATTCAAAACACCTCACTTTAATAAGCTCGAAAGATCGTCCTTTGCTGATGTATCGTACCAATTTCCTGAAGAATTTCTATCCCAGGTATATTTATTGGAGGCCCAATTATACAGGTCGTTGACGTCAATACCGTTTGCGGTAAGATCATAAGCGTTATTAACAATGTAATTTAAGATATCCGATCTTCCATACCTATTACCGTCCATGGTGCCATTAGCCATATTTTCTAATCCCTGTATGGCCATGGCTATATTTTGGTCCCCGGCTTTTTGGTCATAATATTTTTGCTCAGATAAGCTTAGTCCAGAATTTCCCGAGCTATATGCTTTATACCGGGACAAAGCATAGTCATTCTGATCATTTATTGTCGCTCTTGTCGGCTGCCCATCATAATACCCCATCAAGTCAGCAATTTTTAAAGCCAATTCCCGCTGATCTTTTGCCGTCTGGTATTCAGCAGCAGAATTCGCCGACTGTTTATCCGTATAAATCTGATTTGCCAGTGTAGGAATCTGAGCTTGGTACGTAGCTATCTGGCTGTTTAAATCACCTGAATTTGTATTGTACTCATTTAGTAAGCTTTGTTCCTGGTTAGCTTCTGCTGCCTGCGCTTCAGCTATTTTGGCTTTAATCTGTTGGATGGTGTTAGCTAGTTCTGCTTGTTTATCTTGAATAGAACCTGATTCTTGAGAATTGATTTGTCTTTGTTCATAGTTTCTTATCCCGGAATTTAACAGACCTTGGGAGTTTAGATTTTCATTTGTTCTATCTCGGTTATTATCCATAAGCCTTCTGACTTGAGCAATTGACACAAGGTTTTGTCCCTTGGCTGCATCTATCCCTTGATTGAGCGAAGCGACATTTCCAGACAGGCTGTCTCTTAACTGGCTTATGGTTGAGTCATATTCACTCTTACCACTATTTAATTTGGCTTTTAGGGCTGCTATCTGAGGGGCCAATTGCATATTAGCCTGATTAGTAGCAAGGTACTTATCGTAGGCAGTGCCTGTTCCTTGCGCGTCATTACCATAGATTCTTTGTATACCGAGGGATTTCAGATAATCATCCGTTGGTGATCCAACCGCAGCAGATCCACCTAAAAAATAGTCACCCGCTTTAAAAGTAGTTTTGTTTGGATCGTAAAGTTGCAGGCTTGGGTCTTTACTCTTATTTGAATCATAATCTTTCTGAGTGGCATATACACTTGGCGTACTTTGGTAGTTATTCTGGTTTAAATTTTCAGAAAGAAGTTCCAGATTTGCCCCACCCGTGTAATTTGGAATGGAATTAACCCCCGCACCGCCTGTATAATTCGTAAGAGAACTGAATCCTGAGTTATCTTGCGATGCACCTTTGCTTGAAACACTCCCGGAGTTTTTAGCGGAGCTGTAGGCTATAAGAGCCTTTTTTACATTGTCAATAGTAGCCATGCTTCCACCTCCTTATACCACATTACCGAGTAATTTTGTCAGTACCTTGGTTGATGTTGCCAAGCGGGAAATTGTCAATTTAAGCGAGACATTACTGTCCGCTGTTGCGACTGTGCCGATATATCTTCCCTCCGCAAGATCAGCGTCAATATTTGTGGTTGTTTTGGTCATTTCTGAAAAGCTTTCATTAGTAGCCGCAGCCACAATAGACAAGTATGCAGCGACCGAGAAATCAGTTTCCCGTTCGTGATAAAGCCACAGATCAACTTCGTCCGTTGCTGTTATCGGCGTGACGTCATACCGGGCATCGACCGCTGTAACCTGGGTTCCTGTTTTATAGATAGTCAGATAGGGGCTTGTCGCATGGACAAAAACCAAATAAAGATCATTAAACCCGAATACCACCCCATTACATGATCCTGCCGGTGCAGTAACCGGATCAACAATTTTAGTGAAAGTATCTGTTAAATAATCTACCTCGTATAACGATGCAAATGGCGTAATCGCACAGCTTACAGCCATATGCGCTCCATCTTTTGAAAATGAAACTCCGGTTCCGTTCCCTGCCGGTAAATCTGTAGGGCTGGACAATTTAGCAAAGATGTCTCCTGTCCGTTTATAGGCCGAGACAAACGGTGTTGTGGTGTGTGCTATTACCAGGTAAGTACCGTTTTTGCTCCATGCGCAACCTTTGCCCGCACCTGTAGGGATTGTAGCCGGGTTGGTCAACTTGTTAAAAGTATCTTCCGACCGCTTATAGATAGCCATGAACGGTGTTACATTACACGCTAAAGCCAAATATACCCCGTCGGGTGACCATGAGATACTATTACATTGTCCGGGTGGTAACGTTGCTGGGTTAGCAAGCTTATTGAATACTCCGTCCGTGATCTTGTAGATATAAACAAACGGTGTATACGAACAGGCCATTGCCAAATACGTTCCGTCGGGGGAATATTCCATATCGTAAACATAACCGCTTGCCGGATAGCTTGTCGGAACAGTTACCGCCGTGAAGTCATCGCCGGAACACATATAATGAGTCTGCCTATAGGTGTTTCCGTGGCCGACGGATAAATATTTGCCATCCGGTGAAAACGCTACGCAATAGCACGCTGCACCAGGCATAATGGTTGGATTCGATAATTTGATAAACGTATCTCCGGATCTTTTGTAAATTGCCAAATATGGTGCTGTAGAACTCACTATTGCCATGTAAGTACCGTCTGCCGAAAAAGCAACGCCGTTACAGGTTCCAGGAGGAAGAGAAGAAGGATCGGATAATTTAATCGGAAATACGCTGCTTCGGACCGTACCGGCACGCAATTTACCTTGATCCAATAAGGCATTTGACCGGTATACAACCGCTCCCTTCCCGAAAGAGTTTGTAAGAGCCGGGACCGTAAGGACATTATCAGTGATACTGGTTAAAATAAAGCTCTCTTTTTTATCGGATTGCTGGATTGTGTACTCTTTTTTCGCGGTGAAGCCCGTAGTATCATCTACGGTGATACTTGTCGCGCCAGAAATAATATCAGCTGTTGTCCAGGTTTTTGTCGTGTCAATGATTCCAGATGAATAATTATTCGTGCCATCGAAAAGATCATATATTTTGTTACTGAGCGGTAAAGACTGCGGCGTTTCTTGGCTAATTTGATCTAAATGGGCTAATTCGTTTGCAAGACATTTGTTCATAACCTCAAGATTCTTTTGTAAAGCAGTAACGAGTTTGCTTAAGGTGACACTGTTGTCCGGCAGTCCTCCTAAGACAATGGAATCCATCAGGGTTTTAAATCCCCTTAATATGGCTAAGAGCGATCCTGTCCCGACGCCTTCTATTTCCGGAACATTCATTTGATCAACCAAACTCTGACCTTCGTCCGAACTTAGGATAGCGTAGATTATTTCATTTACTTTTGTATATAAGGCATCAAAGTCTTGGTCAACTGCTTCGGCGTCTGCCGGGGTGCCATTGACAAAGTCGTTTTGTCTTGTCACAGTTGAGATCATGGTATCACCTCACCTTTTTAAGTTTGTAAACTATGCCATACCCGTAAAATTCAAAAGGATCAGTCGTTGAACCGAACTTGATCCTAAAATAATTGTTTTGGTCAGATAAAGTATTCGATTGTTTACCGGGTGAGTCAGATCCGCCCCATAGCTCTCCCCATTCTCCCGAACCCCATTCCATATAGCCGTCTGTATATTCGATTATGATTGGATTGGTATATCCGGTTTCATCAGTTCCGAATTGGACATACATTTTGTCTCCCTTGGCCTGTTTTTTATAGTAGGTATAGATCCGCTTAATTTTCTTTTTTTGGCTTCTGCGGCCCATATCTACGTCGCGGCCAATGCAATATGATTGTATAATTTGCCCGTTAAATGTCGTGGAATTTCCATATAACATGGTCCCGGCATCCACGCTGAAGTACAGTTTATAATCCGGGGTAACGTGGAACCATTTTGGGGCATTCGGGAATACATACTTGGTGAAGTTATCTCTCCGATAATCATAAATAATGATATACGATCCGATTTTAAGCCAATACCTGCCGTCATAATCGGCACTTACCGGAATGTCCCCAGGGCTTACAGAAAGTAACGTCTTGACTCTTTCCCCGATTGGATCTATATTTTTTTCTTTTAGGATGGTCGAATACTCTGTGTAAGGGAAGACAACATATAAATCGTCATGCCCCAAGAAAACAATCTTGTCATCCAAAAGTTGAATTGTGTTCGGGTATGGGCATCCTCTTTGGTTATGGACTGTTCGGAGTATCCATTCTGTGGGTTCTCCGTCGCATTTAAGCATCAAGACTGAACGTTCTTTGATTATTACGATATAGTCATTTAAGAGCCATAGACCGGTAATTTTATCGCCTGAGTCGTTGCAAAGAATATAATTATCAATAGGAAAGGCTTCTGGGCTATCTAATTTAGAAAAATACAGCATTGAATTAACCGCTGTAAAGATCCTGTTTTTATGCTGAAGGATGTATTTGGCTTTACCCGGAGGATCGTTGTCTATTTCTAGAACATCACTGACAACAAGCACTTCAGCCGAGATATTATCCGTAAAGGTTGTTGTCGTGTTGTCTGAAATTTCTCCAACATACCAAGAGTCTGTTACAGAAGAACCGCCCTTGCTTAAAGTAGCGTAGGCATATATTTTCCGCTTTACTATGTTCGTCCCGCCGGTCAGGATATTGGTCAAATTGACTTGTTTGCTGGCTGGAGTTACAGATGTTGATATAGGGGATGAATTGCTCTCTTGACCTTTATTATTGACAAAGGTTACATAGTAGGCCCGCTGTTCAGCCGGTGTTCCTGCTGTCGCACTTACAGTCGCCGTACATGCAGACGTAGGCGCTTCTACTCCCCACACTTGCTCGTATGTTCCGTCCCAAATAAAGGCGTGATTTTCATTGATACAGAACAATAACCCCTTGAAGGTTTCAAAAGATAAAAACCCGGATATCCCGGACTTTTTTTCTACTCCATCAATATAAAGTTTATCTCCAACCTGCTCTACCAGTTGGGTTGACCCGTCCTGTTTAATGAAGGTATATGCTCGATCTGAGGCCCGGTTATTAAAAAGTGAATACCCTTTGCAGGTTGAGACTTTTCCCGGAAGGAAATCAACGTTTTGACAATCCTGGACTTGATTCTCTTTGATCAAGTGTGGCCTTGTTCCGACGTTAAGGCCCCCCGAAAGGTCTTTGGCTTCGTATAATGATTTAGTTGTCATAGTACACCGCCTTAACGGTCTTTTGCCTTACTTTGTTTCTTATTTCCTCAATCATGAGCGACTTTTTATTATTGAACTGCCTTTCGTATCCCTGGGCTTGTTCCGTTTCTTCGTCCGACTGCTTAAACCGCATAGCGCCGAATAACACTAAAGCATAGTGATAGTTTTCGGGAATATCCGTAGGAATGTCTGTTTCTAATGATAATTTGTTTACCTTGCGGTAATAATAGAGATCTACCGTTCCGGTTCCCGGGTCAGAATCAAAGCTTATTTCATTCGCCCATGTTGTAAATGTTTTATCACATTTAACAATAGAAAGGCAGTCCGAGGGTATGGGGTAATTACTTGTGCCTGATGTTGTTGTTATCGTTGTCTTGGCTTCAATCTTAAGTTTATCGGTTAGTTCGCTGATGGCATCATTAAACCAAGGCAAAGCAGTATCCCAGGTTATTGTTTCCCCTGTTAATTCACGAAGAGCAGTCAACAGACTGCTCCCGTTCATACTTCCGGTAGATAAAGTTGATCCCGGGGAATCGGCTCCGTATTTCGTTAGTCCATACTTGGCCATTTAATATCCTCCCCTTTACATTGCCGCAGTTCTTCCGGTTTCAACCCAAGTGGTTCCGTCTTTGCAGACAAAATTAACAACGAATACCTTCGCTGTCGTTGTTCCAGTTGCAAGAGTTCCGGTAGTTTTAAAGTTTGTTCCCCAGGTTAAGGTATAGGACGTTGTTCCGCTTGTGGTTACGATAAAGCTACATCTTTTCCCTGCGTATCCACCCGAAGCATTGAAAGTGCATGCTCCTGCCGGTGTTATCGTAAACACTTCAGAGTCCGTCATTGTAACAGCAATCGTCCCGGAGGTCGCTAAAGCTACTGCGGTATTTCCTTTGTATTGGCTGAAGTATACAAAGTCATTCAATTTCTTCAAAACTGGATTTGCTTGTGTGTTTACAGGGAAATAATCTCCGCCGGTAAAGACATCTGATGAATAATTATCTACATAAACGCTCGCCCCGGCTTCTTGTGTTCCATCCCCATAGAAACGGTGCAATGTCGGGCTGCCGGTTTTTGTGTTATCCCGATGTTTTACGCTGCCAATACGAATTTTTGCATCATAACCGAGTTTGATAAAGGAATAATCGGTTATGTTTGCAGCATCGAAGGTATCGAATATCGCGGTTGCTGAGTTGATTTGTACATTACCGCTACCAACATAAATCATGGAATCATAATCGGAGTCAGCGACATAACCCTCAAGGTGCAGGCTCTTAATAACGAAGTTTTCACAATCGGGCATTACTAAGCCTTGCTCGTAATTCCCGTGTTCGATATTGATTTGTCCGACAACTCCATCGGTGTATCCAGCAAAATAAATTCCGCAATACGCGCTAAGTTTTGTTCCAGAACCATAGTCATCCCAGTTCACACAATAAAGGTTATCTATCGAGCAACCGGTATTTCCATTACCACCGAACCAAAAGCCCGAATGGGTGAACCGCGTCGAGCGGATATCCTGAATCGTTGCGCTGAAGATATTAAAATCTTCGTTATAGATCCCGTCAGAGTTATTTTCGAGAAGAAGTCTGCCAATAAATGAAACGTCTTCAACCGCCGCAACGGTTTCTAATCCATAAGCATAAGGGGATGAGGGCAAAGATGCGTGGCCGATATAGCAATCGGCAATATAGCATTTCCCACCAATACCAATTACGGATTCGGCATCGGTATATTGAATAATCCCACCGCTTAAACAACCAGGGCCGGTTATTCTTTTATCGACAATACTTAATTTGGATGTGATCTTAAAGTATTTTCCTCTTGGGATATCCAGCCATCCATAAGTATTTAGAATTGCTTGCAATGCGGCGGTATCATCTGCAATGCCGTCACCGACAGCTGCCACCATAGGCGCGGGCGGATAAAGCGGATTGATACCGTATTGGTTACTTTTTACTGGGTCAAGTGCTTCAACTTGTTCAGTAAGTGTTGCTACGGCTGCCGTGGCAGCTGTTGCTGCTGTACTTGCTGCGTTTGCTGTGTTTGCTGCGCTTGTGGCTGTTGATGTATTTGTTGCAAGTTCTCCTGCCACTCTTAATAATTCGGTTTGCGTTGCTATCGTGGCATCTTGGAGATCGTTTATGTCTTCGGATAAGATATCTGAAATATAATCCGTTTTTCTCGTGAATGAATCTATTGAGGTGGGGAATGTTGTAGGCATTTCAGATCCTCCTTACATATCAAGAATCATAATCGCGTAAGATGTTCCAGTTACGTTAGAAATCAGCGATAATGTCTGCGCGGTGAGCACCTGCGGGAAAACAGTATTAGCAGGTACCAACATGGCATTCGAAGCTGTTGCTGCCACATTATCGACTGATTTTTCCTTGAAATACATCGGCTGTGCTCCGGTGTTAGATAGCATGAATTTGCGTGATTTTATTGCAACCGTTGCTTCCGTTCCCGCTAAAGAAGAATTTATGATTATATCTTTTATTGAATATGGTTCGATGTAGCTATACATGGACTTATCCCTCCTGTTTGGGTTGTTAATCAAAGTAAAAGGGAACCCTGTGAGGTTCCCTAAAGTAATTTTTCAATTAGTGTCTTTTGCGCGTTTACTGCGGCTACTAGAGCGGCAATATCAGCGGCAATCTTGGTATGATCAGCGTCACCGGCTGCGCTTGTTTGAGTAACTGTACTAAGGGATGAGGTAATTTTTGTTCCGGTTGAATCTTTAAATCCGTTAGGAAATCTCGTTGCCATTCTATCAACTCCTTCAAAGGAATAAGGGAGGGGAATTAACCCTCCCACTTGTTACGCTGGATTATGTCCGTATATCATTCTTGAATCACTCCAACCCATGATATAGTCCATATAGCCGATATACTCCTGAATTAGGGGATTATCAGGCTTATTAGGAATAACCATAGGCGAGGTAATCTCGACTAGCTTCATGTACTCTTTTAGGAGCAGCGAATCAGCTACAGCCCACTGTTTTGCGGTGAATCCTTTAATGGGAATAAATTTCATTCCATAAACAGGATTTGCTCCATTCTCAGCAGATTCCGGTATTAATTTTGCTTCTTTACCGAAAAACTCAACAGCTTTTGGCTCAAGTTCGGGGGAAATAAGACAAAGATCATAGTTGCAATCAAATGGAAGCCCGTCAAAAGTAACAAATCTTTGTGCTGCTGTTTGAGTTGCCGTGATGGACGATATTGCAAACGTACTCGTGCCAGCATTGGAATAGGTTGCGGCTCCAGTTTCGTTATTGATCGGATGTGATGCCGAAAATAAAGGAACGCTGTCTGAACCGGTATAGGCCGCATTCCATCCGTTAGCAAAGAGATTATAGAAGTCTCTTACCTGAGTCATAGCGAGAGAATCGGCCATCTTATTTCCCGCTTTTTTAGCTTCGCCGGATTGGTCAACCTTTGCATATTTATAATGCACAGTTGCCTTTGCGGCCTTTTCTTTCGGGGTATAGATGGTTTTAAAGCCTCTCTTTTGGTTCAATTCGGTAATGAGTGTGCCGTTATAATCGGGTACATACCCATAACCACCGATACCTTCATCAGCGTATTGGTTCGAGGTTTTAAGGGCTTCGTACCCGATTACGGATTTAATAAGGTCCGTTCTTTTGTCGTACCTATCCTGGAATCGTTTTAAAACGACAGGATACATATCATTAGCCCATGTTAAAACGTCTAGCATGTTATATCACTCCTTAAAATTTGCATAATAAAAACGCCCCTTAAGGCGTTTAGGTTAATTGCTCGGTTTATGCGTGGCCTGCAAACTGGTGAACATTGGAGGCAACTTTAACCAAGATTTTGTTGTTTTCTAGGTCGTGGCCTACAACAATCAGACAGGCTCCGGCAGCTGTCCCAGCGGCAGGGATGGCAATCCCCATATTATGATCAGTGTCTGTGGGTGTTGGAAGAACGAACTTTCCACTAATCGGAGGGAATAGATACGCTACATCACCAGTGATCGGGGTTCCAACAGCTACGGTAATAATACCGTTTGTGCTGTTTACTGCGTCATAGGCGGTAATATTGATAACATCACCGACATTCTTGGTCATTGTGGAAGATGCTGCTTTGGTTTTAATCTTGATCTTCCCGCCATTTAACAGTTCGTCGCTGCCGGTCGTAGTTCCAGAGATAAGGTCGGTGCATCCCCATGTGCCAGAGCCAGAGCCAGCAGTAAGTGCCGAAGTGGTGATGGCATCAACCTTAAATACTGCCGAAGGGCTTTCATAAATTTTCATTTTTACTTTGCCATCATTGGCAACTTTATCTTCTGCAGCTACTCCAGCAATCGAAGTATAGGTTGCGGTTAATGAGGTCACTCTACCGCCTAATACAGAAGCAGCAGGCGCGAGTAATTTAATTAACTCGCCTTTTCTAATATCGTTTGCGTCAAGAATATCATGTTCTCCCATTACCGGGTATGTTACGCCGGATAGATCATATGCGTATTCAAACATTAAAAATCAACTCCTTATTTGATGTGAGATAAAAAGTCGGCATACTGTTTTTCAGTCATGCCGTTTTCTTTGGCTAATTTTTTTTGGTTATCTGTAAGTCCGTAGTTACCTCCGGGTGAACCGCTGTTCTTTCCGCTCCCCGTTGAACGTTCTTCTTTGGATTTTACTTTTGCGATTGTGGCCGCTTCAGTTTCGCCAACGAACTCAACAAAATCTTCATACAGCTCTACCAATGGGAGGTTTTTCCCTTTGGCAAACTTAACGAATTTCTGATCTTCCAATAGAGCCTTCAGGTCAACATCTGAGTGTTTTTCCTGCATGGCTGCTATTTGCTCATTGACTTTTTCGTCGGCCTGTTTGCGCGATTCCTCCGCCTGTTTTTGGGCTTGGCGTTCGCCCTTTAGTTCTCCAATTTCCTTCTTTAACTCCTTGATTTCTTTCAGAAGTTCAGGGGAAGTTCCCTCTGTTTTTGCTTGTTTCTGCAGCTCTTCAAGTTCCTTTTGTGCCGTTAATTCAGCCCTGGCAGCCTTAATAGCAGCTTTTTTTTCCGCTGGAGTACCGGTAAAATCAAATGCCTCCAGTTCTTTTGCAATCTCTTGAAGATCGTCATAGTCGGCTGGCTTTTCAGCTTTTGCCCTGGCAAGTCTTTCCTGGACAATTGAATCGACCTTTGCTTGTTCTTCCGCTGTGAACGTTACATTTCCGCTTTCATCAATAGCCATGGTTCTCCCTTCCGTGTTTAAGGTCCCGTCAGACCGTTAATTCCTCGTCTTTCCGAGTTGCCAGCCTCAGATTAGGCAATAAAATAAGCCTCGCGGCTTTAATAGGGGCAATCCCTTGCTTTATGAATCATTTTCACATTCCACCCCCTAACATTCCGTCAAGTATCTCGGGGTGATTCTTTAACGCTTCCATTTCTTCTGGGGTAAACTGCGACATTATATCGTCAATATTAGGCTCGCTATTTACCACGCCATTCCCTAAATTGTTATTGGGAGGCATTGGGGTAAACTGCTTTTCAAGATCTTCCTTAATTCCTTTTCGATTAGGAAGATCCATAATATCAACCATCGCCTGTACAATCTTGTAATTCTGAGGCGTAATATTGATTTTTAAGAGACTTTCAGTCGCCGACAAGGTAAATGCTTTGCTCTTTTTAATTCCATCCCCAGCGTGGACTGTAGCGTCAATACGGGGATAATAATACATTGCTTCACCCGCTAGGTCTGTTTGTTCAATATCTAATGACCGCATTTTATTGGCATTATACATAAAAGAAATCGGCCCTTGTGTTGGGTCAATATTTTGATAAGGTTGATTAGCTACTCTTGTCTGTCCAAAGTTTTTCTTAGCCTCTTCGGTTTTGGCTCCGATAAATATTAGCCGAGAATCATCATAGAATTCCAACGCTGTCCAATCTATTAATTCGTATAGTCTTTCAAATCCTGTGAGTCTGTCCGCTTTTTTAATTGTCTTTCTGGCATCGGCCTTTTCATTGAGTTGAGCAATACCAGAGGCCGTTGTCACTCTTACAGGTTCTTTTCCGCTGGATGAATCAAAGTTTCCGACTGTTTCTTGGATGAGTTCTCGGATAAAAGTTATTGTTCCCTTAAGGCCTTCGTTATAGCTTCCAAGCCCCCCAAGGCGTTGTACTGCATCTGACTTTCCTTGTTTAGTTCTCCATATTGCACCCGGAAAGGCATCTACTTCCTCAACTAAAGCCTCCTCCTCCATCAAGATTATGTCATTTCCCATAAAGGCATCATTAAGCAATGTTGTGGATAGCTCTCTGTCAGCTGCATCTGTGAGTTCTTTTATCGGGGCTATCTCTGACATATCCCAAAAGCTTTGATCTACTGGAATTTTGCAGTATTTTACGAACGGATATGATTTGTTTTGCTTGCCGGTGTTTTCCCAATACTTAGGGATATAACGAATTTCCCTTTCGCCAATAAAGATTGAGCAGGCTATGTCCCCAGCTTCCCATGATACTTTTCTTTTTACTGTTCTGCCGTCGATTCCATATTCCTTGGTGTCGCTGCCCTCTACCGGTTGCCTAAACCAATGCTCGACGATCTCTAATGTATCATCATTTATGTCTTGGGTTTGAGAATTGAATATTTTAGTATCATTTCCGCTGTCTAATTCATGGACGGATAACCCTAACCGGATTAAATCTTTGGTAAACTCTCTCGCTACTTTCATCTTGTGCATTGGATAAACGTAATCTAAGAATTCACAATCATCTACTTCTACCGCCGACGGGTCAGGAAAGATGTTTGGTGGTGAGGGGTTGCCGATAACGATTTCTCCATTGTATCCCGGCCCGGTTATGCCGTAATTAAATGCAACCTTCCATAGAGCGTTACCGAGTTTATTTAACCGTCTTTCGTTGTCGGTGTTCATGTTTTCAAGTTTATTATTCTCAGCCACGAACCGGACAACATACTCCCTTTGTTTGGCCTTAACGCTGTCTAAGTCGTCATCCCTACCGCTAAACTCAAAGTCTGGGACATCGGGAATGATTTGACTCTCGACATGAATAAAGGGGTCTGTTATTACTGCCGGGATGTATGGTATTTTTCTTTCCCTGCATGCCTCGGATATTTCTTTTTGGGCTACATGTTGGTTATTGTAATACTGGTCATACATTACCCATTTTGCCGTTTGGGGTGACCGGTTTGTTTTGGCATACTCATAGAGATACGGGATTGTGACCTCTCTGCTCTCTTTTGTGGAGTAGTCATACATACGGCCCAACTCTATGCTTTTGCCCGTGATTGCCTGGGCTACTTTTCTGACTGTATCTTTTATCCCCATGTTTCACCTCGTAAAAAATAACACCACGTAAGGTGTTAGATTATTCTTTTAGGTTTTGGTTTTAGCTTGTCGATGAGCTTTACTTGTTTATCTTGCGCTTTAGGTTTCGCCGGGCACGGCCTCCCCGCCGTCCAGTATCTTAGTGCATCAGGGGCATGGGTTAATTCGTGAGGCTCAGTTGCGCAATCGTTAGCGTTCTTTTCATCCCTTTGTATTTTAGATATCGAGTTTATCAAGTTTGTGCAATTATCCCATATTCGTAGATCGGACGTTTTATCTGCATCTCCTGTTTCCATGTTCGGCCTATCGTAAGGTTTTAGCCACTCCTTAAGGTTCATCCAGCCAGTAACTCGGTCATTGCTGGCGATAAATAAGCTTATACCGTTTTCATAAAATAGTTCTTGTAAGCTCTTGCCTGTGTCTTTCTGTTTGTTTCTCATGTCAGGCGGTGCGATGGTTTCATAAATTTTGTCGTTGCCGTTGACCTCTTTTATTCGCCTTGCTGCCTCAGAGACGATTAAATCGCTTTCGTACAGCTCTTTGTAGACCTCGGCGCGCCCTTCGTTATCAACGGACACCCAGTAACAAGCCAGCATATCTAAACCATAGTCAAATACTCTGTACCGCTTGTGATCTTCTGGTATGATGTGAGGCTCGATAACGTGGATCCCTCTTGTAAACTCCTTAAAGTATGTTCCGGCTGGCTTTACAAACTTCCCTTCTCCAAGCATTTCATACATTTCTGGATCAGTTTGTTTTAATTCCTCGATGTCGGCCTTTTGTTCCGGGGTAAGGTATTTATTGTCTTTGTATGTTGTAACAACAACCAAACAAACAAGAGAGACTATTTCTGTCCCTCCGCTGTCGTTTTCTATTTCAACTTTTATGATCCTCTCAAATACTTTTGGTCGGCCATCCTTAAACCATTCACAAACCTTATCGGGAGGCTTTTGGAAGAATTCTTCGTTGATATAGCCGTCTGATATAATAGGGTTCATTGTTATAAATAGTTGCCGATCTTCTTCGTTACCTCCCCTAAGCTGCATTCGCAAAGCCTTAAACTGCTTATAGGTTATGTTTTCTCCTTCTTCGTACCAACAAGCGGTTATTTCGTTAAGAGATTTTACTTGCTTCTGCTGCGCTTCGGAGTGATAGCCCTTGAATATTACTTTATTGCCGGTTACTTTGTGCGTAACCTCTGCCGGTACTTTTGTGCTGCCAAAAAAATTATCCAGGCCAAATTCACCGGTTCTTTGCTCTATACCGTTTTTTACACCTTCGCCGATATTTGTTTCAACATCTTCAACGACAAGCAGCTTATAATTCTTTTTATTATTCAGGTTCATTACAGCCTGTTGTTCCATATAAAACGACTTCCCGGAGTTACGGCCACCAACTAGTATCACAACGGGGTAATTCTTTCCTAGGACATAATCAAAGTATATTGGTAGGACCTCAACCTCGATTTTACCCTTTTGTCTATCTATGGTGGACACTTTAAGTCTCACCCCCGTAATTTTTGACACTATTTATTGTTTTTGTCTTTAATGAGTGGACATTTTCATTTATTCTGACCTTTTTATAGTGATCTCCGGCATTTCCTTAACATTGAGATCCATCTCCTGTTTATCTCTCCACTCTTTCGGTTTACGATTCTTTAGCCAGAATATCTGTGCTGTTGTGTCGGGCTGCACTTCTTTTGTTACTACCTTGGTGACCTTTAATTCCCTGACTACCGCCCCGTATTCATCCCTTACCGGCTCATCGTGCAGATCCCTGGCGATAACAAGCTCTCTTGTAACCTCATCGTATTTATATCCATTTGCTCTTTTATATAACGAATTCTCGACTTCAGCATCAGCAATTTCTTTGCCCCTTTTTAAGGCTTCTACAATCTCCATATGTTCGACCTTATATTTAGATAGGGTCGATACTCCAATGCCTAACTTAGCGGCAATCTGCTCCTCTGTGAGTCCGTCACGGCACCAAGCTTCAACCAGTATTAATTTTTCTTTTACATCTGGCCATTTACTTTTAGCCATAACTCTCAACTCCTAACCCTGCCCAGGCAATAATTTATTATCCTTTACTAAAGCGTGTAATCCCCTGGCAAATGTCTCAACCACTTCTTCCTCGTCGTCAAGGCTTAAATTTCTATCCCTGACAATTCCGTGTAGTATCTCATGCCATAGCGTCTCTTCTTTCGCTTGATCGCCTATACTCTCTAACATCTCTATTAAAGCTAAGTCATAGCTTATTTTACCTTTACATTCACGACTGTTTACCAATAATGGCCCGGCCACTATTTTAATGTCGTACTCTGTGCCGCCTATTCTTACTTTATCCATTTCGTGTTTGCCTCCACCGTCTCCCTACTCTCTTATACGCTGAGTGTGCCATCAATCCGCATATCTCACCAAGCCCTATAGGCTTATCTATCATGGCCATAAGTTTAGCGTATGTAATTGGTTGTCTCTCTTTTATGTATTGTCCTATTGTCATGACAATGTACTCCTTTCCCAAATAAAAAAGAGCCTTTCGGCTCATTGTTCTCTCTTCTGACCTATATTTCGACATCCTCCGCAATCGATAAGGTTTATACTTATTTTGGAAGGGAGGTGGAAATATTATGGGGAGGCGTTATTCCTATCCGTTTAACGGAAAACGTTTCATCGGAAACACCAATACTAATGAAGTTCACGATCTTGATAATGAAAAATCCGGATGTCGAATTGATGAAATTAATACCAGCCATGTAAAAACCTTTAATCCGGATACCCATCAACAGGCTAAAAATGAAGGATTTGATAATTGCTATTGGTGTATTGGTAACTCAAATTATTAGTACTTTAAGTCACGCAGGGGATAGCATGCACTAGATGCCATTCCCTGCAATCTTTTTCTGTAATACAACCACTTTTTAGATGCATCTGCCATATATTACATTTCTGACCGTTTGCATAATAAAAAGGGAATGGAATATATTCCAATTTTTTTGCTAAATATATGCTTTGTTCATCAATAAGGGCTATAGGTGGAGAAATGATTTCTTTCCACGATCCTGACTCATTTTGATATATCTGGATTTGCCCAGCTTTACCATGGCCACAACAGCAGCCTAAAGTTAACACACCTTTGTCGTTTAATTCTTGGATCTCATCTGCTATACAAGCATCAACCATTACAATTTTTTTGCTTTGCTTTGGGTTTATTACTTCAACTTGTTTACAGGTATTACTGTCACACATATTTTGATCACTCCGGGTTCATGATTGGTCTTTATGATATTTTATGCGAAATGTTCAAAGTTTTTATGCATCGTAAAAAAGACCATCCATTTCAGGCGGTCTTTTTATATACCAAAATAGTAATATATCTATTTTAAAATCTTGCATTAAAATCTTTGCGCACTCCTTGATAATCTTTAAATTCCTCTTTGGAATATCTTTTCCCTGGAATATTCTCAATATAAGCTATAAACTCATCTTCATTTATAAGCGTACTCCCTACCGCAAGCCCCGTGAATTTATCAACAATTTCTTTAATGTTACCAATGAAACGCTCTGCGGTTAGAATGCTATGAATTATTATCTCGTTGCCTTCAATATACGAATTTTCAATCTCAAAATCATAATGATGCCGGGACAAAATCCTGTTTAGTATGAGTAACACTGAAATCATATTATCATTATCTTTAATTGAACAACATTTAAGCAAATTATCTAAAGTAAATTCATCAATTGGTTTTTCATCAAACAATAAATATCCGCAGAATTGAATTAGTTTTGAATGCTTTGAAAATAACTGGACCTTGTCTCTGTTCACTGGTTCTAAAATATATCCATTTTTGTAATGATCAATATCTATTCTAAATCCAATTTCCATCATTTTGGGATTTAGTTCAGTAACCATAAGCTTTATGAAGGATGGTTCTTCAATTCTATGAGCTGTTCCCCATGTAATTCGCCCATTCTTTTTAAGCATATCGAGGATGGCCTTTTGACCATTTATCTTTAACCAAGAACGTATTTCCTTTGTTGGTATATACTTATCGTTATGATGAGCGGAAATATAATCATCAATCTCATGAATCAATTGTTTCTGCCGTTTCAATATGCCCCCAAACTGTTCTGAACAGTCAATACCGACTCTTTCCTCAAGGTAATAATCCAATAACCTGGATGCCTCGTTTCCTAATTCGAAGTATGGATTTTCTAAGCTCATCGGTATTATTATTTCGCAGTTATCGATTTTATTGTTCCATTCACCAATTATTCTATGGATTCCCGGTATAACATCATTCAAATCGCTTAATAACCTATTTCTAGTTGCTTCTTTTTTTAATTGAGTTATATTTTTGCCTTTGTAATCGTGTTTCCAAGAATCCCAAAAATGTTTGATACACTCACTTCCTACATTTAGAGAATTCTTATTTATTTTATTTTCAATGTAAAATATATGTCTATTTTTTACATTGTCCAGTGAACAACGCATCCAATTTGATGGATCAGGCCCCTTATCTTGTATTCTTTTAAGATCACCCTCCCATTCATCGATAGCGATTTTCAGGGTAGGAAAATACATATTTTCAAAGAAATTCTTTTGTCTTTCCGGTAACCCTTCTATAAATTCATTGGTAATATTTTTGTTTTGTCCAAGGAGTTCCAAAATATCCGGGTATTGTTTTATTACCTCACTATAAATTAAAAGTGTTCTCTCTTTCATCTTTATTGTTTTGGACATATGCAAAAACCCCCTTATTTTCCAGTATTTCGATAATAAAGGGGCTTTTTCCTTTTATTGCATAATATTTGTATCATACAAATTCTAACATAGGTAAAAGGCCCCTACAAGGACACGGTTTCCGCTATGAACCGGACATAAAGCGGATATTTTCATTCAATGCATCAGCACCAAAAAGCATGATCTTGATTTTATTTACCAGTCTGTTTTTATTACGCCTTATTGTTCTTTCCTCACAATCGAATCTTTCCGCAATATCTTCCATAGTCATTACATCCCAAAATTTCATCGGTATGATCTCATAATACTTGTCGTCATATATTGTTTCTAAAGCTCTCTCAATTCTCATAACTTCTTGCCTAGTTCGCATCATGCTTGATTTAATGCTTTGAGTATATTGCATTATGTCAAGGCCATGGCTACCGGTACTACGACTTGTATATAATACTATGTCTTTTGACCTTTTATTTTCCGGCTCAGTATAAGCTTCCGGGTCGTAAAGGAACTCTTCATCTTGGGAAACCTTAAGCTTTAATGCTGGGTAATTGTATAGTAAAATCTCTGTTTCCCTGAAGTAATTATGATTTGTTATATCAATATGATTTACTGCGTTTGCACTGTCCTGAGCTGCTTTATTTACTGCGGTTTTAATTATTTTCAACACTTCTGGGTCTAATTTCTTTGACAAGTTAACCCCTCCTCGTCATACTGCAAAATTACTGTAGTTCTTGAAGTACTCTTCTTTCCTTAACCCCAAAAATCAATCTATATGCCATCCTAACCCTAGCCATAAGTGGAAAGCCAGGTGACCATTCCCAAGCCGTCCCGGATTGATCTTTAATCTTCTCTGATCTCTCAACCTGGTCTAAAATCATTTCAAATGTCCCTTTAGGATCAACCATCATACAGAAACAAAGGTGATCATAAAACTGTTCGTGCGCTTCTCTTTCTTCAAACAGCTTATCTTTTAATACTTCATTTTGCACAATTAACTTTTCTGATGCATCATTTGCCCTGGTAATCGTCTCAATATTTGCAGCCATAGCTTTAATGCTTGAGTCCTGAAGCTCTTTATAATTCAGCTTTGATACAGAAATATAGGTATTATACATAAGCTCTTTTTCCTTGGGATCTTGCTCATTACTAATCCGATGCTCTAAGTCTTTTAGATACTCTACTCTGTTAGTAATAACACTTAGTTCTTGGATTAAAACCTCATAAGGGTTTGTTTTTTCTGTATTGTTCAATTCTCTTGTCCTCCTGGATAATTTCATATCTGAAAACCGTTTAAGCGTTCTTTCTCTGTAGTATTACATAAGCCAAGCGTGTTAATGATGTCATTTAACCCGGCTAATATTTTCTGAAACTCTGGCATCCACTTCTCTACCCGAGAGTCGTCCGTCCGATCCGGGGAGTCCATCCATTCTGCAGCCCTCTTCTGCCTCTCCAGGAGTCGATTGTATTCTCTCTTGAGTTCCAATGTCTCTGGCAAGCCCCCTCACCTCTTCCTTCATCCGTTCCCCTGCGTCAACACCCGTCCGGAAAGCATCTGCCCATATTAACTTTTCCCGATTATTTCTAAGCCCTAACCAGGTAATTTTTATTCCGCTCATGTTTCCACCTCATCCCAAGGGCAAGGTATTTGTACTTCGGTTCCCCATTCGTATTTCTCACGGTTTTCCCAACCGTAAATTACTTCCTCCCTGGTGCAGTTGTTATAAAATCTCAATGTTCTTGGACTGAAATTATACTTAAAAGCTTTTCTTTCTCCAGATTCACGGTCTTTCAGGCTGGTAATGATCGCGTCACATTCTCTATCCGGGCTCCATACCCTCTCAACCGCTATGATATTATCGGCCTTATTAGGGATGTTGTTACTGCCGGAAATATCGGTTTTAGTAAGGTTCCCTTCGTCCTTTTTGATCTCGCACTTTTCCTTGTTCGGGTGAGCTACGAGAACTACATGAGCCCTGCCGTTGCCGGCAAAGTCTTTACAGCGTTGGACAAAATTAGCTTGGTCTGAATAAAGGCTGTCTGCATTCTCTTCCAGCTTCGACATCAGGTTATCAATGATAAAAAGTTTCACTCCGTAGCGTTTGGCAGCTAGAGCCATCAACTCAAAGAATTTATCCAGGTCTTTAGCAATTTTCTCTTCCTTCCGATCGAATAGATAAAGTATCCCTTCATGCCATTGTTTAATTTGCTTGACTATTTCCGGCTTTATTTCCCTCTTTATCCTGTACTTTGCCTGAGTCTCTTGCATATGGGCTTGTTTGTTGCCAACTATTTGTTTATAAAGCCAGTCCTGAATTTTAAATTCTGACATTTCCCCGGAATACAAGAAGGTTTTGACTTTCTTCTCAAGGCAGTGAGCGATAATCTGACTTATAAAAGTCGTTTTTCCCTCTCCGTTCCTGCCGAAAACTATAGTCAATTCTCCTTCCTTCCAGTCCTCGACATGGCTGTCATATTCAAAAAAACCTGTCTCAATCCCTGATTCGTTGGCTATTTTGTATTCGACATGAGATAAATCCAAGAGACCGTTCGGTATTTGCTTTGATGCGCTTTCAATGATTTCCAAAACCTTTTCAGGTCCGTATTTGTAAAGGACTTCATTAGCATCTTTCAGGTCTTCGGCGTGAACTACTTTCACATTGTCGAGCCTGCGGGAAATGTTATCGGCCATGTTTATTCCAGCTTTGTCATTATCGGCCCATAAGATGACCTCTCGACCTTTCAGCCAGTCCCAGCAAGTGTCAATCCATGTCAGGCTATTCGCTCCACTGGGGACGCTTGCCACGTTTTTGTATCCACTTTGCCAGATTGCCATTGCGTCCGGCTGGCCCTCTGTAATCACTAAGGGCTTACCATCTTCCACATGCCACATCCCCCAGAGAATTGGCTCGGTATTCTTTTCACAACCGCCTTTTAATCCGCCCTGCTTTATTTCCCGATATGTCACATGCTTCAGGGTGTTATCTTGAAAATACTGAAAAACATATACATTGACGCCGTTCCAGGTTGATTCCTTAACTCTCCATGCATCCAAGGTTTGTTTCGTTATCTTACGGACCGCCATCAAGTCAATCGCTGCTTTTGATAATTCCCGCATCTTAATTTGCGGAAGAATGTATTGCTTTTTAGTGGCTCGGTTAGGCTCTAGGGTAAAGCCTATCATGTCGGCAACCCTCTCTTTTGCTTCGATGAAACTTAAATTTTCGAACTTCGTTAGGTAATCGTAAATATCGATCTTTCCGCCGCAAGCATGGCACCTCCACATTAGACCGTCTTTAAACCATGACATAGAGGGGTTCTTATCGGGATGTAGCGGGCACAGGATCAATTCCGTTTTGTTTGGCTTAATATTTAATCCCGATAAAATAATATCTCTGGCTCGTTGCCCTAATGATTCCTTGAGTTCTGTACTGTCCATCAGTAATCATCCCGTCTGATTATTTTTTCAGGATTAGCCACCGTCACCCCAAAGGGACCGTTATATTGATTTTCTGGCCCGTCTCTCTCCTCATAATTCCCATCTAAGAAATCCTTATAGCCAGAATTGAAAAATGTTGAGCCATATTGCCAATGTTGCCAGCTTGGCTTTGCTTTTTTATAACGGTCAATGCATCTTGCAATAATCTCAATTCCTAGTTTTTCGATGCTATCTTTGGTTGAATCCCTAATTTGCCCCTTTCCCCTCTTAAGGGGATACTTCTTCCATACCTCATCGAAGACAGGGAATGAACGCTCCTCCTTATTCTTCTTGGTCCTATAAGATCTTTTTGACGGCTCATTTGTTTTTGCTTCTAAGACTGGTTCCTCAAAAAGATCCTGCCCGGAATTATGGGGTGCACTCTCACCGGCGAAAAAATTTTCGCCTAATATATTTTCTTTAGAGTTTTCTTTATTTCTTTCTTGGTGGGTAGTTTCACCCATAGATCCTTGGGTGATTTCACCCATGTTTAGGGGGTGATTTTGCCCATGGTCTATTTCACCCAGGGCAGTTTCACCCAGGGTGATTTCACCCATGTTTGTTTTGTCCGGCAATAATATCCATCCATCATAGTTTTTGTTGAATGAAATTACTCGTTTGGTTTTATTAATGGTTTGGATAATAATTTTTCTCTCTTCTAATCTTTTTAGTTCCCGCCGAATGTTTCTAATATCGAAACCGGTTGCATTTCCAAGGAAGGTTAAAGACATATTATGTTCTTTCCTACCAAACCCATAGGTATAGCGCCAAATCACAAAAATAAGGCTGTATTGGGTAGGACTTAGCCTCAATTTAGCAATGTGTTCCAATATTTCGTTTGCTATTCTTGTGTATCCGTTTTCAACTTGAACATCCGCAGCCATTTGAGCACTCCTACCCCTTCTACTTAGATATTTATGCATTACCACATTATCATCAGTTCCAAAGGCTCATGTTCTGGTTTATTCTTGGTCGTGATATCAAGATTTAATAATCGTGAAAATAATCGCAAGAATTTCTCTTTCTCCATGGAGATTGAATGTCCATTTTTATCTGATTCAAATAGATTAAAATAGAGCTCTCCGGAATCCTCATGGACACTTAAAACTTTATTGCCATCTTTATTTGCTATCTCAATTTTAAGTAAGCCTTTCATAAGTGTGGACTTTTCATTCTTTACTGATAATTCGCAGGTGCAGGGTTCAAGATTTTCTTTCCAGCTGATTATTGTATTTTTGTATAGGGATCTTACCCCTAAGCGAACTAACTCTTTCTGACACAGTGGGCATTTTGTTGGGACCGGCTTTGCGGATAAAACCACAAAGCCGTAGTCCTCTATTTCGCCCGTAGTAAGAAATGCCGGGGTATCGATCATTTCTTTCCTTGATAAAACTCTTATAGTGTTCATACTGAATAGGCTACACTAAACTGGACAGTTTTCTTAAGGTCTTGTAAATTAAAAGTAATAATCAAAGGAGCAAAAGACAATGACCAAAAGAGAACGAAGATCTTTTACCGATGAATTCAAGAATCAAATGGTTCAGTTATATCTGAACGGCAAACCGAGAGCCGAAATTCTGAAGGAATATGATATAGGTGGTTCAACCTTTGACAGATGGACGAAACAACATGAGAAAACAGGTTCATTTCGTGAAAAAGATAATCTTAGTGATGAACAGAAAGAACTCATAAAACTTCGCAAAGAAAACCAGCGCTTGTTGATGGAAAATGATATTTTAAAGCAAGCCGCGCTGATCATGGGACGAAAGTAGACGTGATAAGGCAAAATGCCCACAAATACTCGGTATCAGCAATGTGTAAAGTCCTACAAGTGAATCGCAGTAGTTATTACTACAAATCAACCTATCAGGAAGTTGAAGACGATGTTGAGCAGCACGTTATCGAGATTTTTGAATCAAATCAACGGGTCTATGGTACCAGAAAGATTAAGATTGAGCTTCAAAAGAAGAATTTAACAGTCTCTCGTCGCCGAATCGGTCGATTGATGAAGAAAAATGGCTTAGTTTCAACATACACAGTAGCTCAATATAAGCCATTCAAAACCAAATGCAACGAAGCTGAAATCAAGAATGAATTGAATCGGGAATTTGAAAAAGCGGTGCCATTGGAGACCGTTGTTAGCGACCTGACATATGTTCGAGTAGGAACCAAATGGCATTATATCTGCCTTCTCGTTGATTTATTTAATCGGGAGATAATTGGACAGAGCTGTGGCAAAGCGAAAGACGCTGCCCTGGTATATCGGGCTTTTGCTAGCGTGAAGTCCAATCTACATAATATTAGGATGTTTCATACAGACCGTGGCAGCGAGTTTAAAAACCAGCTAATTGATGAAGTAATTTCAACCTTTAATATTCAGCGTTCTTTGAGTATGAAGGGCTGTCCTTATGATAACGCCGTATCCGAGGCTACCTTCAAACTAGTTAAGACAGAGTTTGTGAAAAACCGACGCTTTGTATCACTGGAACACCTAGAGAATGAATTGAAGTCTTATATTAAGTGGTTCAATGAAAAGCGAATTCATTCAACACTAGGCTACCTTAGTCCTCTGGAGTATAAAACCATTTACCTTAACAAATCTGTCTAGTTTACTGTTGACAATCCATACTGCTACTTTCCCTCTCCTGCGCTTACGTTCGCTTCTGACTCCATCTATATGGCCTAATAGATATAGTGCTAAGCTTAATGTAAATAAATCAGAATACTGGGCCTGAAGCTGTCCGACAGTGCGCTGGATATCATTAAGTGGGTAAATACCAAGATTCACATTATTAAAAATCTTCATGAAATCATCAGATTTTTCATCTGGCACGATATTTTTTGGTTGCATAATTAACCTCTCCCTTTTTTTAGGTTTACAAATCTTTACCTTGTTATAATTTTAAATGAAATATTTTTTGCGGGTATTAACTGTTGTGGTGAATAGTTAATGCTTTTTTATTTGAATTCAATTGCTTCAGTTCCATTTAAAGTATTTAAGATAAACTGCATTCCATCCTGAAAACCTTTGTGATAAGTAATATCAATCGTAGCCGTTTCCAGTGTGGTAATGGCGTCGCTTATATCGTTATGGTCATTATTTTTTACTGCTACCTCAAGCTCCTTAAGTCCATCGTTATATAACTCATTCTTCTGTCTAAGGCCATAAATCTCCGTGTAGATTTTATCCTGGTTAAAACTCAACATAGTGAAACCCCTTTCTTTTTAAAACATTCACAAAATATGGTACTTATCTCATAGGTTCCCCGATATCATCGGGTAAGCTTAATCACTTTACCGACTTAATCCATTTCGGCTTTCTTTTATGAGGTTTTACCGGAATTGTTTTGCTTGTGTCTGGGTCGAATAAGACCTCTTTGCCATTTATATTGAGCAGCTGTTTTGGCTTAATTCCAAAGCATTCCTCAATAATGCTTTTAGCGGCTTCCTCTTCATATGCATGCGACATTAAGGACATTTTTTCTACAAGGTAAAAGCTCGTAAGCAAATTGTCATAATCCCAAAGAAATTCAAATGGTTCTTTAATGACCGGCCCGTTTTCTTTAAGTGACCCAATAACACTGAAATAGTCTTTCCATTCGTGTTTACCGTTGTATTTCTTTGTGATCGGGAAGAATTGAACAAACCTATCGACACTAACCCCCTCCAACAGAAGGCTATCTGTCATGACAAGATTAAGCTTCTGTTGCTGATCAAATTTTTTCGTACACATATCGGCAACTATGAATTTAGCCAGATAATAAAAGGCTTTAAGTTTTTTATTATCTGATAAAAGCGTTTTTTCTGCACAGAGCCTTAAATTTTTAAGATAAATATGTGTTAGATTAGGCTTTTCCTTCTTAACAGATTGGATCATGGTTAGATTTGGCATGTTTATTCCTTTCTTTTATCATTCCGGTATAAATGCTGTTACCGGGACATGTAAGACATTACAAATCTGAATATAGTCCTCAGAAAAGATTTTTCTGCGACCGGTCATCATTGCGCTGAATTGCTTTTCTGTGTACCCGGCCTTATCAGCAACATGTTTTTGTTTGAGCCCATTATTTCTCAAATAATTTTGAATTCTTTCGTATACCTTCATAGTTACACACCCTCCTCTTTCTTTTTATTTTCCCTTCATGGTTTGAAATAACGCCTGTCGCCCCCTCTCGCTGCTAAGCCACTCTCGAAGTGCTTCACGTGGAAACTTAACCGTTTTAGGGCCGAACCACAAGGCAGGGAATCCGGTTTTAGGAACGGTATGAGCTAACTGATATAGTCGATCTCTGCCGATTCCAAATTCCTGGGACGCTTGTTTTACAGTTAAGAGCGTCTCTGGCCTTTTCTGATTAGGAAAGTCCATTATCTTTGCAGGCTCCAAAGCTACGCCTCCTCTCTATCAGTAATTTATTTTTTTACCTCGCTTTGTTCTCAATTTGGTTAAGTACAGAATTTATTGAATTATTGAGGTCTACACTGCATTCTTATGAAATTCATCCGTAACCATAGTAACGCCATCTGGTAAAAAAATATACTCCCTCCAATTAAGACTATTTTCATCACAATACCTAATCAGTTCCCCAAAGAACAATGCTCCAGCTCCTTCGTTGTGTGTTAAAATCTTAGATAATTGAGCCCTATTGATTCTTAGAACATCGGAAAATTTAGTTTTATTGCCTTGAAACTTTTGTTCAAGATGTTTTTGTACAGCTTCAATATTTGCTCTCACATCTCCGCCTCCTCGTTATTTCATTTACGATAATATGGTAACACTTTCAAATAATATCGTCAATAGGGTAACGTTACTGAGGTAGCGAAAATATATTTACACGAACCCATATAAGTGTTATTATATTTACGAAAGAGAGTGTGTTTAATGTGTTTGATAAAGAAAAGTTCAAAAATCTATTAGAGAAAGCGCGTGGAGATAGATCGAATGAAGATTATTCTCGCGATAGCGGAGTTTCTCGTGCTTATATTTCTAATTTCTTGAACCTAAAAAGAGATATTCCGCCAACTCCTGATATTTTAAAAAAGTTGGCTGAAACAGCCTACGGAAATGTAACATATAGAGATTTTATGGATGCTGCAGGATATCTAAATTTAGATGAGGTAAATAAAGAAATTATTACATTAGAAACAAAATTAAAAGAAATTTATGAAATAATTTGTGTTAAGAGAAAAGAATCTGAAGTATTACGCCAAAACATCCAAGATCTTGAAAATAACGCAGGAACTATAAATCAACAAGAGTTAATCATGCATATTGATATTTGGCAAAAACAGATTGAACAATTAGAACAAGAGTTTTATTCAATAACTTGCCAGTTAGATCAGTATAAGGAAATTCGAATTGATATTATCGATATAAACTCAGAAAGCTGTTCTAAAGAAGGGGTTGTTACATCTTCCAATTCAGATATACGTGAAATCGCAAGAGCCGGTAACAACATGACCTCCGATGAAGCAGCTGAGCTTAGAAAATTTGCTGAAAGGTTATTCCCAGATGCATTCAAAAAAAATTCCTGATAAACTAAGATATAATCGAACGTTAAGTATTGCACAGAAGTTTATACTTGAACAAAATATAAATAGATTACCTGTAGATCCATTTAAATTAACAGCAAGAATTGATTTACCGATAGTTTCAGCATCAGAATACGCAATGGCTATGAATTGTTCTTTTCAACATGTTATTAGGGATATCATTAAGAGTAATGATGGTACAGCAAAATGCGTAGATAACATGCAGTTTATTATTTATAACGAAAGAGTGGCGAGTAAAGGACGAATAAGATGGACGTTACTGCATGAAATTGGGCATGTTCGGCTAGGTCATTTAATTGACTTTGAAGAGACCAGAGTTCAAAGGGCAGGCTTAACAAAAACCGAATATGAAGTATTAGAAAAAGAGGCAGACTGTTTCGCTTCTCGAGTTTTGGCTCCTCCGATAGTATTAGAGGCTCTTAAAGTTGATAATGCCACAAGGTTAATAACATTATGTGGCCTATCAAGATTAGCAGCAGAAAATAGATATAAAGATTTTTCTGCCAAGTTAAATAAAAGAAGATTTCCTGACCTTCTTGAAATAAAAATCGAAAGAAATTTCCATGATTTCATCCACAAAAAATATTGCGTAATATGCGGTCATTCATTTGTTATCGAAAATGCCAAGTATTGCCCGATCTGCGGGAAGAAAAGGGTCTATTGGGGGGATGGAAAGATGATTTATTCAGGTTATGAATTAGATGATAAAAGTAAAGCCAAGGTTTGTCCGAGATGTGAAAATGAGGAAACATCTCTTGATGGAGAGCATTGTATTATCTGTGGGAGTCATTTAGTAAATAGATGTACAAATGATGATAATGAAAATAATCATAGTTATGAGCCTTGTGGTATTCTTTTACCCGGTAATGCAAGATATTGTTATAAATGCGGTAGTCAATCCACGTTTCTCAGTAATAAAATTTTAAGACGGTGGAGTGAATCACAAGCCGATGAGCAAGTAGCATCAACTCATGATAACTTCGGGGATATCCCGTTTTAAACTTCCCGAAAACAAAAATAAGGCCGTCCGATCGGGACAACCTTATCTATTTCAAGTCATAAAAGAAATTTGTTTATTTCTTTAACTAGATCTCCGAGAATAAGATTTTATTAAAAAATATTTTAATAACAACACCCGGTAGCGAATCTTATTAAAGAAAATAGGCAAAAATTTTAATAATGCTTTAATTTAAGTGTTACTATTAAAGTTTTTAAGGTCAGGAGTAATCTTATGAAATTAAAAGAACGTGCCGGACAATATATTTATCAATCATCAGGATATTCTGCTTATATCCCTAACCCACTACCTCCAAATCATCCCATCGAATACAACACTGAATTAATAAACCTTTTATCATCAGCTGATAGAAAACTAGGTAGGCTTGACGGAATTACCCAAACTTTACCTAACCCTGATCTATTTGTAGCAATGTATGTAAAAAAAGAAGCAGTTTTAAGCTCTCAAATTGAAGGAACACAAGCGTCCTTAATAGATGTCCTCGATGAAGAAGATAACATAGAAAAAGAAAAAAGCGTTGAAGAAGTTGTGAATTATATCGCATCTATGAATTATGGACTTGAGCGATTACATAGCTTACCTATTTGTTTAAGACTTATTACAGAAATCCATGAAATTCTATTAAAAAATGTTCGCGGAAGTGAGCGAAACCCGGGAGAATTTAGATGTTCACAGAACTGGATAGGTCCTGCCGGTTGTTCTTTGTCCACCGCTACATTTATACCACCTACTCCTGAAGCCATGATAGACTCAATGAATAATTTAGAAATATTTATCCATGAAAAAGACGAAATACCACCTTTAATTAAAATTGGTTTAATTCATGCCCAATTTGAAACTATTCACCCCTTTTTAGATGGCAACGGAAGAATGGGTCGTTTACTAATAACCTTTTGGCTTTGTCAACAAAAAATACTTGGTAAGCCATTACTATATTTGAGTTATTATTTTAAACGAAATAGAATTGAGTATTATGATAGGCTTATGGATATTAGATTAAAGGGTGACTGGGAGAATTGGTTAGTCTTTTTCTTAAAAGGAATTGCAGAAGTTTCCGATGAGGCCATTGATACCGCAAAGAAGATTCTTTCTTTAAAGGAAAAATACACTTATTTAATAAACCGTACGATAAAAAACGCGTCAAACGGAATTAAGCTTCTAGATAAACTCTTTGAACATCCAATGATAACAATTAGTAAAGTTGCTGATTTATTGGATACATCTTATCCTACTGCCAACAACTTGGTGAATCAATTTTGTCGTTTAGGAATATTAGACAATCCAAGCCAGCAAAGAAATAAAAAATTCAACTTCAGGGAATACATTGATATTTTACAAGAGGGAACAGAGCTAATAAATAAATAGACTCTCATTCGGTTGGAGGATAAATCTATGGCCGAAAAGGAAAAGAAGAGAAAAAAGAAAAAAGGTAACGGCGAAGGTACGATCTACCAATTACCAAATGGTAAATGGAAAGGTCAGGTTACCCTTGGGAAAGATCCTAATACCGGGAAATTGATTCGCCCCCCGTTTCATGGTAATACCAGAAAAGAGGTTGCCGATCAGATTGCGGAGGCATTAGATCGGGTTAATAAGAAAACCTTTATCAACCCATCCCAAACAACTTTTGAAGATTGGACAAGCACTTGGAAAACCGCTTCCAGAATAAAGGGAACCACCTGGAGAGGTTATGAAACTTGTTTAAGGAATCATATCTTTCCCGCGTTAGGTGATTACACTTTAGCCGAGCTGGAGAAAGATCCCCACATTATTCAAGTGTTTTTAAATACCATGGAAAAGACTCCACGGAAAGACGGAAAGATAAGTAAAATTCTAAAAGAACTTAGAAAAGAAAAAGGATTAGAACAAATTGATGTAGCAGAAGAACTGAGGATTGAATTATCTGTCTACGTTTCTTGGGAGGAAAATAAAGATAGGCCGGATTATGAAATGCTTAAAAAGATTGCCGACTTCTACCGTACCCCCCTTAAGCAGTTTCTGTTATCGCCGGCTTCGATAATTAAAGCTAATCGTATACTGCATAGTATTCTTGAATATGCAAAGAGACGAAAAAAACTATTCTCTAACCCTGCTGATGATATGGATCTTCCTGAAGCCGATACTGAAGAAACCCAAACTTTAGCAGATGATGAGATGGACAGGTTTCTAACTAACATAATGGAATATCGGTATTTTGCAGGATACTTGCTTTTGATCGGTTCGGGGATGCGCCCTGGAGAAATGGTGGCTTTAAAATGGCATAATGTTAATCTAAAAGATAGAACTGTCACAATTGAAGAAACCCGGGAAAGAGTTTTGAATGAAGATATTGATGCAAAAACCAAAACAAAAGTTATTAACCAAGATCCAAAAACAAAAAAGAGTAAAAGAACTCTTGTTATTCCCGGAAGAGTAGCTGCAGCACTCAGAATCCATCGTTACAATCAAAATAAAGAGAAGGTTCTGGCAGGGGATCAATATAATGATGAGGGTTATGTCTTCGCTACGCCCACCGGGGAGCCGGTAGAGTATAGAAACTTCTACAGATCCTTTCAAGCATGCTTAAAGAGAAGTGATATACCCCCTGTGAAGCTATATGCACTCCGTCATACCTTCGCAACGATCCTTTTGGAAGAAGGAGAAGACTTAAGGGTAATACAAGAAATACTCGGACATACGGATATTAGGACTACGAAAATCTATACCCGTGTCCGCAGAAAATCAAAAGAAAAAGCTGCCATAAAAATCGACGGCCATCTCAGAAAAAAGAAAAAATCTTCAGAAAAAGAGACAGCGTTGCAACGATAAAAAACTGGGTTGCAACGCTGTTGCAACGTTTGGACAAAAATCATACAGTTTATAAAAAGCAAAAACACCGCAAATCCTTGCGGTGTCTCGTTTTTCTCTGGAGCCGATGGTCGGAATCGAACCGACGACCTGCTCATTACGAGTGAGCTGCTCTACCCCTGAGCCACATCGGCATGTTTGGTAACCCATAAGCTTTAACAGTATAACATAAGAAAAATAATTTGTTAAGGGTAAATTAATCAAAAATGTGGGAAAATGAGAAAATGAGAAAATTTTAAGGAATGTTTGATGCTCCGGCTGCAAATAATAAAACTTAACATAATTCAAGCTGCTTGCTGTTGAAGATGTACTTCACAGGAGATAAACTTACAGAAAAGGATGTGATCTTTTGCTATTCGATCTGCGAATATTGGTAATTGCACTTACTCCTGTAATTGCCCTGGGCCTGGCAGTCTATTATACCGACCGTTTCGATAAAGAGCCTTTGCCTCTTCTTATAAAAGTGTTTATCCTGGGTGCGCTGGCAGTCATTCCGATCGTGCTGTTTGAAAAATTTCTGACGTCCCTGAACATCTTTACCGGGGTAGCGGCAGCTTTTTTCAATGCCTTTGTCGTTGCCGGACTGACCGAAGAATTTTTCAAAAGGGCAGTTGTCCTGCGGACAGTCTATCGGAATCCGGCGTTTGATGAAAAGCTGGACGGGATTGTCTATGCCGTATTTGCCGCGTTGGGTTTCGCAACAGTCGAGAACATCATGTATGTTCTTGTAAACTTTTCAGCCAACCCGTATGTAGGCCTTTCCAGAGGAATATTCTCAGTGCCGACCCACGTGCTGCTTGGTGTGACGATGGGATACTACCTTTCCCTGGCAAAGTTCTCCAATCATCCTCATCTTGAAAGAGCTTACCTCAAAAAATCCTTATATGTTCCTATCCTGCTTCACGGTTTTTTTGACTTTATTTTGATGTCGGAAATTCCGATTCTGCTTACGCTGTTTTTACCGTATTTCATTTACCTGTGGACGGTTAATCTTAGGAAACTTAACAGGTATTACAAAGAATCGAGGGAAAAATACCAGAAAATTCCCGCCCGACAACCTGCTGAATAAAAGACTGTACACCTATGTCCTGTCGCCATTGTAAATGCAGACTAAAACCCAACAGGAAAAAGGAACCGAGATACTCGGTTCCTTTTTCCTGTTGGACTTATTAAGTAATTTTGCCAACTCGTTAAGGATTATGCTGGATCCGTCCTTCTCTCTCATATTCGCGATTCGGTACGAATAAGAGTGTGATGCAGTACAGGCCGCTGAGTCCGACCAGCGCATAGACGATTCTCGGAGGGAGCGGACTGATCCCCCCGAGGAGGGCATTGACAAGATCAAATTGGAAAAAGCCAATCATTCCCCAGTTAATGGCCCCGATGATAATAATTGCAAGGGCAATCTTCTGCCAGATATTCATGTACAACCTCCTTAAAAAGTTAATTATTAATAGGATGTCGTTAAAATGTAAAATTTATACATCAAAACATTAATTTACGATTTAGAAACAATCATTTATAATAATCTAGGACTTGTGTTTTTGTTTTAATAAAAGGAACAAGGGTCAAAAAATGTAACCAAAAAGGAGTATTTATGAACGACCATCATGACCACACCCACGATGACAGCAAAACGGTTAAGCGCACCCTTTTATTTATAGCAACCGCAGGTTCTTTTCTGACTCCGTTTATGATTTCATCTATCAACATCGCGCTGCCTGCAATTCAAAAGGAATTTGCAGCAGATGCTGTCGTTTTAAGCTGGATTGCGACATCTTTCCTGTTGTCTTCGGCTGTGTTTCTTCTTCCTATCGGCAAACTCGCCGACATCCTTGGCCGGACCAGGCTTTATAAATGGGGGATAATTTCATTTACTGCATTTACGTTAATCACAGGTTTTGTCCCAAATATTGAACTATTAATCGTGATGAGAGTCCTGCAGGGAATTAGTGCATCGATGATCGCAACTGCGGGAATGGCGCTGATCACCTCGGCCTTTCCCCCGCAAGAACGCGGCAAAGCCCTGGGCTTTAATGTTTCAGCCATATATGTAGGACTTGCTGTCGGGCCTTTCCTAGGCGGATTCTTAACCGAGTATTGGGGCTGGAGAAGCATTTTTTTGGTATTGGTTCCTTTGGGGGTCCTGATCACGGTTTTAACAATTACATATGTCAAGAGCGATTGGGCCGATGCCAAAAATGATAAACTGGATATTCCAGGCAGTCTGATCTTCGCCGTTACCCTGATTGCGCTTATCTATGGTTCGAGCATTTTACCGGATATTCTCGGGATTATCCTAATCCTCTTCAGCATTGTTTGTTTTGTTTTCTTTGTGAAACGCCAGCTCAAGATCCCGAATCCTGTGTTAGAAATCAGGCTTTTTCAGAATAACCGGGTTTTTGCCTTTTCCAACGTAGCAGCATTAATCAATTATGCTGGTTCCTACTCCGTAACTTTTCTTCTGAGTCTATATCTGCAGTACGTCCAGGGCATGTCTTCAGAGCATGCCGGAATCATCCTGATCATCCAGCCTATTATCCAGTCCTTAATTTCCCCTATGGCCGGACGTCTATCCGATAAAAAAGAGCCTGCCAAAATTGCTTCTTTGGGCATGGCCGGAACCGCCGCAGGCTTGTTCTTGCTTTCCTTTATCGGCCCGCATACTTCTCTGTTCCTGATCATAGCTGCTTTGATGGTGCTGGGTCTTGGATTTGCCTTATTCTCTTCTCCGAATACCAATGCAGTCATGAGTTCCGTAGATAATCATTATTACGGGATTGCCTCCGCCTCATTATCTGTGATGAGGGTTCTGGGCCAGATGCTGAGTATGGCTACAGCTACGCTGCTGATTTCCATATTTGTCGGCAAAAACCAGATTACCCCTGAATACTATCCGCAATTTATACAGAGTATTCGCCTTGCTTTTCTGATCTCAGCCTGCCTTTGTGCTGTTGGTATTTTCTTCTCTTTCTCCCGCGGCAAAATCCACGTCAATAATAATCAGGCATAAGATTGCTGCTCCTTGTTATCCATGACACTGCGGCATTAGGCCGTACATGGCGATCATGAAGATACCCGGTAGCCTAACTGACCGGGTATCTGTTTCCGCTACAGGGCGGATAGCCTTCGAAAAAGGTTATTTACCTTACGGTATTTCCCTTTTTCCAGTACTATCTTTTGCAGCTTCAGGCAATAATATTCGCAGGTTGATTATGATTTGTTGATTCTCGATTGTTTTATTTAAAGTTAAAATATTAATTTTTCCCAGTTATAAATTAAACCATAATTCCGTGGGGATTATGGTTTAAGATGGATAATATGGTTATATTATTTATTGATTTTTGTGTATTTTATGATTATTATTATATTGTCTTCGTTTTACTCATTTAGTCTCATTACAATTCTACTCTTGATTTTCATTTTTTGACCTTCAATTTAAGAAGGTCCTTTTTTAGTTTAAATTTGACTCAATTATAAACATTTTATCTTAATAATCACGAAGAACAGAGCGCAGGATTTTTCCAGATCTGGTCATCGGCAGTTTTTCACGAATTAATACCCGGATGGGCATTTTAAATGAAAAGCTGTTTCTAATATACTGTTCTACCTTCAAGCAGTACTGTTCTCTTTCTTCCTTCGCCGAAAAAGAATCTTCGAGCGCAAGATATACTTTGAGGATCACGCTTTCACCATCCTGGCTGTTAACGATGACACCTGCTTCGAACACTTTGGGATAATTATAAAGAGCAGACTCTACTTGGTAATAACTTACAAATTTATCATTAACGATAAGACCGTCAAGCTCCCGGCCATTTAAGATTTCAGAGTCAGGTAGTGCTGCATATCCGGACATTGCGTTTTTCCTCCCTTCTTGTGACAGAACATTGCAGTTATAAACTAAGCTGTAAAATGCGTATAAATCTTATATTTTAGTCGTATTTGTATTATAATATTAAATGCGGCTTTTCCCTACCGATTTGAGGTTAATGGCATTGTTGGAAGGCTGAACAGCTCTAATTCTCATGTTAACTGTTTTCAGGAAGAATATCTTTGATTTACGTATTGACAGATACCTTTTTCAAGATATTTGGGTATAATGTAATAGGAATAGAATACCGGAAGGAAAGATGCACATTGCAATTACATATTCATTTTGTTGGCATAAAAGGAACCGGGATGAGCGCCCTTGCCCAGATTACACCGTTGATAGAAGATGCCGTGATTACCGGATCCGATGTGCCGCAAAGATTTTTTACAGACGTTGTATTAGAGAAGGCAGGCATTGAGGTCCTAAACTTTGACCCAGAGAATGTTGTCGGCGCTGATTTGGTTGTCACCTCTGCCGCTTACTGCGACAGTCACCCGGAGATTAGCCGAGCCAAAGAGCTTAACATACCGGTACTGACTTACCCTCAATTTCTGAGCAAACTGATGTCCAAGAAAAAAGGAGTCTGTGTAACTGGGACTCACGGCAAGACTACGACAACTGCCATGGCTGGAAAAATCCTGCTTGATGCAGGTTTGGACCCTACGATTGTCGTAGGCAGCGACGTGCCCTGTATTGGCGGCAACGCCCATGCCGGCCAGGGAGAACTCTTTTTAGCCGAATCCTGCGAATACCGGAGGCACTTCTTAAATTACTCTCCCGAGCACCTGATTATTACCAACATGGAACTGGATCATCCCGATTATTTTAAGGATTTGGATGATGTGGTCTGCGCTTTTTCCGAACTCGCCTGCAAGCTGCCTGCTGAGGGCAATCTGATTATCTGGCATGACGATCCGAATATAGATAGGATTAAGACCAAAGCAACGGTTACAACTTTTGGTTTCTCGGCCGATGCTGATGTCAGCGTTGCAAACGTTGTTTTCGATAATGACGGAAGCTGTTTCGATGTGATGATGAATAAAAAAAATATAGGTAAGCTGCATTTGACTGTTTCAGGAAAACATAACATTCTGGATGCCCTGGCTGCCATAGCCTTGACTTCCAGGCTCGGAATATCGATGGATACCGTGCTTCAGGCGCTGAGCGGCTTTAATGGTACCAAAAGAAGATTCGAACGTCTTGGCACAAAACACGGGGCAGTTATTGTTGACGATTATGCCCATCACCCGACAGAAATCCAAACGACTCTGGATGGAGCAAGGCTTTCCTACCCCGACAGAAGAATCCGGGCAGTATTTCAGCCTCATACCTTCAGCCGGACTGAAAAACTTTTTTATGAGTTTTCTCAGGCCTTTCAGGATGCCGATGAGGTTTTGCTGGCAGAAATTTTTTCCTCGGCGCGCGAAAAAAAAGCCGGGGTCAACCCGATCTCTTCAGCAAAACTTGCCGACTTGATGAAAGAAAAAGGAATTACCACCCGTTATTTTCCAACGCTTGACGAAATCAGTTCTTATCTTGACCAAACCCTTGAAGAAGGCGACCTCGTTATTACGCTCGGAGCCGGTGATATTTACAAAGTGGGGCAAAACTTGGTCTCTTGAGCGCTGTTTCCTAACCGCTGAGTAACTTCGACGATTCATACAGGAGAAACGATGAAAAATAAGTTGATTTTTTCTTTGCTTGTCATTCTATTTGGGATTTTTTTCATAAGCGGTTGTATTCAAATGAGCATTCCTGATGCTTCCCCTGATTCTCAGGGTTCGCAAACATCTGCAGAAAACGTTCCGGTTGATACCTTTATGCTAAGAATCGGCGCTGCGAGTAAGGAAGCGATAAATTATCACGATGTTGCCAGCATCGCTGTTTTAGTGAATAAACAAAATCAGCTTCCCTCCGATTATGTTCCACCGGATCTGGTTGAAGTCAACATTCCTTTTACTTTTAAGGAAAAAGCTGAGAAAAGAATGCTGCGTCAGGAAGCTGCTGCGAAGCTCGAGGAATTATTTTCTGCTGCGAAAGAAAATGGTGTAATTTTTTATGGTGTATCAGGCTATCGCTCCTATCAAACGCAGCAGGATTTATTTGCGAGTTTTACCCGGCGGTACGGGACCGAGGAAAAAGCCAACCAAATCAGTGCGAGACCCGGTGAAAGTGAACACCAAACCGGTCTGGCAATGGATGTATCCTGCCAGAGCGTTAACTTCGGTCTGGAAGAGACATTTGGAGATACGGACGAATATGTCTGGCTGAAAGATAACGCTCATCGTTTCGGTTTTATCATCCGCTACCCGAAGGGCAAAGAATACCTAACGGAATATACCTACGAACCTTGGCATCTTCGCTATATCGGACAAGACCTGGCCACGAAACTCTATGAACAGCATCTCACTTACGAGGAATACCTGTTCTTCAAGATTTGATCTTATTATTCGTAAACTTGCATAGATATGGCATGCGCGTTAAGTAAAAAAATATTCTTCACCGGTTAATACCGTTCCTGCTGAATTGCTCAATATGACATACAACATCATTCCAGTCATAACAGCGGATGACACCTTCCGGAAGATTTCCGCGGTTATAAGGCGCATCCATCAGTAGCACCGGAATGCCCATGGAAACGATCTCCACTGAATTGGAGATAAAGTCATCGACGAACACATCAATACCGTGTTCCTTGACCGCAATGGTCTTGCTGAGCCCCCCTGTGAATATCTTTTCACCCGGGGGGATTTGTTTTTCTTCAAGCCATTTTTTTGTGATTAGTTCCTCAGCTCCCGGCTTTCTGGCTGTCACATAAATGATTTCATGCCCTGCTTCTGTTAAGGAAACAATGCTCTCGACTGACCCTTTGACCGGCTCCGGTGTTGAGAAGAGAACTTCCATATTTTTGTCAAAAAAGGTGTCAAGTTCATTCCAGTCAACGTCGTAGATTTTCGACATATCGTAATTGTCAATTTCCATAATATTTTTGCCGTATTGCCTGTTGAGTTCTTCTGTGAACACAGGAAAACTGTCCGCCACGACGCCGTCTATATCTAATCCGATCCGTAGTTTCATCTAATCCAGCCTCTCCGGTTTTTCTAATTCGATGGTTGGGGGCAATTGCCGTTTATGCTCACTCATTTTATGCAGTCTTTCGATTTTGGCGACAACATCGTCAGGAATCTTTTCTCCCAAAAGATATTTATCGATAAGATCATAGGAAAAACCCATCTCTCCCTCATCGGTCTGTCCCTGCCAAAGACCAGCAGTCGGTGTTCTGGAAGCTATTTTTTCCGGCAGGCCCAGTGCCCTTGCCCAGGCTCTTACTTCCGTCTTGGTAAGTGAGCTGATCGGCAGGAGGTCCACGCCGCCATCCCCATATTTCGTAAAATATCCGGTATAGCTCTCAGGGGCATTGTCTGTCCCGACAACCAGATACTCCCTAATATTGGCTACCGTATACAGCGTAGACATACGGAGCCGTGCTTTAAGGTTCCCTTGTCCTGCTTGCTGAATATTCAGAGGCGTCTGATTAGCTTTTAAAGCGGTCTTCATCTGGTCATAAATGGCTGCATGCGCTTCCCCGAGATCAATCTCGATCACTTCCATCCCAAGGGTCTCTGCAATCAAATAGGCATCCTCGCGATCCGCAGGATTTGATTGGCATGGCATGATCACACCAAGGCAGTAATCAGGAAATGCTTTTTTGCATAAAGCTGCCACCACCGCAGAATCTACACCGCCGGAAATTCCGCAGACCAAACCTTTGGTCTTTGCCTCAGTGTTTTTCTCACGCAGCCATTCCACAACCTGCTTTTGGCGTTCCAGTATTTCTTCAGTACTCCACACCGGTACGGCCTCCTTTTTATTTCACAATAGTTTAATGATCATTCAAATATTTATCAAAAGTTTAGACATAAAATTTAAGTTTTATATTTTTTAAAACCCATTCTTTTAACTTAATCCACAATATCCACATTTTTATCCACAAAATTTTAAGATGACCGTTGGATTCTGTCAGCATTCTTTGCTATGTAGCGTCATTTCAGCATCGCCGGCTATTTGTTATTTTCACAACAATTTTTACATTCTAATTACATATTCTTAACATATTCTTAAAATTTTTTGATTAATACTCTGAAGGCAGCAAAATGTACCATTATTCGTGCTAAATTTACACTTGATTGTTTTCTTAATTGTTTTTTACCACCTGAGTTGATCCAGAGTTTCTTTACTAAACTGTATCGCTGTCTGAACAGCCTCCGGTGCAGGACCTCCGGTAACGCTCCTCTTCTGAACGCAGGTTTGAAGAGAAATAGCCTCATAAAGATCTTCCTCGAAGAATTCGGATACTGTTTTCAGTTCTTCCAGCGTCAGATCCTCCAACGAACAACCCCTGTGGGAACATTCCAGTACCAGCCTACCCACAATCGCATGGGCTTCGCGGAAAGGAACATTCTTTTTGGCCAGATAATCAGCCAAATCTGTAGCATTGGTAAAGCCCTTCTTAGCTTCCCTTGCCATAATATCGGCATTCACTTTCATGGTAGCCAGCATCGGCCGGATGACCAGAAGCGATTTTTGGATGGTGTCCACAGCATCAAACACACATTCCTTGTCTTCCTGCATATCTTTGTTATAAGCCAGAGGAAGTCCTTTCATAACGGTGAGCAGTGTTATGAGATCCCCATACACCCTGCCGGTTTTCCCTCTGACGAGTTCTGCGACATCAGGATTTTTCTTCTGCGGCATAATACTCGATCCGGTGGCATAGGCATCATCAATCGAAACGAAACAGAATTCGCCGCTCGACCAGATGATCAGTTCTTCACACAGCCTGCTCAGATGCATCATCATGATAGATGCCGCTGCCAGGAATTCCAAAGCAAAATCTCTATCGCTGACGCCGTCTAAACTGTTGAGCGTGACACCGTCAAAATTCAGTTCAGCAGCTACTTCTTCCCGACGCAAAGCAAAGGTCGTACCCGCCAGCGCGCCCGATCCGAGCGGGGAGAGGTTCAGTCTCTTGCGAGTATCTCCGAGCCGTCCCAGATCGCGCAAAAACATTTGGACATAGGCCATAAGATGATGGCTCAGGGTGATCGGCTGGGCCTTTTGCAGATGGGTATATCCGGGCATCCAAGTCTTAAGATGTTCGGAACACAAGTCAAGCAAGGTTTCCAGCAGCGCAGTGAGGAGATCTTTGGTGTTGTCGATTTCTTCTCTTAAGAACAGCCGAAAATCCAGCGCAACCTGATCATTCCGGCTGCGGCCGGTATGGAGCTTTTTACCGGCATCACCGACTCTTTCCGTAAGTAGTTTCTCAACGTTCATATGGATGTCTTCGGCTCCGACTTCAAATTCAACCTTTCCCGCCTGAATATCCGCCAGAATGCATTCCAGTCCCCCTATTATTTTCTCCGTTTCTTCGGCTGACAGGATACCTATTCTGCCGAGCATTCCGGCATGAGCGATACTGCCCATAATATCAAATTTATAGAGGCGCCGGTCGAATGAGATCGATGAGTGGAAATCTTCGACCAGGGAATCGGTGTCTTTCTCAAAACGTCCTCCCCAAAGTTTCATTGGTTTAACTCCTTCCGAATCAAAATTAAGTATAGTATAACGCAACAATATGACAGAACACAAGAATGCGCAATGTGCTTAGACAATTGACATCCTTGTGTTCTATGCCCGCAAATCTATGCTCGCGCACCGTTGCGCATCATGATTAACGTAAGCCTGATTTTCTCTCCATTAAAGCGCGGACTTTAAGAGGCAGTCCAAACAGATTAATAAAACCTTCTGCATCTTTCTGGTTGTAGACTGCATCTTCGCCAAACGTTGCAAATTCTTCATTATACAGTGAATAAGGGGATTTTATCCCTACCGGTGTACAGTTTCCTTTATATAGTCTCATCCTGACGGTTCCGGTAACATTTTTCTGTGTAACTTTTACAAACGCATCGAGTGCTTCTCTCAGCGGTGAATACCAGACACCATCGTAGACCATCTCCGCATATTTCAGCGCAATTTGTTCCTTATAATGCAGGGTCTGACGGTCAAGGGTCAACAGTTCCAGCGCCTGATGCGCGGCATAGAGAATTGTCCCGCCGGGAGTCTCATATACCCCGCGCGACTTCATCCCGACAAGCCTATTTTCGACCATGTCGACAATCCCAATTCCATTCTTGCCGCCCAGGGCATTCAATTTCTCGATCAGCTGAATCGGTGCAAGTTTCTCCCCATCTACAGCTACCGGTATGCCCTTCTCAAAATCGATCAGCACATACGCGGCCTGGTCCGGTGCCTGCATCGGGGAAACCCCAAGTAGATAAAGATCATCCTTCGGTTCATTCCAGGGATCTTCGAGGTCACCGCCTTCATGGCTTAAATGCCACAGGTTACGGTCCATGCTGTACGGTCTGTCCTTGGTAACCGGGACAGGGATTCCGCGTTCTTTGGCATAATCAATCGCATCATCCCGCGATTTGATGTCCCACTCTCTCCACGGAGCAATAATTTTCAGATCAGGATTCAGCGCTTTGACAGCCAGTTCAAAGCGGACCTGATCGTTGCCTTTCCCTGTCGCGCCATGCGCAACAGCAACTGCGCCTTCTTTTTCGGCAATCTCCACAAGCCGTCTAGCAATAAGCGGACGCGCAAAGGATGTTCCCAGAAGATATTTGCCTTCATACACGGCTCCAGCCTGAAGTGTCGGATAAATGAAATCCGTAATGAATTCTTCTCTCAAATCTTCAATATACAATTTGGTGGCTCCGGTTTTAGCAGCCTTCTCATGAAGAGGTTCCAGTTCCTCTCCCTGTCCCAAATCTGCCGCCATCGCGACAACCTCATAGCCATAGTTTTCTTTCAGCCATGGAATAATGATGGACGTATCCAGTCCGCCTGAATAGGCAAGTACTACTTTAGCCATACGCTGTCTCCTTTATTCTTTAATCAGTTTCTTCTGCAGATTTCTGTATTATTTCAGTTAGTTTTTCAGTAATTATATGGACTACATGACCAGCGCCATAATCGCTTTATGGGCATGAAGCCGGTTTTCAGCCTCCTGGAATACCACGGATTGAGAACCTTCGATCACTTTGTCGGTGATCTCTTCTCCGCGGTGGGCAGGCAGACAGTGCATGACGATCGCTTCAGGATGAGCTGCCCTAAGCACCTCGTCATTGATCTGGTACGGCGCAAAAATTTTCTTCCTGATTTCGCTTTCTTCTTCTTGTCCCATACTGGCCCAGACATCGGTATAGAGAATATCCGCTCCCCTGGCAGCCGCCACAGGATCTTCGACGACCTGCACCGTACTTCCGCTGAGAGATGCATTCTTCCAAGCCAGATCCATAATTTCCGGAACCGGCTGGTATCCCTGAGGTGAAGCAATCACAATGTTCATGCCCATCTTGCTGCCGCCAAGCAGCAGGGAATTTGCCACATTATTGCTGTCACCGATATAGGTTAATTTCAGTCCCTGAATCTTGCCTTTTGTTTCTTTAATAGTCAAAAGGTCAGCCAGAATCTGTGTCGGATGCAGAAAATCGCTCAGGCCATTGATAACCGGCACAGAGGAATGCTCGGCAAGATCGAGAACCTCCTGATGGCTGAACGTTCTGATCATAATGCCGTCAACCATCCTGGACAAGACCCTTGCTGTATCCTGGATCGGTTCACCGCGTCCCAGCTGGATATCGCGGGCGCTCAGAAACATTCCGGAGCCGCCGAGCTGATAAATACCGGTCTCAAATGCCACCCTGGTTCTCGTCGAAGATTTGGTAAAGATCATCGCCAAAACCTTTCCTTGCAGGACAGGGTGGGGAATTCCGGCATTTCTCTCAGCCTTCAATTCCATGGCGACGTCAACCATATATGAGATTTCTTCTGCTGTGAAAGCATTCAGTGTAATAAAATCTCTGCCTTTGAACTTGTCTTTGTTTAATTGAACCATCATTATTCCCCTTCATCTCAATAATACGCAATATTGCATTATTATACCTCATCGTGCATAATTATTCAATAGCCCTGATGAAAAAGAAGCTATCCCCAGACGAGTAACCCTTACCCTCCTGAGGATTAAAAGAAGACTGAATCTACGATCTGTTTACCTGATTGTATAAAAGCATCTATAGCATCAGCTGGCATTTATCCGATATAAGATGCAGAATTCCAGTATCTTACGTTAGAATATTAGATCAGAGAATTCTCTCCACGAGTGTAATCAGATAATAAGACAGAGCTGCGACGATTGCTGTGGAAGGAATCGTCAGACACCAGGCAATCAGCATCTGCTGCGCAACGCCCCAGCGCACGGCCGAAATACGTTTGGCAGCGCCTACTCCCATAATGGAACCGGATACCACGTGCGTGGTACTGACCGGCAGATGGAGACCCGGAAACGCCGTCGCTACCCAGATAACGATCGAGGATGACAAGTCTGCGGCAAATCCGTTGATCGGCTCAATTTTAAAGATTTTAGCACCAAGGGTATGAATGATTCTCCAACCACCCACTGCTGTACCACAAGCAATGGCTAATCCGCACAGGAGCTTTACCCAGAGCGGAACATCCATTGTCGACTGTACCCCCATGGCGACAAGCGCCAGCGTGATAATACCCATGGATTTCTGTGCATCATTGGAACCGTGGTTAAACGCAAGTAGTGCGGCTGAAACCATCTGCAGCCTCCGGAAGATACTGTTCGTTTTCATCGGCGCTTTATTGCGGAATAAGTAATATAGAATGGTCATGATCAGATAACCGAGTCCCATGCCGACGAGCGGCGAGCACAGCAGCGCCAAGATAATTTTCTTGATGCCGGCCCCCTGGACAACACCGAGTCCCGCTGCAGCGATCCCGGCTCCGAGGATTCCCCCAATAATCGCGTGGGAAGAACTGCTCGGAATACCAAAATACCATGTCAAAAGATTCCAGAAAATCGCTCCGATCAGTGCGGCGATCATCACTTCGGAAGTAACACTGTTCGCATCGACAATGTCCTTTGCAATGGTCTTGGCAACCCCTGTACTGTACATCGCGCCGATAAAATTGAGTACCGCGGCCATAATGATTGCGGTTCTTGGCGTAAGCGCTCTTGTCGAAACCGAAGTGGCTATGGCATTGGCAGTATCATGAAATCCGTTGATAAAATCAAATGCCAACGCAAATAGTACGACAACGAATAATGCAATATGCAGACTAGACATATTTTAATACGACCCCTTTTATTACAAGCGCAAGATCTTCACAACGGTCCGTGGCGTCTTCCAGATGTTCCAGTATTTCTTTCCATTTAATGATTTCAATCGGATTGCTTTCTTTTTCAAACAGCTTGCCTACTTCACTCCGGTATAAACGATCTCCCTCGCTTTCCAGTTTATGAATTTTTTCTGTGTTTTCAAGAATAAGATTTAATTTGGTGCGGATACTGGGAAGGTTGTCCACAGATATTTTAATAATATGAATGCAGTCATCCAGAACCCGAATCAGCTCTTCAACCCCGGAGTGGGGTGGCGTTGCTTTATACATGATCATCCGTTCCAAGGCGCCTTGAATAAAATCAATGATATCATCCATGTTTGTCGCCAATGAGTAGAGGTCTTCCCTGTCCATTGGCGTCACCAGTGTCTTATTCAGGTTATCAATGATCTTGTTGGTAATATCGTCGGCACGGTGTTCCAAATCAATGAGTTCCTTCATCTTGACCGGGAAAGTGGTGGGATCCTTAACTGCTTCTTTTAATACCAGCGAGCTTTCGCAAATAAGCTGCGCGTTTTCCTTCATAAGTACAAAAAAGTCGTTTTCTTTTTTTGACACAGTCTTTACTTCCTCCTTTATCATAACCTGGTCAAATCTTCCCACATTATCTTAGCACAAGACCCAAGGATAAGATACTTAAATTTATAAAAAACAGGCACTTAAAACAATGGGTAGAATAGACCGAAAGATTCAGCCAAAAGCTCTCTCTAGCATCAGCTTAATCCGATTGATCTGGTTCACTTCACTGGCTCCGGGATCATAATCCACGGCAACAATATTGGTCTGGGGATACTGCTCTTTCAGGGTCTTGATCATTCCTTTGCCGGTAATATGATTCGGCAGACAGGCAAACGGCTGCATGCAGATAATATTGTTGGCGCCGCTTTTGATTAGTTCCACCATTTCCGCAGTCAGCAACCAACCCTCTCCGGTTTGGTTGCCCAGGGAAAGGAATGGTTTGACACTTTCCGCCATCTCCTGAATCGTTGGCGGGATATCGAATCTTTTACTATTCTTTAAGGCAGCCCTTAAATCCCCACGATAGCTTTCCGTATACTTGACCAACAGATTTCCGATGACTCCGGAAGATCGCTTACCGGCAAGATATCTATAGTTAAATTCCTTCCCGTAGCAGCAGTAAAGAAAAAACTCCATCAGTCCCGGAACTACCATTTCTGCACCTTCTTTTTCAATAAACTCGGCCATGTTGTTATTCGCCGCAGGGTGAAATTTTACGAGGATCTCCCCGACCAGTCCAACCCGTGGTTTTCTCTGCTGAATAATCTCAATATTTTCAAAATCCCGAACAATTCCCTTCAGATTTTCACGAAATAAGCTGCGGTCTCCATTGGCAACATTGATCTTGCAGATATCTATCCACTTTCTCAGAAGCTGATCCGCTGTTCCCGCACTTGTTTCATAAGGCCTTACCCGGTAGAAAACCTTCATCAGCAGGTCTCCGTAAAGCATGGCCATGATTGCTTTGACCGCCATGGAGACCGTCAACTTAAATCCGGGATTTTTCTCCAAGCCTGCGACATTGAGCGAAAGTATCGGAATGTGCTCCAGTCCTGAGACCTGAAGCGCTTTCTTTAATAGCCCCAAATAATTGCTGGCCCGGCAGGGTCCCCCCGTCTGGGTTATAATGACCGAGGTGTTGTTCAGATCGTATCTTCCGGATTTTAACGCCCTTAACAGCTGCCCGATAATAATAACCGAAGGGTAACAGGAATCATTGTTAACATATTTCAAGCCCTCTTCAATATCCTCTTTTTCAACTATAGCCAGTACTTCAAAACGGTACCCCTCCGAACGGGCGACCTCCTGGGCAAATTCAAAATGGATCGGCGCCATCTGCGGAGCAAGAATGGTATGTGTTTTACGCATTTCCTTGGTAAATATTGGTCTATGGACAGCATTTGACCCCTTTGCCGGGCCCTCTATCGGATGATCATGTTTTATTCTGGCATCCATCGCAGCTTTAAGCGAGCGAAGCCTTATTCTGACTGCACCCAGATTGCTGACCTCATCTATTTTAATCATGGTATAGATTTTATCGGCTTTATGTAAAATTTCCTGGGCTTGTTCCGCAGCAATCGAATCCGGCCCGCAGCCGAATGAGTTTAACTGGACAAGCTCTAGCTCCGGTCTTCCGGCAACAAAATCTGCTGCTTCGTAAAGTCGGGAATGATACATCCACTGATCCAGAACCCGGAGTGGCCTGGTGACTTTTCCGAGATGGGCTACCGAATCCTCTGTAAGCACTGCCATTCCGAGGGCCGTGATGACTTTAGGTATGCCGTGGTTAACTTCCTGATCCAGATGGTAAGGCCTGCCGGAAAGGACAATCCCGCGATTTCCTGTTTCTGCAAGCCATTGCAAGACCTCTTCTCCTTTTTTGCGGATATCCCGTTTGAAATTCAGATCTTCATTCCAGGCTGCGTCGACGGCCTGGATGATTTCTGCAAGGGTAATGCTTGAATGTTTCAGTTCTTCATACAATCTCTTACTAAGCTTTTTTTTATCTTCATACGGCAGAAAAGGATTCCAGAATTGGACACCGCTTTGCTTCAACTCGTCCATGTTGGCTTTGATCACTTCCGGATAAGCGTTGATCACCGGGCAATTAAAGCAGTTGTCCGCCCCGGCTATTTCTTTTCTCTCCTTCGGTATGCAGGGATAAAATATGAGTTTCACGCCTTGTTTAATCAATGACACAATATGACCGTGAACAAGTTTGGCAGGATAACAAACGGTATCTGAAGAAATTGTCTCCATGCCCGCCTCATAAACCTTCCGGGTGGAAACCGGCGACAGCTCGACCCGGAAACCAAGACGGGTGAAAAAGGTAAACCAAAAAGGATAATTCTCGAACATATTTAAAACCCTTGGGATCCCGATGGTTCCTCTGACTGCTTTTTCTTTGGCCAGCGGCGTATAATGAAAGATCCTGTTCAGTTTATAAGCATAGAGATCCGGAATTTCATCTGTCTGATCGCGTTCCGATCCTTTTTCACAGCGGTTTCCTGTAATGTGCCTGCGCCCGTCACCGAAACAGTTGACCGTAAGTAAACAGTGGTTCTGACAGTTTTCGCAGCGGGCTGCGCTGACTTCCACCGAAAAGTTATTAATTTGATCTGGGGAAAGCAGCGACGTAACCACTCCCTCCCGCCAGGCGTTCCTGGCCAAGAGGGCCGCACCAAAGGCACCCATGAGGCCGGCAATGTCCGGACGGACGACTTCTCGGCCAATGGTCCGTTCCAGGCTGCGAACCACAGCATCATTCAAGAAAGTCCCTCCCTGGACAATAACCTTTTCACCAAATTCCTCAGAGCTTTTTAACTTAATTACTTTATAGAGCGCGTTTTTGATCACGGAGTAGGATAATCCTGCCGAAATATCCGCGACCGTCATGCCTTCTTTTTGGGCCTGTTTTACTTTGGAATTCATGAAAACGGTACATCTCGATCCTAAATCGGCAGGATTTTGAGCCAAAAGTCCTTTGCGGGCAAAATCCGCCACATTCATTTCCAGTGACCTCGCAAATGTTTCAATAAAAGAACCGCAGCCGGATGAACAGGCTTCATTTAGCATAATATTTTCAATCACACCGTTTTTTACTTTAAGGCATTTCATATCCTGTCCGCCGATGTCCAGAATCAGGTTGACTCCAGGCAGAAAATGATTGGCAGCTGTGTAATGAGCAATGGTCTCGACTTCCCCCATATCAAAAAAAAGTGCCGCCTGAGTCAGTTTTTCTCCGTAGCCAGTCACGGCAGAATAAGCAATTTTCGTGTTTTCCAGGAGCCTGTTGTATAGTTCTTTCAGAATATTGACTGCTGAAGCCAAAGGGTTGCCTTCATTATTAGTATAGGCGGAATAAAGAAGGGTGCCTTGCGGATCTATCAAAACAGCTTTTGTCGTGGTAGATCCTACATCCAGACCTAAAAAACATTGGCCCTGGTACATCTCCAGCTGATTTGTGCTGACAATATTTTGGGCATGCCGCCTTACAAACGCGCGGTATTCCTCTTCATCTGCAAAAAGTGGATCAAGTCTGGCTGTTTCATACTGAAGCTTTTTTTTGTCTGTTTTCAATTTTTGACCAAGCTGTTCAAATGTAATATCTTTATCCTGAGCAGAGGCGAGGGCCGCTCCGATAGCTACATAAACTTCGGAATTTCCCGGAACAATCATATCTTCATCCTTCAGCCCCAACGTTTCCTGAAACCGAACTCGCAGCTGCGGCAGGAAGTGAAGCGGTCCTCCGAGGAAGCCAACTTTCCCTTTAATTTTATGTCCGCAGGCAAGCCCTCCGATGGTCTGATTTACAACCGCCTGAAAGATCGAAGCTGCAATGTCCTCCTTGCGGACTCCTTCATTTAAGAGAGGTTGAATATCGGTTTTGGCAAAAACCCCGCATCTGGCGGCAATCGGATAGATGACCCGGCTATGGGCAGCCAGCGCATCCAGACCAGCCGCATCCGTCTTTAACAGGACAGCCATTTGATCAATAAAAGCACCGGTTCCTCCCGCACAGATCCCGTTCATCCGCTGATCAAACCCCTTGTCAAAAAAGGTTATCTTCGCATCTTCTCCGCCAAGCTCAATGACAACATCCGTTCCTGGCAGATAACGATCCACTGCTTTGCTTCCGGCAATGACCTCCTGAATAAATGAAATGTCCAGATGTTCAGCCACAGCCAGTCCGCCTGAACCTGTAATTGCTACCGTCAGCGAAAATGCCGCATATTTCTGACCGGCTTCATCCACCAGCCTTTGCAACGTGCTCCAGATATCCGAATAATGCCGGGTATACCGGCTGAACAACAGAACGCCTTCCTTATTTAAGACAGCGATTTTAACAGTGGTGGAACCTATGTCTATCCCAACATGAAGGTTATTCTTATCTTTGTCAGTGATTCTGTGATGATGCGAATCCAGATTACATTCCCCCTCAAACAAATTCAGCAGAATTATTTTTCCATCTGAGGGGGTTATTATTCATTGTCTACCTTACTGTCTGAAGTTATTAGAAAAATAATATAAATTTTTCTACCCACATTCTGTCCTTCGTGTTAATATAGTCTTATGAAATCACAATGGAATATTATTACCCAGAACAGATGGAGCTCTCAAAATAGAACCGCTGGAATATAAATGATGAGAATCCATAGATTTATGAAAAAATGACTTTTCGATTCCGTGAAAAAGCCAAACCATCAAGTAAGTTCCTTTTGAATTGGATTAAGGGGGATGGGTCATGGGTAAACAAATCTATCGGTCTCAAAACAAAGTGATTGCAGGGGTCTGCTCTGGAATTGCGGAATATTTTGAAATAGATCCTACGATTGTACGGATTATCTGGCTGCTCGCATTTTTTGCCGGGATCGGAATTCTTGCCTATCTCGTCTGCTGGGTAGTGATTCCTCAAAAACCTTTTGGCTCATTCGGCAATTCTCAGAACAATGCTGACTCGGCAGATATTCCAAATAATGATCATAATCAGGCCATCAATAAGGACAAAAGCCTTAAAGTATTTGGCATTGCGCTGATCATTGTTGGTGCTGTATTTTTGTCAGACAGACTCTTCGACTGGTTCGACATCGACATCCTGCTACCCATAGGTTTGATTGCTATTGGCGTTTACGTATTGTTTGCGAGGAGAGATCATCAATGAAAAAAAATATTACCCTGGGTGCGGTGATCATTCTGGTCGGTGTAATCTGGCTGCTTAGTAATCTTGACGTTTTTTCGTTTTCGATCATCGGGACTTTTTTCCTATCACTTTGGAAGCTCTGGCCTCTGCTATTGATTGGTGCCGGTGTCAGTTTATTGATTAACAAGAACTCCATGATGAAAATGATTGTTTGGATCATCATCGTCATCTGCATCATGTTTTATGGTATTTATGGAATGAATAACAGCACGTTGAATTACCCGGAATTTAAATTGCAGGAACATCTTTATTGATTGCATTGACCGTAAGTTGTATTTTTGCAAGCTCTTATGTCTCTCCAGATGATACAATTCGTATCAGAAAGATAAACATTTTGTCTATTTTAATAATTTTTATCGAACTATGACTTTTTCGTGTTGGCTTATTGCAAACTTTTCAGCCGTTTTATATTTTGGCACGCTTCTTGCATTTATTAATTTTGGAAAATAGATAAACTTTATATATATTTGGATGATTTTTTTCGGTATATTGCTCACTGCAATAATATATTTTTACGAAAATGTATTATCTAAATATTTATAATTTTTATCCTATTTTATATTAAGTAAGAATTTTATTTTTTGGACATGTGGAGGAGGAATTGCAGAATGAACACATTTGATGCTCTGGCAGCAAGAGGAGTATCCCGACGCGGCTTTTTGAAATTGATGGCTGCGACTACGGCAGCTTTGGGTCTCCCTGCTGCAGTATCTCCCAAGGTCACTCAGGCTGTTGAGACTGCCTTGGAAAAACCGCCGGTAATCTGGCTTCATGGAATGGAATGCACAGGCTGTTCCGAGTCACTTTTGGCAACACTGAATCCGTCAGCGGCTGAAGTGGTCCTGGATATGCTTTCGATCCGTTATCATGAGACCATTATGGCAGCTTCCGGCTATAAGGCCGAGGAAGCTTATCTGGAGGCCCTGAAAGAAAACTTTGTGCTCGTCGTCGAAGGAGCTATTCCCTCAAAGGAAGACAGGTATTGCATGGTGGGCGGCAAACCTTTCCGGGAAACCGTCCTGGAAGCTTCCAAGAAAGCTAAAGCCATTATTGCTGTCGGCAGCTGCGCAACCGATGGCGCCGGAATTCCCGGAGCCTGTGAGGTTGACGCTGTCGGCGTCCGTGAACTGTTGAAACAAAACAACATTTCAACTCCTGTCATCAATCTCCCATGCTGTCCGGTCAAACCGGCCACCATGCTCGGAACGATTGTTTACTACCTGACCTATGGTACGGTTCCGCCGCTCGATGATCAGGCCCGGCCGGTCGTTTTCTACGGCAAGCTGCTTCATGACAACTGCCCACGCCGTGGACAATTTGAAGCCGGAAACTATCTAAAAGACTGGAACGATCCGGCCCAAAAAGACTATTGTCTAATCCTGAAAGGCTGCAAAGGCCCGAAGACGTATACCGACTGCGCACAGGTTTGGTACAACGACAATACCAACTTCTGTATCAACGCCGGTTCACCATGTTCCGGTTGTTCAGAGGCAGGATTCTTTAAAACCTTCAGTCCTCTTTATGACAAACAAGAAGGCTTTGAACTTCCCGGCATCGGCCAAATCAATGCTGATGCTACCGGCAAGATTATCGGAGGCGTTGCCGTTGCAGGCCTTGCCGTTCATCTTGCAGCTACGGCGGCAACCGGCCGTTTAGGCAAAAAAGACCATGGACATAAGGAGGAGTAAGGAATGTCTGCACAAAAAATTGTCATTGATCCCATTACCCGTATTGAAGGCCACTTGAAAATAGAAGTAGAGATCGAAAATGGTGTCGTCTCTAACTCCCGTGTCATAGGCACTATGTACAGGGGCCTTGAAAACTTGGTTATCGGTCGTGATCCCAGAGATGCCAGTTATGTTACGGAACGTGCCTGCGGCGTCTGCTCGACAGTCCATGGTTTAGCTTCCGCGCTGGCTTTGGACGCTGCTTTTGGTGCTGAAGTCCCCTATGGCGGCCGTCTTATTCGCAATCTGATTTACGGCGCAACGCTCTTGCATGATCATCCGCTCCATTTCTATCATCTATCTGCCTTGGACTATCTGGATGTCATGGCCATTGCCCAGTACAAAGGCAATGACGCTGGTTTAAACGGCGTTAAGGACAAAATTTTAAAACTGGTTGCAGCTAACGATACAGCGCCTCTGACACCGCGTTACAACCCCGATCAATATTGTGTCAGCGATCCTGAACTCGTTACGATGGCTGTTGCGCATTACCTGAAAGCCTTGGAAATGCAGGCAAAAGCCAAGAAAATGTCCGCAATATTTGCCGGCAAACAACCGCACCAATCCTCGATCGTCGTCGGCGGCGTCACGATACTGCCTACTTTGGAACAAGTCTTCCAATACCGTTCCATGCTGATGGAGCAGATCGCCTTCGTTGAAAATGTCTACCTCCAGGATGTCCTGACCTTCGGGACCGGGCCGCTTCTGCCTTTGGCTCAGGCCGGCGTTGGCGGCAGTCATGGCAATTACATGTCTTATGGCGGCTTTGCCGGAGATGCAGAAGGAAAAGACTTGTTATTTACACCTGGTATCGTTCTTGATAATAACTTTGGAACGATTCATGAGCTCAATAGCGGCAAAATTACTGAAGATATCACGCATGCCTGGTACAAGAGCGACAAAGGCAGAACTCCTTATGAGGAAGACACTGTTATTGACTTGGATAAGAAGGACGCCTATACCTATGTCAAAGCACCGCGCTATGACGGCAAACCGATGGAAGTCGGACCGCTCGCCCGTATGCTCGTCATGCAGCCGAAAGTGCTTATGGACGTTATTACGAAATATAACATTAAGCCCGGCGCTGTCGCCCGTCATGCCGCCCGGGCGGTGGAAACCATTCTTATGGCTAAGAAAATGCTCGAATGGGTCGATTCCCTCATTGCCGAAATGGGTAAGCCGAACTTTAAGATCCATGATACCGATCATTGGGAAATCCCCGCAAGCGGTCAGGGCGCAGGCTTGATTGAAGTTGCCCGTGGTTCGCTTGGCCACTGGATCAAAGTTGAAGATCATAAAACAGCAAATTACCAAATGGTCGTCCCCTCGACTTGGAACTTTTCACCGACAGATGGAAACGGTGTTTTAGGCCCGGTTGACAAATCCATGATCGGGGTACCGGTACCGGATCCGGACAATCCGATCAATGTCGTCCGTGTCATCCGTTCCTACGACCCATGTCTGGCTTGTGCAATTCACCTAATCGATCCGCAAAGCAACGAAATCAAGAAATACCATATCGGCTTCTAAGGAAAGAGAGGGAACGAAAAATGGCTAAAGCATCTGATCATCCGCTTATCCAGCGAATCTCTCACTGGATAAACTTAATCACCTTTGCGGTCCTGATCTCGACCGGTTTTATCATCCATGCTCCTTTCCAGGGAGCCAATATGAATGCCGCCAGAAATCTCCACTTTATCTTTATGTACATTCTGGTGATCAATGGGGTTGTACGTTTCTATGTCTCCTTTTTCGGGAAAAATAAAGATTATAAGGAGTTTTTCCTGAACAAGCTAGATCTGAAGACCTTTATCCCCCAGATTAAATATTATCTGTTTATCAGCAAGGAACATCCAAAGACCAACAAGTACAACGGACTGCAGAAATGTGCCTATATTGCATTACCAGTCCTGGCTGTCTTTCAGGCCATCACCGGGATCATTCTATATCTGCCGATGAAGTTCTCAGGAGCTGCTCAAGCACTTGGCAGCCTGGCTGCAGTCAGAGGGATTCACTATGTTGTGATGTGGTTGTTTATTGCGATCATCTTTGTTCATGTTTACCTTGTCTTTACTGAAGCTAAGGATGCGTTTTTTCTGATGTTCTTCGGTAAAACCGGTAAGAAAGAAAAGGGTGGCGCTAACAAAGCAAATCAATCGGTCATAAAAAGCTGATATTTACAGGCTGAAAAATTTAATTCAATCATATTGCGTATAATATTAAAAGTAAAGCTAGTATCATCGTATTACTAGCTTTACTTTACGAAACTTTTTAGGAAAGGACTTCACGGTATGACTCCACCAAAAATTATGCTGATGGGCGTAGGGAACGTTTTACTAAGTGACGAAGGCTTAGGCGTTCAGTTTTTAAATGAATTTAAGCCTGAAGAACTTCCTGACAATGTCGAGCTGCTGGAAGGCGGAACAGCCGGTCTGGAACTGGTCCATCTGATCAAGGAAATTGATTTTCTGATCATCGTGGATGCGATCAATGCCCAGACAGAGCCTGGCAGTGTCTTCCGGTTCTGTCCGGAAGATATCCGGGTTTTCCCGGAGAAGTACCAAGTATCGTTTCATCAGGTGGGCATTCTGGAAGTTCTTGCACTGGCGGACATTCTGGGAAATACTCCCCAAACCCTGATCTACGGTGTTCAGCCGAAGAGTCTTGAATGGGGCATGGACCTGTCCGAGGAGATTAAGGCGGTTTTCCCGCGACTCAAGGAACAAATGTTCAAGGAATTCGCCCAGATCAATGCCGCATCCAGCTTCCTGGATATTCCGCATGCCGAATAGGCATAAAGAGCTTCAAGCGTAACTTTAAATCTAAAAAGATACTGCTAATAGTGTTATACTATTGGCAGTATCTTTTTGTGGCTCTATGTCAAATGTTGGGGTAAACCCCTAGACAAGAGTCAGTCTAAACCGATATGACGCTGATAATAGCTTTAGACTGTTATCAGCATGTTTTTGAGCTAAGCTGAGGTTGACGACATTGTGCCATCCGAAACGACGGCTTGCAGTAAGGTGGGATTCCTGTCAGCAACAGTCCACTGAACTGTTACTCCGCGAAAACGTGTGAACGGAGTATCTGTGCGAGGCTACAGACACCCAAAAAAGAAAACACCTCACTATTATTTCAGCTTATCCAGAAAACGATGCAGCCTTCTCATACCTTCGGTTATCTGTTCCGGAGAACTCGCATAGGATATCCGTAAATATCCCGGCGCCAGGAAAGCACTGCCGGGTACGACGGCAACCAGTTCGGAATCAAGCAGCCTATTACAGAATCCGATATCATCTTTGATCTTCTGTCCTTCAAAGGACCTTTCGATACAGTTCTTAATGTTTACAAAAACATAAAAGGCACCTTCTGGTTCCGGAAAGGAGATATGCGGCATTTCACGCAAAAGTCCGCAGATCAGATCCCGTCTGTCACTAAAAGCTGCCTTCATTCTCAGCACATCTTCCCTGCTTTCCCGCATCGCCCCGACCGCGGCCCATTGGGCAATGGAGCAGGCATTGGAGGTAAGATGGCTTTGAAATGAATTGATCTTGGAAGATAACTCGAGAGGGGCAATCGAATAACCGATCCGCCAGCCTGTCATCGCATAGGCTTTGCTCACCCCGTTAATGATAATTGTCCGGGAAGCCAGCTCCGGCATAAGCTGCAGCGGATTAATATGTTTGTTCTGACCGTAAACTAACTTCTCATAAATCTCATCCCAAATCAGCCAGAGATCATGCTTCTGGGCGATCTCAGCAAGGCCTCTAACGGTCTTCTCGTCAAATAGGACCCCTGTCGGATTGGATGGGGAGTTCAGCAAAAGTGCGATAGTTCTGTCCGTAATTGCGGCTTCCACGCGGTCCAATCTTGGTACAAAACCACTATCTTCTGTTTCCACGATCACCGATTTCCCATCTACAAGATGGATCTGTTCAATATAGCTTACCCAAGCCGGCGCAAGCAGGACAATCTCATCCCCTGGATCAACAATCGCTGCCAGCGCTTCATATATGCAAGGTTTGGCTCCCGGGCCAACAACTACCTGTCCCGGATCAAATTCCAGACCAAATTCCTTTTGGTAATACGTACAAATTTCCTTACGAAGCTCAGGTATCCCAGGTGTTGATGTGTAATGAGTTTTCCCTTTTTCCATCGCTTCCGCTGCATACTTGAAAGCGGACGGCGGGGACACGAAATCTGGTTCCCCGGATCCAAACGAAATAACATTCTTCCCCTGACTCTTTAGTTCTTTGGCTTTGGCATCAACAGCCAACGTAGCAGACGGCTTCATGCCCAGAATGCGCTGGGACAGCTTCATACTTTCAAATCCTTTCACCTATGGCGTTCTGTATATGATGCAGACATCATGATTGCAGGCATTATTATTGAAACTATTTATTATCATATCGTAAACAATCAAAAATTTCATCATATTTCTGCCATTTTGGCAAGATTTTCGACACTTTTAGCTCTGATCTTTTCTTTTGGATTCATAGTCTTCGATAGCTTTTTTCAGGGCCTGGGGACCCAGCACGGAACAATGGACTTTACTTGCCGGCAGGCCATCCAGCGCGTCGAAAACGTCTCTGCCGCCTATGTTTAAAGCCTCCTCAATACTTCTCCCTTTGACTAAAACCGTAAACATGCTGCTTGCTGCTACAGCCGCGGCACAGCCAAACACCAGGTAACTGATATCCGTCAGGATACCATCCTTTACTTTCAGATAGATCGTCAGTGAATCTCCGCAGGACACATCCCCAAAGATTCCTTCGCCATCTGCATCAGGCATGCTGCCCACATTTTGTGGGCACATAAAATGTTCAATAACTTTATCCGAATAATCCACATTTCTTCCTCCGGTCTAATCCCAATCTGTTTTCTCCAGAATCATTCCAACCCTTTCGACCTTTATCTTTAATAGTCTACAACCAAAATTCTTTTTTCTCAAATCTAAACGAGCGTGGTCTAAAAAAGAGTGTTCTTGCATAAACATAGTATGGCGTGCAGCGGCACAGGCAGCTGCAAATCCGTCAACGAGTTCTGCATCCATAAAAAGGATATTTGTCAGATGTATAGAATTATCGATTAATTACGTCTAATATGTTGTTAAACACTTCTAATCTGTTATCAGATACTTCTAATAGGATATTAAACTGACAATACCATCGTATTGTGTCGAAAGGATGGTTAATTCATGGCGAAGAATTTCAGGAACTTGATGAGTTGGAAAAATTCAATCGGCATCGCCTTAGTTCTTGTAATGGCTATCAGCATTTTTTACGGATTTGACTTTTTCCATCTGACTGACAGGACAGTTTTGGCTTCGGATATCGCCATTAAAGCAGTTGACTTGGATCAGCTCGGGGTTGATACCACGACGACCTTTTTACTGACCAGCAAAGAAAGCCTGACTGAAAAAACAGTGAAGGCATCGCTCAAACTTCGTCCGAAATTTTCCTACACCTTGGATAAACAGAATAACGGCAAGAGCTATAAAATTATTCCCGAGGAAGAATTAGCACCGAATACGATTTATCGTCTGGCCTTTGATCCGGAAGCATCGGGAAAGGAAAACCTCAGCTGGGCCTTCCAGACCAAAGCAGCCTTTCAGGTGCTTCGTTCCCTTCCCGGAGATAAAAGCACCTCTGTTCCGGTAGACACAGGAATTGAATTGACTTTCTCTTCCGACAACTATGAAATTAGCAGCCTGAAGGATTATTTCAGTATCTCACCCGAGGTGAAGGGGGCTTTCGAAAAGCACAAAAAAACTCTGGTATTTACGCCGGAAGCACTGCAACCGGCCACCGTCTATACGGTCACGCTCAAAAAAGGCTTTGTACTCCCCGGTACGACGGAAACCCTGTTCGAAGACTATCGTTTCAGCTTTGAGACCGGGACGGTTGAACAGAACAATCCTCCTTTTACGTTTGATCTGAACACAAGTCTGACCGAATTCAGCACCAGTGAGCAGCCTGCATTTTCCGTATATTTCACCAACAATACGTATTCGGGAGGTCAAATCATAGACACGCCTCCGCTTCATATCAACCTTTACCGCTATCCGGATCACCAAATCTTTCAAGCCTCTCTCTCGAAACGGGATGTGCTGCCTGATTGGTCCTACTATACCTGGAACCATTATCTCGAAAAATTACCGTCAGCCTACATACTGGCTGAATATGACACCGAATTTCTGAAGACAGACCCTTACAATCAATACATCATGCTACCAGAAACGCTTGAAGCAGGGTACTATTCCGCAGAATTCCAGGCAGACGAATCCGTCAGGCAAGTCTGGTTCCAGGTAACCGATCTTGCCGTCTACCTTGCCCAGGGACAGGATGAAAGCCTCTTTTGGGTTAATGACCTGCAGACCAAAACATCCGTTGCTGAAGCCACTGTCAGTCTTGAAAATAAGAAGATTACTGCCAATACGGATAAATCCGGTACGGTTCTGATCAAGCAAAAGCTGTCCGGCGAGCAGAGAAGCTATGCCTGGATCCGGCAGGGAGGCAAAGAAATCCTTGTCCCTATAGAGGCCTGGTATGAAGAAAGTAACACCGGCCAGATCAATCCGTCGGATTACTGGAAGTATCTCTATTTGGACCGAGCACTTTATAAGCCTGGGGATACGTTGAACTTCTGGGGAATCTCTGCACCGCGGTCCGGGAACAGTGCGCAGGGCAGCCGGATTGAACCGCTTCGTGATCTCACGATTGAAGTGTATGGTTATGACGGCGCCTACTACCCTGGGGGTGAGATTTCTCCGGTCCTGACCCAGGAGACCGCAGTAAAAGATGATTGTTTTCAGGGTCAAATCAAACTTCCCGTTCTAAAACCCGGTTACTATGAACTGCAGGTTAAATCTGGCGATGTTCAGCTGCTCTCACGAAGCTTTTCCGTGGAAAACTACCAAAAACCGGCCTATCAAGTAACATTGGCTCAAGATAAGAAAGCAATCTTCGCTGGAGAGAAGGTGAATTTTCGGTTCTCAGCCGCCTTCTTTGAAAGCACGCCTGTCCCAAGTCTGTCTTTGCACTACTTTTTGTCTGATCAGGAAGGTGACCTGACTACCGATGCCAAAGGAACGGCGGTACTTTCCTATACCGGCAAGGCTCACGCAGAGAATTATACGGACTATGATTTCCAGACATGTGCGGCCAACGCCACCCTTCCCGAAGCAGGTGAAATCTACAATTACGCTGAATTGCTTGTCTTTAAGAGCAAAGTCTACATCAACGGCCAAGCGATCCGCCAGAAAGATACCTATGCCCTCTCCGCCAAATTATCATCTGTTGATTTGACCAAGCTAAACAATGGAGAATTTGCTTCTGAAGAGAACTATCTTCAGGGGCCGGTTGCCAATGCCCCGGTGAAAGCTAAGCTCTACCAGGAAGTCGTTACAAGAACCGAAACAGGTCAGTACTATGATTTCATCAGTAAAAAAGTAGTCAAATCTTATAATTATGACTATGCCACAAAACTGGTCAGTGAGTTTGCACTAACAACAGCTTCTGACGGAGCGCTGAAATATACAGGTCAAATTGATCCGAAGGAATCCTACAATCTCTATCTTACAGCACAGGACAGTGACGGCCGATCCTTTACAAGACAATTAACTATCAGCAAACAGGATCCTCAGCCGGATAACGCTTATTACTTCCTGCAGGGAACACCTGGTATTGACGGTTATAATCCTGGGGACCAAGTTCAGGTGTCCATGATGGTCAATAGCCAAGTTTTAAATCCTGCCGGAAGAAATATTTTATTCTACCACGGTCAAAAAGTCATTGATGCCTACCAGGTAAGCACCACCCCTAAGTACAGCTTTTTGTTTACCGATTCATACATTCCGAATGTTACCGTAGGCGGGGTCTACTTCGACGGGAACAGCTACTATGAAGCGAGCAGCGTCATGATATCGTTTGCAAGTCAAACAAAAAAACTGAATGTCGCGGTACAATCAGATAAGACTGAATATCGGCCCGGCGATAAAGTTCACTTAAGCCTTAAGGTGACCGACAGCAACAATGCCCCTGTTAAAAGGGCCCAGATCAATCTGAATCTTGTTGATGAAGCCTTATTCAGCCTGCAAAACCAGAGTGTGGATCTTTTGAACAGCCTCTATGGCGATAATCAGTATCTGACACTGATAACCAGAAAGTCCCATTATCACCCTGGTTTTTATGGTTTTGCCGAGTCTGGCGGGGAGGGCGGTTCGGGACGCAGTGATTTTCGGGATACCGTACTCTTCACCACGCTGCAAACCGACAGTGACGGGAATGCCTCAATGGACTTTACCCTGCCGGACAATCTGACATCCTGGCGGGTTACCTACCAGGCTTTTACTCAGAATCTTCAGGCTGGCAGCGGTACCTCGCAGCTTCCGGTACGTCTGCCGTTCTTTGTCGAAGTGACACTGAACAGCCATTATCTCACTGGAGACTCTCCAGTCGTCCTTACACGCTCTTATGGTGAAAAACTCAAAAGCAACCAAAATGTTTCTTATACCATGAAACTAACCAGTCCCAGCGGGAAGGAACAGACCTGGCGTCAAAGCGATACAGCATTTTCTGCTGCAGATTGGAAGCTGCCGGCCCTCGAAGCAGGTACTTACCGTCTGACCGTATCCGGCAGTCAGAATGGCCTTACTGACACACTGACCAAGGAATTTACCGCAGTGAAATCGTTTCAGCAAAGGATTGTATCGGACCGAAATCTTTTAACGGAAGGCCAGGGACTCAAGGGTTCTTCTGAAGAACCAACGACAGTGATCTTCAGTGATTCTGAGAAGAGCCAGTACCTCCGGGGTCTTTACCAGCTGATCTGGAATAATGGAAGCCGCCTCGAGCAAAAGCTTGCCGCCCAGGAAGCCGCCAGGCTTTTGGAAAAGTATTTCTCCGACAGTCCCGAATCTAATATCCCTTTAGTTGGAGATAGGGGGGATCGGGATTCTCTGCTCCTTTACCAGCGGTTCGACGGTGGAATCAGCATCCTTTCTTATGGAGAAAGTGATCCGGCCTTGTCCGCAATGGTCGCTTCCGCTGCCCCAGGTGTCTTTGATGATCAGGCCTTAATCCGCTATTTTTACAGAATTCTGGAAGCTGAAGACGCAGGAGAATCAGGAAAAGAGGGAGATCAAGGGAATCAGGGAAGTCAGACACCTGCAGCAGACGATGAAAGTATGATTCTTCTCGGGCTCGCTTCCCTGGGAGAGCCTGTTCTTCTGCAAATTGACAGCTATATGCAGAAGGAAGATCTGTCTGCGGAAGAAAAGATCAACCTGGCTCTGGCTCTGCTGGAAACCGGAGATGGAGCCTACGCCAAGCAGGTTTATCAGGAACTTCTCAGCACTTATCAGAAAGACCTCGGTTCTGTGCTGCGAATCAACGTAGGAAGCGATCAGGATGATATTATTCTGGCTACAACCCGGATGGCACTTCTGGCAGCGCGCCTGGACCAGCCGGAGAAAAACAAGCTTTACCAGTACCTGCTTGAGAATCCTGGCAAAGATATTTTGAATACGCTCGAGCAGCTGGAAATACTCCGCTATAACCTTCAGTATATGGCCTCTTCGCCGGTAAGCTTTACCTATGAACTAAACGGAAAAAAAGAGACCAAAATCTTAAAAAATATGAACTTCTTTAAACTGACCATTCTTCCTGAGGATTTGACGGAGATATCATTCACCAGGATCAAAGGCAAGGTTGGCATGGTGAGCTACTACAACGTTCCGATTCAGTCCGGAGAAGGATCAGAAAATACCGATCTTGACATCAGTCGTACCTACCGCGTCGGCAGTACGGAGACAAATACCTTCAATCGCCAGAACCTCGTCCAGGTCGTGTTAAGCTATAACATCGGCGATAAAGCGCCCCAGGGGCTTTATGAAATTGTGGATGTGCTTCCTGCCGGTCTTGCTCTTATCCCACGTCCCGAAAATTACAATGAAGACCCAACTGCCAAAAATCACTGGGATTATCCGACAGAAGTCAATGGACAAAAGCTGGTCTTCCACGTCGGCAAGGACAAAGGCACGATTACTTATCTGGCACGAGTCATCTCACCTGGTGAATTCAACTGCGAAGCACCCGTTTTGAGCAACATTAAGAACAGTATTGTTTACACAAGCGGCAGCCAATCCAGGATTGTGATCAAATAAAATGGGGGCATGACTTATTACGAATATTCGCTGCTTCGTTTTATGTAAAACCGTCTTAAACATGACTGCCTTACTATTATTATGCTTTTCTTTCTTACTCCTGTCCGGATGCGGCGGAATAAGCCTAACGGAAAAATCCTCCGGCGAAGACGGCGGGATATCCGTTTCCTCCCCCTCCCATCCCGGTTTTATCACCCGGGAGGAATTAAATGCTATCCTGGCCGACCAGCCTGCTGTACCGTCCAAAGCAGATAAGAGAATAGTAAGTGCCGTGATGCCTCATCATCTGACAGCTGCCCGCCTAATTAACGATCTGATGCAAATACTTGCCGCGCAGGAGCCAGGCCTAATCATCCTGGTGGGTCCAAACCATCTTAACAACGGGAACCGGATTATTACAGGTCTGGATAACTGGGAGACTCCTGAAGGCCTTGTCGAAACGGATCAGCCGACGGTCAACCTTCTGCTTAAAAACAGCCTGGCAAGCAGAGATGAGGGAACCCTCTCTTCGGAACATTCCATTGGCTCTCTGGCACCGCTTATTAAGCATTATCTTCCCAAAGCAAAGATTGTACCGCTCATTCTGCATCATGATGTCACCCTTCAGGAAGTCAATACGCTGCTTGCCGGACTAGAGCCCTGTCTGAATGAACATACGGTTCTGATCTCATCGGTTGACTTTTCGCATTATCTGACCCGGGTCGAGGCCCAGGGTAAAGACCGCGAAACCTTGAAATATATGCAGGAATTCGATTATCCTGCCCTCTTCAGGCTGGGCAATGATTACCTGGATTCCCCCGCATCGCTTGCCGCATCTTTCCGACTGGCTGAGAAGCAAGGAATCCGGGCTTTTCACGTTTTGGGCAACACAAATTCCGGTATACTCCTGCAAAACGATATGATTCAGACAACCAGCTATTTTACGCTAGTGTTCTACGCTGATACAGATAGTGATTAACCTTTGAGAATTAACGTCTTCTATTTAACTAGTGTAATTACAACAGTCTTAAACCTAAACAAAGGGGCTGTAACTGAACTCAGGCTACCAAGAGCGAGTCTCCAATATCTGAAGTAATTAATAGGGATATGGGTAACTCTGGGAAATAGAATCGGTTTAACGTTCCCTTTAAGTATCGACAGCTTGATCCCTAAAAATCATAAAAAGGAGGGCGTAACGGAACTTTGATAGAGTTTGGTTACGCCCTCCCTTTACATTCATTTTAATCTGTTGGTTTTTATTATCTGTTCTTACTTCACGCCAAAGCTCCTTTGAAAGGCCTGCTCCAGAATCTCCATCGCCTGGTCAATTTCGTCAAACGTGACTGTAAGCGGCGGCAGGAAACGCAGGGTCTTGCCTCCGACACAGTTGATCAGCAGTCCGTTTGCACAGCAGTCGCTCACAATCTCGGGTCCTTTTTCTTCAACAGGCAGGCCGACCATCAGCCCGAGCCCCCTGACCTTACCGGGCAAATCAAATTTTTCAGCAAGCTTCTGCAGCTTATCCTGGAAATAATACCCCTTGTTCTCGACCCCGGTCAGAAAATCTTCCCGGGTCATAATCTCCATCACTTTGCAGCCGACAGCCGAGACAAGATGGTTACCTCCGAAAGTCGAAGCATGGTCTCCCGGCTGGAAAGAAGCAGCTACGTTGTCTGTTGCGAGCATCGCACCAATCGGCACACCATTGCCCAGTGCTTTGGCCAGTGTCAGGATATCCGGCTTTACGCCGGACCACTCGTAGGCAAATAGTTTCCCGGTCCTGCCCAGCCCACACTGGACTTCGTCAAAAATCAGCAGCGCCCCGTACTTATCGCATAATTCCCTGGCTTTTTGCAGAAACTCACGTGAAACAGGGTGCACACCGCCTTCCCCTTGCACAGGTTCGATCATTACAGCCGCAGTCTCCTCATTAATGACGCCTTCCAGTTCACTCAAATCATTCATCGTGGTATAGGAGAATCCTTCCGGCAGCGGCTCATATCCCTTCTGGTACTTGGCCTGGCCTGTGGCTGTTATCGTTGCCAGCGTCCTACCATGGAACGAATTCTTCAGGGATACGATCTGAATTTTCTCAGCCCCAAAGTGTTCCTTGGCATACTTCCTCACCAGTTTGATGGCAGCTTCATTGGCCTCCGCTCCGCTGTTGCAGAAGAATACTTTATTCGCGAACGAATTGTCCGTTAGCATCTTTGCGAGTTTGACCTGACCAGGGATCCAGTACAGATTGGAAGTATGCAGGATCTCTCCGGCCTGTTCGCGGATAGTTTCCACGATCTCCGGATTGGCATGCCCGAGTGAGGTTACAGCCAGACCTGCGACAAAGTCCAGATATTGCTTGCCGTCACTGTCCCAGACCAGCGATCCGGATCCTTTGACTAACGCCATTGGCAAACGGCCATACGTATTCATAACATTTTCTTTGCCCATCGCGATCATTTGTTCCGTATTCAGCTCTATATTCATATCGACCATCGACCTTTCTTCTCTACAATACAATTTATTGAATATTCTCCGTTTATTTAATCATCGTCCCGATCCCACCGTCAGTAAACAACTCCAATAAAATCGCATGCGACTGTCTGCCGTCCAGGATATGAACGGTACCTGTTCCCTGTTCCAGCGCGTTTACTGCACATTCTACTTTCGGTATCATTCCACCTTTAAAGATCCCTTCCGTCATCATTGCCGGTACATCTTCCTTCGGGATGACGGAAATAAGAGACTCCGGATCATTGATATCTTTCATAATTCCCTTGACATCGGTCAAAAGCAGGAATTTGTCAGCTTTTAAGGATCCGGCGATGGTTCCGGCAGCCGTATCGGCATTTACATTATAGCTTTCACCATCATCTCCACCGGCCAGCGGTGAAATAATCGGAATATATCCCTGATCCAAAAGGCTGGTAATGATCCCCGGCGTAACCTTCTTGATCTCACCAACATACCCAAGATCGATTTCCTCGACCAATCCTTGTTCATTGGCCAATTGCATCGGTTTCTTCTCGGCGACGAGCAGTTTGGCATCCTGGCCGTTCAGCCCTACTGCCTTTCCGCCAAAGCTGTTTAGCATCGAAACAATCTCCGTGTTCAGCTTTCCGACCAGGACCATCGCTGCAATTTCCATGGTCTCTTTATCCGTAACCCTTAAGCCCTGCACAAACGTGCTTTCTTTGCCGACACGCTTCAGCATCGTATTGATTTCCGGTCCCCCTCCGTGAACAATAACCGGACGGATACCAACCGTATGCAGCAGCAGGATATCGAGCATGACCTTTTCTTTAAGCTCCTGATCAATCATGGCATGCCCGCCATATTTGATCACAACGGTAGACCCGGAGAATTTTTGAATATACGGCAAGGCTTCGATCAGAATATTGGCCTTATCCAGATTGCTGATCTTCACACTGAAATCTTCCATTTTGATGCGCCTCCTTTACTCCTCTTCATAAGGTGTCTCAAAAAAACTCAAATACTCAAATGATTTAAACAGATAATTACCAGTAACTAACATTTATATTTAATAGTCACTCAATTACGCTGACATTATTACGTCCGGTAATCAGCGTTGATGTCAATATACTTATGTGTAAGATCACAGCCCCAGGCTACAGCCTGTTCATTTCCGTCACCCAGAACGACGTCGACCTTGATGTCTGTATTCTTCAGCAAAACCGAAGCTTCCGTCTCGGAAAATGGCAGGCCCTGTCCGTGTGCAGCGACCTGCAGTCCGTTCAGGTAGATATCCGCTTTATTCGGATCAAAGCTGGCTCCGGAGTATCCCGCTGCAGCCAGGATTCTTCCCCAGTTGGCATCTTCGCCATACATAGCCGATTTCACCAAATTAGAGGAACAGACACTGCGAGCAATCATTCTAGCTGCTTCCAATGATGCGGCCCCTGCAACTTTCACTTCCAGGAACTTGCTGGCCCCTTCGCCGTCTCTTGCAATCGCTTTGGCCATCGTACAGCAGGCTTCCCGGACCATGGCAGAAAAGTTCTCCCATTCCTGACCTTCCGGCGCAACTTCCGATAATCCGTTGGCCAAGATCACGACCATATCGTTCGTACTGGTATCGCCATCCACGGTTACCATATTAAAGCTTTCATCCGTTGCCGCCTTCAGCAGCCCTTTCAGCTTATCCTGCGCAACCTGCGCATCCGTCGTGATAAAACAAAGCATCGTTCCCATATTAGGATGGATCATGCCCGAGCCTTTGGCCATGATACCAAGTTTTATAGTGCCCTGGACGCACTGCAGTTCCAAAGCAAGTTCTTTGCAAACCATGTCTGTGGTCATTATAGCCGACGCCGCCTGGTGGGCGTATTCAGTTTTTTCACTTGCGGAGACTTTTCCCTTAAGTGCCTGAATTTCCTTTGCGGCCGTCCTGATTCCTGCGATGACTTTAGCCAGCGGCAGTTCCTGTCCGATTACCCCTGTGGACGATACCAGGATATCTTCCGGAGCAAGAGCAAGCTCTTCTGCGGTCACCCTGGCCATCTCCGTGGCAGCGTTGTCACCAATCTCGCCCATACAGGCATTGGCATTACCGCTGTTGACAATAACAGCCTGCGCTTTGCCGTCTGCAAGATGTTTCTCGGTGAGTATCAGCGGATGGGCCTTCACGACATTGCGCGTGAACATCCCTGCCGCACTGGCCGGGATCTCAGATAAGATCAGCGCCAGATCGTATTTGTCTTTATGTTTTATGCCCGCTTTGACCCCGCAGGCATAAAATCCAAGCGGTGCGGAAATCCCGCCATTTATTTCTTGCCAAGGATACAATTTATCCATCATTTCTATTCCTCCTTAGATCGTTTCTGTGTCTGTGTGTTTGGGGACAAAAAAACGTCCATTTGTCTTCCTATGGCCAGAGCGCGGTGGTTTGAAGCCCAGTCGTTTCCGGCAGATCAAACAGGATGTTCATATTCTGGATGGCCTGGCCGGATGCTCCTTTGACCAAATTGTCAATGACGGAAACCAGGACGACCCTGCCGGTCCGCTGGTCATATCTTAGCTGAAGGAATGCGTGGTTGCTCCCATACGTATATTTCGTCTGGGGCCACTCTCTTTCCGGCATCACATGAATAAACGGTTCCTTCTCGTAAGCTTGCTGCCAGCAATCCCACAGTTCCTGCTCCGTTATGCCACTCTTGACACCGGCATAGATGGTAGCCAGTATGCCTCGGGTCATTGGCACGAGATGTGGGGTAAAACTAATCACGACTTTCGCATCCGCCGCACCGCTTAGCTGCTGCTCGATCTCCGGTGTGTGGCGATGCACACCAACACCGTAAGCTTTAAAATTCTCATTCACTTCGGAATAATGAAGGTTCTGGACAATCCCTCGGCCTGCTCCTGAGACACCCGACTTGGCATCGATGATGATGCCGGTCGGATCAAGCAGTCCTGTCCGGAGTAGCGGCACCAGCGCTAGCTGGGATGCTGTGGGATAACAGCCCGGATTCGCCACAAGGGCTTTCCCCGCAATTTCATTTCTATATAGTTCAGGCAGTCCATAGACAGCCTCTGGCAGCAAAGCTGGATCAGCATGCTTAACCTTATACCAATTTTCATACTCCTGGACGTCTTTAAGTCTGAAGTCTGCTCCAAGATCCACGATTTTTATGCCGCGTTCCATCAATTCCCTGGCTCTGGCCGCTGCTATGCCATGCGGCAGCGCCATAAACACCACGTCGACATCAGGTATCTCCTCTGTCTCCAGCACGTTTTCCAGACTTTCCTGAAGGTGAGGGCAAATATCTGAAATACGCTTTCCCGCAGATGTAGAAGAGCCTAAATACGCCAGCGTGACCTCCGGATGGTTATTTAATAAACGAAGCAGTTCCTGCCCTGTATAGCCGGTTGCTCCAAGAATTCCAACTTTAATCATCCATATCCCTCCTGTAACGGTAATGCAGCGTTTAGTTTATTTAATAATTATACACACAGACGAATAATTATTCAATACCTAAGCCATTTATTTTTGCTTTTCTCCAATCCTTCTTTTAAATTATTCTGATCAATTCTCTATCTATTCTCTCAGTTTATCTTACTATACATTCCGTCTTTTTCCAAAAAAAAATACTCTCCGTTATGCGAAAAGTATTTTTCATGAGACCTTACAACAGTATTTCGGCATCATAATAACATTAATGAATATGCACCTTCGTCCCCTGCGGAATGTTGTCATAAATCCATTTGGCGTTTTCCACTTCGAGCCTGATACAGCCATGAGAAGCCGATGTACCAAGTTTGGCCGCTTCTTCGGCAATCATTTTTTTCTGTTTATCCATCGGGACGGAATGGAAAAGGTACACACCCCAGTCTTTGAAAGAGACCCAGTATTTGGCGCCCTGCTGGTATTTTTCGGAGAAAAACCATTCGCCGCGGTTTTCAATTTCAAAATCCCCCAGCGGAGTCAAATTATTGACGCCTGTCGACGCTGTAAATTGTTTGATTTCAGAATCCCGATAATAGATCCGGACAATTTGTTCGGTCACATCAACATCAATCCGGTAGTCGCTTTGCTGTGTTTCCTGAGAGTTGGCCGTTTCCTGCTGTCTGTTCGCGGATTCCTGCTGTTGTGCTTCAGCATTCTGATTGTCTTCTTTACCCTGGTTATTCCCACCGCTGTTTTCAGCCGTTCCATTCTTTTGGTTATGATAAGAAGTCTGGTTATCTTGTGGGGTTGTCTGGTCCTGATTAGAATTGTACCGAGAAAACACACTGACTACTTCAGATCCGCCCAGAAAGCTCATTAACCCGGCAACAATAAATAATATAACTACCGTGGCAAGTGCGATTTTAGATTGTTTTCTTTTCAAAATGATCTTCTTCCTTTGCTGCGTAATGGATTCATTTCTGATGTTCTTATTAAACCCTGAACCGATAGCCCGCTCCCCAAACCGTTTCGATATATTGCGGGTTGGAAGGGTCGCTTTCAATTTTATCGCGCAGCCGGGCGATATGAACCGTGACCGTAGCGGAATCACCGAGCGCCTCAAGTCCCCAGACCTTTTCGAATAATTCGTCTCTGCCGAATACCCGGTTGGGATGCTTGGCCAGATATAAAAGCAGCTCAAATTCTTTCTGGGCGAGATTGGCTTCCTTGTCATGGATATAGACTCTGCGGGCTTCTTTCTCGATCCTGAGTCCACGAATCACAACAGCGTTGTTCCTTATCTGCTTTTCGCTGAATTTCTTCTTCAGTTTTTCATAATTCTGCAGATGAGCTTTGACCCTGGCGACGAGTTCACCCGGGCTGAAAGGTTTCGTGATATAATCATCCGCTCCGAGATTAAAGCCTTTGATTTTGTCGATTTCCTCTTTTTTAGCGGATACCAGAATCACAGGAACCTCTTTTTCATCTCTTAGACTACGCAGAATCTCCAAACCATCCAGACCCGGGAGCATGATATCAAGGATTAGGAGATCATAGCCGTTTTCCTGGAACTGCTTCAGACCGGCAGAACCATCCGCACAAATATCGGCTGCAAAACCTTCCACTTCCAGGTAATCTTGTTGCAGTTCCGCAATATTCAGATCGTCTTCAATAATCAAAATTTTTTTCATAACAGTCCTCGTTTTTGGATGGTTTTCTTCATGTAGATTTAGCGTTGGCATGGTACTCGTCTTTAAGGTAGGCCAGTGAAATCAGAATACTCATTCCTTCCTTGCCGTGGGACATTGCCCAGATAATACCCTGATGCCCCACAACGACCTGTTTGGCAATCGCGAGTCCGAGGCCGCTTCCCTCAATCCCAGTTCTGGCCTGATCGGAACGGTAAAATCGGTCAAAAATATGCGGCAAATCCTTTTCACTGACTCCACACCCATTGTCCTGAAACTCCATAATAATACTGGAAGGAGTCTCCCTGAGCAGAACCCTTATTATTGCCTCGCCTTTGTCCATATACTTGCGGGAGTTGTCCAGGATATTTATTACAACTCTTTTCATTCGTTCCCGATCAAGAGAAACGCAGCGCTTTTGGGTCAGGTCGCTGAACATTTCCGTGTGTATTCCATTGTTTTCGAGCTCAGGTTCACTTTCCAGCAAGCAGCTTCTAATGAATTCCTGAACATCGGTCCTTTCAAAATTAAACGGAATCTGGTTTAGATCAAGTTTGGCGTAGAGCAGCAAATCATCAATCATCTTATCAACCTGCTCAGCCTTTACATAGATGGTTTTCAAATATTTCTCCGTTTTTTCCGGGGTATTCGCAACGCCATCCAAAATGCCTTCAACGTAACCTTTAATCGACGTAACCGGAGTCTTTAGATCGTGGGATATGCTGGATATCAGCATTTTTCTGTTGTCTTCGTATTTCAGCTGGGTATGGATCGATTCCTTGAGCTTAAGGCGCATAAGTTCAAGGTCCCGGCACAATGCTTCAATCTCCTGGTCACCTTCTTCGGCAATCTGGCAGTCCAAATTGCCGGTCCGGATCTCATCTGCAGCATGCTGTAGATGATTCAGTGGCTGCAAAACCACCCGTGAAAACTGATAGGAGATCAGGATGTTCGTAACAATGAAAGAGCAAAGGAACGTCAGGCCGATCACAATGAGAAATTGAATCAGGCCGTTAGCTGCCTGATCCGGCGGAACGAGCAGCAGCACGGTTCCTCCAGCAGTATCTGCGGGATCCTGCTCAATAATTTGAACCGTAAAGGACTGACCACTGATCACAATGGTTTCCTTGCCAGGCTTGTTTTGTCCTGCTTCCTTGGCCTTAGCCAACTCAATTTTGCCAATTCCCGATGCATCCAGCGAGGCATAGATCATGTTGTCATCCTTCAGAATGATCAGTTCGCCTCCGATTTCAGCTATTTTTTGGCGCAACAGCTGCTGGAACTTTTCATCGGCAATCGCATCAGGACTCTCCTGATGGATCAGTCTCTCTGTATCCATCAGTACTGCTTCAACCTGAGAGGCCCGCTGGTAGTTTTCCCAGGAATATATATTGCCATATAGTTTACTGTATATAAACAGATAAGCCATGGCGACCAGTGCTGTAATCAGCACCGGAATCGCCACGGTAGCTGCATTTGCTGCAATTAAACGCTTCTTAAGATTCATTGCCGGTCCTCTTATTTAGTCATTTAGCATCATTTTCAAGCAAATTCTGAGATCTAGAACTCTTTTTTATCAAACAAATAAAACCCCGCTGTAAAAAACATCAGCGCGTAGCCAAGCATCAGACAAAACTCCCGGCCAATCTTCGCCAGCGGAAAAGAATTGGCCAACCACAAATTGTACCAGTCAAGCTGCGTAGTAATCAGCAGGCTTGTGTACTCGGAAAAGAAAATGCCAAAAGCCTTGATGGCCAGAAAAGCAATAACCGCAATAAAAAATACCGAAGTGCCACTTTTAAATATATTGGTCAGAAGCACAATCCCCAAAGCCAATGTAAACAGTGGAAACAGACTGATCACATAAGCAAGCATCGTTCGCGCCACAGCGGCAAAAGTAGCGGAATTGGCATTAAATAGAAAACCGGCTAGCATTGAGAAGGCCATTAAGATCAGCAGGTTGGCTAGAATAAAGACCGCAATGGCCGTGACTTTGGCCATAAATACTTTCAGCCTGCTGACCGGCCTGGTCAGCGTGACGCGCATCAGGTTATGGGAGAACTCCCCGGAAAAACAGTCAATGGCAACGAGCGCTGTAAACAGCGGCAGGATCGTATTGACGACGACCGACAAAACTAGTACGGGAAATTCCACGCTGCCGGTGCCTCTTACGCCAAAGCCGGTTCTAACACCAACGACGGCCAGCTGCCCCAGTACAATCACAACCAGTGAGATAATCAGCGCAACCAGGGCTTTTTTCTTTTTGTACAGCTTTTCAATTTCATTGATCAAAGCAGCTTTATACGCGGCCATTGCGTTCCACCTCACTGACAAAGTAATTCTCCAACGTGGCGTAATTTTGCAGAATCTTTTCCGTGCTGTCCACATTGAGCATCTTTCCGTTGACGATGACCCCGATCCTGCTGCAGGTAAGTTCAACATCATGGATCAGATGGCTTGAAATAAAAAAGGTGGTTCCTTCCTGTTCAGCCATCTGCTTAATGAGATTACGGACATCAATCATCCCCTCGACATCGAGTCCGTTCAACGGCTCATCCAGGATCAAAACTTTGGGCCTGGCCAGAATAGCCGCAGCTAAACCCAAGCGTTGCTTCATGCCTAGGGAAAACTTCCTGGGTTTTTCCTGTTTGTATTTGATCATACCGGTAAGCTCCAGAACCTCATCAATTCTGTGGTCATCGACTCCCGGGTAACACCGGGCACGCTGCCTTAAGTTTTCATAAGCGGTCAAGAACGGATAAGAGTCAGCAATTTCAATAATACAGCCAACTTCCGCCATGGCCTTCTCATATGATTCGGTAATACTATGCCCGAAAATCCTGACGTCACCGCGGTCCGGCCGGATCAATCCGGTCATGATCTTCATTGCCGTTGTTTTTCCTGCACCGTTTGGCCCAAGAAAACCAAAAATATCCCCCTGATCAATTTCCAGATTGATATCGTCAATGCCCCGGCCGTTTTTATACAGTTTGGTCAGGCTGCATATTTCAATCACTTTTTCCATATAATTGCCCCCATTGTGCACTGCAAGGAGCCTGCCGGGATTCCCCGGCAGCTCCAATTTAAAGTTATTGCTATTTGTTATTCGTTTTGTTACTTGTTATTCGTTATCTATCATCTAACTTTGCATCTGTTCATTCCAGAACAGGCGAGAAGACGGAATCGTAAGACCCGCTGGACATGTTCAAGTTGAAATACACCTTGGCATTTGCTTCATCCAGATAGATGCTTCCGGACCGGTTCGATCCGTCATTATCTCTGAATTCAAACATGGCATCCGATTTTGTCTGATTGGAAGTTGTGGCGTCAAACGTAAAGGTCAGGGCATTCTGAGCATACGTCTCAAAGCCTTCTCTGTATTTCTCGGAATATTCTCCGGCAATATTTGCGCTCTCAACATGGGCAATTTTCAGAATGCGTTCGCCAATCTTGACAAATTTACCTTCTTGCTCAATGATAATATCGTTTTTAAATGTCCCGATAAACTTTTCAGGATTGGAGATCTGAGGTCCGGCGCTGGTTCTTTCTGTTGTTCTCTGAACTTTTTTGCCGCTAAGGTCCGGCTTCTGAACAATTGTTTCATTGATATCCGTTAATTTAACAAGCGTTTCCATCGTAATTTCATGGACCTGTTCCTGTGCGTCCTTTCCGGATAATATCACTGTTGCCAGAATATAATCCAAGAGACCGTCGGAATTAACTGTGGCCGACCCTTCAATTTGTTTCACATAGATATCCTGCGTTAGTACAGGGATTCTGGCGCTATAGCTGTTTTGTCCCGAAAGAGCCTGTTTGACCTGAAGGGAAGCCACCGCGTTGACCAAAGCCGGAATCTGTACTTCAGACAGGGAACCCGAAAGCGCTTTGCTGCCATCGGCATTTTCCTGAACGACCACATGGTCCTTCAAACTGCCGACAACCGCATCCACGATCTTCTCAACATCTTCGGCTTCATCTTGTTTAAAAGGATTGTCAAATACATCCGTTTCGCGCTCCTGGGTATATTCGGTATAGTAATAGGCTTCATTGCCGGTGCCGATATCCGTACCATTGATCCAGGTGTTCTTATCCGTATAGTAATAAGAATCGGAAACCTTTCCGTCCGGACTCAGACTGCGGGAGCTGTCCTCGGTCGCCCCATTCAGCCGGTCAAATTTTTTGACATCGTTCTGGGAACTGATGATTTCACCGTTATACTTTATGGCAAATGAATAATCCAGGGTAAAGTTGTTAAATTTCTCTGAACAGCTCGCTGCGCTTTGCTTCAAGCCGTCCTTAAGCGTATCATAGCCACTTTTGCTGACAATGTCCGCCAGTGCAGTCGTCGCAAACAACAGAATCCCGACGGTAAAGACTACCGGCAGCACCGCTTTTTTAGATATTCTCATCTTCACTTACTCCTTTTCAAATATTGGAAAGCTTCCTGATCTTATTTTACTCCCAATATCTTGAATATCTGTAAACAGAATCTAAACAATTTATAAACAATGCTTCCGGGCAAAATAGACAATTCTTCTTTCAGTTTTTTACTCTTTGAAATAGATTTGAAATGGCGTTAAGCACGAGATTGAAAGGTCAGGTGCGCTGCAGCTTCCAAAGTGATTATCTGATATATTCGGGATTAATTATGTATCTTCCTTTATTTATTGTTAAGATGATGATTTCAGGATTAATCGGCTGCCGCCACCGGCTGTTCCTTGGCCAGATAATTGCCCACTCCTTCGAAAATAGCCATGGCCAGCTGCTGTTGATAAGCACTTTCGTTTAATTTCTTTTCTTCTTCCGGATTGGACAGAAAACCGACTTCAATCGTCACGGCCACCATATCCGTATTCTTGAGGATAAAATAGCTTTGGTTCGCTTTTGCTTCCCGTTTTTTTGTTCCGACTTTATTCAGACTTTGCTGGATACTTTCAGCCAGCAGTTTTCCTCCCTCGGATTCCGGATGGTAAAACACTTGCGGGCCATGCTGTCTTTGATCGGAAAAACTATTGGCGTGAATGCTCAGATATATTTTAGCCTGGGATTCCATAGCGGTTTGAATCCGGTAGGCCAAGTCCTCTCTTTTGCGTTGAAGCAGGCTTAAAGAAGTTCCAAAATCCCGGTCCTGCTCCCTTAGCATCACAACTTTGCTTCCGGCCTGGGTGAACAGTACCTGCAGCCTTTTAGAAACCTGCAGGTTCACATCCTTCTCCAGGGTTTTATTGACGCCAACAGCTCCAGGGTCAACCCCACCATGACCGGCATCAATCGAAATGGTTACCCCGCCGAGTATCCAGCTCCATCCCGGAACATTCTTGGCGGTATGCACTGCTGTTTTCTGGCCGAGAAAAATACCGGTTACGGCCAGAAGAACGAGAATGCTTGATGCCAGTATAATCTTTGGTCTTGGCATTATCTGTCCGTGCATCAGTCCACTGATCCGTGAATAATTCAGGTGTTTGGCCATGGTTTCCCCCCTCTCACCTATATCTATGGTGAAGGGCAGTGAATTATTCAAAAGGGAATGATTTCAGTGACCTTTGATCGGATATCAATAATTTTTCAATTCAATTAATAAGTATAGAAAGGTAAAAAATGAGAAAAACAAAAAAATCCCCCAACCTTTAGTTGAGGGATTCGCTGTTTCTTGGATATTAACGTTTGGAGAACTGAGGCGCTTTGCGGGCTTTTTTAAGTCCGTATTTGCGACGCTCTTTCATACGCGGGTCACGGGTAAGAAAACCTGCGCGTTTTAAAGCCGGACGAAGACTTTCATCTGCTTTAAGCAAAGCTCTGGCAATACCCATTCTGAGGGCACCGGCCTGGCCGGTTGTACCGCCGCCGTGAACTCTGGCAATTAAATCGTATTTCCCTAAAGTTTCAGTAACTTCTAAGGGCTGCTGAACAATCATCTCTAAAGTTTTCTTGCCGAAGTATTCACTTAGGTCTCTGTCGTTAATCGTATATTTTCCGTTACCGGCCAGAAGTCTGACCCGGGCAACTGCATTTTTCCTTCTGCCTGTACCTTGATACTGAAGCTGTGCTGACATGCTTTTACCTCCTTCCAACTATTTCATATTCCATACTTCTGCTTTTTGGGCCTGATGCGGATGTTCCGGTCCCGAGTATACTTTAAGTTTCTTATACATCTGTGCACCAAGTTTGTTGTGAGGAAGCATTCCTTTTACAGCATGTTCCATAGCTTTTTCGGGGGCTTTGCTCATCAGCACTCGGTAGGTCATTTCTTTCAGTCCGCCTGGATAACCGGTGTGCCAGCGATACATTTTCTTATCCAGTTTATTGCCGGTAATCAATGTTTTATCTGCATTGACGATAATGACAAAATCACCCGTGTCAACGTTCGGGGTAAATATCGGCTTATGTTTTCCTCTGAGCAAGCGGGCGGCTTCAGCTGCCACTCTTCCCAAAGAAACACCGGCTGCGTCAATGACTAACCATTTACGGTCCACCTCATGGGCTTTCGCAAATTGCGTGGTGGTCATGTTGGTTCCCTCCATTTTTAATCGCGTCCATCATGTTTTCATGTGCGATTTTTGAGTTCGTTATATCATCACCGGACGTGACGGGCTCATTCACGTTTCGGTAAAAGACTACTTAAAAAGTTTAACTAAAATAACGTCTTTCGTCAACCTATGGTTTCCTATTTCTTAAAGTTCCGGAAAGATTTCACCGGGACTGGATGCGTCATAATTGACATGGGTCAAGGTGAGTCCTCTGGCCGGAGCAGTTTCACCTGCTTTGGTTCGATCCCTGGACGCTAGTACTTCAGGGATTTCTTCCGGCTGTGTTCGGCCTTTACCCGCATCCATCAAGGTACCGGCAATAATTCTTACCATGTTATATAGAAACCCGTCACCAATACAGGTAACAACGATTTGTTCATCCAGCCAACATACTTTACAGCGGTACAGTGTCCGGACAAAACTTTTAGCCGAAGACCCGGCAGCGGCAAATGCACTGAAGTCATGTTTCCCTTCAAGCTGGGAAGCAGCCATTTGCATGGCGCTGACATTCAGCTGCAACGGCTCATGGAGAGAATACAGTCTTCTGAATACGTCAGGAATTCGTCCGTTATCGATTCTGTAATCGTATCTCTTCCACTTGGCGCTTTTCCTGGCACTAAAATCTTCAGGCATATCCCTGGCCTCGCGTATTCTGATATCATACGGCAGAATACTGTTCATGGCCTTAGGAATCTTCTCCTGCGGAATACGCGCTTCTGAGCAGAAATTAATCACTTGGCCGGCAGCGTGTACACCAGTATCCGTCCTGCCTGCTGTTGTGATTTTTATTTCTTCGGCAAAAAGCTTCTTCCAGACCTTTTCCAGTTCTCCCTGGATAGTTTGTCCATGTTCCTCTGGCTGGCGCTGGAATCCGTGGTAGTTTGTACCATCATAGGCTAATCGCAGAAGGATGTTGCGCATTTTTTTCTCCAGCAAACTTATAATATTGAACTGGACGGTATGCTTGTTTTCAAAAGAGCCAACAGGAAGTTCGAAGCTGAACATGTGTCAATGTTCAGAGGTACGATTCATGTGTGTGATTAATGGTTATCGATACGCTTATTTGGTTTCGTTACCCGGTATCAATCAATTCCTGGTATCCGGTTTCCGTTATCTGCAATCGAACACCGAACCTCGAACTTCGAACTTCAAAATTAGGCCTTCATCTTAGTCCACAAGCTCAACTAAAACCATTTCGGCAGCATCTCCACGACGATAGCCATTTTTCATGATTCTGGTGTAGCCACCCTGCCTATCGGCATATTTCGGAGCTATTGTATCAAAAAGCTCTTTTACTACCGTCTCATCCAGCAAAAATTCCATCGCCTGACGTCTGGCAGCCAGGTCACCCCTTTTGCCTAGGGTAATCATTTTCTCTGCCAGGGAATTCAGTTCTTTTGCTCTTGCTTCTGTTGTCTCAATCTTTCCATGCTTCAGCAAGGAAGTTACAATATTTCTTAACATAGCCCTTCTGCGGCTCATGTTAACTCCAAGCTTACGGTATGCCAACTGTGATCCCCCCTTTAGGTTTAATCTTCCGGAGTACGGAATCCCAGCCCAAGTTCTCTGAGCTTGTGTTCGACTTCTTCCAGAGATTTGCGCCCAAGATTGCGTACTTTGATCATATCTTCTTCAGTTCTTTGTGTCAGTTCTTCAACGCTGTTTATGCCGGCGCGTTTCAGGCAATTATAAGATCTTACGGAAAGATCCAGTTCTTCAATGGTCATTTCCAGAATCTTATCTTTGGCCTCTTCTTCTTTTTCCACCATGATTTCAACATTACCCAGATTATCGTTCAGTCCGATAAAGAGCCTCAAATGTTCGCTCAAAATCTTGGCTGCGAGACTAGTTGCCTCTTTCGGGGTAATACTGCCGTTAGACCATACTTCCAGGGTAAGCTTGTCAAAGTCAGTCATCATACCGACCCGGGTATCTTCTACAGCATAGTTGACTTTATAAATTGGGGTAAAGATGGAATCGACAGGAATAACGCCGATTACCTGATCTGCTTTTTTATTCTTCTCAGCTGAGACATAGCCGCGGGAACGTTCGACGTTCATTTCCATGAAGAGACGCCCGTCTTTATCCAACGTGGCGATCTTCAAATCTGGATTGAGAATCTCAATATCGGGACCGGTGATAATGTCTCTTGCGGTAACAACCCGTTCCCCTTCACATTCCAAACGCAGAACGCGTGGTTCATCCGTATGGCCTTTGAGAGCGAGGGATTTAATATTGAGAATGATCTCAGTTACGTCTTCCAAGACTCCTGGAATGGTTGAGAATTCGTGTAGTACGCCTTCTATTTTTACTGAAGTAACCGCGGACCCGGGTAGAGAAGAAAGCAGGATACGACGCAGGGAATTCCCCAAGGTAATGCCATAGCCTCTCTCTAAGGGTTCAATAATGAATTTGGCATAGGTATTATCTTCAGATCTCTCAACACATTCAATATTGGGCTTTTCGATTTCAAGCATCGGAATGCACCCCTTCTTTCCCGGAAAAGTTTAACGAGAATATTTCTCTACGATAAGATGTTCTTCAATCGGAATCTGAATATCTTCACGGGTTGGCATGTTGATGACAGTCCCTGTGATGCTATTGATATCCAGGCTTAACCATGCAGGAACGGCACGATCCTTTAAGGATTCGGCCATTTCCTTGATTCTATTGTTGTCTCTGCTGCTTTCTTTAATCGAAATTGCTTCGCCAGTGCTGACGAGATAAGATGCAATATCGACGCGTTTGCCATTGATTGTGATATGACCATGTGTCACAAGCTGACGTGCTTCGGGTCTGGATGAAGCAAAGCCAAGTCTGAAAACAACATTATCCAAACGGCGTTCCAATAAACGGAGAAGATTTTCCCCGGTCATACCTTTTTGACGGGCAGCTTTGTCGAAATATCCACGGAACTGTTTCTCAAGAACGCCGTAGATCCTCCGAACTTTCTGCTTTTCTCTGAGCTGAATGCCGTACTCAGTCGGTTTTTTGCCTCTAGCCTGTCCGTGCATGCCCGGAGCATACGCCCGACGGTCCACAGCACATTTATTGGTATAGCAGCGATCCCCTTTCAGGAATAACTTCTGACCCTCACGCCGGCACAGACGACATACTGATTCTGTATATTTAGCCATGTTTTACACCCCCTATACTCTTCTGCGTTTGGGCGGCCGACATCCGTTATGCGGTACCGGAGTTACGTCCCGAATAAGGTTCACTTCCAGACCTGCCGCCTGCAATGCTCTGATTGCGGCTTCACGGCCTGATCCTGGACCTTTGACAAAACATTCAACAATTTTGAGCCCATGCTCCATTGCTGCTTTGGCAGCTGTCTCTGCAGCCATCTGCGCAGCAAAAGGTGTGCTTTTACGTGATCCTTTGAAACCCAAAGAACCGGAACTGGACCAGGAAAGTGCGTTTCCGGTCGTGTCTGTAATGGTGACAATCGTATTATTAAAAGTCGACTTAATATGTGCTATGCCGCTTTCAACATTTTTACGTTCTCTTTTTCTGGTACGAACAACTTTACGAGCCATGCTTCAATGCCCCCCTTTACTTTTTCTTCTTTCCGCCAATTGCTCTTGCGGGACCTTTGCGTGTACGGGCATTGGTTTTGGTCCGCTGTCCGCGCACAGGTAGTCCACGACGATGGCGAAGGCCACGATAACTGCCGATTTCCATCAGTCTTTTAATGTTAAGGGACACTTCCCGACGTAGATCGCCTTCGACCTTGTATTCTTTATCAATTGTTTCCCTGATCTTGGCGACTTCGTCGTCTGTAAGATCTTTGACCCTGGTGTCAGGGTTAATCTGTGTTTTTGTCAGGATTTTTTTGGATTGAGAATTGCCGATACCATAGATGTAGGTAAGTGCAACCTCAACACGTTTGTCCCGAGGTATATCCACCCCTGCGATACGTGCCATCTAAATTTCACACCCCCATGTTCGATAATTAGTTCCAGTTACTTGATTTTCATATTTAGCGTCCGACTTTGTTAGTGTTAATCCGGTCCAAAGGCGACAACCCGCACATATTGCTAATCGATGTTCTAAGTTCGTTGTCCGGTATTGTCTGCTAGATCTTTGATGCATAATCATCGATCTTCGAACCTCGAACTTCATCCTCGATTTAGCCCTGGCGTTGCTTATGTTTCGGATTTTCGCAAATAACCATTACTTTTCCGTGCCGTCTAATAATTTTACACTTTTCACAAATCGGTTTCACAGAAGGTCTTACTTTCACCTGTGATTCCTCCCTTGTCCTTACTTAAATCTGTATACAATTCTTCCTCTGGTCAAGTCATAGGGAGAAAGCTCCACCGTGACCCGATCTCCAGGCAAAATTCTGATAAAATGCATCCGAATCTTGCCGGAGACATGCGCCAGTACCTTATGACCATTGTTTAATTCTACCGTAAACATTGCGTTCGGCAATGGTTCCAGTACTTTGCCTTCGACCTCAATCACATCTTCTTTTGACATTTGCGCCTATCCCTCCTTTGACATTTATTTACCGGTCTTCAGCCTTCAATTCGAGTTAGTATTTCCGGGCCATTTTCAGTGATGGCCACTGTGTGTTCAAAATGCGCCGATGCTCGGCGATCTTTCGTTACTACAGTCCACTGGTTCTCAAGAGTCTCAACCTGATAGCCTCCTAAGTTGACCATTGGTTCTATCGCCAGGACCATTCCTACCTCGAGTCTCGGCCCCCTGCCGGGTTTGCCAAAATTGGGTACTTGAGGTTCTTCATGCATTTTTCTGCCGATTCCGTGACCTACATAGTCCCGAACGACCGACATTGTATTCTCTTCTACATACGTCTGAATAGCGTAGGATATATCAAACAGCCGGTTACCTTTGAGTGCCTGGGCAATTCCACACCTGAGAGATTCTTCAGTCACTGCCAGCAGATTTTGAAGTTCCCTGCTGATTTCTCCTACCGGCAGTGTGATCGCAGAATCACCGACGTATCCGTCAATGATTGCCCCGCAATCAATACTGATAATATCTCCACTTTTCAGGGCCCTTAAACCCGGGATCCCATGCACCACTTCTTCATTAATCGAAGTACATAGTGTTGCGGGGAAGCCGTTATATCCTTTGAAGGCAGGAATCGCATTGCATTTGCCAATGTAATCTTCCGCCGCTCTGTCCAGTTGTTCCGTAGTTACTCCCGGGGCAACCATTTTCCGCATCAGTTCCAGAGTTTCTGCCACGATCCGGCCAGCTTTCCGCATGCGGCCAAGCTGTTCCTTACTCTTCAGTTCAATCATGGCTTCTTACTCCAACACGCTGAGAACATCGCTGAAAACCTGCTTAATTTCTTTATCCCCTTGAATTCTCTTGAGCAAGCCTTGGTTGTTATAATATGCAATCAGGGGTTCAGTCTGTGTATTATATACCTTCAGCCGATTTTGTGCTGTTTCAAGTGTGTCATCGCTTCTCTGGTAGAGTGCACCACCGCACTTGTCACAAACGTCCTGTTGTTTAGGAGCGTTGAAGACAGTATGGAAGGTTGCACCGCACTGTTTGCAGACTCTTCTTCCGGTGAGCCGTTCCAAGAGATCTGCTTCGCCCAGTTCAATGTTGATAACTCCGTCCAGAGCAATTTTCATGTCGCTTAAGATTTTCGCCAATGCATCCGCCTGGGCAGCCGTACGGGGAAACCCGTCCAGAAGGAAACCATTTTGACAATCAGCCTGAGCCAATCTGTCGGCTACAATCCCAATCGTTACTTCATCCGGGACAAGGCCACCCGCATCCATGTATTCTTTGGCCTTCATTCCCAGGGCAGTCTGTTCCTTGATTGCGGCTCTGAACATGTCCCCAGTTGAAATGTGGGGTATATGATAATGCTCAATGAGCAAATCGGCTTGTGTTCCTTTTCCTGCTCCAGGAGGACCCATGAGTATCATTCTCATCTCGATCGCCTCCTACTTTAAAAATCCTTGATAGTGACGCTGCATCAGCTGATTCTCCATCTGTTTCATCGTATCAAGAGCAACGCTGACCACAATCAGCAGGGATGTTCCACCTAAATAGATGTTATCTATTCCGGTGAATCCCATGATCAGACTGGGGAGAACAGCAATCAGTGCCAGGAATATCCCACCTGCCAAAGTCACTCTGCTCAGGATTTTAAACAAATAATCTGAAGTCGGACGACCCGGACGAATTCCGGGTATAAAACCGCCGTACTTTTTAAGATTATCCGCGACATCTACAGGATTAAAGGTAATTCCTGTATAGAAATAGGTAAAGAAAATAATGAGCAATGCATACATGATCAAGTACGGTATTGAATAGGCTGAGCCGTTCATTTGCAGCCATTTCTGGGCAAAAAGAGCGAAGGCTGAGTCCTGTGGGAGCCAGGTCGCAATGGTTGCCGGAAAGGCCATTAAGGAAATACCGAAAATAATCGGAATAACGCCCGCCTGATTAACTTTTAACGGAATATGAGAGCTCTGTCCACCGTATTGCTTGCGGCCGACGACTCTTTTGGCATATTGAACCGGAATTCTTCTTTGGCCCTCCTGGATAAATACAACAGCGGCAATAATCAGCGCTGCAATAACCACTAAGCCTACGATTGATATCCAACCGATTTCGCCAACCTGCAGCAGCCCAACCAAGTACTTGATTGCATCTGGAATCCCAGCAACAATACCGGCAAAGATAATGAGTGAGATGCCATTGCCAATGCCTTTTTCGGTGATCTGTTCGCCCAGCCACATCAGAAAAGCTGTACCTGCGGTCAGTACGATTGCAATCATAATGTAAATTAGAATCCTAAGCGACTCTTGAGGAATCGTAAGCGCACCTCTTAAGCCGATGGTCAGTCCAAAACCGTTGATGAAGCCAAGTACAACAGTACCATAGCGGGTATACTGAACAATCTTTTTTCTGCCCTGATCGCCCTCTTTTGATAGTCTTTCCAGATAAGGAATGACGACCGTTAAGAGCTGAATAATGATGGAGGCAGTGATATAGGGCATGATACTTAATGAGAATACAGAGAAGCGTTTCAGGGAGCCACCAGAGAATGTGTTGAAGAAATCAAACAATCCTCCACTGCCCATCATGTTTTGAAGCACTTCACGATCCATAAACGGAATCGGGATGTGAGACCCAATCCTAAAGATCAGAAGCATAAGCAAGGTGAACCCTATTTTCTTTCTAATGCTCGGAACTTTCCAGGCATCCTTCAGGGTTTCAAGTATCAATTTATTCCACCTCTACTTTTCCACCGGCAGCAGTAATCTTCTCTGCTGCTGTTTTGCTTACCTTATGAACTTTTACGGTTAATGATTTGGTCAATTCCCCGTCTCCGAGTACTTTGACACCATCCTTGACTTTATTGATGAGTCCAGTCTCAAATAAAGCTTCAATGGTAACTTCTTCACCATTTTCAAATCTTTCTTCAAGATCGGATACATTGATGACCTCATATTCTTTTCTAAAATTATTTGTAAAACCGCGTTTCGGAAGTCTGCGGGTAATGGGCATTTGGCCACCTTCGAATCCGGGACGGACACCGCCGCCGGAACGGGCTTTCTGACCCTTGCTACCACGGCCGGCTGTATTTCCAAGTCCCGAGCCGTTGCCTCTTCCAACACGTTTGCGTGATTTGGTCGAACCTTCTGCAGGTTTGAGTTCATGGAGTTTCAATATGGACACCTCCTTACTTGGTGCTTCGATACATTATTTTAGAGTATTTCTTCCACTGCCTTGCCGCGGGCTTTGGCAACGTCGACGTCGCGCTTCAGCGCCTTGAGGCCGGCCATCGTTGCATTGACAACGTTATGAGCATTGGAAGATCCCAGTGATTTTGTGAGTATATCTTTAACCCCTGCTACTTCGAGTACAGCACGCACCGGACCACCGGCAATAACTCCGGTACCTTTGGCAGCGGGTTTCAGCAGAACCTCGCCGGCACCAAATTGGCCGAGAATCGGATGCGGGATCGATGTTCCTTTTAAAGGTACAGCAATCAGATTCTTTTTAGCATCTTCTACGCCTTTACGAATAGCCTCCGGAACTTCGGTTGCTTTTCCGAGTCCTGCGCCGACAATACCATTGCCGTCGCCGACGACAACCAGAGCACTGAAGCTGAAACGTCTTCCGCCTTTGACAACTTTAGCAACACGGGCAATGTGTACAATTTTCTCGGTGAGCTCCAGTTTACTAGGATCGATATTTGACAATGATTTTCCCTCCTTTTCTAAAGATTAGAAGTCAAGTCCTGCTTCTCTAGCGGCTTCGGCCAGAGCTGCAACTCTACCGTGATATAGGCTGCCGCCGCGGTCATAGACCACTTTGGTGATTCCTTTATCCAGCGCTTTTTTCGCAATGAGTTCGCCAACTTTTTTAGCTCCCTCAACGCTTCCTCCGGACAGTTCTGCTGCTTTAAACTCAGCATCGAGAGAAGAAGCTGCAGCCAGGGTGATTCCAAGGTCATCGTTGATAACCTGGGCATAAATATGATTTAAGCTTCTAAATACTGCTATACGCGGTCTTCCGGCTGTGCCCTGGATTCTTTTGCGGACACTTTTATGCTTATGTTTTAAAATTTGTCTGCGGTCACTCTTTTTAATCAAGCTTTTTCATCCTTTCTACGCGGCAAGAGATTTTGCCCTTACCTTATTTCTTACCGCCGGTTTTACCTTCCTTGCGGCGGATGACTTCTTTTTCGTACCTAATCCCTTTACCTTTATACGGTTCCGGTTCACGTTGCTTACGAACATCTGCAGCAAAATTACCGACTTGTTCCTTATCGATTCCTTTAATGATCACCTTGTTCGGTGCAGGAACTTCGATTTCAATCCCTTCATAGGGTTCCATTTCAACCGGATGAGATTTGCCGACAGTAAGCACAAGTTTTTTACCTGAAAGAGCAGCACGATAGCCTACTCCGACAAGGTCCAAATTCTTGCTAAACCCGTTCGATACGCCTTCCACCATATTGGCAAGAAGGGTGCGGGTCAGTCCGTGAAGCGAACGGTAGAAAGGTTCGTCGTTGGGACGGGTAACGCTGATTGTATTTTCTTCTACTTGAATACCGATTTCAGGCCGGAATTCTCTGGTAAGCGTTCCTTTGGGGCCTTTAACGGTAACGACCTGACCTTCTTGTTTAACTTCCACCCCGCCTGGAATGGTGATTGCTTTTCTACCAATTCGAGACATATTCTACACCTCCATCCTTTACCAAATATAGCAGATAACTTCTCCACCCAAACCTTCACTGCGTGCTTGTCTGTCAGGCATGATGCCTTTGGAGGTAGATATCACAGCAACGCCCAAGCCTCCTAAAACCTTAGGAATCTGGTCTTTTTTTGCATAAACTCTTAAACCGGGACGACTGATACGTTTCAAACCGGTAATGACTCTTTCCCGGTTAGGGCCGTACTTGAGGTATAATCTCAAGACCCCCTGTTTATTGTCATCAATATATTCATAATCCTTGATAAAGCCTTCCTGTTTCAGCAGTTCGGCCAGAGCCTTCTTGATGCTTGAAGCAGGGATTTCTACTTTATCGTGGTAAACCATCCCGGCATTCCGGATCCGTGTCAGGAAATCGGCAATAGGATCTGATGTTGTTGACACTTTTATTTCCCCCTTTCTCCAATAATGCTTACCAACTAGCCTTCGTTACACCAGGCAGTTCGCCTTTATAAGCCAGTTCTCTGAAGCATATCCTGCATATTCCAAATTTCCTCATATAAGCATGCGGGCGGCCACATATTTTGCAGCGGTTATGCACACGTACAGAATATTTTGGTTGGTGACGAACAATCATCGACGTCTTGGCCATATCTTAAGCCTCCTTCATATCTAGTCCTTAAACGGCATTCTGAATGCTTTAAGCAGCTCTTTTGCTTCTTCATCCGTATTGGCCGTTGTTACAAAGACGATATCCATACCTCTAATTTTATCAATTTTGTCAAAGTTAATTTCCGGGAAAATGAGCTGCTCTTTAATGCCGAGGGTATAATTGCCTCTGCCGTCAAATGCCTTGGCGGATACTCCCTGAAAATCTCTGACACGAGGAAGCGCTACGTTCAGCAGCCTGTCAACAAACTCATACATCCGGTCACCTCTTAAAGTAACCTTCACGCCAATCGGCATGCCTGCACGAAGCTTAAATGCTGCGATCGACTTCTTCGCCCGTGTTACGACCGGTTTCTGACCCGTAATCGTCATGAGATCATCTACAGCGGAATCAATGGCTTTCGGATTTTGAATCGCTTCTCCCAAACCTATATTGATAACCACTTTTTCCAAACGCGGTGTTTGCATAATATTCTTATAATCAAATTTTTTCTGCAGAGCCGGGGTTATCTCATTTTTATAATAATCTCTTAAGCGAGCCACCAGAGTACCTCCCTTCCAGAATTACTTCTTATTTTCTTCCGGCAAATTGTGTCCGCAATTCTTGCAGACTCTAACTTTACCTTCTCCAGTAATCTTAACACTCTTCCTGGTGACAGAATTACATTCTGTGCAAAACAGCATCACATTGGAGCTGTGAATCGGAGCTTCTTTATCGACAATTCCACCTTGGGGCATATCTTTGGTCGGTTTCTGATGTTTCTTTACAACGTTGACCTTCTCGACCACAACTCTGCCCTTCTGGGTTAGAACTTCAAGAACCTTGCCTTTTTTTCCGGCGTCCTTGCCGGTTATCACCATGACCATATCGCCTTTTCTGACGTTTACTTTTGTTCTTTCGGCGGACATTATTTATTCACCTCCGTCCGGTTTTTTCTATAGTACTTCCGGTGCCAGCGAAACGATTTTCATGTAATCTTTTTCTCTGAGTTCACGGGCAACAGGTCCAAAAATACGCGTTCCTTTCGGACTCTTGTCATCTTTGATAATAACTGCCGCATTTTCGGAGAATCGAATATATGAACCGTCTGGTCTTTTAATTTCTTTGGTAGTACGGACAACAACAGCTTTGACAACATCACCTTTTTTGACAACGCCGCCTGGTGTTGCTTCTTTAACCGCAGCAACGATGATATCACCAATTGATGCGTAACGACGTTTAGAACCACCCAACACACGGATACATAAAAGTTTTTTTGCTCCGGTATTATCTCCCACTTTAAGGGTTGATTCAGCCTGAATCATTGGGCGGAACCTCCTTTCTTAGCTGCTTGATATTTCCTTGGCTTAGAGAATAACCGCTTTTTCAACAACTTTGACCAGTCTCCAGTTCTTTTCTTTGCTTAACGGTCTGGTCTCCATAATCAGGACGGTATCCCCTAGTCTAGCCTCGTTATTCTCATCATGCGCCTTATATTTTTTGGTAACCTTTACTGTTTTATGATAGATTGGATGTTTTTTTCTGGTTTCAATTGCAACAACAATCGTTTTATCCATTTTATCGCTGACAACTTTGCCATATTGCGTTTTGCGCATTGTTCTTTCCAATGTTTTTGCCTCCTTTCCTACCTTAAGCACGTTTGAGCTCGCGCTCACGGAGAATGGTTTTGCCTCTCGCGATCCCTTTACGGACCTCTTTGATCCGCATCGGGTTATCAAGTTGTCCGGTAGCTAATTGGAAACGCAAATTGAATAATTCCGTTTTGAGCCCGTCAATCTGTTTCAGGAGCTCTTCATCGGTCATATCAGGGAAATTCTTATTCTTCGCCATCTGCGCCACCTCCAACCTGTTCTTCAGCCTGATCCTCTTTGCGGACAAACTTGCATTTAATCGGAAGTTTATGAGCTGCGAGCCTTAACGCTTCGCGGGCAACTTCCTCAGAAACACCGGCCAGTTCAAACATGACTCTGTTGGGTTTGATAACAGCAATCCAGTATTCCGGAGTACCTTTACCACTACCCATTCTGGTCTCAGCCGGTTTTGCAGTTATCGGCCTGTCAGGAAAGATATTTATCCATACTTTACCGCCACGCTTAATGTAACGGGTCATTGCAATACGAGCTGCCTCAATCTGCCGGTTGGTAACCCAGGCATTCTCGAGCGCCATAAGTCCATATTCACCGTAAACTACTTTAGTACCTCTCTGAGCCTTTCCTTTAAGGCTCGGACGATGTTGTTTACGATGCTTCACCCTGGTTGGTACTAACATTTTATAATCCTCCTTCCTCCTGAACGGACTTCTTGGTCGGAAGAACTTCTCCACGGTAAATCCATACTTTTACGCCGATTTTACCATACGTTGTATTGGCTTCGGAAAATCCGTAGTCAATGTCTGCGCGCAGCGTATGAAGAGGAACTTTTCCCTCGTTATACCATTCTGTACGGGCAATTTCAGCTCCACCCAGACGTCCGCTGCATGAAATCTTGATCCCTTGGGCGCCTGCACGCATGGTGCGGCCTACGGTCTGTTTCATCGCTCTCCGGAAGGAAATACGTTTTTCAAGTTGCTGAGCGACACTGTCAGCCACCAGCTTGGCATCCAGTTCAGGCTTTTTAATTTCAACAATATTAACTGCAACCTGTTTGCCGGTCATTGTTTCTAATGCCTTGCGCAGGTTCTCGACTTCAGCGCCACCGCGGCCAATTACGATCCCGGGTTTTGCGGCATGAACAGATACTTTGACCCGGTTTGCAGCGCGCTCTATTTCAACTTTAGGAACTCCGGCTTGTTGGAGTTTGTTGGTTACAAATTTACGGATTTTTAAGTCTTCGTGGAGGAGCTCCCTGTAGTTCTTATCAGCATACCAACGGCCTTCCCACGAACGGATAATGCCAATACGAAGACCTTTGGGGTTAACTTTTTGACCCATGCTTTGCCTATTCCTCCTTCTTATTCCCGACGACAACGGTAATGTGACTGGTCCGTTTGCGGATCCTGTCAGCTCTTCCTTGCGCCCGAGGCATGATACGCTTTAAGGTTGGTCCTTGATCAACGAATACTTTGGTAACATACAGATCATCCGGACTCATTTCCAGGTTGTGTTCCGCGTTTGCTACTGCTGACTTCAGCACCTTGCCAACCGGTTCAGCAGATATATTCGGCGTAAATTTCAAGATCGCCATCGCTTCTTCAACTTTCTTACCGCGAATCAGATCTACAACCAGGCGCACCTTGCGAGGAGAGATACGGATAAATTTAGCAACTGCTTTTGTTTCCATTTTTCTTTACCTCCTCTCAACTAGCGTAAGCCGCTCGATTTTTCACTTCCGGCATGTCCTTTGAAAGTCCGGGTCAGTGCAAATTCACCAAGTTTATGCCCAACCATATCTTCTGTAATATAAACAGGTACATGCTTGCGTCCGTCATGGACGGCAATCGTATGACCAATCATCTGCGGGAAAATGGTGGATCGTCTGGACCAAGTCTTCAATACTCTCTTCTCGCCGTTTTTATTCATATCTTCCACCCGTTCTAACAAACGAGCGCTGACATAAGGTCCCTTTTTTAGAGATCTGCCCATTATGAGGTCTCCTTTCGCTTACTTCTTATCTCTACGCTTGACAATGAACTTATTGCTTTGGTTCTTCTTTTTCCTGGTCTTGGCGCCAAGGGCGGGTTTACCCCAAGGAGTGACAGGATTACGTCCAATCGGGTTACGTCCTTCACCACCGCCGTGGGGGTGATCACACGGGTTCATGACTGAACCACGGACTGTCGGACGAATCCCAAGCCAACGGGATCTTCCGGCTTTACCGATCGTCACGTTTTCATAATCCAAGTTCCCGACCTGGCCAATCGTGGCCCGGCACTCGATGTGGATCATTCTCATTTCTCCCGACGGGAGTCTGAGCGTTGCATAACTGCCTTCTTTGGCCATCAACTGAGCTGATCCACCAGCTGAACGGACTAACTGGCCGCCTTTGCCGGGTTTCATCTCAATATTATGAATCAGTGTTCCGACCGGAATATTCTTAAGCTTTAACGTATTGCCGACTTTAATATCGGCCTGTTCGCCGCTTACAATTTCCTGGCCCACCTTAAGTCCATTGGGAGCAATAATGTAACTTTTAAAGCCGTCAGCATAGTTCAGAAGAGCGATGTTAGCAGAACGGTTCGGATCATATTCAATGCTAGCAACCTTGGCAGGAACGCCATCTTTGATTCTTTTAAAATCTATCAGACGATAACGTCTCTTATGACCGCCGCCTTGGTGACGGACTGTCAAACGTCCTGTATTATTCCTTCCAGCCTTCTTGCGCAGGGGGGCGATAAGGGAACGTTCAGGCTCATTCCTGGTAATCTCATCGAAATTCAGTACAGTCATCTGTCTGCGTCCCGGAGATGTTGGTTTGTACGATCTAATTGGCATTTTTTTCTACCTCCTTTGCCTTAAAACTACAGACCTGCAAATCCTTCAATTTTGTCGCCGGCCTTCAGGGTTACGATAGCTTTCTTCCTGGTAGGTGTCATGCCCGAATAACGGCCCTGGCGTTTTTCTTTTCCTTTAACCTTCATGGTGCGAACGTCATCAACTTTAACTTTGAACATTTTCTCTACAGCTGATTTGATTTCAATCTTATTAGCTGCAGTGCTAACCCAGAAGGAGTATTTGTTTTCCTCTACCAATCCGACCGATTTTTCAGAAATGACCGGTCGAATCAGCACGTCACGAGCATCACGCATTGCTCAGCACCTCCTCAGTCCTCATCACAGCTGCCTTGGTAAATACCACAAAATCATATTTTAAAAGATCTATAACATTTAAGGCATCTGCTCTTGAGGTAAGCACTCCCTGAATGTTGCGCGCAGAGACCAGAACGTTATTATCGTCATTGTTCTCGACAACGAGAAGCGCTTTTTTATCAATTTTCAGAGCTTCCAGAAGTTTAACCATTTCTTTGGTTTTTGGCTGCTCAAAGCTGATTTGATCAACTACGATCAGACTGTTGTCAATCACTTTGCTGGAAAGTGCCGAGCACAGAGCCAGTCTCTTGACTTTCTTAGGAAGCTTTTTACTATAGTCTCTTGGTTTTGGTCCAAATACGATGCCGCCGCCTCTCCAGAGCGGTGAACGGATCGTGCCGGCTCTGGCCCGACCTGTTCCTTTTTGTTTCCAAGGCTTGCGACCACCGCCTCTGACTTCGCTCCGACCTAATGTAGAATGGGTGCCGACTCTGGCGTTGGCCAGCTGGGCTACAACAGCGGAATGCATAACATGGGTATTAGGCTCTATTCCAAATATCGTCTCATTTAATTCCATTTCTCCAACCGGAGATCCTTGCATATTTACAACCTGTACCTTAGGCATTGCTTTATCCTCCTTTCCTCACGGATTATTTCGCTTTAACCGATTCTTTCAGTATCAGCAGGCTTTTTTTAGCACCAGGTACGCATCCTCGAATAAGGATGTAGTTTTTATCAGTATCAACCCTTACAACTTCAAGGTTTTGAACCGTAACTCTTTCTCCGCCCATCCGTCCAGGTAAATTTCTTCCCTTGAAAACACGAGCCGGCCCTTTCGCGCCCATGGAACCTGTACGATGATGATATTTTGATCCATGACCCATGGGTCCGCGGCGGGCTCCATGACGCTTATGCATACCAGCAAAGCCCTTACCTTTGGAAGTTCCGACTACATCAACTTTGTCACCGGCTGCGAAGATATCTGCTTTGATTTCCTGACCAACTTCAAAGGAATCTGCCTCAGCAGTTCTAAATTCCTTGATGAAGCGCATGAATTTGACACCGGATTTTTTGAAATGACCTTTTTCAGGTTTAGTTGCAAGATTTTCTCTTTTCTCATCAAAACCAACCTGAATTGCATTATAACCGTCTGAAGCTTCAGTTTTTTTCTGCAGGACATAACAAGGACCGGCCTGAACAACAGTCACCGGAATCACTTTTCCATCTTCTGCAAAAATTTGGGTCATACCCACTTTTTTACCCAGAATTCCTCTAGACACGACGCCACCTCCTGTACACTTTGAAGTGCACCGTCTGAAACGGGGCACGAGAGTGTAATCAATTAATATATTATATGCGTTTAGCAACACTTACCCCAAAGGCGTTCCACACCTCCGGGTGTTTCGTGTCACAAACATATCTATTCTACCACATATTCTAAAAAAACGCCAGCCTCTAATTATAATTTAATTTCGATATCTACACCGGAAGGCAGATCCAGTCTCATCAGTGCATCCACTGTTTTCGAGGTAGGATCAATAATATCGATCAATCTCTTGTGCGTTCTCATTTCAAACTGTTCACGGGAATCCTTGTTGACATGCGGAGAACGTAAAATAGTGTAAATACTCTTTTCGGTCGGAAGGGGTATTGGCCCATTGACGCTCGCACCGGTTCTTTTCGCAGTATCAACAATTCTTTCTGCCGACTGATCAAGCGTTTTGTGGTCAAAGGCCTTCAGCCGAATTCTAATCTTTTGGTTCATTTCTTTACCTCCTAAATATATCGCCTGTTAAACAGGACTATTGGCGCAAAAATTCCCTGCCTTACGGCGGAGTCACCGAAGACAGCAACCTTTTGCGTAGAGAGTTTATCAGGGAAGCTGTGCAGACAATCTCTGGCAGCTTCCCTTAATATCAGCAGCTAATTATTCGACAACTTTGGCTACAACGCCGGACCCAACAGTACGTCCGCCTTCACGGATAGCGAAGCGGAGTCCCTCTTCCATAGCAATGGGGGTGATCAATTCGCACTCGATGGATACGCGGTCACCAGGCATAATCATTTCTGTGCCTTCTGGGAGTTTGATTACACCAGTAACGTCGGTTGTTCTGAAGTAGAACTGAGGACGGTAGTTGTTGAAGAACGGCGTATGACGTCCGCCTTCTTCTTTACTCAGAATGTAAACTTCACCGCTAAACTTCGTATGCGGTTTAATACTTCCTGGTTTAGCCAGAACCTGTCCGCGCTCAATGTCTTTGCGCTCAACACCACGCAGCAGAGCGCCGATATTGTCACCGGCCTGAGCCTGATCGAGCAGTTTACGGAACATTTCAACGCCTGTGCAAACACTCTTACGCGGTTTTTCAGAAAGACCAACGATTTCAATTTCATCGCCGACTTTAAGGACACCACGCTCTACACGGCCGGTAGCAACAGTACCACGACCAGTGATCGTGAAGACATCTTCTACAGGCATCAGGAACGGTTTGTCTACAGCACGTTCCGGTTGAGGAATATAGCTGTCAACAGCATCCATCAGATTCCAGATTTTGCCGCACCATTCGCAGTCTCTCTGTCCGCATCCGCACTCCAGAGCTTTGAGTCCGGAGCCGGGAATAACAGGGATATCATCGCCGGGAAATTCATATTCACTTAACAGCTCACGAACTTCCATTTCAACCAGTTCGAGAAGTTCAGGATCATCAACCATGTCAACTTTGTTCAGCCATACAACGATGTAAGGCACACCTACCTGACGGGCAAGAAGGATGTGTTCACGCGTCTGAGGCATCGGGCCGTCAGCAGCGGATACAACCAGGATGGCACCGTCCATCTGAGCAGCACCGGTGATCATGTTTTTAACATAGTCAGCATGGCCTGGGCAGTCAACGTGCGCATAGTGACGGTTTGCCGTTTCATACTCAACGTGAGCTGTAGAAATCGTAATTCCGCGTTCACGCTCTTCAGGCGCTTTGTCGATCTGATCAAATGCAGTTGCAACAGCACCGCCGACCTTGGACAAAACAAATGTAATCGCAGCAGTCGTTGTCGTTTTACCATGGTCAACGTGGCCAATTGTACCTACGTTAACGTGCGGCTTGGAACGGTCAAATTTTTGTTTACCCATTTAAGTTTCACTCCTTAAAAAAATTTAAAATGTTATTTTTTGCAGTTAATTTCTATAATTAAGCCCCCTGCCGCTTGGCAATGATGCCTTCGGCAATATTTTTGGGCACTTCCTCATAATGATCAAACTGCATTGAATATACGCCCCTGCCCTGAGTACGGGAACGGAGCTCTGTAGCATAACCGAACATCTCTGAAAGCGGCACAAAGCCGCGGATAATCTGGGCACCCGAACGAGCTTCCATACCTTCGATTCTGCCTCGGCGCGAGTTCAAATCTCCGATGACATCGCCCATATATTCTTCCGGCACGGTGACTTCCACCTTCATCATCGGCTCCAGAATTGCGGGGTCTGCTTTCGCAGCCGCTGCTTTGAAAGCCATTGAACCGGCAATTTTGAAGGCCATTTCAGAGGAGTCGACATCATGGTAGGATCCGTCAACGACGGTCGCCTTGATATCCAGAACCGGATATCCGGCCAGGATACCATTTTGAAGGGCTTCTTCGATACCAGCACCGATCGGCGATATATATTCTTTAGGAATAACGCCACCGACAATCTTGCTTTCAAATACAAAGCCAGTGCCCTGTTCGAGCGGTTCGAATTGAACCCAGCAGTGACCATACTGTCCACGTCCACCAGACTGCCGAACATATTTTCCTTCTGCTTTGACATGCTTGCGGATCGTTTCCTTATAGGCTACCTGTGGACGACCCACATTACAGTCCACTTTAAACTCTCGCATCAACCTGTCAACAATGATTTCCAGGTGAAGTTCTCCCATCCCTGAAATAATGGTTTGTCCGGTTTCTTCATCCGTACGCATCTTAAAGGTAGGATCTTCTTCAGCAAGCTTTGCGAGTGATCCGCCAAGCTTTTCCTGGTCAGCCTTTGTTTTAGGTTCAATTGCAATATGAATAACCGGTTCGGGGAATACCATCGATTCGAGAATAACGCGGTTCTTTTCATCGCATAACGTATCCCCTGTGCTGACATCTTTGATGCCGACAGCTGCAGCGATATCCCCAGCGCGGATTTCATCGACATCTTCGCGGTGATTGGCGTGCATCCGAAGAATACGGCCAATTCTTTCCTTCTTGCCCTTGGTCGAGTTCGTGATATAGGAACCCGCACTGAGCGTTCCGGAATAAACGCGGAAGAAGGTCAATTTTCCAACATAAGGATCCGACATAATTTTAAATGCCAATGCTGAAAAAGGTGCGTTGTCATCGGAATGACGGACGTCTTCCTCACCGGTATCCGGATTGACACCCTGGATAGCCGGCACATCAAGAGGCGACGGCATATAATCGACGACAGCATCAAGCAAAGGCTGAACCCCTTTGTTCTTAAAGGATGATCCGCATAAAACCGGAATGAATTTTAAGCTAATCGTGCCTTTGCGGATCGCCTGCTTGATTTCCTGTTCGGAGATCTCTGCGCCCTCCAGATATTTCATCATCAATTCTTCATCGACATCTGAGACAGCTTCCAGTAATTTCTCACGGTATTCCTGCGCCAATTCCATCAGGTCTGCAGGAATATCGGAAACATCACTTGCTGTGCCGAGGTCATCTGTGTATACTGTTGCTTTCATGGTAACCAAATCCACAATCCCGCTAAATTTGTCTTCAGTTCCAATCGGAAGCTGAATAGGAACAGGATTTGATCCCAGGCGGTCAACAATCATGGAAACTCCACGGAAAAAATCCGCACCGACTCTGTCCATCTTATTTATATAAGCGATACGAGGTACACCGTATTTGTCGGCCTGGCGCCAAACTGTTTCCGACTGAGGCTCAACACCGCCAACTGAACAGAACACCGCTACAGCGCCGTCCAGTACACGCAGAGAGCGCTCGACCTCAACGGTAAAATCAACGTGCCCGGGTGTGTCGATGATATTAACATTGTGCCCTTTCCATTGACAGGTGGTAGCTGCAGAAGTAATGGTAATCCCACGCTCCTGCTCCTGAACCATCCAATCCATCGTGGCAGCACCATCATGCACTTCACCGATTTTATGAACACGGCCAGTGTAAAATAAGATGCGCTCTGTGGTTGTGGTCTTTCCAGCATCAATATGCGCCATGATGCCGATATTCCGAGTTTTCTCCAAGGGAACTTGCCTTGCCACTTATTATCAGCCTTTCTATCCAGATAAATAAACTCTAAAGTAACCCCAAGCTAATCATTGTGATTACCAGCGATAATGAGCAAAAGCCTTGTTTGCTTCGGCCATTTTATGGGTATCTTCTTTTTTCTTATAAGAACCGCCAGTATTGTTGGCAGCATCCATTAGCTCTCCGGCCAGTTTTTCCTGCATGGTTTTTTCTCCCCTTTTACGGGCATACTCAACCAGCCAACGGAGGCCTAGGGTCAGACGACGGTCCACACGTACTTCGATCGGCACCTGATAGTTAGCACCACCGACTCTGCGTGCTTTGACTTCTAATACAGGCATAACATTTTTTAATGCCGTCTCAAATACTTCGATCGGATCTTTGCCGGTCTTATCTTGAATAATCTGAAAGGCATTATAGCAATTCGATTCAGCAACACCTTTTTTGCCGTCAAGCATAATCTGGTTAATAAATTTTGTAACGGTCTTATTCTTATAGATTGGATCCGGCAGGATCTCTCTTTTCGCAATATAACCTTTTCTGGGCAACTGTATTCCTCCTTTCTAAAAACACTGCAATAAAATTAGAGTGCAGCCAAAATATAACATATTTTAGGCTACGATACTTATACATTATTTTTTCTTAGGTCTCTTGGCCCCATACTTGGAACGAGCCTGACTACGGTTTTGAACACCGGTTGTATCCAATGCCCCACGAACGATATGATAACGTACGCCCGGAAGATCCTTAACACGGCCTCCACGAACCAGAACTACGGAGTGTTCCTGAAGGTTGTGGCCGATTCCAGGAATATACGTGGTTATTTCAATGCCATTGGTCAGGCGGACACGGGCTACCTTTCTCAGAGCAGAATTCGGTTTTTTAGGTGTTGTGGTATACACTCTCGTACATACCCCTCTCTTTTGCGGAGAACCACCCGAAGGAAAATCCTTGCGTTTCAGTGAATTATGTCCCCATTGCAGAGCAGGAGCGGTCGATTTTGCAATAACCTTTTCTCTCCCTTTGCGGATAAGCTGATGAATTGTCGGCATAACTGCACCTCCTTCCTGTAATAATTATTCTACAAAAATCAGATGGTTTTTGGCAACCAAGAAAGCTGTTTATAGGAACCCTAGTCATTCAGAATGGCTGCGACTGCAGCACCCACTTTAATACCACAGGCTTTACCCAATTCAGTCATCGTAGGAACTTCCTTGATTTCAATTTGTCTGACAGCACACATCTCCAGGATCGGGCGAAGAAGCTTTTGATCTGCATCCTTGGCAAGATAAATACTGCCGACTTCGCCTTTCTCCAGCGCCCGGCTGGTTTGTTTAAAACCAACCACAACTCTTTGCGTTTTTTTTATAGATTCATCAAGCATTTTAAAATGCTCTCCTCCCCTATCCTAAAATCAGACTATATTATTTTAGCAGTCACCTATATTCGTGTCAAGAATACAATTATGCTAGTACCTTGTTAACTCTGAAATTGTAATATAATGGTGAGCAGATTTCTTGTAAGACAAGACGGAGGATTGAGGCATACTAGCGTATACCGATTGATGACAACGCAGTATTACAAGAAATCTGCCGCCAGGATATACAAGATTTAGGGTTGACATGGTACTACACTTCAGTCCTGGACTGAAGTGCCCCGCTGTCTGTGACTTTCAGGGTGCGGTATTTGGACATCCCGGTACCGGCAGGGATTAGTTTTCCGATGATGACATTCTCTTTCAGGCCAATCAACGGATCGACTTTTCCTTTAATAGCAGCTTCCGTGAGTACTCTGGTTGTCTCCTGGAAGGATGCTGCCGAGAGGAAGGAATCGGTAGCGAGAGAAGCCTTGGTAATTCCGAGCAGAACCGGACGGCATTCAGCAGGTTCTCCGCCTTCCTGCAAGACTTTCGCGTTTTCCTCCTCAAACTCGAAGATATCGATCAGTCCGCCGGGTAGAAGGCTGGTGTCTCCGGCTTCTTCTATCTTAACTTTTCTGAGCATCTGCCGGACCATCACCTCGATATGCTTGTCATTGATATCAACGCCCTGCAGACGGTATACCCGCTGCACTTCTCCGAGCAGATAGACCTGTACACCGATTATTCCCTTAATCTTCAGCGTATCATGAGGATTAATGCTGCCTTCAGTCAATTCGTCACCAGGGGAAATGACCTGGCCATTCTTGACTTTGAGGCGGGAACCAAACGGTATGGTATAGATTCCTTGTTCCCCGGTTTCGCTCGTGACTTCCACTTCTCTGCGGCCTTTGACTTCTCTGATCGTAATTGTGCCACTGATTTCGGAGATAATCGCCTGGCCTTTGGGCTTGCGTGCTTCAAACAGTTCCTCTACCCTCGGCAGACCCTGAGTAATGTCGTCTCCGGCAACACCACCGGTGTGGAAAGTACGCATCGTAAGCTGGGTTCCAGGTTCACCGATAGATTGGGCAGCGATAATGCCGACTGCTTCACCGATTTCAACCTGACGTCCGGTGGCAAGGTTTCTGCCGTAGCATTTCTTGCAAACGCCGTAACGGGTCTTACAGTTCAGCACGGACCTTATCTCAACTTTGTCATAAACATCAGCAATCGCTTTAGCTTGTTCTTCACTGATTTCGTAATCGGGAGAAGCCAGCAGTTCGCCTGTTTCAGGATGACGGATCTCTCTTACCAGGAAGCGTCCTACCAGACGTTCTTCCAGTTTTTCGATCATTTCACTGCCTTCCTTGATGTCTTCGACCATAATGCCTTTATCGGAGCCGCAATCATCCTCCCGGACAATGACATCCTGGGATACATCGACGAGTCTGCGGGTCAGATACCCGGAGTCGGCAGTTCTGAGTGCGGTGTCAGCCAAACCTTTACGCGCACCGTGCGAAGAGATAAAGTACTCCAACACAGTCAGGCCTTCACGGAAGTTGGCTTTAATAGGCAGTTCAATCGTTCGGCCTGACGGGTCTGCCATCAGTCCGCGCATCCCTGCCAGCTGACGCAGCTGCTGAATATTACCACGCGCTCCGGAATTGGCCATCATATAAACCGGATTAAACTTATCCAGTGATTCCATCAAAGCTTTCGTTACGGAATCATTGGCTTTAGTCCAGATTTCGATAACAAGGATCTTGCGCTCTTCATCGGTAATGAGACCGCGTCGGTACTGCTGTTCGGTCTTGGCAACAGCAATATCCGCCTCGGCCAGAATCGTTCTCTTGACTTCGGGAACCTGGATATCGTCAATACCGACCGTGACTCCGGCTCGTGTCGAAAACTTAAAGCCTAGATTTTTTATTCCGTCCAGCAATAAGGCTGTCTTCTCGTAACCGCAAAAACGGTAAGTCTTGGCAACAATTTTATCTAAAGACTTCTTAGTGACCATTTCGTTTATATAACCGGCTTCTTCAGGAATAACGGTATTGAAAATGAGTCTTCCTGTCGTTGTCTCCAGAAGTTCTCCATCCTTGCGCACCTTGATCAAGGCTTGAAGATGGACAGCTTTGGAATTGTACGCCAGAACCGCTTCATCCAGATCCTTGAAGATCTTGCCTTCACCAAGGGCTCCAGGTCTTTCCATTGTCAGATAGTAGCAGCCCAGAACCATATCTTTGGTTGGTGAAGCTACCGGGCGTCCGTCTTTCGGGTTCAGGATATTGTGCGCGGACAGCATCAGCAGCCGAGCTTCAGACTGGGCCTCAGCGGAAAGCGGCACGTGAACCGCCATCTGGTCCCCATCGAAGTCGGCATTGTAAGCCGTACAAACGAGCGGGTGAATCTGCAGGGCCTTACCTTCGACAAGGATAGGCTCAAAAGCCTGAATTCCAAGTCTGTGCAGCGTTGGGGCACGGTTCAGAAGCACTGGATGCTCAGCAATGACTTTTTCCAGGACATCCCATACTTCCGGTCTTACCCTTTCCACCATTCGCTTGGCGCTTTTAATATTATGAGCATAACCCTCATTAACTAAGTTTTTCATCACGAAAGGTTTAAACAGCTCAATCGCCATCTCTTTCGGCAACCCGCACTGGGAAAGCTTCAGTGTCGGCCCTACAACGATAACAGAACGTCCGGAATAGTCAACACGTTTTCCTAAAAGGTTCTGACGGAATCTTCCCTGCTTACCTTTCAGCATATCACTCAACGATTTTAGCGGCCTGTTGCCAGGTCCGGTAACCGGCCGTCCGCGACGGCCATTGTCAATCAGTGCGTCAACAGCTTCTTGAAGCATTCTTTTTTCGTTCCGGACAATAATATCCGGAGCGCCAAGGTCAAGAAGCTTTTTCAGCCTGTTATTTCTATTAATAACCCTGCGGTACAGATCATTCAGGTCGGAGGTTGCAAACCTTCCGCCATCCAGCTGAACCATCGGCCGCAGTTCTGGCGGAATAACCGGGATCGCATCAAGAACCATCCATTCCGGACTGTTTCCGGACTGTTTAAATGCTTCGACAACTTCCAGCCGTCTGATCGCCCTGATTTTTCGCTGACCGGACACTTCCTTAAGCTCGGTGCGAAGTTCTTCGTTCAGTTTATCTAGATCAATCTCGGCCAATAACGCCTTGATGGCCTCAGCACCCATCTCTGCCTTGAAGCCACTGCCGTATTTTTCCCTGGCCTCCCGGTATTCTGTCTCGGTAAGAAGCTGTTTTTTCATCAGGGAGGTATCCTTTGGATCAACAACGATATACGCGACAAAATATAGAACTTTTTCCAGAGAACGCGGTGACATGTCCAGCAGAAGCCCCATTCTGCTCGGAATCCCTTTGAAGTACCAGATATGGGAAACCGGCGCAGCCAGCTCAATATGTCCCATTCTCTCGCGGCGGACTTTAGACCTCGTTACTTCAACACCGCATCGGTCACAAATAATGCCTTTATAACGGACTCTCTTATATTTACCGCAGTGGCACTCCCAGTCACGGGTAGGGCCAAATATTTTTTCACAGAAAAGACCTTCTCTTTCGGGCTTTAAGGTGCGGTAATTAATGGTTTCAGGTTTTTTTACTTCCCCATAGGACCATTTGCGGATCATCTCCGGAGAAGCCAACCCGATACGCATCCTCTCAAAATTATTCACATCAAGCACGGTATTCTCTCCTTTCGCCCATCAAGCTTTCTCGATCTAAACGGACACTTTACTTGTAATCTGGATCAAAATCGTCATCCATGTTGTCGCTGAAATCATTGTCCAGATCATTAACAAGATCATTACCAAGGTCAGACTCGGGAACACTCAGGACAGGGAAATCTTCAGTTTTGTCATTCAAATCGCCATCCAAATCTTCATCAAGAGTCTCATCTTCATTATCATAGCCAATGCCGCTTTCGTCATTGGCATCAATCACGGAATACTGATCATCCATTCCCAGTTCATGGGCAACTTCTGTGACATCATCATCCAGATCCTTAATTTCAATTTCCTGATCTTCTTCCGAAAGTACGGAAACATCAAGTCCAAGGCTCTGCAATTCCTTGATGAGTACCTTAAACGATTCTGGCACGCCCGGCTCAGGAATATTCTCACCTTTGACAATTGCTTCATAGGTCTTGACCCTACCTACCACATCATCGGATTTAACGGTAAGTATCTCCTGCAGCGTAAACGATGCACCATAAGCTTCAAGTGCCCAAACTTCCATCTCTCCGAAGCGTTGACCGCCGAACTGCGCTTTACCGCCGAGCGGCTGCTGGGTGACCAGCGAGTACGGACCTGTAGAACGGGCATGGATCTTGTCATCAACAAGATGGTGAAGTTTCAGCATATACATGTAGCCAACAGTAACTTCATTATCAAAAGGCTCACCGGTACGGCCGTCATAAAGAACGGATTTTCCATGTCCGGGAAGTCCGGCCTTTCTCAAGGTATCAAAGACATCATCTTCTCTGGCTCCGTCAAAAACCGGTGTGGCAATATACATGCCCAGTGCTTTCGCCGCCCAACCAAGATGGGTCTCCAGAACCTGTCCGATATTCATACGAGATGGAACACCGAGCGGATTCAGAACGATTTCAATCGGCGTGCCGTCCGGCATGAAAGGCATATCCTCCTGGCGCATAATTCTGGAAATAACCCCTTTGTTTCCGTGTCTTCCAGCCATTTTATCGCCGACGGATATCTTACGTTTCTGGGCAATATAGACTCTTACGAGTTGGTTGACCCCAGGGGCCAGTTCATCGCCGTTCTCGCGCTTAAATACTTTAACATCAACAACTTTTCCGGCCTCGCCATGCGGAACACGTAAAGAAGTATCCCTGACTTCTCTGGCTTTCTCACCAAAGATTGCTCTTAGCAGGCGTTCTTCAGCCGTAAGCTCTGTTTCCCCTTTCGGAGTAACCTTGCCCACTAAGATATCTCCAGGGCGCACTTCGGCACCGATCCGGATAATACCACGTTCGTCAAGATCTTTCAAAACATCTTCTCCGACGTTTGGAATATCTCTGGTAATCTCTTCAGGCCCAAGTTTGGTATCCCGGGCATCTGCTTCGTATTCCTCAATATGAATGGACGTAAAATAATCTTCTTTCACCAGCTTCTCGCTGATCAGAATAGCATCCTCATAGTTGTATCCTTCCCAGGGCATAAACGCTACCAGAACGTTTCGCCCGAGGGCAAGTTCTCCGTTATCTGTTGACGGGCCGTCGGCAATTACCTGACCAGCATCGATTCTCTGGCCTTTGACAACAATCGGTTTCTGATTGATACAGGTTCCCTGGTTGCTGCGCGTGTATTTCAAAAGTCTATTCCGGGTTGTTGTACCGTCATTGTTTTGAATGATGATCTCATCGGAAGTAACCCGTAAAGCAGTTCCTTCTTTTGGAGAAACCAGACAAACACCGGAATCAACAGCAGCCTTATACTCCATGCCGGTGCCAATATACGGTGCATCTGTTCTGAGTAGAGGCACAGCCTGACGCTGCATGTTGGAACCCATCAGAGCACGGTTAGCATCGTCATGCTCGAGGAATGGAATCAAGGCGGTCGCAATCGATACCATCTGCTTCGGCGAAACGTCCATATACTGAATGTTTACCGGCGGAACCAGGACGAAATCTTCACCGTGGCGCGCTTCGATCTTTTCGCTTAAAAACTCCCCATTTTCACCAACAGCGGCATTGGCCTGGGCAATAATATATTTTTCCTCTTCATCAGCTGTTAAGTAATGGATCTCATCCGTCACTTTGCCATTTTCTACTTTGCGGTAAGGTGCCTCAATAAAGCCATACTCATTAATGCGTCCATATGTGCTGAGTGAACCAATCAAACCAATGTTCGGACCCTCAGGCGTTTCAATCGGGCACATCCGGCCATAGTGGGAATGATGCACGTCACGCACTTCAAATCCGGCTCTCTCTCTGCTTAAACCACCAGGTCCCAGCGCGCTGAGACGGCGTTTATGCGTAAGCTCGGCCAGCGGATTGGTCTGGTCCATAAACTGTGATAACTGGCTGCTTCCAAAAAACTCTTTAATTGCGGCCACGACTGGACGTATATTGATCAGCACCTGAGGTGTAATCCCCTCAATGTCCTGAATCGTCATTCTCTCTCTCACCACTCTCTCCATACGGGAGAGACCGATTCTGAACTGATTCTGAAGAAGCTCGCCAACCGAACGCAAACGTCTGTTGCCAAGGTGATCAATATCATCAATATGTCCTTCACCATTAATTATTTTAAGCATCCGAGAAATCGATGCGATGATGTCCTCGGATGTTAAATGCCGTATGTTCTTGGGAATATCCAGACCCAGTTTGTTGTTCAGCTTATAACGGCCTACTTTTGCCAGATCATATCTTCTGGGATCAAAGAACAAGGATTCCAGAAGACTGCGGGCACTCTCCACCGTAGGCGGTTCTCCAGGACGAAGACGTTTATAAATCTCAACCAGCGCTTCTTCCGTTGATTCCGTATTGTCTCTTTCCAGCGTAATTTTAACGTTCTCATTGTCATCGAACGCTTCGAGGATCCGGCCATTGGTTGAATAGCCAAGGGCTCTGACCAGTACAGTAGCCGGTAGTTTACGGGTTCTGTCAACCCGGACAAAAATATTATCATTAATATCTGTCTCAAATTCCAGCCAGGCACCACGGTTCGGAATAATTGTTGCGCCGTAAAGCTTTTTACCGCTGGTGTCGATTGTTTCAGAATAATAAACGCCGGGCGATCTTACCAACTGACTGACAATAACACGTTCCGCACCATTAATAATGAAGGTGCCTTTATCGGTCATCAGGGGAAAGTCCCCCATGAACACTTCCTGCTCCTTAACCTCTCCTGTTTCCTTATTAATAAGGCGTACTTTGACTCTGAGAGGCGCTGCAAACGTAACGTCACGTTCTTTGCATTCCTCGACCTCATATTTTGGATCGCCGAGGCTGTAGTCTATGAATTCCAAAACCAGATTTCCGGTAAAATCCTGAATCGGGGAAATGTCGCGAAACATTTCGCGAAGCCCTTCCTTCAGAAACCACTCGTAGGAATTCTGTTGAATTTCGATTAAGTTGGGCATATCCAGAACTTCCCGAAGCCTCGCATAACTTGCCCGTTCTCTTGTTCCAACTTTGATAGGATTCACCATGCCGTTTCACCCTTCCAGTGTTTTTTCCTGATCGTTCCAACAGAAAACTAGATAATCAAGAAATAATTATAATTGTTTGCGAATACCTTAATACAAATATCCATTACTATCCAAACACCAAAAAGCAAAGAGCAGATAGGCATAAACAACCAAAAGCAAGGCTTTTTGGGAAAAAACCTCGCTTCAATGTTTATGGAGCTGCCTCACATGAGATGCAATACATCCACACTATTATCTCCCAACTTTATTGGTTTGTCTTAGCTTAAGATCACAGTGACAGTTATTAATCCTAACAAGTATACCGATATTTGTCAAGTATATTTTATTTACTAATCATCATCCCTGTAACATTTTTCTGACATTAAAGGTTAAATATCTATTATTATATATTAAATTCCAAAAAGTTAAAGGCATTTAGATATTTTTTGCCTGTTTCTACTCAATATTCCATTAGCCTGGTTCAGAACACATTTGACATCCATGAGCACCCGGCATCAAATAAAAACTGAACCGGCTTAAGCATGGCCGGTTCAGTCTGCGGTACATTTTTCGTTTAGATTATTTTACGTCTACGCCGGCACCAGCTTCAACAAGTTTAGCTTTGATGGCTTCAGCTTCTTCTTTGGTAATTTTTTCTTTGACAGATTTCGGTGCGCCGTCAACAAGATCTTTAGCTTCTTTTAAGCCCAGGCCAGTGATTTCACGGACAACTTTGATGACGTTGATCTTTGCAGCACCAGCGCTGGTCAGGATAACATCAAATTCTGTTTGCTCTTCAGCAACAGGAGCAGCAGCGCCAGCTGCCGGGGCAGCCATAACAGCTGCGGGAGCAGCAGCGCTTACACCAAACTCTTCTTCGAAAGCTTTAACGAGCTCAGCAAGCTCAAGAACGGTCATACCTTTTACGGCTTCTAAAATTTCAGCAGTTTTGGACATTAGAATATCCTCCTTAAAATAATTCACATATTTTTCATTTTTGTTTTGACCATCATTAGATCTGTTAACATCCGGCACCGTCCAAACCTTCGTGTCAGATGTTGGATAGTCCCAGAGTCTGCGCATGCATCGGGCCTCGGGCATCGAATCCCGTGCCTCGACTATGCCTGGGCTTCTTTAAGTTTACGAACTTCTTCCAAAGCATAACCAAATTTGCGGATAGGCCCTTGCAGAACATTGACCATTCCTTGAAGCGGGCCTTGCATTCCAGCAAGTACCTGGGAAAGAAGAACTTCTCTGGACGGAAGATTTGCGAGATCTTTTACTTTTTCAGCGTTAATGACCTTGCCGTCAAGAACCCCGGCCTTAATGGTCAGGCTCTTGTTTTTCTTGCTGAATTCACTGAGAATCTTCGCAGGAGCAACAGGATCTGTAGAAAAGGCTAAAGCAGTAGGACCTTCCAGAAATTCATCCAAACCGGTAATCCCGATTTCATCTGCAGCCCGGCGAACCATTGTATTTTTCAATACGCGGTATTCAATACCAGCCTGGCGCAGTTCCACTCTCAAATTGGTCACCTGCGATACCGTCAGACCTCTGTAGTCTGCCAGAATCACTCCGTTTGCACCTTCAAACTTCTGTTTGATATCTTCAACAACTTTTTGCTTCTCTTCAAAATTTGGCATACACACACCTCCTTCCGAACGCACACTGTCGTATGCGTTTCGTTGCCATCCATGGCTGTCAATAAACAAGCCTCTGCTGGGCGCAGAGGCAAGATTATTAATGTCTTTCATGTCTTCAAAAGACGATCTTGTCTCCACCTCGGCAGGATATTAAGCTTAATAAAGCGCCTGCTTTCTACAGCGGAAAATGTTATAATTTTTTTCAGTCAAGTCGGTATATCTCAGCCCTTAAAAAGTCTTTAGACAATTTTCAAAGGATTGATTTTCACTCCTGGTCCCATGGTGGAAGATACCGTTACGCTACGGACATACTGTCCTTTGGCAGCTGCAGGTTTTGCTTTTGTGACAACTTCGGCAATGGTCTTGTAGTTGTCCATCAGCTTATCCTGATCAAAAGAAACCTTGCCGATCGGTACATGGATAATACCGGCTTTATCAGCCCTGTATTCCACTTTACCGGCTTTAATTTCTTTAACTGCTCTTTCGACATCAAACGATACAGTTCCGGTCTTCGGGTTCGGCATGAGGCCCTTAGGTCCCAAAAGCTTACCCAGCTTACCGACAGTACCCATCATATCCGGTGTCGCTACAGCAACGTCAAAACCAAACCAGCCCTGTTGGATTTTCTCAACCATTTCTTCAGCTCCGACAAAATCAGCGCCGGCAGCTTCGGCTTCTTTGGCTTTGTCTCCCTTGGCAAAAACAAGTACACTTAAAGTTTTGCCTGTTCCATGTGGAAGAACAACCGCTCCGCGGATCTGCTGATCAGCATGGCGGGTATCGATTCCTAATTTGAAAGCAACTTCAACTGTCTCATCAAATTTTGCTTTGGCATTGGTTTTTACAACACCAATTGCTTCGGCCGGCTCAAACACAGCCTGATTATCAAATGCTTTTAAAGCATCAAGGTATTTCTTACCTCTTTTTGGCATCTTTCTTTAACCTCCTTGTGGTCTTCGGGCCAAACCCTCCCACATTGTTCAACGGAATCAAACAATATCGATCCCCATACTGCGTGCAGTACCTTCGACCATACGCATTGCAGCTTCAATGCTTGCTGCATTTAAGTCTTTCATCTTTTGTTCAGCAATTTCCCTAACCTGATCTTTGGTCACTTTTGCAACCTTTTGCTTGTTCGGAACAGCGGAACCAGACGGAATGTTGGCTGCCTTCTTAAGCAATACGGATGCCGGCGGAGTCTTCAGAACAAAAGTAAAGGAACGGTCTTCATAAATCGTAATCTCTGCAGGAATGATCAGTCCAGCCTGATCCTTTGTTCTTTCATTGTATTCTTTACAGAAGCCCATGATATTAACACCGTGCTGACCCAAAGCAGGACCAACCGGAGGTGCCGGATTTGCCTTACCTGCGGTGATTGCCAATTTTACCAGCCCAATAACTTTCTTTGCCATAATTACACCTCCTTGCTGTGGAATATCTATTTAGTCAAGCTTTTCCACTTGCCCAAACTCGAGTTCGACCGGCGTCTCTCTCCCAAACATGGAAACCGAGACCCTGACTTTTTGCTTTTCTTCGAGGACTTCTTTCACAACACCAATAAAGTCTTTGAACGGACCGGAAATGACCCGGACAGACTGCCCGACAACAACGTCAATCTTGGTGCGGATTTTCTCGAGTCCCATTTGGCGTAAAATAACAGCGACCTCTTGATCCAGAAGCGGAATCGGTTTGCTGCCACTTCCTACAAACCCGGTCACCCCAGGTGTATTGCGGACCACATACCAAGAGTCGTCAGTCATGTCCATCTCCACTAGAACGTAACCTGGAAACACCTTGCGTTTGGAGATTTTTTTCTTGCCGTTTTTTATTTCGATCTCGTCTTCCATAGGAACTAAAACGCGAAAAATTTTATCCTCCATATTCATGGATTCCACGCGTTTTTCCAGATTTGTTTTCACCTTGTTCTCATATCCGGAATAAGTGTGAATAACATACCAGTTCTTCGTCATTAACCGAAAGCCTCCTAAGAAAGATTCATCCAATTGTTAAATGAATTGTTAAATACCAAGCAGGTTGGTCATTGCGTACGTCAGGCCACTGTCTACAATCCAAATCAACAAAGCAACAATTGCCACAGAAACAAGCACGACACCAGTATACGTCAGCAACGTCTGACGAGTCGGCCAATGTACTTTTTTCAGCTCAAGCCCAACCTCACGAAAAAAAGCAAACCGTTTTCCGGGGTTCTTAAACCTATTAAGAAAGCCGCCTTTTGCACCTGTGGTATCTGCTTTCTTTGCCACTGCCATATCTTCACATCCTTAACGGAATATTCTTCCGGTTCGTACTATTTTGTTTCCTTATGAACAGTATGAGCTTTGCAAGTTCTGCAATATTTTTTAATCTCTATACGATCTGGGTCATTTTTCTTATTCTTATTGGACTGATAATTTCTGTTTTTGCACTCAGTACAAGCCAATGTAATTGCAACACGCATTCGGAACACCCCCCCGGCAATGGCATTAAACTGCATATTTTACAAGTCGCACAGAATAATTTAACACAATAATAAAGTCTTTGTCAAGGAAGATTCCTTTGTATGCCGCAAATAAACTGTGAAATTCTCTTGCCAAAATAGGCAGAACGAATTAGGATTGTATTATTGTCGATATTTATTCATTATATCATAACTGTGCTTAGAAAATAAAAAAAGAATTAGAGGTCTGTCTTATGTCCAATCCAGATTATCCAAACATTTTTGATGCCCATGCCCATATTTTTCCGCAAAAAGTAGCTCCCAGGGCAGTCGATTCCATCTTGTCCTTCTACGACGAACTTATTCAAGATATGGAGCCTGGAAAAGGAACCGCCTCCGATCTGATCGCTTCCGGCGCAGGCATCGGGATCAACCGCTTTTTGATTTCCTCCACCGCTACGAGAACAGAACAAGTCGAGTCAATCAACGATTTCATTGCCGGTGTTTGCACCGATTCGCGGTTCGTCGGCTTCGGCACCATGCATCCTGAATTTCCTAATCCTCAACTGGAAATCGAGCGGGTACTTTCACTCGGTTTAAAAGGTTTAAAGCTTCACCCGGATTTTCAGGAATATAACATTGACGATCCATCTTTATTTCCTATATACGAGGCAGCAGAAGGCAAATTGCCTATCCTTTTTCATGTCGGAGATACGCGCACGGATTACTCCAATCCGCACAGACTTGCCCACATTCTGAAAATGTTTCCCGATTTGGTGGTCATTGCAGCCCATCTGGGCGGCTGGAGTCTGTGGGATGATTTTGACCACAGCCTGTTTGAGCAAAATGTCTACATCGACACGTCCAGCTCTCTGATGTTAATAGAAAAAGAAACAGCTGTTGATATTATTCGCTCCCATGGCATTGATAAAGTACTGTTTGGCACGGATTACCCAATGTGGTCACCCGAAGCCGAACTTGAGCGTTTCCTATCACTTGGCCTGACGAAAGAGGAAAACCAGAAAATCCTCTGGGAAAACGGCAGAAAACTGTTTGGCCTGCAGCCGTAAACCCTACAATACTATGAAATCAAGCTGCATCTAGTCTTCTTCAGACACTCATTTCCGTCTCCAGATTCAGCAGCCGGGAGGATTCCTTCGCAAACCAGCGAATGCTGTAGGTGACAACAGACAATTCAATCAGCGCATGATAGTAAAAGCTTGTCGAGGGTGTATTCTCCTGCCATTCATTCAGAATAGCGTGCAGTTTGCTCCAGACACGCAATTCGGGAAACTGAGCTGCCTCTTCCCCCTTGACTTTTTTCTGAAGCTGCAGATTGTAGCTTGTCGCACTGAACATCACATTGTGCAGCATTTCAAAAACATGTTCAAATTCAGGACTCACCGCCGGATCATTGGCTTCCTCCCGGCGGGTTTTTCGTTCTGCGGCAAGAAAAAGCAAGTCCTGTGATCTTTGCCAGAGGCCCCGGCTGTAATTTAAATATTCCTTATATAATGGTTTACGGGCCTTGGGATCTTTCTTGTTTTTACCGAACCACAAGACGTTCCACTCTTTGCGGTATAAATCATACAAATTCTCAGCTTCCTGAAACAAGCTGTTGAATTCCGCTTTATTTTTACGCATTTCTTCTTCCGGAGCCAGATTCAGGTACAGATACCGGTTCACTGCATCGACAAACATCCGGACAGCAAAATTATTTAGTTCAATCAATTTATCCTCAAGCACTTTTTGGTAACGCGGAGGTGCGATCGTCAAATTGATCACATTTGCAGTCACCATACCAATCAGGATAGCCAGTGACCGTGAAACCGCGTGGGACAAAAACTGCTCCTGCGGTGAAGCCAGGATAAAAATGGCTGAGATCACTGCAAGAACGATCTGATTCGGCACTTTGATCACTTTGGTGAAAATAATAATCAGGATAATCGTTGCAAGTGCCATACTCAGAAACTGCAGCGGTATGGCCAGTCCGATCGCCACAGCCACAATAATTGCAATGATGTTTACTATAATTTCTTCCAGCGCATTTCGAAAACTTCTGCCGAGAGATTGCTGCATACAGACCACTGCCGATGTCGCAGCAAACAAAGACGGCTCAATATCCAAAAGGATACAGATATAAACACTGACCGCCACAGCGAGACCTGTCTTTAACGTCCTGGCTCCGATATTCATTCCACAGCTCCTTAAGGTTTATTCTTTATGTTTATTGTCTTATGATAACACAACCCATCCCGAATAATAAACCCGCACTCCAAACACTTCTTTTTTCTCTGAAGCATACAGTATGAAAAAGGAAGTGTGTTTCTTGAAAATTCATGTTGTGAGCTCAGGACAGAGCATCTATTCCATTGCTCGCAAATACGGGGTCTCACCCCAGAAAATGATTGCAGATAATGAACTGACCAATCCAAGCCAGCTAGTTGTCGGGCAGACGCTGGTCATTCTGGAAAGTAGCGGAACACATACTGTTGCCGCCGGTGAGTCGCTTTATCTGATTGCCCAAAAACACGGAGTAACTGTGAATGCTTTACTCGCCGCCAATCCTCGGATAACAGATCCGAGCCGTATCTATGCTGGTCAGACTATTGCCATTCCGGCAGCGGCTGCCAGCTATGGAACGATAGAAGTGAACGGGTATGCCTTTCCGAATATTAACAGAGACATTCTCCGAAAAAGTCTTCGCCATCTTACATATCTTAGTATCTTCAGTTATCAGGTCAACGCGGATGGCACCCTGAATACGATTCCGGATGAACCGCTGATTCAGGCAGCGAGAGAAGCCCGGACAGCTCCGCTAATGGTCATCACGAATATCCAGCAGGGCGGAAGCTTCAACAGTACGCTGGCCAGATCCATCCTGACGAACCAGACTGCTCAGAATACTTTAATCAGTCAGGTTATCAGAACGCTGAGAGAAAAAAACTATTACGGCCTCGATATTGATTTTGAATATATCTATCCATCCGACCGGGAAAACTATAACAACTTTCTCCGAAGGATCGTTAATACGCTCCGCCCTTTAGGCTATCCTGTGACGACAGCTCTCGCTCCTAAGCTGACTGCCGATCAAAAAGGTCTGCTATACGAAGCCCATGACTATCCTGTTCACGGGGCTCTGGCCAACCACGTCATCCTAATGACCTATGAATGGGGTTACACCTACAGCCCACCCAAAGCAGTCGCTCCTGTAAATGAAGTGCGCAAAGTATTGACCTATGCGGTGTCGGCTATTCCGAGACAGAAAATCTTTATGGGTATCCCCAATTATGGCTATGACTGGACCCTTCCATACGTTTCCGGTACTGCCGCCAGAACAGTCTCCAACAGCGGGGCGGTAGATCTGGCCAGAACTGAAAAGACAGCAATCCAGTATGATTCAACAGCGCAGTCTCCGTATTTCACCTACTACGACGATGCCGGCAAAAAGCACGAAGTATGGTTTGAAGATGCCCGAAGCATCTATGCCAAACTGACCCTGGCCAAAGAATTTCGGGTTGGGGGCATAAGCTATTGGACGATTGGAAGATATTTTCCCCAGAACTGGCTTGTTTTGAGGTCTTTATACAGTATAAAGAAACTGCTTTAAAATTTTATGGTATAAGACTTGTTCACTCCTCAAACAATATACTGAAACAAATTCTTTTCAAGTGCAGACCAAAGGAGGAACAGTATTCATGAAACACAATCCGGATGACCGCAGAGATAATGTCGACAGAATCCAAAAAAATATTAATCACACGATCCAAAATATGGAGCTTGCTGATGAAATGATTGCGAAAACTGATGATCCTAAAAGTAAGAAAGATTTGAAAGGAAAGAATGAACGGAGGCATGATGCGCTAAACGGAATGAGGGCGGAAATCCGGGACGAAGCCCTGGATAAAAAAAGAGAGTATGAATAGATCCAAAAAATAGCAGCCAGGCAACAGCCTGGCTTTGTTTTTGAATTAGACCTGTTAAATTTGTTCTATTTATTGATAACCCCATATCAATGATAGCAATCCCAAAAATTACTTGCTATAATTTAGAGTGCATATTGACTAGTACCTTGGTACTGGCATTGAATGGGGGTAATCCGAAAAATGAGTGCAATAAAAGTAATGGTCGTTGACGACTCTCTGTTTTCAAGAACACTCATTGTGGAAATACTTCGCGACAGCGGCTTGGAAGTTGTTGGCGAAGCTGATTCCTACGACAGCTTAATCGAAACATATGACAGGTGCAAACCCGATATCGTAACTATGGATATTGTTATGCCGGATATGGACGGATTTGAGTGCAGCCGTGCCCTTTTTGTAAAAGACCCTAATGCAAAGATTATTCTTGTCAGCTCGATGAAAGATGAAGAATCGGAAGCTGAAGCGCGCCGCATCGGGATTTCCGGATACATTCAAAAACCTGTTGACAGCGACTACCTGGTCCAGATGATCAACAACGTTATAGCACCGGATATTCATTATGACCATCTACTCGCCTATGGTCTGGAAACCTTTAAGGAATCTCTAACCCAGAATATTGCCCGGATGACCAAATCACCCGTTTCTTTTGCTTCATACGAAAATTTTGGAGACCATTACTTATCCCAGGGAATTACAGCTGTTATCGGGCTGATCGGCCGCCACTCCGGATCTATGATCTTAGATATGTCGATGGAGACAGCGGAAAGAATTGTTGAGATGCTTCTGAAACGCGCTCATAGAAACCGCGAAGAGGTATTGGCTATGGTTGCCGAATTGGCCAATATTATTGCCGGAGTTGCCTGCTCGATGCTGAATAAGTCCGATAAAACTTATAGTCTGAGCGTTTCTCCACCCAGTCTCTTTTACGGTACCGGGACCGAAATTATGAGTCCGAATCTTAAAATGGATGCCGTGACAGCAGAAACCAACTTCGGGAATATTTTCCTGGGTGTTGGTTTTAAGAAGGGGTCGAGTATATGGATGTAAGTATCATTAATCCTCTTCTGACTGCTTTTACAGAAGTTCTGCCGCAGCTCGGCTTCCAGTCGGTCGAACGGCGCAAGGTGTCCAAAATAGAAGCGGCCTTTCAGTACAACGGTATTCTTCTGAATATCTCACTTTTCGGAACAGTGAAAGGCGCGATCCTATTCGGGATGGATATTGAAGCTGCCAAAAAGTTTGCCTCGAAAATGATGATGGGTATGCCGGTGGCTGAACTGGATGCTATGGCCAGAAGTGCAATTTCTGAAATGGGAAATATGGTCTGTGCTAATACGTGCACGCAGTTCACAAAAATTGGTATCACTGATCTGGATATCTCGCCTCCGACCCTTATGATCAGTGAGAACGGTGAGGCGACCCTACCCGTGCCGAAATCGATTGTCGTAAATTTCCTGATTGATGATATTGAACTGAGTGCCTATGTAAGTCTGATGAATAAATAAAGGGGGAACAAGAAAATGGGTCTTTGTTTGACCACGGTCAACGTTAACAACCTGGAGGAATCTTTAAAATTTTATCAGGAAGTTGTTGGATTGCCCTTGGTTCAAAGACTCCATCCAGACCCGAGCACTGAGATTTGCTTTTCACGTTTCTCTTTATCCTTGATCCCAATGGTTTAAAAATTCAGTTTGTAGAGAATCACTAGGATACAATACACAAAAGCCTTAGACATTTGTCTAAGGCTTTAACTTTCTTTGGTTGCGGGGGCCGGATTTGAACCGACGACCTTCGGGTTATGAGCCCGACGAGCTACCACTGCTCCACCCCGCGATGTTAAATTAACGTTCCAGCTCGATATCTCCAATTATAGAATGGTGGGCAGGGATGGATTCGAACCACCGTACCTTTCGGAACAGATTTACAGTCTGCCGCCTTTAACCACTCGGCCACCTACCCATTTCAATTGGAGCCGACGATGGGACTCGAACCCGCAACCTGCTGATTACAAATCAGCTGCTCTACCAATTGAGCTACATCGGCATTGGACACCAACGTATTGTATCAAAGATTACGGCCACTTGTCAACAATAAAAGTCATTTTTTTTCTGGAAGAATTTGCAAAACAGAGTGGTCTGATTTTATTCATATTGTATGGAATTTTAGGCCCCTCTGTGCTCCAGATACCTTTCCAACTTTCGCTTGACCCGCTGCAGTGCATTGTCAATGGATTTGACATGCCTGTCGAGATCAACGGCAATCTCCTGATAAGATTTGCCTTCAAGATAGGACATCAGCACTTCCCATTCGAGCGAACTTAAAATTTCGCCCATCTTTTCTTCAATATCGTCAAATTCTTCCCTGCTGATGATCAGTTCCTCGGGATCCGTGATCTTATTTCCAGAAATAACATCCAAGAGCGTCCTGTCGGAATCCTCATCGTAAATAGGTTTGTTCAGCGATACGTACGAATTGAGCGGAATATGCTTTTGTCTGGTAGCCGTCTTGATCGCTGTAATAATCTGCCGAGTTATGCATAACTCGGCAAATGTTCTGAAAGAGGAGAGCTTGTCCCCACGAAAGTCACGAATTGCTTTATACAGTCCAATCATGCCTTCTTGAATGATATCTTCCCTATCCGCACCGATCAAGAAATACGATCTGGCTTTTGCTCTGACAAAATTCTTGTACTTATTGATCAAGTACTCCTGAGCTTCTGCGTCACCGATCTTTGCTAACTCAACTAGTTCTTCATCCGCTATGTATTCATTAGCCTCGAATTCTTCTGGAATCTCTGTCTGGATACCGTAAGTCAAGTCCATCCCTCCCGAAACCGATTCACGAAGGTAACGCTGAAGCCTCCATTATATGCTTATAACAAAATAATTATACCTGAAATGCACAAATAGCGTCAAGATGAAGATTGGCGGGATATGGCAGATTAAGTCTGATTTCTCTGTCTCCGTACCTCATACATGATGATGGATCCGGCTACGCTGGCATTCAAAGATGAAATTCTGCCATACATTGGCAAGGATATAATTTCATCGCAGGTTTCCCGGATCAGTCTCCCGAGTCCCTTATCCTCTCCGCCAATGACGATGACCCTTGGCCCTTTCAGTTCCGCCTGATAGATATCTTTGCCGCCTGCTTCCGCACCGGATACCCAGCAGCCCTCTTCTTTGAGATATTTAAGTGTCTGGACAAGGTTGCTTACCCTGGCCACAGGCACATATTCCACAGCTCCGGCCGACGTTCTGCCGACAGCTGGCGTGAGTGCGGCACTTCTTCTTTTGGGAATGATCACCCCATGAACACCCGCTGCATCGGCAGTTCGAAGAAGAGCCCCTAAATTATGCGGATCCTCGATCTCATCCAGAACAAGGATAAATGGATCTTCCCCTGTGTGCCTTGCTATCTCCAAAATATCGGATGGTTCTGCATATTCTTTGGCAGCAGCAAATGCCACCACTCCCTGATGCTTTTCTCCGGCAGTATATTTGTCCAGGACAGTATTCTCCACAAATTGGTACGGTATGCCGTGCGCTTTAAGTAGATGCAGTATGTCCGAATTTCTTCCCTGCCCCTTTTCATTTTTGATCAGCACTTTATTCACCGGATTCCCGGATTTGATCAGTTCGGTCACAGCGTTGCGCCCGCACACAATATTTTCTTCCAATGCCGGTTTCCCCTTCCGAAAGTTTATCGTAGCATACTAACCTTTAAAATTTGTATATTACGACGTTCACTTTCTTACATATTTTACAACACTGTACTGAATGTCATTATAAGTTTGCAATTCACCTTCAGACTCAACTTTCCAGTTGTCATCTTCATCGACATTCCTAAGATGCTTATCCGCAGGGAATGTGTGCCTGATTTTTGTTACATACAGTTCATTCAGATAGGGCATGAGCAGCTGAAAAAGTGATTCTCCGCCAATCACACAGATATCGTCCGAAGGGTATTCTTTCAGCTCCTGAAGCAGGTCCTCCAGAGAATGACAGATAATAAATCTTTCATCCTGAAAATCCCTGTTTGTGCTCAGGACAATATTCGTTCTGTCCTTCAAGGGCTCTTTTCCCGGCAATGATTCATAGGTTCCTCTGCCCATGACCACGACCTTGCCAACAGTCATCTGCTTAAAAAACTTCATATCTTCCGGAATTTTCAGCAGCAGGTCGCCTTTATAGCCAATGCCCCAGTTTTGATCTACCGAAACGATTGCTTTCATTCATTAGCCCCCTAAAAAATTTTCAGAACAACGCGGCAAATCCTCTGAAGATAATAAAATGCTGCATGTAGTGCGCAGCCGTTACTTTTGCCTGTAATAGAACAGATCTCTTACTTCCTGCTGTTTGCCGCAGGTCATCTTCCCTTCATGGCATTTGCTGACCAGACAGGGCGGCAGTGCTTTTTCATAGAGTACACCGGAGAATTCTCTGAGGATCTTCAGTTTCTTGACTGCGAGCTTTCTGATTTCCCACTGGGCGTTTAGGCAGGTCCTTTCTGAGAGCATCTGATTGTCTATCCTCGCATTTGTGGACATAATCATTTTTAAAAGCTGGCAGTTCAGGATAAACGGCATAGCTTTGCCCAGCCCCAATTTTTGATAAATCTCCCTGGAAAATGTCCGATAGGCTTCCGTCAGATTTAAGAACTCCTCCAAAAACGGAGAATTGCGAATGCTATCCGGAACGATTACCGGTCTTTCTGTGTCGCTGAAAAGGTTACTGAAGTCTTCCCGGAACATTTCCGGCAGACGATGACGGACCTGCTGGTGATACGTCACCAAGGAACACATCATCCCAAAAGTGGTCCGGACCTGTTCGGCAATACTTTCATGACCGTAACCAAGTACTCTCCGAACAATTTCTTTCGCCTTGACCGGGGCTTCCTCCCCCCAGGATAGCAAAACCTCGGAAGACGCCCTGCTTTGGGTGCTGGCGAGAGCTCCCAGGCCAGCCTTAATATCCGGGTCCTGACAACTGGACAATAAGATAAGGTCATCTTCGGGACTGATTTTCGCCAAATCTGTCTGATAGAAGTCCTCAATGATTGCCAATTCTGCCGTACTATCATAGTCGCGAGGGAACAGTGCGCATAATTCAACCGGAAGAAAGGCTTCCAGCTCATTTTTCAGGGTCTCGAATATCCCTTCATATTTCCTGTCATTGAATAAAAGAAAGAGATCCCACAGCTTGTCTCCGGACATCGAAACGGAGAGATTCGTCTTTGCCGAGAGCGGCAGGATATAGCGGGCATCTTCAATCGGAATTGTGTAAAGGTAATGCTCCGGCTTAGGTCTCCCTTTAAACCCGCCTTCCTTCAGCGTACACATTTTTGCATACAGATTCAAAGCCTGCTGCCCGAGTTCCTCGGCTCTGCGGCTATCTTCAGGCGGCAGGTCCGGGAAAGCAAAAGCGTCCTGATCAAGCGCCACATATCTTTGACTTTGTTGGACATAGGATGCTTTCAGCTCGCAGAGCAGCATACTCTGGACCCGGTTAATGCCGTCAGCAACAAAGAAAATGTTAATTGTTTTCAGAACTTCCTTCAGCTCCGTGCAAGATATCTCGCTTAAGTGGTTCCGTCTAATCCAAGCTGCAATCCGGTCCAGTCCGGTATGTTCAAAGTTTGTGATCTTCATGTTTCGACTCCCCCCGTTTTCCGGTTTCTTCGGGTAAAGTACCTCTTTCTGTTTTCTTGCTATTTTCTGTCGCCATTGTCTCAAGAATCCCGTCTATGTTGTTTAGAACCGCGCCCATCCGAGTATTTTTGCCAGTAATATGCCAGTAGCCGATAAGCGCTTCGAATGCTGTAGAATGCCTGTAGGTGACAACATCAACACTACGTGGATAGTGGCCCTTCGCATTCCGACCCCTCAGAACAACCTCTGTTTCCGTTTCATCCAGTTCGTTCATGAGATGCCTCAGAATACCTGCTTGTGTTTTGGCCTGTACATAGAAAATAGCCCGCTTATGCATGAGTTGTACCTTGGCAATGTCCTGTTCCAAAAGGTGCTTGCGCACCCATAATTCATAAACGGCGTCACCTATATAGGCGAGCAGCAGAATATTAATATCCTGCCACCTTTTATTGATTTGTACCGCCCAAATATCCGGCATACCGTTATCCTGTTCAGGTTCGTTTTGCTTAGGCAAATGCGATCATCCTTTAACTATTTCAAATACCAACGAGCACCCTCAGGGGTATCTTCAATCACAATCCCGATTTCTTTAATCCTGTCCCTGATGAGATCCGCAGTCGTCCAGTCTTTGTTCCTACGGGCATTAGCTCTGATCTCCATCACAAGCTCCATGACCTGGGCCAGTTTCCCGGAATCTTCCTGCAACATTTCAGCCTCGGCTTCCAGATCAAATCCTAGTATCCCAGCCAGCTCTATCAAAGTTTGTGCTGCTTCAGTCAGAGATTCCGTCTCTATAGAACCTTTGGCAAGGTACGTATTGATTCCTTTGGCTAGCTCAAATAAGGCTGCATAAGCCTGGGCCGAATTAAAATCATCGTCCATAGCCTGTTCGAAAGCATTCCTGGCCTCCAGGCAGGCCTGAGCCATTTCATTATCCGTCTTCAGGTCCCGGTTCACAGCAATGATACCGAACGTCATACCCTCTTTACCCTGTGCTTTGCCCAAGGCCTCTTTGGCCAGACGCACGCTGTTTTTCAGGCGGTCCAGTCCTTTTGAGGCCATGACCAGCTTCTCATCATCGAAATCCAGCGGACTGCGGTAGTGTGTTCCGAGCAGATAAAAACGGATAACATCTCCCGGGAATTTTCCGGTAACATCTCTGACCAAAAAGAAATTCCCCAGCGATTTGGACATTTTCTCCTGATTAATGGTAATAAACGCATTATGCATCCAGTACCGCGCAAACTGCTGGCCCTCCAGACAGCCCTCGGACTGCGCAATTTCATTCTCATGATGCGGAAAAACCAGGTCGCCTCCGCCCCCATGAATATCAAACCCAGGACCGAGGTATTTCAAGGACATCGCTGAACATTCAATATGCCAGCCGGGCCTTCCTTTACCCCAAGGACTTTCCCAGAAAGGTTCTCCCGCTTTGGCTTTTTTCCATAGCGCAAAATCCATCGGGTTATGCTTCTTGTCATCCACCTCTACACGCGCTCCGGCCTGCATATCTTCAAGGGTCCGGCCGGACAGCTTGCCGTATCCCGGGAATTTGTCAACAGCGAAATAGACATCCCCGTCAATATTATAGGCTAAGCCCTTTTCCTCCAACCTGCGGATAATGTCAATCATCTCCGGGATATGTTCCGTGGCTTTCGGGTGGATATCGGCAGGAAGAATATTCAAAGCCTTGGCATCCGTAAAGTACTCATTAATATATTTGCCGGCCAGCGCTATCGGATCGCAGCCCTCTTCAGCAGCCCGGTTGATAATTTTATCATCCACGTCGGTGAAATTTTGGACATACGTAACGACAAATCCTTTATGGATCAGGTAGCGCCTGACCATATCAAATACTACCAGCATCCGGGCATTTCCCAAATGAAAATAATTATACGTCGTAGGGCCGCAGGCGTACATTGAAGCCTTTCCCGGTTCTCTCGGAACAAACGCTTCTTTGCGGCGTGTAAGTGTATTATATAGTCTAATCGCCATCACGATTTCCTCCTTGTACTTACTTCGAGAAAGCAGCCGTTTTCTCCAATCGCCCGTAAATATTTTCTTTGCCGAGCAGTTCCATGATCCGGTCGAGATCCGGGCCATGCATCTGCCCCGTAAGCGCAATCCTAACCGGCATAAATACATCCTTGCCTTTCAGGTTAAGTTCTTTGGTGATCTCTTTTAATATGCTCTTGGCTGCCGGTGCGTCGAGCAGCGCGGCTTCCCGGACCTTGGCTGCAAAAAGCTGCAGCACTGCCGGTACGGTATCTGCCTTCATAATCGCTTCAGCTTCCTCCGTCAGCACATCAATTTCTGTTCCAATAAAATAATGAATATAGGACTTAACCTCGCTTAAGCAGTTGATTTTTTCCTTTACGGCGTCAATAAAGCCGGTCACCCACTGCTGTTCGGCCAAAGAAAGCTCATTCGGAAAAAGTCCTTTTTCTCTCAAAAACGGCAGCACCAACCGGGCAAGGTCTGCCGAAGCAGTCTGTTTCAGGTAGTGCGCATTAATGTAGTTCAGTTTATTCAAATCAAAAACTGCCGGGCTCTTTGATACTTTTTCCAATGAAAATTCTTTCTTGAGTTCTTCGATCGTAAAAAATTCCTGCTCACCGGAAGGCGACCAGCCTAAAAGCGCGATAAAGTTCACGACGGCCTCCGGCAAATACCCTTTATGGAAATAATCCATGACAGCAGTATCCCCGTCCCGTTTGCTCATCTTCCGCCCTTCAGTATTCAAAATCAAGGAGATATGGGCAAAATCCGGTACTTTCATTCCAAGGGCCTCATAAATTAAGACCTGACGCGGCGTATTGGATAGATGTTCTTCTCCTCTAACAACATGCGTGATGCCCATCAGGACATCGTCGATGACCACGGCATAATTGTATGTTGGGATTCCATCTGATTTGACAATGATATAATCCCCGATTCCATTACTTTCAAAAACGACTTTCCCTCTGACCAGGTCATTGATCACGATATCCTGGCCTTCCGGCACTCGGAAGCGGACAACAGGTTTCCTTCCTTCCGCTTCATAAGCCTGGCGCTGTTCTGCGGTCAGCGTCCGGCATTTTCCGAGATAGCGCGGGGTCTCCCCACGGGCACTCAGCTCCTGACGCTCCTGTTCCAGTTCTTCTTCCGAACAGTAGCACAGGTAAGCATGTCCGCTCTGAAGAAGCTTATCCGTGTATTCACGGTATGTATCGAGCCTTTCCGTCTGCCTGTAAGGGCCGGAATCTCCACCGGCGTCTATCCCCTCGTCCCAGGTGATCCCCAGCCAGTGCAGCGCGTTCATGATATCCTGTTCCGATTCCCGGCTCGACCGTTCCAGGTCGGTATCCTCTATCCTAAAGACAAAGGTCCCACCTTTGCCTCCTGTAAACAAATAATTAAAAAGAGCTGACCTTGCTCCTCCGATATGCAGGGGCCCGGTCGGGCTTGGAGCAAACCTTACTTTCACCGTCATAATCGACATAACCTCATTTCTACTTCGTACTGCTTGTCTTCATCAAGTATTAATAAAATACAAGATATTAAAAAAATAAAAATAATAGCGTTTAATATTATATCAGGTCATACAGGCAAAAGACAAACGATTGCCTGGGAACTGATTCCTTCTTCTCTGCCCTCGAAGCCCAGGTACTCCGTCGTCGTTGCTTTGATCGATATACAGTCCGGACTTGCGTTCAGAATCTCAGCAAGATTCTTTCTCATCTGCGCGATATAAGGCAATACTTTCGGTTTTTGAGCAACAATAATACTATCCAGATTCCCAAGCCTGTAGCCTTCGCCTTGCGCAAGCTTTACAACTTCAGCCAGTAATGCCAGACTGGAAATGCCTTTGTACCGGGCATCGCTGTCGGGAAAATGTTTGCCGATATCACCAAGCGCACAAGCCCCGAGAATCGCATCCATTACGGCATGCGTCAGAACATCTGCATCAGAATGCCCCAAAAGTCCTTTGTCATGGGGAATTTCTACTCCGCCCAGAATCAACGTCCGTCCCTTAACCAGTGCATGGACATCGTAGCCCAGTCCCATCTTCATTTGAGGCACCTCTCTTCTTCTGTGCAGGATGGACTCCGCCCAAAGCATATCTTCAGGCGTGGTCACTTTGATATTCTCGTAATTGCCTTCAACAACCCTGACCGGTAAGCCCTGCCACTCAAACAGAGAAGCATCGTCCGTGGCCAGGTACTGCTGTTCAAAGGCAAGTTTGTGTACTTTTTCTAAAAGGTTCCGATTAAAAATCTGCGGTGTCTGAATCGCCCGGAGCTGTTCCCGCGGGGGTGTTTCCATAACTTGGCCCTGAGTATCCACCTTTTTCACAGTATCTTTCAAAGGTACAGCCATGACAGCCGCTTCAGAGTCAGCCGTTTTTTCAAGAAAACGGTTCAGATCATCCAGTGTTAATAAGGGGCGGGCACCGTCATGGACGATCACGCTGTCCACTTCAGGACTTAAGGACTGAAGCGCCCGGTAAACGGATTCCTGCCTTTCGGCACCTCCCTCAACCACTACCGTCACCTTTTTTAGGCTGTATTCTTCCACCAATTTTTTAATTGTCAAAATATCTACCTTTGCCGCAGGAATAATGATTTCTTTAATTAGCGGACAAAGTTCCAGCGTTTTTAGAGTAAAAACAAGGATAGGGGTCCCGGCAAGTTCAAGCAGAAGCTTGTTGCCTTGATCCCCCATCCTTTTTCCCCGCCCGGCGGCAGGTACAATAGCCGCAATATTAGCCGAATGCATTAAACTCATGGGAAAACTCCTCAGATGATTTTTCCTGCATCCCTTTGGGTTTAGCAAAGATCATCCTACCCGCGGCAGTTTGCAGAACAGTCGTAACCAGCACGGTGGTCTGTTGCCCAATGTACCTGCGTCCTCCGTCAACGACAACCATCGTTCCGTCATCCAGATAAGCTACGCCCTGTCCAGCCTCTTTTCCTTCCTTCATAATCTGAATATACATCTCTTCGCCCGGAAGGACAACTGGTTTCACAGCATTGGCCAATTCATTGATATTTAAGACTTTTATCCCCTGAAGCTCGGCCACTTTGTTAAGGTTATAATCATTGGTCAATATCGGTGCGTCCAGAATATTCGCCAGCTTGACAAGTTTACTGTCCACTTCAGCGATGTCTTCAAAATCACCTTCGTAGATCTCAACCTTGATGACCGATTCCTTGGAAATCTGATTCAAGATATCAAGCCCTCTCCGACCCCGGTTTCTTTTCAGGGCGTCTGAAGAATCGGCAATATGTCTGAGCTCTTCCAGAACAAAACCAGGAACCAGAAGAACCCCATCTAAAAAGCTCGTTTTGACAATATCCGCAATTCTGCCGTCAATAATCACACTGGTATCAAGCACTTTATAGCCTGCAGCAGCGGATTGCTTCCCCTGCCCTTTATCCTTATTCTTTTCTCTTTCAGCCCGTTCCCCTTTCAGTTTGGGCAAAAAGTTGAAAAATCCAAGAATATCATCCTTGCGCGTGATCCCAATAATCAAGCCGACGTAGCCAAGTAACAAGCTGACGACGACCGACAGAATTGGGCCGAGAAACGGAATACCCACAAAAGTAATGCAAATCAGGCGGGCAATCAGCAAACCCACAATACCCCCAAGTGAACCTCCGACCAGATCGTGAATCGGCATGCGGGTAAGTCTGCTTTCCAGCCATTTGACAAGGCCAATAAAGACTTTCATACATACAGGGGCGAGAAAGAAACCAAAAGCAGATAACACAATAAAAATAATAATATAAGTCCAGTATAAGTGAATCTCAAAACCTAATGTCTGACTAAGCTGACGAATATCGACAACCTTTAATATCAAGTAATCTACGTAAATTCCTGCTGCACCGAACAGCAGCGTAATGATGCCGCGAACAATTTTGCTAAGCATCAAATTCACCTCCCTTTTTCTATATTTTGGCTAAAAACAATTCTGTTTATACCATGAGCCTGAAATTTTCCTAATCTGTCCCCTATGAAATTGTTTAGCGGTATTTTCCCCTGTATCTCATCATTATATCAGGTTGTATTTCTCTTTCAAAGTAAACGACAAATTATTTCAATATATCTTAATTCAAGAAATATTTCCCGATTTGATGAAATTGACAACAGCTTCTGATGCTGTCTATAATGAAATTGGCAGAAAGGAAGTGTATGTTCTATGAGTCCAATCAATAATGATTTTCAAGAAACGGTTGATGCTATGCTAATTCGACACCAAAGCATCTTGGATATTTTATCAAAAGGACAAGAGGCTTCTTCCCGGGTAAACAGGGCTATCACGAAGGCTGTGACTTCTTGCGGCTGTGTCTCAGTGGATGCCCACAAGAGCCCAATTCCAGAAAATGCTACTATCTCAGATCTTAAGTTTCTCCTGAACAGTCATCTGGAAGGAAACCTTTGTTCCAACTGCCGTGAAGTTGTCGAAATCGAACTGGGAAATCAGCTTTTTTACATCTCAGCTCTTGCCAATATTCTGGGCTTGTCTGTAAACGAAATCCTGGAAAAAGAAGAAAGCAGACTCAAAACACTAACCGTTTTTAATTTTAGATAGCTGAGCTTAAAAGAAGATTAAAGAATGCGGAGATATTTTCTTTCATTTTGTATATTTGTATATCAGTTACTAATGTTTACATATCAGTGATGCCTTGGAATGACTGCCGCGGATGTCTTTTGACATCCTTTTTTATTTTGGTATCAAAATCATCTAAAAAAGAAAATCCAGCACTTCCTCAATGTTTTTAACCGGAATGATCCGGCAATCGGTCCTCCCGATACTGTCTGCATTGACTTCTGGTACCAGGCAATTTCGGAAACCAAATTTTTCCGCTTCTCTGATCCGCTGCTCAATATGAGAAACCCCTCTAATTTCTCCGGTCAAACCGAGTTCCCCGATTAAAGCCATATTTCCAAGCGGCTGATCTTTAATTCCCGACATCACAGAGGCGATGACGGCAAGATCCGCTGCCGGTTCATCCACATCGAGACCCCCGGCAATATTGACAAAAACATCCCGGGTGCCAAAAGCGTACCCGGCTCGTTTGTCCAGGACTGCCAGAAGCATCAGCAGGCGGTGGTAATCCATCCCGTTTACGGTTCTTCTCGGCGGCGCAAAGATGGACGATGTTACCAAAGCCTGGACTTCCACTAAGAGCGGCCTTGTTCCTTCCATCACGACAGCCACCCCGGAACCAGCGGATACTTGTGTATGATCGCCCATAAAAAACATGGAGGGATTTGTAACATCAGCTAGACCGCAGCCTCTCATCTCAAATACCCCAATTTCGTTGGCAGGACCAAAACGGTTTTTAACTGCCCGCAGCAGACGGAAAATATGGTGCTGATCTCCTTCAAAATACAGGACCGTATCGACCATGTGCTCCAGAACCCTGGGTCCGGCAATCACACCCTCCTTTGTAATATGGCCGGCCAGGAAAACCGTAATCTCATTTTCTTTGGCCAGTTTCAGCAAAAAAGAAGCCCCTTCCCTGACCTGGCTGACGCTTCCGGGTGCAGACTGGACGTCTTCGAGCAGCATCGTCTGAATTGAATCAATAAAAACGACTTTATAGCCTTTGTTCAGCACCTCCGAACGTACTGCTTCCAGGGAATTATCGGTGAGTATATGTACCCGGGAAGAAGAAAGCTCCATTCTGTCAGCCCTGAGTTTGATTTGCCGGGCAGACTCCTCTCCCGACACATAAAGCACATTTTCCTTCCGGGAAAGATATTCTGCCATTTGCAGAAACAGCGTAGATTTGCCGATTCCAGGCTCTCCGCTTAAAAGAACAAAAGATCCTTCGACAACCCCTCCCCCAAAAACCCGGTTAAGTTCCTGACTTCCGGTATCAAGTCTCTGCCCTTCCATCGTTTGGATTTCAGTCAGAGGGATCGCCTGAACGATCCCTCTGTTTTCTGTAGGTTTGGATTTTTCTACGCGTTCCTCAATCAGTGTATTCCATTCACCGCATCCGGGACACCTTCCGAGCCATCTCGCGCTTTCCTGCCCGCATTCCCGGCAATAGAACTTCGTCTTTGGGCCTGCCAAAATTCCTTCCCCCTTAGACCTTTTCCAGTTTCTTTCTGCCCTTTTTCTTGACGGCAGCGGGTTTCACAAAAACGACTTCTTTGTCGGAAAGTTCGACCTTAATCGTATCGCCTGCGTTATAAGTTCCTTCAAGAATCTTTTCAGACAGGGGATCCTCAATCATTTTTTGGATGGCCCTCCGTAAAGGACGCGCCCCATAAGTCGGATCATTACCCTCTTCTGCCAGATGCTCCAGAACCTCATCATCCAGGACCAGTTCAAGTTCCTGCTCTTTTAGTCGTTTGCTGACATCCTTGATCAGGATTTTGGTAATCTTCACAAGATCGTCTTGCTTGAGCGGATGGAATACCACCATTTCATCCACTCTGTTCAAAAATTCCGGACGAAAAGTCTTCTTAAGTTCCTCCATGATCCTGGAACTCATGGATTTATATTCGCTTTCTTCGCTTCTTCCGGAGACAAAACCCAGAGATTCTTTTTTTAGGAAAGAAGCTCCGACGTTGGACGTCATAATCAATACGCAGTTGCGAAAATCCACAAGCCTTCCCTTAGAGTCCGTGAGCCTGCCGTCTTCCAGTACCTGCAGCAGAATATTAAACACTTCAGGATGGGCCTTCTCTATTTCGTCAAACAGAATGACGCTGTATGGTTTCCTGCGGACCGCCTCCGTAAGCTGACCACCTTCATCATGACCGACATATCCCGGAGGCGAACCTACCATCCTGGATACGGCATGCTTTTCCATATATTCGGACATATCAACTCTGATCAGCGAATTTTCATCCCCAAACAGAGATTCAGCCAAGGACCTCGCCAGCTGGGTTTTTCCGACTCCTGTCGGTCCGAGGAAGATAAACGAACCAATGGGCCGCTTAGGGTCTTTGAGTCCCGCCCTGGCCCGTCTGATCGAACGGGCAACAGCCGTGACCGCCTCATCCTGTCCGATCACGCTCTCATGCAGAAGGGATTCCAGTTTCAAAAGTCTGAAGCTTTCTCCTTCTTCAAGTTTATTCACTGGGACTCCTGTCCAGCTCGATACGATTCCGGAGATATCCTCTGGCCCCACGACCATCCGGTCCTTTTCTCGGCTTTCCTCCCAGTTCTTACGAATCTCGCTGAGCTTTTCGCGTTTCTTTTGCTCTTCGTCTCTGATTTCGGCGGCTTTTTCGAATTCCTGCCTTTTTACGGCTGCTTCTTTTTCTTTCTTCAGATTTTCGATTTCTTCCTCCAGCTCTTTCAAATCCGACGGTGCCGTAAAACTGTGAATGCGAACTCTGGATGCAGCCTCATCAATTAAATCGATGGCTTTATCGGGCAAAAATCTGTCGGAAATATACCTGTCGGACAAGCGCGCTGCCACATCAATCGCCTCATCGGATATCTTCACCCTGTGATGGGCTTCATACTTGTCCCTTAAGCCCTTCAGAATGGCCACGGTTTCCTCAACTGTAGGCTCTCCTACCTTAATCGGTTGAAAACGTCTTTCCAAGGCTGGATCACGTTCAATATGCTTACGGTATTCATCGAGCGTCGTTGCTCCGATACATTGCATTTCTCCTCTGGCCAGGGCCGGTTTCAGAATATTGGCTGCGTCAATGGCTCCTTCGGCAGCCCCCGCTCCGATCAGGGTATGAAGTTCGTCGATGAAGACGACCACGTTGCCCGCCAGCCGGATTTCTTCCATGACTTTTTTCATTCTCTCTTCAAATTCACCACGATATTTTGTCCCTGCTACCATCGAAGAAAGATCGAGTGTCACAACCCGTTTATCGACAAGTATCTCCGGCACTTGGTTGTTAACAATCCTTTGGGCCAAACCCTCGGCGATGGCCGTTTTTCCGACCCCGGGTTCTCCAATCAATACAGGGTTATTCTTCGTCCGGCGGCTCAGTACCTGAATGACTCTTTCAATCTCATTTCCCCGGCCGACGACGGGGTCAAGCTTCCCTTCAGCGGCCATAACCGTCAAGTCCCGTCCGAACTCGTTTAAAGTCGGTGTTCCACCTGCCTGTCCGGGTTTGCTGTTATTCGCGGCGGAACTTCCGGGCATTGATGTGCCTTCGGTTTCTCCTCCCAGGAGCTCTACAACCTGCTCCCATATTTTTTCCGGACTGATCTTAAGATCCGCCAGGACTCTCGCAGCAATTCCTTCTCCCTCAATGATCAGGCCAAGCAGAATGTGCTCGGTTCCGATATAATTGACCCCCTGGCGTTGAGCCTCTTCGGTGGCAAGCTGAATCACGCGCTTCACTCGCGGAGACAATCCGACCTCTCCGCTGATAGGGGTTCCTACGCCAATGATCTGGGTAATCTTTGCGCTTACCTTGTCAGGATCCAATCCAATCCCGGTCAGCGCCTTCGCGGCAACTCCTTCTCCTTCTTCAATCAAAGCCAAAAGAAAATGCTCAGTCCCTATAATCTTATGGCCCATGCGTTTGGCAATCGCCTCAGCAAGCATAAATACTTTTTCTGCCTTTTGCGTAAATTTTCTTGACATTTTGATCCTTCCTTTCCAAACCTATCGGCGTTTAATTTACATTCTCGCTCATTTTGTGATGGTAGATTCCACGCACAAAATTAGCTCTTTCTGCGTTAATATGATAAGCATCCAGCTGCTTATTGAGATTATATTGCAGACATCCCTGCATTGAGTTGATCAAGACAGATACGAAACCTGCAGAAACTCTAGATAAAATGCCCATATCAATGCCCAACCGATCCTCCGATAGAAGTGAATAGATCTCTTCCGTTTCAAGGATCCTGACATTTTCCAAAGTCCCCCGGGCCCTCCATACTTTGTCTTCGACGATAAGCGGAGATTCTTTGCGAATAACTTCCCGCATCTGGACTTCCCGTTCTATCAGCTGCCGCGTCACCGCATCAAGATGCGTCAAGGTGTCCTCTTCACTCTTACCTAAAGTAACCTGGTTGGATATCTGAAAGATATTTCCGAAGGGCCTGGAGCCTTCACCGTACAGACCGCGTACTGCCAACCCAAGCGAAGTCAGGGCACCCAGAACCTGCTGGACCTGATTGGTCAGCACCAAGGCCGGTAAGTGAACCATCACGGATACTCTCAGGCCGGTTCCAACATTGGTGGGGCAAGTCGTCAAATAGCCAAGCTTTTCTTTATAAGCAATATCCAGATGCGCTTCCAGATGATCATCGACCAATCCTGCAAGATGCCAAGCTTCCCTGAGGCTGTTCCCCGGCATCAGCACCTGAATTCTCAGGTGATCTTCTTCATTGACCATGACTGCAATTTTATGGCTTTCGGACAAGGCCAGACCGCGTGCATATTCAGTCTCGTTAAAACCCGGGCTGACCAGATGCTTTTCAATCAGTACCTTCTTCTCCACCGGAATAAGCATTTTCAATGGAATATAAACAAGCTTTTCCCCTTCAGCGGTAAAACCGTCCAGAACGCCGGAAATCTGTGCTTCAATTTTTTCGGCATCATCATGGGTCATTACGTGAGGGAAAGGATTGTCCGCGATATTTCTGGCCAGTCTGATCCTGGAACTCAGTACAATCGGAATGTCCGGGGTATCCTTCATCCAGAAGCTGTCTTTGGCAAGCAGTTCCCGATAAGTCATTTGCTCTCACCTCCGACAGTATTCTCCATTTCTTTAATCCGGTCTCTTAATATAGCTGCCTCTTCAAACTTTTCTGCTTTTACTAGCTCCAAGAGTTGTTCTTTCAATTTGACTATTTCCTGTTTGTTTCGGAACGAAGCGCCTCGTCTTGCCGGCACCTTCCCGACATGCATCCCTCTTCCATGGATCCGGCGCAGGAGCATTTCCATTTGGGGCTCAAATTCATCGTAACATTTACTACAGCCCATTTTCCCGGCTTGCTGTATCTGGGAAAAAGTTCTTCCGCACCCGGGACATTTCCCGGGCTGGCTGTCTACGATCGTCTGATCATACTGTCCTGCCGGATTTACCCCAAATAATGCCTGTAAAAAATCCGATACCATGCCAGGGTAGAGATTGAAGCCGGTACCAGGCGCTTTCTGCGCACATTCCTGGCAAAGATGAAGCTGCGCCGCCTGTCCATTAATGATTTTGGTCAGATGAACCACAGCCTCCCGTTGTTGACAGTTCTGACAAAGCATTGCTATCCCTCCGATCAATCATTAACATCGTCCCTGCACATATTCGCCAGTATTTCTTTCATCATACGGGCCCTAAGCGTAGAAGGCAAATTCGTCACTCCAACCAAAAGCCGGTCGGAAAAAATCGTTTTTACCAGGATTGCTTCTCTTTTGGTGAACAGATCTTCTTCTCTGAGTCTGTCCACAAGATTGTTGGCCCGATCCTGGGAAAGGTCATCCCCAATGAGTTCCGACATGAGTCTCTGGAATTTACCCTCAGGATCAAGTCCCAGCCTAACAATCCTTAAATAACCGCCGCCGCCTCTTCTGCTTTCAACAAGATAGCCGCGTTCTGCGGTAAACCTCGTTGTAAGAACATAGTTAATCTGGGAAGGAGCACATGAAAAGAAATCAGCAAGATAACCTCTTTGCAGGACAATGTACCCAACTTCGGCCTGCTCTATAATCTTTTTGAGGTACTCCTCGATTCTGTCCGCCAAATTACTCATCGTCATCCATCCTTATTTTAATGTTGACCTTTGCTGACTTTATGACCTTTTTTGACCTTTGTAACTATTTTACCCCTTTTTGATGATTTTGAAAACTATTTTATTTAAAAAAACCTATCCGAAGATAGGTTTTTATGCTCGCTGACTACAAAAAATTCAACATTGCTGTACTTAACGAAAAGTCCTCAATCGCTGATAAAGAAATACCACAAACCGAAGGTGACCGCTGCAACAATCACAACAAAAATAACAAGCTTTAGTCCACCAAAGCCGCTTTTCTGTTCGAACTCAAAATCTAGGTCATCGTCATCGTCCGCACTCGGGTCATTTTTACTGTTCATGATATAACTATTTAAATCAGAAAAGCGGCTTCTTTCTTCCGCCCCTACTTCTGTTTCCTCCAGAGTGCCCGGTCTTTTCGGGATCATAGCGGTATCTTCTGCGTTGTAGGCTTCATCAGCTTTATTCAAATCATCCGCTGCCTCAGTATCAGCAAGCGGGCTGAAGCTGTTCGGACTTGTTTCCGCCGGATTTTTCATTTCGCTCATATGCTCTATTCCATTAAAATCATCTTCCAGGGAAGCCGCTTGGGAGATAAACAGTCTTTGCAGTTCATCCTGCCCCGAATTTTGATCACCAAGCAAAATCGTTCTGATCTCCTCATTGTCTTCATCCGAATCTCCGGCAAAAACAGGACCTGCTTCCGCTTGATCCTCTTCCGGAGACTTCCCGGCCGTCCGGCCATATTCTCCGTTGTTCTGGTCAAATTCCCCGGTGTTCTGGTCATACTCGTCAATATCACCGTCATTAATATCAGCCTCATCTTCAAGACTAAACTGCCTTCTGATGCTTTCCGCATTTTCTTCGGACAGTTTGGGCTCTATATCTTTCCAATACAAGCCTCCCTCCAACAACTGCCGGAGTTCCTCAGGATCAAGCCAAATCTCTTTTTTCTTATCATTTTTCATTCTTATATTTCCCCCACAGGTTGAAAATTCAGTCGATTAAAGTATTATTTAGTAGTTCTACAAAGAAATTATTTATCCTTCGTACCGTATTTCCCAATTTAGATAAAATTTGCATCTTCTCTTTTTCAGGATAAAATAGGATTAATAACTTTGATTAGAGAAAGAAGGAACCATATGCCGTCTCTTTATCCGGAATTTAAGTTTTGTCCCGTGTGTTCTGCCGCACTGGAGTATAAACTAATTGAAGACAAAAAGAGGCAAAGCTGCCCGGCCTGTGACTATATCCACTGGGGGGAATACTCCCTGGGCGTAGGCGGTCTTTTGCTTCAAGACGACAAAGTACTCCTCGTCCAAAGAGCGCATAACCCCGGTAAAGGAAGATGGACCATTCCCGGCGGCTATGTAGAACAGAATGAAAAAATTACCCAAGCGGTTGTCAGGGAAGTCCGTGAGGAAACCGGCATCCTGTCGAAGCCTGTAAGCATTCTGGCAGTCCGCGATTACCCTGAAGATATCCCGAACGTGAAACACAATATTTATATTGTCTTCTTTCTTCGCGGTCTGGGCGGTCAATTAAAACATGATCCGGTCGAGGTAATCCAGGCCGGTTTCTACTCGCTCGAAGATTGTCGTAATTTACCTATCGCCCCGATGAGTCTTGAAGTGATCACAAAAGCAATCGAACACACCGGAAAAGAAAATCCTTTCCCAGGACTAATTCACAAAGAAGGAGTCCCTGTATTTGGTGCGCTTTCCGAACTATTCACTTTAATCTAAAAATAATTAAATTTAGGGTTAACCGTGGTACTGATTATTAAGGGATATTTTACAATAAGTAAAATATCCCTCCCTGTCACAAACTATGATCATGCTAAAACGATATTTAATTTACGGGCTGATGGGCTGGAGCCTCGAAATAATCTGGACAGGACTTGATTCTCTTATTCACGGGGATTTTCGGCTAATGGGCTTTACCAACCTTTGGATGTTTTTTATATATGGTTCCGCTGCTATTCTTGAACCTTTACACGATTTAATTTCAGGATGGAGGTGGCCTTTGAGGGGACTCGTTTGGCTCACAGCAATCTGGGGGATAGAATATTTTAGCGGTCTGTTTCTACTTAAAATTCTGGGGGTCTATCCTTGGCGGTATACGGATCCGCTGGCGATAAACGGACTCATTACACTCAGCTATGCCCCGGTATGGTTTATCGGCGGCCTTCTCTTTGAGCGGGTTCACCGTAAACTTGATGCTTTCGTTATACTCACAAACAGATATTCAGAAAGGTAAACGGTAAACAAGCTCAAGGACATACCCATATAATGATGCCTGGATGTGTATGCCTGGGTTATTCTGAGAGGATTTTTGCTAATTCTTCGGGGGTATTTACAGGCTCCCTGCAAGCAAAATCCCTGCAGACGTAAACCGATAGGTCCCTACCGACAGGGTAATCATCCATTCTTGGGATTAACTGTCCTAACGAACCGTCATTGTAGGCCACTGCAGCATATGGATGAAAATCCTTAAAAATGGCGGTCTGCATTTTTTCTAGCGTTTGATTAGCGGAAGATCCCGATAATACCAGTTCCTCGCCTTGATTTAAGGCGTATTGGATCGCCTGAAGGAAAGCTGTGTATCCCGGAGGATAGTCTTCAACAGTCGTCCGGAATGAATTGATTTGTTTTTCAGCCCGTTCTTGCCATTTTGACAGTCCGGTAAGTCTCCACAGCCTCCCTAGATTGCAGGCGCTCATTGAGTTCCCGGAAGGCATTGCACCGTCATAGATCTCCTTAGGCCTGAGTAGCAGTTCCTCAGCATCACAACCGGTAAAATAATATCCCCCGTTCGTTTCATCCCGGAACAGTTTTTCCTGCTCTTCCTGAAGAAATATCGCCTGCTCCAGGTATTCTGTTTTTCCGCACGCCGTATAGAGTTCCAGCAACCCGTGAACAAGAAAAGCATAATCATCGAGATAACCGGGAATACCTGCTTCCCCCTCCCTGTACCTGGCGAGCAGTCTGCCGCGGGAATCAAACATCTTGTCTCTGATAAAACCTGCGGCATTTTCTGCGGTTAGAAGAAGACTCTTTTTATCATTTTCCCAAGAGAGATCACCTGAGAGCACCTGCACTCCTTTGGCTAAAGCCCCAATCATCAAACCATTCCAGGAAACCAGGATCTTATCATCTTTAGCCGGACGAACCCTTTTCTCTCTTGCTGAAAACAGAATGGTATTACAAATGTCCAACATCTCGCCCAGTTCGTCTCCAGTCAGACTATAGCGGGAAGTGAGGTCCCCAACACCGACATGAAAGATGCGTGAAGGAATATTTTTTCCTTCATAATTACCTTCATCCGTTATGCCATACGCATCACAATAGATATCCGCCACTTCTTCCTTTTGCTTAGAAAGAGGTTTAAATCCGTTTTTAAGCTCTCTTTCTTTTTGAAGGGATTCAATTCCATCCTGGAGTGTTTTTCTAATCTCATCTTTGGACCAAAGATAGTATTTGCCCTCCTCCCCTTCAGAGTCGGCATCTTCCGCACTGTAAAAGCCTCCTTCCGCAGAAGTCATATCGCGCAGAACATACCCGAATATATTTTGCGCAACCCGGCGGTATTTTTGGTTTTTCGTCCGCTGATAAGCTTCTAAATAGACAAGGGCCAGACCGGCGTTGTCATAGAGCATCTTTTCAAAATGAGGAACCAGCCAGTAATGGTCTGTGCTATAGCGTGCAAAGCCAAACCCGATATGATCGAAGATCCCTCCGTCAGCCATGCTGTCCAATGTTTTTTCAACCATCGCCAGTGCTTTGCTCTGTGGCTCTTCCATTGAATACCGCAGTAAAAAACCCAGGTTATGGGGAGCCGGGAATTTCGGAGCACTGCCGAATCCCCCGTATTTTGAATCAAACTTGTTTTCCAGCAGTTCATATCCTTTGCCCAGTAGGGTTTTACCCCAGATAGCTATATCACCGCTGTCTTTTTCTTTCTCTGTAAATGGCAGGGTTTGCTTGTTCTTTGGCACGGCAGACGTGGCGTTTTTATCCCCACGATAATGCCTGGTAACTGTTTCGTAAAGTTCCGCTGCCGTTTGGATGACTTTATCTTTCTCTGTCTGCCACAGCTCACCTACCTGACTCAAAATATCCATGAGACCAGGACGTCCGTAATGGCTGTGTTTTGGGAAATAAGTTCCGGCAAAGAAAGGCTGTTTATCCGGCGTCATCAGCACTGTCAGCGGCCAGCCCCCTGCTCCGGTCATCACCTGGCAATAGGTCATGTACAGTTGGTCAATATCCGGTCTTTCTTCCCGGTCCACTTTAACCGGAATATAACTGCGGTTCAGAATTGCGGCGACTTCTTTATCCTCAAATGATTCCCGTTCCATCACATGGCACCAGTGACATGTGGAATAGCCGATGCTTAAGAATACCGGCTTGTTTTCCTCTTTGGCTTTTTGGAAGGCCTCTTCACCCCAGGGGAACCAATCCACTGGATTCAATGCATGTTGCAACAGGTATGGCGATTTTTCCCCTGCCAATCTGTTTGCGTTTCCGTGTACTTCGTTCATTTGGCATCAACCCCTTTCTTATCGTGTAGCTTTTCTTGTATATTATTTCCCCATTGAGGTTTTTTATCATTTGATATTAAGCGTGAACAATGCTTTGTACGATGAATATGCTGTTATTACACGAATGAGGAGGAGACAAAAATATGACGACGATAAACTCTAAAGAGTATTGGGACAGCCGGTTTGATGTTAATTGGGAAACGGCGGGGGGAAAGAATCAGACAAGATTTTTCATGAGGATACTGTTGGACAATCTGCCCGAAGAAGTGTGTAAATACATTAAGGATGAGAGTCCCTTTATCCTGGATTGGGGCTGCGCTCTGGGACAAGGAGCTGAGGAGATTAGCAAAAGATTTCCAAACGCTCATGTGACCGGTCTGGACTTTTCAGAGATCGCTGTCAAAAAATGCAAAGCTGATTACCCATCCGGCAATTTCCGTTCGGAAATCCTCGATCCTCAAAAAGATCGCTTTAATGTTATTACCTCCAGCAACTGTCTTGAGCACTTTCCGAACCCGGCTGAAGTATTTGCTCAACATCTCTTAAGTACCGGCCAATATTATATACTTCTAGTTCCTTATAATGAAAAGCCTCCAATTTGTCCTGAGCATCAGATTATTCTTTCAGAAAACAGTTTTCCCTTAGAAATCAATGGCTTTGGGAGATGCTTTTTGAAAATCATAAATTCCCAAGACAAAGGATACTGGTGCGGCCAGCAAATGTTAATGATCTATAAAAGGCTTTCAGCCGCACAAAACAATTCAGATCCTTAGTTCTCTGATCTTAGCGGTTTCCCTTATGCTTGCTCTCCGTTCAATGTAAGGAAGAACATCCTCACTAACCCTGACCTCATACGAGTGCCTTCTGTGCACATACTCCTGCCCTAGCCGGGCAACCCTGATACGTTCCTGGTCATGGGCCAAGTAAAATAACACTTTGCTCACGGCCTCTTCTTTATCCCTGACAAGTTCAAGGTGGGTTCCCTCACGGAAAATATAGGCACTGGCCTTGGTATATTGACAAAGATAGAATCCCCCGCAAGAAAGCACCTCATAATTCCGCATACTGGTCTGCGTAATACTGGAGGAATCACACTGAAATCCTAGAATGATTCTGGCAGAAGCACATAGATCCGGCAGCTTCTCATTGGGAAAAATCCCGGCGAAATGGTCTTCATTATCTCCTAGAAAAGCGCGGGCCTGTGGATTACTGTCCCAATTGTACCCCCAAATGCGATACTTATAACCTAATCCCAGCAAAGGCTTTAACAAAATGTTAAAGCCCTCTATTCTGGAAGCAAAATTGTACCAACTAGCCTGCACCGCAAAATCCAGATCACACTGGGGCCTATATACCCCGCTTCGGTGGAATTCAGGATTGCAGCCAAACATAAGGAGATGGGCCTGAATTCCTTGATTCCGGTATTCACGGATACACTCCAAAGCGGTCGTAAATACAATATCGGCCATTTTTGCTATAGGCAGTGTTCTAGCAAAACCCACCGGATCTTCAATACTCCAGTAAATAAACCCGCAGCCATACTTTTCACAGGCCATGGAAATGCCAAGTGCCAGTTCCCCCTGATAGCCTTCCAGGATGACATAATCTGGTCCATATCGGGCTATGCATTTGTCAATATAGCTATTAATCTTATCCTGCTCGGTATAGGGAACGCGGATAACCTGTCCGTCCAATTCCAGAGTCACCATTTCGTCACCCATACAGGCCATAGGAAATATTTTTGTTTCCTCTCCATTTTTTTCAAAACCAGGCATCAGCCCATACTTCATGATTGGTGATGCGGAAAAGCAGGCAATTTTCAACAACTGTTCCCCTTTCAAGACAAGACCATTGTCGTTCTGTTACTACACCGCCACATAGGAGAATTTGATATCGATATAATTTGTCGGATCAGTTCCATCGGTACCAAGTCGGTAATAAAGGCCTTCATTTGCTGATATCGAATCACAATCCACATCTTCACATATTAGCGCGCCATATGATGCACCCGGAAAACTCGTACTTCTTACGACTCTGGTAAAAGTGACTTCATCAGGGCTCCGGTATAAGTCAATTTCAATACAACTTGTAGAACTCATCGAGCAATAAATTTTATTAATACAATTAATTGTATATGCAAAACCAACAAAATTTATTGGCAGAATCATCTGGTAGGAACCTCTTATACTTTGTTGGGCATCTGTTGCATTGTTTCCATCAAGAAAATACCTTGAAAAGCCGGCACGCCTTAAAGAGTTCAGAGAACAGCCGCTACATGTTGTTGACAGGGTTATGGGTGTATTGGAATCCTCTTCTCTCTCCACAATATAAACATTCTGACCTGCCACCACCTGGACATCGTCAAGTGCAAACCTCTGACTTGTCCAATAGGCTGTGCATTCAGGGTTATTGCTCTCGCCTGCTGCATATAGAATACTGATATCCGCCTCGCCTCGGATTGCTTTGGCTAATAATTTTACTGTGTCAGCCAATCCAGATTGAATCTCAATATGAACATTTCCCGCGGGAGGTGTTGCTCCGAGAGTATCTAAAAACGTATAGATTCTGCTGCCAAGTGTCAAGGTTTCCGAGTCATTGATCGCAGTAAAAGCTGCCGAGCCCAACCTACTGCAAAGATCGGGAAGGTATGCCATTTTTTTCTACCTCCATTTTTGATACTTGTACTACAAAATATGCAAAACTCTGGAATCTGTTACTTGGCAATATTAACTCTTTGGATACAGTAAATTTAGCGACTCATGCAATGCGTCAGCTGAAACAGAGGATGATCCTTTTATTACACCTTCCAGGAAAGCTTTGTTACTTAGGCTCATCGCATCTTCCGGCTTGGTTTCCAATGCCAAGCTGTTGTAGTATAAGGCTTCTTTGGGATGCCCCACCCGGTAATAGCACGAACAAAGCTCCGTATAAGGGATAAAGTCCCAACAATCATATTCAACCATGCTCCATGTTTGGTTTGGTTTTTTCAATTTAGTAGCCAGTTCAAACCAAAAAATGGCCTTTTTATAATCCTCTCTGCTCTTATAATAATAACCAAGCCTGCAGCAAACCTCAGCCCGTGGTATATCGTACTTAAAACTTTTGTGCAGGGAATCCAGCACTTTGTCATGATTGTTCTGGGCAGCATAACAGATGGCTAACCGGATACACGCATCCAGATAATAGGGCATAATATCTTCACTGCTGTCTAACAAATTCTCAAAATTTTTGATGGCCTCGGCAAATCTTCCGCAATTAAAAAGTTCTCTCGCAAAATAGTAAAGGTTTCTGACATTTAACTTTTTCCCCTCAGCCAGTATTTTTTCATAAATGCTCAAATTCCTTGGCGAATTGCACTTTATTCCCGTATGACAGATACAGATATCTGTCGTTAAAATTTCACCGTTAAAATCCAGGTACTCGTGCACCGGCTCCCGCCACTGGAAATTCTTGCTCCGCTTAACAAGTCGTTCCCGGTAAAAGGTTGACATGGAATCTCCTATTACCCCGGTGTTCACACAATACTTCATCAGCACAACATCCACATTGGGATTAAGCACATGCTTCAATTGCATCAGGGCAAACTGGTCATGATTTTTCAGGATATCGTCGGCGTCCAGCCACAAGATATAATCCATACTAGCCTTGGCAAAAGAAAAATTCCTGGCAGCCGCAAAATCGTCCATCCATTCCCAGTCATAAATTCTAGCCTGGTGCAAACAAGCAATTTCCTTGCTTTTATCGTCCGACCCGGTATCCACCACGATAATTTCATCTACAATATTCTTCACACAATTAAGGACATTGAGCAGATGTTCTTCTTCATTTTTGACGATCATACATAAGCTGATGGTAATCATAGCACCCTCCTCTTTGCTACTATATTCAAATGCCAAACGATAAGGAACTTTTTTCAATTCTTATTTGATATGAGCATCCGGTCAGCGTATTGATTGCTGACCGGATGAAAAACGGAATTTGATTTAATGACGACTGAAATGAAGCTTTCCGCCAACGTGTTATTGTTATTAGGGCAGAAGCGGTACAAATTCACCCGCTCTGAAGGTATTCGCCGGGCTCAATTCTCCGCTGGCGAGACGGAAAGCCGACCAAATATAGATTCCATCCTGGACATTGGTTAGTGTAACCTCATACCTATTCAAGACTGTTGCATTAAGATTCAAACTAGCAAATTCTATTACATTGCCTGGCGCAATGGTCAGTAGGGTTGGCGTCCCAAGGGCCGCAATTCCCGTACTTGAAGAATAATCAAAGACCGAAAGCGTTACACTGACAGTAGCTGCTGTATTGTTCAAAACCTCGACGTAAAAATCATCATTATTATTCGGATTATCTCTTTGAGCAATACCGGTAGTCAAATCCTTACTGAAGCTTTGTTTCAATAATTGGAATACTTCGGTTTTAATCTCTTCTAAACCAAAGGTCGGGCTATAAATAGCCGTGTAGACACCTTCGACCAGGGTGCCGATACTGAAGACTTCGGTCTTAATCTCCGCTAACCCAAACGTCGGGCTATAGACTGCTGTATAGATTGCTTCGATAAATGTGCTCCCGGACAAATTTTCTACTGTCGTGAAAATGGCTTCAACCAAGGTTCCAATTGAAAATACTTCGGTCTTAATCTCAGCCAACCCAAACGTCGGGCTAAACACTGCTCCTTCGATTGCTGCTACTTCAGACTTGATCTCACCTAAGCTGAAGGTTGAGCCTACCAAGGTCGTGTAGATCCCTTCGACCAGAGTGCCGATGCTGAATACCTCTGTCTTGATCTCTGCCAATCCAAACGTCGGACTGAATACCGCTCCCTCGATTGCTGCTACTTCGGATTTGATCTCACCTAAACTGAAGGTTGAGCTTACTAAAGTCGTGTAGATTCCTTCGACCAGTGTCCCGATGCTAAAGACTTCCGTCTTAATCTCTGCTAATCCGAATGTCGGACTGAACACCGCTCCTTCGATTGCGGCGACCTCAGATTTGATCTCACCTAAGCTGAAGGTTGAGCCTACTAAGGTCGTGTAGATTCCTTCGACCAGTGTCCCGATGCTAAAGACTTCCGTCTTAATCTCTGCTAATCCGAATGTCGGACTGAACACCGCTCCTTCGATTGCTGCCACTTCAGACTTGATTTCCTGCAGACTGAAAGTGGAACCGACTAACGCCGTATAGATGCCCTCGACCAATGTGCCAATACTAAAGACTTCCGTCTTGATCTCGGCCAATCCAAACGTTGGGCTGAACACTGCTCCTTCAATTGCTGCCACTTCAGATTTGATCTCACCTAAGCTGAAAGTTGAGCCTACTAAGGTCGTGTAGATTCCTTCGACAAGTGTGCCGATGCTGAATACTTCTGTCTTAATCTCTGCCAATCCGAATGTCGGACTGAAGACCGCTCCTTCGATCGCTGCGACCTCGGATTTGATCTCTGCTAACCCAAATGTTGCACCGATTATGCTCGTGTAGATACTTTCAATCAAGGTTCCAATGCTGAACACTTCTGTCTTGATCTCTGCCAACCCAAATGTCGGGCTGAACACCGCTCCTTCGATTGCTGCTACTTCAGATTTGATCTCTGCTAATCCAAAGGTTGCTCCGATGATGCTCGTGTAGATACTCTCAATCAGAGTACCAATACTAAACACTTCTGTCTTAATCTCAGCTAACCCAAACGTCGGGCTAAACACTGCTCCTTCGATCGCTGCTACTTCGGACTTGATCTCACCCAAGCTAAAGGTTGAGCTGACCAAGGTCGTGTAGATGCCTTCGACTAACGTGCCAATGCTAAAGACTTCCGTCTTAATCTCAGCTAACCCAAATGTCGGGCTGAAAACCGCTCCTTCAATCGCTGCGACTTCAGACTTGATCTCACCTAAGCTGAAGGTTGAGCTTACCAAGGTCGTGTAGATGCCTTCAACTAACGTGCCAATGCTGAACACTTCGGTCTTGATCTCAGCCAAACCGAATGTCGGGCTGAAAACCGCTCCTTCGATTGCTGCTACTTCAGATTTGATCTCTGCTAACCCAAAGGTTGCTCCGATGATACTCGTGTAGATACTCTCAATCAGAGTACCAATACTAAACACTTCTGTCTTAATCTCCGCTAACCCAAACGTCGGGCTGAACACTGCTCCTTCGATTGCTGCTACTTCGGATTTGATCTCCTGGAGGCTGAAGGTTGAGCTTACTAAGGTCGTGTAGATTCCTTCGACCAGTGTGCCGATGCTAAAGACTTCGGTCTTGATCTCCGCCAACCCAAATGTTGGGCTAAACACTGCTCCTTCGATTGCTGCTACTTCAGATTTGATCTCACCTAAGCTGAAAGTTGAGCCTACTAAGGTCGTGTAGATTCCTTCGACCAATGTGCCGATGCTGAATACTTCTGTCTTAATCTCTGCCAATCCGAATGTCGGACTGAAGACCGCTCCTTCGATCGCTGCGACCTCGGATTTGATCTCTGCTAATCCAAAGGTTGCACCGATTATGCTCGTATAGATACTTTCAATCAAGGTTCCAATGCTGAATACTTCGGTCTTGATCTCTGCCAACCCAAACGTCGGACTGAACACTGCTCCTTCGATTGCTGCTACTTCGGATTTGATCTCTGCTAACCCAAAGGTTGCTCCGATTATGCTCGTGTAGATACTTTCAATCAAGGTTCCAATGCTGAACACTTCGGTCTTGATCTCTGCCAACCCAAACGTCGGACTGAACACTGCTCCTTCGATTGCTGCTACTTCGGATTTGATCTCTGCTAACCCAAAGGTTGCTCCGATTATGCTCGTATAGATACTTTCAATTAAGGTTCCAATACTAAAGACTTCGGTCTTGATCTCGGCCAACCCAAACGTCGGACTGAAGACTGCTCCTTCGATTGCTGCTACTTCGGATTTGATCTCTGCTAATCCAAAGGTTGCTCCGATGATGCTCGTATAGATACTTTCAATCAAGGTTCCAATGCTAAAGACTTCGGTCTTGATTTCCGCTAACCCAAATGTCGGACTGAACACTGCTCCTTCGATTGCGGCGACTTCGGATTTGATCTCTGCTAATCCAAAGGTTGCTCCGATGATGCTCGTATAGATGCTCTCCAGCAGTGTACCGATACTGAATACTTCGGTCTTAATCTCTGCAAGTCCGAATGTTGGACTATCTAACTTTTTCTCAATATTCTGGACTTCAAACTCGATAAGCTGAACCTCGGATTTGATCTCCTGCAGGCCAAAAAACGGATGGTAAACAGCGTCTTCTATAGATTTTACTTCTGTTTTAATTTCTGCTAGTCCAAAAGTTGGGCTTTCAAGCAATTTCAATATTTTCTTGCAGTCAGAATGCTTATGACAGTGTTCCTTTTTTTTACAATGGAATTTAAGTGCCTTATTGCAGAGAAATAGTACGCCTGCTGCAGTAATACATATTTTTTTATTATTAACAATCACAATCTTTTTTCTGCCAGGCAAATTCTTGGGACATGTTTCATTATCTGGCTTTCTTTCATGAACAATTTTTAACGTCTCACCACATAAGAAAAGTCCCCCCAGTACCTCAATACATATTAATGACTTTTCACATATTTGTTTGATCGTTGTTAAAGAATTCTCTTTCCGTAATACCGCTTCAACTCCAGGACTTTCTTTGATATTGTCTATCTGAGACCTTATTGATACAAAACCGTCTTCAATAACATTAATTATTGATTCCAGTATACTGGGTTTAACACCGGTTTTATTAGAAATAAATTTTAAGGTGTCCAATATAGATTTATAGCTATTAAATGCTCGCGCGCTGGAAGCCTTAATTTCTGAAAAATAAAGTCCTTTTTCAGAACTATCTAGACTTTGTATATCCCCAACATCTTTTATACTGCTTACTGACGATTGAATATCTCTTAATTCATCTTTTATGATTTGTAAGCAGTCAACAAAATTTTTGCGAGATATTTTTCCACTTGCTTTTTGTTCATTTTCGGGGTTATCGACCACCATTCTTCCTCCTTTTATTATTAGAAATTCTTTTTTGTGTTAAATTTAACCAATATTTCAGTACATGCTTATAAATATGCTTTTTAGGACATGAGGTGTGCAGATAAATCTTAGGCTTTAAAAAATTACAAAAAAATAACCGAAAATTATTCTTCGGTATAGCTTTTACTTACAAGCAATCACAATGAACAATCAGACCCCGGAGCCAGTAACAATATCGCTCCAGGGTCTGGAAATTTAAAAAGCTGAGGTTTTGAGATATTCGTGTATCTCAATGGACCTGATACATCCCTTTGCTTTGCATATAGTTATAAATAGATTCGCCATGCTGCTGCTCTTCTGTCTGGATATGATTTAATACTTTGCGGATGTTGGTGTCTCTGAATTCAAAAATGGCCGTATTGTACGTCGAAGCAATATGTTTTTCCGTTGAAAGCATATCCTGACAAAGATCGGCATCCTGCTGATTGACCATTCCGGCCTGTCCCATACCGGACGTCATAAACTGGGGCTGTTGCTGCTGTTGGCCCTGTTGGCCCTGTTGGATATTCGGTATCCCGCCGCTTAAAATCTGGTTAAGGCTTGTTAGATGCTCCTGCTCTTTTTGCGCCAGGCTCTGAAACAACTGTTGAAGCTGCAGATCCTGGGCCTGACCGGCATAGTTATTGTACTTCTTAATACACAGTTCTTCATGGCTCTTGGAATCTTCCAATAAAGATCTTTCTTTACTTGTAAGCTGCATCATGTAACCCTCCAACATTTTTGATGATCTATGATCTTGCTGAAATTGTTCCTAAAGATACGAAAATGAAAGAGGGAACCGCAAAACTACTACTTTGTAGTGGTTGGCGATACCCTCTTTCATTTTTTAGTGAACCGTATACATTCCTTTATTTTGCATATACCTGAAGATTTCTTCCCCCTGCCTTTGCTTTTCACTCTGTATACTATTCAGGTCCTGACGGAGGGAGGTATCCTGGATTTCAAAAATTACTGTATTATAGGCCCCAGAGAGATATTTTTCTGTTGAGAGCATATCATGGCAAAGCATCGAATCTTTTTGACCCGTCATGCCCTGAAGCTGGCCTGATGTTCCGGAAGTTTGGCTCAAACTTTGATCGATTTTTTGGACATGCTGCTGTTCATGCTGCGCCATGTTCTGAAAGAGTTGTTTGAGTTGCGGATCTTGAGCTTGATTGGCAAATTCACTGCATTTTTGAGCAAACATTTGCTCGTGGCTTTTCAGGTCCTCTAAAAGCATTTTTTCTTTCTGGCTTAATTGCATTTCAGTTCCTCCTATTATCAATCTCCATTATATTTTGCTGAAAATCTATTGTTATTATGCAAAAAGTTAAAATTCAATTATTCTTCTTTGTATAATCAATAAGAATATTGCAAGACTATAGAAGGTAACGAACGATTAAAATCTGAATGAAGGGAGAAATACATTTGTTCAAACATGATAAGCAGCTGCTGAAAGATGTACGCGTCGACGGTCCTAACCCAAATTATGCATCTTTAATGTTAGATCAATTAGGCGGACCGCATGGTGAGCTCAAAGCAGCTTTACAGTATCTGTCTCAGAGTTATCGCATCAAAGATGAAAAGATTAAGGATCTTTTCATGGATATTGCTTCAGAAGAATTAAGTCATATGGAAATGGTCGCCCAGACAGTCAATCTATTAAATGGCCACACGCTTGAAGCCATGAATACTTCTGTTGGCACCGTGGAATCACATGTCATCGGCGGACTTGCCCCCATGTTAACCAATGCTTCAGGCTATCCCTGGACCGGAGCATATATCGAGTGTACCGGCGATCTCGCTGCGGATCTACTGTCAGATATATCGGCTGAAACAAGGGCAAAAGTAGTTTATGAATATCTCTACCGGCAGATTAACGATAAAGGGGTAAGAGAAACGATTGACTTCCTTTTGAATAGGGAAGAAGCACATAATACACTTTTCCGGGAAGCATTCAATATGCTCCAGAATACAGGCTCACTCCAAGACTGGGGAGTTACTCAGGATTCCAAGGTATACTTTGATCTCTCAACACCTGGAAAGTACTTCAATGAACTTAAAGACCCCCAAGCGCCAAGATTCAATACTCCTGATCAACCCCACTAAATATAATAAAAACAACCCGGGATTTAATTCTCGGGTTGTTTGTGTTTTTCCTGTCATTAATTCTATCGTTGTCCTATCGTATATTAGAACTCAAGGCTTTTCCATTTTTTATACTTGGTCAATTCCTTGTCTAACTGGTTGAATATTAGCGCAAGAACAGCAGCATCATCGACTAGCCCCAGTGCAGCAATCCAATCAGGAACAAGATCAACAGGGGATACGAAATAGATAAGTCCGGCAATTACAGAAATTATGGCCGTTTTGGAGATCGTTCTGTAATCACCGTTTAACCAGTCTTTTAATAAAGAAAAGAGCAACTGAATTTTATCCCAGATATTCTGGATTACATCGCGGTTTTTATTGTTATCCGCTTTTTTCAGGGCTTCAGTAAGCAAATTTTCCGTCTTTACAGGGTTGTCCACATAGTCTTTAGCCTTGTTCTGCCAGCGCTCCATCTCCTGTGGCTCAACTATGATCTCTGCATCTTCGTATTGTTCAATTTCCTTAATATTATCAGCCATTTTTCTATCCTCCTGAATGCACCTTTACGACGAAAACTTTTGGCGAAGAGCAAAAATGACACTTGGTAAAACAGTGATGAAAATAATCGCAAAAATGATTAATGAAAAGTTCTGTTCGACTGTCGGAATGTTCCCAAAATAATATCCGCCCATCATAAAAAGTGAAATCCAGGCCAAAGCCCCACATATATTGTAGAGCATGAACTTCCACAGCCTCATGTTGCTGATCCCTCCGACAAATGGTGCAAATGTCCGGATAATTGGTAAAAACCGTGAAATAAAAATCGTTTTCCCGCCATGTTTTTCATAAAAACCATGAGTTTGAATGAGATATTTCTTTTTAAAGAGTCTGTTGTCTTTCCAATTGAAGGCTTTCTGTCCAAAAAATCTTCCAATAAAATAATTCTGCGTATTTCCTGCGATTGCCGCAATAAGCAGTAAGATAAAAGCAAATTTAATATCCATCGCCCCTGTTGCTCCCAGAGCCCCGATGACAAAAAGCAAAGAATCCCCCGGCAGAAACGGTGTTACAACAAGTCCGGTTTCACAAAAAATGATTAAAAAGATAATCAGATACGCCCAGACACCGTACGTTTGGACCAACATATCCAGGTATTTGTCAATATGTAAGACAATATCAATCAAACTCGTAATAAATTCCATCAAATTCTCCTTCATTCAAACAAGCATTTTAAATAAACACGTTAGATTTTCGAATCATTTCCTTGCCTTTAATATAGTAATATAACCATGACAAAAGAACAAGAAACAACTAATATTAAATCTTGATAATCAGATTAGCAGCCTGCTCTTAAAATTGTCTTAGAATTCTATCAAAAATATGTAATAAATCCCACTATGATTAGCACAAATAAGCAGAACAAGCAATTTCGATATTATGATTGCCCTTAAACTGCTCAATCTTTATTGCGTCTTGGAGTATTTCACCCTGATTAGAGATATACTGTCCGACGATCTCTTCAACCTCGGGAAGTGCATTCAAATCTTTTAAATAAACCATAAAAGAATAAACCCGATTTAAACTGCTCCCTGCCGACTCCAGCGTATTCTTCAGGTTCTCCAAGCACTGCCTGACAGCCTGCTTGAAGTCACCATCAATAAGCCTTTGGTCAAGTGGAGAAAAGGGCTGTATAGCAGAACCGTGATAATAATTTTCTATGATAACCCCTTGTGAGAAAGGCCCTTCAGACAGAAAAAGCTTTCCGTTATTGATATATTTTTTTTGACCTCGGTAGGCTGAAAATTCCAGTTCAACATCGGCTGTGCTTTCTAAATCTGCAATTTGAATAAAAACCCGGATAGGGTAATTTCCTTCTTTAAAATATAAAGAAAAGACTTCATCAATCTGGGAACCAAGTCCGATATTTCTAACCATAATGAGTACTGAATAAATATCTTCCAGCTTAAAATCTTTTTTTCTCATAAGAACTCTGGCCATTTCAAGTATTCTTTTCGTTTGAGTTCTGATATCTTTATCTGCTAAGTTATTAACAAAATAGTCAATGAGCTCCAGGCTGGAAAAAAATAGATAGTTATCGTCTTCACCATTATGCCCGGGCTGATTTTCTTTAGTCCGAAGTGTATCCATCATTTACTCTCCATTTACTGCTATTTCTCAATCAATTTACCCTATAGTATACTGAATTATTCATGGAAAGCAAAGGGGTACATTGTTTACATGTACCCCTTTAGTTACCTGCGCTGTTCCCTTACCATCCTTAGCACCACGGCACTAAGCCATCCATATATGAAGAGACTACATCCTGACTTTAGGACTTATAAGACGAAAAACTGCTAGCACTCAGCCCTGAAAACCGTTTAGATAGCGGAGTTCAGGGCTGATTTTTATGTAGAAAATATATTATATTTTGTCCTATTATGTCCTTTTATATTAGTTGCGATTATGGTATAATAGTTTTAGATATTTTTATCCAGAGGAGCCTTCTGTATGTACGTTGCCATAACAGGCTCGGGCAAGGCCCGGGTCATACAGTTTAGAGAAGATACCCGTATTCCGGGAACAACGAAGAAAAAGACGCATGTCGTGAAGACGATTGGTAACTATGAACGAATGCTCGCTGAGGATCCGGACATTATTGCCAAGCTTAAGGCTGAAGCAGCTGAACTGACAAGGGCAAAGAAGGAAACGAACGCTCCTCTCGCTTTAAGCGTTACCGTTATGGACATCACATCACCTCAGGATGTTGTTCCTTCCTTCAGGTTCGGTCATGCGCTAATCAAACAGCTTTGGAGCACTATGGGGTTAGACGCCTTTTTTCTTGCTAATTGCGGAAAGCGCAATGCTACAGCTGTTGGACAAGCTCTATTCTACCTTGTCGCCCATCGCTGCGCAGATCCTTGCAGTATCCATGCGAGTGCATTGGAACAGAATTCCTATGCGGGTATCCTTTCTCTTGGGATCGATGTCCTTTACGATGTTCTTGATGTACTCTCCCAGCAGAAAGAGGCCATCATAAGCCACCTTGCTGACTTCTTTGAAAAGAAAACCAGCCGCAGTGGTCCTGAAGCATACTATGACGTCACAACGTACGCTTTTGAGAGCACCCGCTGGGGCGAATTACGAATGTTTGGCTTCTCGAAGGATCACAAAAATAACGAAGTTCAGGTGGTCATGGGGCTGCTTTTGGACAACAACGGCATACCCATAACGTATGAACTTTTTCCAGGCAACACGATGGATCAGTGTACTCTGACCCGATCGGTAGAGAAGCTTAAGAGTCTGTACAGGCTGGAAAAGATCACGGTGGTTGCCGACAGAGGACTCAACAGCGGCAGCAATCTTGAGTACCTCTGCAAGGGTGGGCACGACTTCGTCATCAGCTATACTTTAAAGCGTTCTCCTGACTCCTTTAAGGAACTTGTATGGAACGACGAAGGATGGCAAGATAGTGTGGACCTTGCCACAGGGGAGATAACCTCTCGTTCCAAGATCGTAGAGCAAATACTGGAGGTCAAGGTTCCCATAGATCAGGATGAGGAAAGTGCTGAAAAGAAAAAAAGAGGAAGGCCCAGGAAGTACACTATTGAAAAAATTCCCGTAAAGATACACTTAACCTGGTCGGCCAAACGGGCTAACAAAGACAGATCCGACAGGGAACGCGTACTAGAGAAGCTCAAGAAACGCCTTGACAAACCCTATCAGCTTAAGGCTGCAGTAAAACGGGGTTGCAATCAGTTTTTGCAGATGGAGCTTGACACAGAAGATTGGAAGCTGGATGAAGCAAAAATTGAGCAAGCCGCCCGCTATGATGGGTATTATGCGGTCATTACCAACAACCTGAACTTGAGCACAGATGAGGTTTCCAAGATATACGGAGGACTATGGAAGATCGAAGAGAGTTTTAGAATACTTAAGACTGACCTTAG